>NZ_JANZYP010000001.1:0-31921 GCF_025506355.1 Sphaerisporangium corydalis
TTTACGTCGGGTTCGACGGGTGGGCCGAAGGGTGTGGTGGTGGAGCATGGGGGTTTGGTGGGGTATTTGGATGGGGTTTTTGCGGGTTTGGGTGGGGGGTTGGTGTCGTTTGGTTTGGTGTCGACTTTTGCGGCTGATTTGGGGTTGTTCTGTGTTTTTGGTGCGTTGACGTCGGGGGGTGTGTTGTGTGTGGCGGATCGGGGTTTGTCGGTGGATCCGGTGGGTTTTGGGTGGTGGGTTGGTGGGGTTGATGTGGTGAAGTGTGTGCCGAGTCAGTTGGAGTTGCTGGGGTCGGGGGCGGGTGGTTTGGCGGGGGTGTTGCCGGGTCGTTTGCTGGTGTTGGCGGGGGAGGCGGTGTCGTGGTCGTTGGTGGATCGTATTGGGGTTGTGCGTCCTGATTTGGAGGTGCGGGTTCATTATGGTCCGTCGGAGTCGACGGTGTCGGTGTTGGGGTGTGTTGTTGGTGGGGTGGGGCGGGGGTCGGTGTGTGTTCCGTTGGGTTCGCCTTTTGGGGGGGTGGAGTGTTTTGTTGGTGATGGTGCGGGTCGCGGGGTGCCGGATGGTGTGGTGGGGGAGTTGTGGATCGGTGGCCGCCAGGTGGCCCGCGGCTATTTGGAATCGGCCACTAATTCCGTTGAATCGGATTCCCTTTCGGCGGGCACCGATTCTTCGGCCCACGTGAATTCCCCTTCCCTGGGCTCTGGGAGTTCTTCTGGTTCGGGGGAGTTGGTGGTTTCATCTGGTGGTCGGTTCGTGGTGCGGGATGGGGTGCGGTGGTACCGGTCGGGGGATCGGGTCGTGGTGCGGGGCGGGGTGGTGGAGTTCCTTGGCCGTGTCGACGACCAGGTGAAGGTGCGGGGGTTCCGGGTCGAGCCGGGTGAGGTCGCGGTGGCGTGCCGTGGTGTTGCCGGGGTGGGTGACGCGGTGGTGTTGCCGGTGGGCGAGGGCACGGCGCGGCGCCTGGCCGCGTGGATCGTCCCGGCCCGCCGGCACGACGTGAACGTGGGCTCGGAACTCGCTCCGGAACCGGTGACGGTGGAGGGGGTTCGGGCGGCGTTGCGGGGGGTGTTGCCGGAGTACATGGTGCCTTCGGTGATCGTGGTGATCGATGCGCTGCCGTTGAATCCGAACGGGAAGGTCGATCGGGCGCGGTTGGTGGCCTCGTTGGAGGGGCTGGCGCGTCAGGTGGAGGGGTCGATTCCGGGAACGGAGTCGGAACGGCTGGTCGCGGGCGTGTGGGGCGAACTGCTCGGAGTGGCGGAGGTCGGGTCGGGGGACGACTTCTTCGCCCTGGGCGGCGACTCGTTCACCGCCGTACGCGTCGCCGGACGCCTCTCGGCCGCGCTGGGCTACACCGTCCCCTTGCGTGCGCTCTTCGAACACCCCGTACTGGCCGACCTCGCCGCCGAACTCGACACCCGGCGGGAGACCGGCGCTCCCGGCGGCCCGGCCGCCATCCCCCGGCGGACCGGCACGGGCCCGGTGCCGCTGTCGCCGATCCAGCGGCAGATGTGGCTGGCGGGCGAGGTCGATCCCGACAGCCCCGCCTACAACGTCCCCGTCGTCCTGCGGCTGAACGGCGACCTGGACGTCCCCGCCCTGCGGCAGGCGGTCACCGACCTGGTCGAACGGCACGAGATCCTCCGCACGACCGTCGAGGTACGCGACGGCGAGCCGTACGCGGTCGTCGGCTCCCCGGACCGGTTGGTGGTCGAACTCGAAGACGTGAGAGCCCCCGCCGGCCGCGCGATGACCGTGCCAGGCGATGCTCCCGCAGTGGTGGCCGTGCCCGGTGACGCTCCCGCCCTCCTGGAACGGGCGGTGGCGGAGAGCGGGGAAGCGACCGCCGCCGGAAACCAGGGAGTCCTGCGACAAGAGGGGGTGTCCGGCCGGCTGGCGGAGCTGGCGGCGCGGCCGTTCCGGCTCGCGGAGGAGTACCCGCTGCGCGCCACCATCCTGACCCTCGCCCCCGCCGAGCACGTCCTGGCCCTGGTGCTGCACCACATCGCGAGCGACGCCTGGTCGCGCGGCGTCCTCCTCCGGGATCTCGCCGGCCTCTACGCCGCGCGCGTGACGGGCGCGGCGGGCCCGGCTCCGCTCGATCTCCAGTTCGCCGACGTCGCCGAGTGGCAGCGACAGCGGGCCGGCGACGACACCGGCTGGTGGGCGGACCGGCTCGGCGGCCTGGAGGCGGAGCTGGACCTGCCCGCCGACCGGCCGCGCCCGGCGATGCCCGGTGGCGGCGCGGGCCTGGTCGAGCTGGACCTGCCGGACGAGCTGGCCGCCCGGCTGCGCGCCCTGGCGGCCGGGAGCGGCGCGACGGTGTTCATGGTCCTGCTGGCGGGCCTGCGCGCCATGCTCGCGCGCGTCACGGGCACGAACGACGTCGCCGTGGCGGTGCCGGAGGCCGGGCGGCGCCATCCCGACACCGCGCGCATGGTCGGCTGCCTCCTCCAGACGCTGGTCGCGCGGGGGACCGTCGCGGACGACCTCACGGGCCGTGAGCTGGTCGAACAGGTGCGCGCCGAGACCCTGGACGTCCTCGCGCACGCCGGCGAGTCGTTCGACCCGCCCCCGCTCCGCGTGATGCTGAACGTGTACGACGCTCCCGGCCCGGTCACCGGTTTCCCGGGCATCGCGGCGGCCGCCATCGAGATGCCGCCGCAGGCCGCCAAGTTCGACCTGAGCTGGGCCGTCCAGGACAGTCGCACCGGGCTGCGCGGCGCCCTGGTCTACCGGAAGGACCTGTTCGACGAGGGCACGGCGCGGCGGTTCGTGGCGTGGTTCGTGGCGGTGTTGTCGCAGCTTGCGGCAGATCCCGCGCGCCCGGTGGGGAGCTGGGAGCTGGAGCCGGGCAGGGTCTCGGTGTTGTCGGGTCCTGTGGTGCCGGTGCTGGGGGCGTCGACGGTTCACGGGCGGATCCGGGCGCAGGCGCTTCGGGTGCCGTCGGCGCCGGCGGTGCGGGCCGTGGACGGGTCGCTGACCTATCGGGAACTGGACGACCTGGCGGGTGTGCTCACCCGCCGGTTGCGCGCCGTGGGGGTGACGCGCGGCGACCGGGTCGGGGTGCTGATGGAACGGACACGTGACCTGCCGGTCGCGCTGTTCGGCGTCATGACGGCCGGTGCGGCGTATGTCCCGATCGATGACGCGACCCCGGCCGACCGGGTCGCCGCGATCCTCGCCACCGCGGGGGTCAGGGTCGTGGTGTGCGCGCCCGGCCTGGAGGACCGGCTGCCCGCCGACGTGACGGTCGTCGGCCCGCTGCCGGGCGGGGACCCGGAGCCTGACGATCACCGTGCCGGAGAAATGTGCGGTGGGGGTGATGTGGCGTATGTGGTGTTTACGTCGGGTTCGACGGGTGGGCCGAAGGGTGTGGTGGTGGAGCATGGGGGTTTGGTGGGGTATTTGGATGGGGTTTTTGCGGGTTTGGGTGGGGGGTTGGTGTCGTTTGGTTTGGTGTCGACTTTTGCGGCTGATTTGGGGTTGTTCTGTGTTTTTGGTGCGTTGACGTCGGGGGGTGTGTTGTGTGTGGCGGATCGGGGTTTGTCGGTGGATCCGGTGGGTTTTGGGTGGTGGGTTGGTGGGGTTGATGTGGTGAAGTGTGTGCCGAGTCAGTTGGAGTTGCTGGGGTCGGGGGCGGGTGGTTTGGCGGGGGTGTTGCCGGGTCGTTTGCTGGTGTTGGCGGGGGAGGCGGTGTCGTGGTCGTTGGTGGATCGTATTGGGGTTGTGCGTCCTGATTTGGAGGTGCGGGTTCATTATGGTCCGTCGGAGTCGACGGTGTCGGTGTTGGGGTGTGTTGTTGGTGGGGTGGGGCGGGGGTCGGTGTGTGTTCCGTTGGGTTCGCCGTTTGGGGGGGTGGAGTGTTTTGTTGGTGATGGTGCGGGTCGCGGGGTGCCGGATGGTGTGGTGGGGGAGTTGTGGATCGGTGGCCGCCAGGTGGCCCGCGGCTATCTGCAATCGGCCACTCCTGTGAAATCGGATTCTGTTCCAGGCGGAACCGAATTCAAGAACTCCGCCGATTCCGCCGATTCCGTCGGCACCGCTGTCGACTTGGTCGATCTCACTGACGCCGATGGTCGTTCCGTCGGCGAGAATTCTCCGGACGACGTGAATTCCCCTTCCCCGGCCTCTGGGAGTCCTTCTGGTTCGGGGGAGTTGGTGGTTTCTTCGGGTGGCCGTTTCGTGGTGCGGGATGGGGTGCGGTGGTATCGGTCGGGGGACCGGGTCGTGGTGCGGGGCGGGGTGGTGGAGTTCCTTGGTCGTGTCGATGACCAGGTGAAGGTGCGGGGGTATCGGGTCGAGCCGGGTGAGGTCGCGTTGGCGTGCCGTGGTGTCGCCGGGGTGGCCGACGCGGTGGTGTTGCCGGTGGGCGAGGGTACGGCGCGCCGTCTGGCGGCGTGGATCGTCCCGGCCCGGCGACACGACGTGAACGTGGGCTCGGAACTCGCTTCGGAGCCGGTGACGGTGGAGGGGGTTCGGGCGGCGTTGCGGGGGGTGTTGCCGGAGTACATGGTGCCTTCGGTGATCGTGGTGGTGGATGCGGTGCCGTTGAATCCGAACGGGAAGGTGGATCGGGCGCGGTTGGTGGCCTCGTTGGAGGGGCTGGCGCGTCATGTGGAGGGGTCGGCTCCAGAGACGGAGTCGGAACGGCTGGTCGCGGGGGTCTGGGGAGAGTTACTGGGGGTGGCGGGGGTCGGGTCGGGGGACGACTTCTTCGCCCTGGGCGGCGACTCGTTCAGCGCGGTCAAGGCAGTGCGCGCGCTCGGCAGGGGCCTTCGGGTCATCGACCTGTTCACCCATCCGACCGTCCGCGAACTGGCCGCCTTCCTCGACGACCGTGACCACCGTGACGACGCCACCCGCAACCGCCTGCTCCACCGCCTCGTCGACCCCCACCGCCGCGCCCCGGCCACGGCGATGACCCCGGCCGGTTCGGCCCGGGACGACGGGGTGAGCGGGCGGGCGGTCGTCACTGTGGTGTGTGTGCCGTATGGCGGGGGGTCGGCGGCGGTGTACCGGCCGCTGGCCGAGGCGCTGCCCGAAGGGGTGGAGGTGCTGGCGCTGGAGCTGCCCGGTCACGATCCGGCCAGGCCCGGCGAGCCGACCTCCCCCCTGGAGGACGTGGTCGAACGGTGCGTTGCCGAGCTGGCCGAGCGCGTTCCCGGGCCGATCGCCGTCTACGGGCACTGCGTGGGCACCGCCCTGGCCACGGCGCTCGCGTTGCGCCTGGAGGAGACCGGTGTCCCGGTGCTGGGCGTCTTCCTCGGCGGCGGCTTCCCCACGGCGCGGCTGCCCGGCAGGCTGTCCGCCTGGATCAACAAGCGCCTGCCCGCCGACCGCTGGCTGTCCGACCGCGCCTACCGGGACGTGCTGCGCGCGATGGGCGGGCTGCCCGCGGACCTGGAGGGCGCCGCCGCTGAGACCGCGGTCAACGCGCTCCGGCACGACGTGCGGCAGGCGCAGGGCTGGTTCACCCGCCGCCTCGCCGAGCCGGTGCGGACGCGGCTGCGCGCGCCGGTGATGGTGGTGGTCGGGAGCGGGGACCGGGCCACCGACCTCTACGAGGAGCGGTACCTGGAGTGGGCCGCGTTCGCCGCCCATGTCGAGCTGGCCGTGGTCCCGAGGGCGGGGCACTACTTCCCCCGCCACCAGGCCACCCAGCTCGCCGTCCTGCTGTCCGGCGCCCTGCGCCGCTGGACCGGCGAAACCCCCGGCAGGGCACGCCCCCCGGCCTTCTCGCCGTCGGAACCGGAGGCGTCGGGCGGGGTGGTGGTGCCGCTTGGGGGGCAGGTTGTGGTGCCGTCGGCGGAGCCGGCGTTGGTGCCGCCGCTGGGTGGGGTTTCCGAGTCGCTGGCCGTGCCGCCTTCGGTGCGGGGGCGGCGGGGGAGGGGTGAGGTGCCCGGGCCGGCGGGGCTGCGCGGGTTCTACACCGTGGCGATCGGGCAGCTCGTGTCGATGGTGGGCAGTTCGCTCAGCTCGTTCGCCCTCGGGGTGTGGGCGTTCCAGCTCAGCGGCGCCGTCCTGGACTTCGCGCTCGTCACGATGCTGGCCCTGGTGCCCGCCGTCCTCGCGGGTCCGCTGGGCGGCGCGATGGCCGACCGGTACGACCGGCGGCGCGTCATGCTGGCGTGCGACGCGCTGAACGGCCTCGCGATGGGGGCCGTCGCCCTGGCCCTGTGGCTGGGCCGCCTGGACTTCACGGCCGTCTGCGTGGTCGTCACCCTGACGTCGGTGGTGTCGGCGTTCCACCGGCCGGCGTACCTGGCGGCCATCGCGCAGCTCGTGCCCAAGCCGTACCTCCCCCAGGCGAACGCGTTCGCCCAGGCCGGCCTCGGTCTCGGCGGCCTGATCGCCCCGCTGGCGGGCGGCGCGCTCATCGCGCTCGCGGGCCTTCCGGTCGTGGTGGGCGCCGACGTGGTGACGTTCGTGGCCGCCCTGGTGTCGCTGCTCGCCGTACGGTTCCCCGACCGCATGTTCCGCCGCCGCGAGGAGTCGTTCCGCTCGGCGATCGCCGGTGGGTGGCGGTTCATCGCGCGAAGGCCCCCGCTGATGGCGCTGGCGGGCTACTTCATGGTCGTGAACTACTTCACGGCGCTCACCCTGGCCGTGGTGTCCCCGATGGTGCTCTCGCTGGGCGACGCGGCCGACCTCGGCGTGGTGACGGCCGCCGGCGGTCTCGGCGCGGTGGCGGGCGGCGTCGTGATGATGGTCTGGGGCGGTACGCGGCGGCTGGTGGATGGGATGGTGGGGTTCGTGGCCGTCGCGGGCCTGGCGACCGTGGTGACCGGGCTGAGCGGCTTCGCCGGGCTGATCCCGCTGGTCGCGGTGGGGCTGGCGCTGCGGTGGGGGTCGACGAGCGTCATCAACGCCCACTGGCTGTCGGTCATCCAGCTCAAGGTCAGGATGGAGCTGCAGGGCCGGGTGCTGGCCACCAACCAGATGCTGGCGACGGCGATGACCCCGGTCGGGTACCTCACGGCCGCGCCGCTCACGGCCGCCGCCGGGGCGCTTGCCGGGTCCGCGGCGGGGGACGGGCCGGGACGGCCGATCGGCCTGCTGCTGTGCGCGGCGGGCGTGCTGCTGGCGCTGTGGGGCGCGGCCGGGTTCGGGATGCGGCGGCTGCGCACCCTGGAGGACGCGCTGGCGGACGCCCTGCCCCTGACGGAGATCGGCTCGGACCTGGACGAACTCCAGGAGGAGGCCGACCGGGAGGCCCTGCCGCGCCCCGGCCACGCCACGGTGTGACCCCCGCGGCGGGGAGTTTCGCGGTGAGCTGAAGATCAAGTCGGGTGGGGTTCGAGGCGTAATGTCACACCCGTGGAAGTGCGCCTTCTGGGACGTATCGAGGCGTGGGCCGGGGGGCGTGCGGTTTCGCTGGGCGGTCCGCACCGGGTTGCGGTGTTCACGCTTCTCGCGTTGCGCGCCGGTTCGGTCGTCCCGGTCGCCGAGCTCGTCGAGGCCCTGTGGGACGGCAAACCGCCCAAGAGCGCGGTCGCGAACGTCCACGGTCACATCAGCGCCCTGCGCGCGGCCGTCCGCGAGGCGGGCGGGCCCGCGGAGGTGCTGGTCACCCGCTCGCCCGGGTACATGCTCGACCTCGGCGCCGGGGGGCACACCGACCTCGCCATGTTCGAGGACCTGCGCGAGGCGGCCCTCGCCAGGCGCGACGCCCCGGCCGAGGCGGCCGAGCTGTACCGCAGGGCGCTGGCGTGCTGGACCGGCCCGGCGCTGCACGACCTGCCCAGCCCCGTGCTGCGCCGCCACGCCGAACGGCTCGAACGGCGGCTGCTGCTGACCGTGCGCGACAAGGCCGAGATGGAGCTGGCGCTCGGCCTGCACGACGTGGTGATCGCCGAGACGCGCCCGGTCCTCCAGGCCGACCCGCACGACGAGCGGCTGCGCGCGGTGCTGATGCTCGCCCTGTACCGGGCCGGCCGGCAGGCCGACGCGCTGGCCGTCTACCGTGAGGGGCGCCGCGCGCTGGTGGAGGACCTCGGCCTGGAACCCGGTCCCGAGCTGCGGCGGCTGGAGAAGGCGATCCTCGCCCAGGAACCGGGCCTCGACCTGTCGGTCCCGTTCGCGCGGGCGCACCCCCGCCAGCTTCCGCCCGCCCCGGCGCTGCTGCTCGGCCGGGACGACGAGCTGGCGAGCCTGTGCGCGCTGCTGACCTCCCAGTCGGTCGGCGCCCTGACGACGGTCGCGCTGACCGGCCACCCCGGCGTCGGCACCTCGGCGCTGGCGCTGCGCGTGGCGCACGCCGTGCGGCCGGCCTACCCCGACGGGCAGCTCTACGCCTCGCTCGGCGGGCCAGGCCGGGACGAGCGGCCGCCCGAGGTGGTGCTCGACCGTTTCCTGCGGGCGCTCGGCGTGCCCGCCGCCGCGCTGCCCGGCGACCTCGCGGGCCTGGCGGAGCTGTTCCGCACGGTCCTGGCCGACCAGCGTGTCCTGGTCGTCCTGGACGACGCGGCGGGCGAGACGCAGGTGCGCCCGCTGCTGCCCGGCGGTGCCGGGTGCGCGGTCATCCTCACCAGCGGGCGGTCGCTCGCGGGCCTGGACACCTCGGCGACCCTGCGGGTGCGCCCCCTGGCCGTGCGCGCCGCCGCCGCGATGTTCACGGCCCTGTCCGGCCGCGACGGGCCGGAGGTGGGCGAGGTGGGGGCGTTGTGCGACGGGCTGCCGCTGGCGATCCGGCTGGCCGCCGCGCGTCTGGCCGCACGGCCCCGCTGGCAGGTGGCCGACCTGCACCGCAGGCTGGCCGACGACCGGCTCCGGCTCGACCTGCTCACCGCCGGCGACCTCAGCGTCCGCGGGGCCTACGACCGCACGTACTCCGGCCTGGGCGAGGCGGCCGGGCGGGCGCTGCGGCTGCTGGCGGCCCTGGTGCCCGGCCCGGTCACCGCACCGAGGCTGGCCGCGCTCATGGGCGAGGGGGACGTCGTGGCCGAGGAGCTGCTCGAACGGCTCGTCGACCACCATCTGCTCGAGCCCGGCCGCCGCACCGGCGGCGGCTGGACCTACCACTGCCCCGGGCTGCTGCGGCTGTACGCCGCCGAACGGCTGGCCGCCGAGGAGCCGGCCATGGGGGGAGCGGGAGGCGGCCTGACGGCGCCGCGTCCCGCTCCGTGAGCCCGGCCGGGAAAGGAAGGAGCGGGAGGCGCCGCGCGCGTCCCGCTCCGTGAAGCCCGCCGGTCAGGTCACTGTTCCGCGGCCGCCTTCGGCGCCCGCAGGGGCGCACTGGCGGCGTGCATGTGGCGCAGCGCCTGGGCGTAGGAGTCGTACAGGCCGCACTCCAGGTACGGGATGTCCAGCTCGGCGCAGTAGTCGCGCACGATGGGCTGGGCCAGGCGCAGGTTCGGCGTCGGCATGCTCGGGAACAGGTGGTGCTCGATCTGGTAGTTGAGGCCGCCGAGGGCGATGTCCACGACCATCCCGCCCCGCACGTCGCGGGAGGTGAGCACCTGGCGGCGCAGGAAGTCGGGACGGTCGTCGCCGGTCAGCATCGGCATGCCCTTGTGGTTGGGCGCGAACGTGCAGCCGAGGTACACGCCGAAGATCGCCTGGTGCAGGGCGATGAACACCAGGCCCTTGCCCAGGGGCAGGACCGCGAAGACCGCGGCGAAGTAGAGCACGAAGTGCGCGACCAGCAGCGTGCCCTCAAGGCCGCGGTGCTTGAGCGAGGGCCGCCTGAGCGCGCGGAAGCTCGACGCGTGCAGGTTCAGGCCTTCGAGCGTGAGCAGGGGGAAGAACAGGAACGCCTGGTACCGGCCGATGAGCCGGGCGAAGCCCTTGGCGACGGACGCCTGCCCGGTCGACCAGACGATGACGTTGGGGGACACGTCGGGGTCGTGGTCCTCGTGGTTGGGGTTGGCGTGGTGGCGGGTGTGCTTGTCCATCCACCAGCCGTAGCTCATGCCGATGCCGAGGTTGCCCGCGATCCACCCGGCGATCTCGCTGGTGCGCCGGGACCGGAAGACCTGCCGGTGGGCCAGGTCGTGGGCGACGAGCGCGAGCTGGGCGAAGGCCAGCGCGAGCAGGACGGCGACGGGGATCTGGTACCAGGAGTCACCCACGGCGGCGAACAGGATCCAGCCGGCGGCGAACAGCCCCCCGACGAGGGACAGCCGTAGCGTGTAGTAGCCGGGGCGCCGTTCCAGCAGGCCGGCCTCGCTGATCCGGCGGGACAGCCGCGCGAAATCGCTCCCGCGGGTGTCCCGCTCCGCGGCCTCGATCGTGGATGAGCTGGTCACAGGTCTCCTCACGTGGTGGATCGATGGCTACGCCGACCCCGTGGAACCTGCCGCGTATAGCGTTTGCAATGGGTTTCGAGGCGGCCCGTCCAAGCCTGTCTGGGTTGTTCCGCCTTGCGATATCCAGGCACCACTCCGGTGCGCGGTAGTGCTAGCCCCACCATGACGAGATGCCGCGCGGCCCGGCGGGCCACGCGGCGGCGGAGGACGATCACTGATGGACGAGCGGCGGATGGTGCGGATCTCGAAGTACCTGGCCAAACACCTCCGGCACGAACCGCACCGTATCGGCATCGAGCTGGACGCCCAGGGGTGGGTACCCATCGAGGTCCTGCTCCAGGCCGCCGCGGGGCACGGGTTCCCGATCGGGCGCGAGGAACTGGAGGAGGTGGTCGCGTCCAGCGACAAGAAGCGGTACGCGATCGAGGGGGACCGGATCCGGGCCAGCCAGGGCCACTCGGTGCCGGTCGAGCTGGACCTGCCGGTGGCCGAGCCGCCCGCGTACCTCTACCACGGCACGGCCCCGGCCAGCGTGGCGCCGATCCGGGAGGGCGGGCTGCTGCCGATGGGCCGCCACCACGTCCACCTGTCGCCCGACCGGGAGACGGCGACCCGCGTCGGGGCGCGGCGCGGCAGGCCGGTGGTGCTGTCGGTGGACGCCGCCGCGATGCGCGCCGACGGGTACGAGTTCCGGGTCAGCGCCAACGGGGTCTGGCTGGTGGACCACGTCCCCCCGTCCTACATCCGCTTCCCCGGGTGAGGCCGGCACGGAGGCGCCGGCCACCCCCGGACCGCCGTCGGGGCCCCTGGTCAGCCCCGGACGGCGAGCTGGATCTCCTCGAGGAGGCGCAGTTCCTCGTCCAGGTCGGCAGGGGTCAGGTTGGCGAGCAGGACGTGGCCCACCGCGCCGCCCTCCAGCCGCTTGAGGTCCTCGGCGATCTGGCGCGGGGACCCGCCGAGGAACGGCCGGTCGCCGCCCAGCGGCTCGCGGGTGATCGGCACGTTCGCGCGCGCGATCACCGGCAGGTCGCCGGCGTTCTCCCGCCCGGCCTCGCGCGCCGCCTCGTGGAACGCCGAGGCGAGCTGCGTCAGCACCTCCTCGGAGACGGCGATCGGGTTCAGCCCGTCCGCGATGCGCCCGGCGCGCCGGATGCCCGCGGGCGTCATGGAGCCCAGCACGATCGGGATGGTGGCCTGGACCGGCTTGGGGTTCAGCTCCGAGGGCGCGATCCGGTAGAACCGGCCCTCGTACTCGACGGGGTCGGGGCCCCAGCAGGCCCGCATGGCGGCGACGACCTCGTCCAGCCCCGCGCCCATCCGCTTGATCGGCACGTTGGCCGTCTCGAACTCCTGCGGCAGCCACCCCTGCCCGATGCCGGCGATCACGCGCCCGCCGCTGAACTGGTCCAGGGTGGCGAACCGGCGCGCCAGCACGACCGGCGGGTGGAACAGGGCGTCGATGACGCTGGTCCCGAGCTTGATGCGGTCGGTGAGCGCGGCGACGTAGCTGAGGGTCTCCAGCGGCTCGAAGGTCTGCCGGTAGACCTCCGGGATCCGCTGCGGCGGGCCGCCGCCGGGCATCTCGATCTCGGCGACCGGGCGCAGGAGCCGCTCGTAGGTCCACAGCGAGTCGTACCCGAGCCGCTCGGCCTCCTGGGCGAAGCGGGCGATGTTGGCGGGCGACGCCAGCGCCCCTGACGTGGGGAGCGAGACCCCGAGTTCCATGCGGTCCTCCGTCGGTCGGAACGGTCTGCCACCGGTGGCCCGGTCGCCTTCCGGAGATCATCGCGCGCGCCGGCCGCGTTCGCCGGCACCGATGATGATCCTTCTTCCGTCTCCAGCCCCCGGAGGCGCGCGATCTATTCCCGGCGGAGGACCGGCTGTTCGCCACAGGCGCGAAACCGACCCCTCCACCCACGTCATATCGTCTGATATGTATCGTCTGTAACCAGTACGTGTTCCTCACCCCGGCGCGAGGTGTCCGGACGGTGAACGGCTTGGACGGGTTCCGCCCGCCGAGCCGGGCCGTTCACGGACCGGCGCGCGAGCCGGTGCCCTCGGAAAAGCCCTGACGGCCTGAGTACCCTCGATGACCACATCCGCTACCGCGAGGAGAGCCCGTTGACCACCGCACCGAGGACCGACAACCTCGATCTCGCCACGACCGCACGGGAGATGGCCGACAGCGCCCCCGCCGGTTCGCTCAGCCACGCCGCCGCCACGTCGGTGGCCATCACCTGCGCCACCACCCGGGACGTCTTCGAGGCCCGCGCCGTCCTGGACGGCGTCACGCCCTCCGACGTCCGCGCCGCGGCGCTCGACCTGTTCGGCCGCCTGGCCTCCGGCGCCAGGTAGCCGCCGCCAGGGGGCCGGAGCCCCGCCGTGATCGTCGCGCGCCACGGCGTCGCGGCGCGGACGGTCGTGCTCAGCGTGGCGGTCCCTCCCCGGGCGGGGCGAAGTGGTCCGACACGCGGGCGGGCTCGAAGGCGCCGCGTTCGGTGATGATGCGGGTCACCAGGCCGGGCGGGGTGGCGTCGAAGGCCGGGTAGTAGCCCCGCGCGCCCTCGGCGGCGGTGCGCGCGCCCAGCACGCGCAGGACCTCCTCGCCGTCGCGGTGCTCGATCTCGACGTCGGCGATCCCCGGGGACCGGGGGTCGGGGGCGTGGGACAGCACGTAGAACGGCACGCCGAACGCCCGCGCGGCCAGCGCGACCGCGAGCGTCCCCACCTTGTTGACCACGTGGCCGTCCATGGTCACCCGGTCGGAGGCGACCAGCGCGACGTCGGCCAGCCCGTCCGACAGCGCGGCCGGCACCATGCCGTCGGTGATCACCGTGGGCCGGTAGCCCATCTCGACCAGCGTCGCGGCGGTGAGCCTGGCGCCCTGGAGGTAGGGCCGGGTCTCGGTGCACACGAATTCCAGGCGCTTGCCCATCTCCTCGGCGGCCTGGACGGCCCCGATCAGGTAGGCGTCGCCCCAGCAGTGCGTGAGGACGCGCGCCCCGTCCTCCAGCAGCGCGGCGGCGTGCCGCCCGAGGGCCCGGGTGCCGGCGAGGTAGGCCTCGTCGTGCTCGGCCGCCGCGGTCTCCACGGCGATCACGAGCTGCTGCCCGTACGCGCCGGGCAGCGGGCCGTCCACGGTGGCCGCGAGGATCGCCAGGACCGCGTCGCGGATGTGGTTGTTGGTCGGCCGGGTGGCGATCAGCCGGCGGCCGGCGGCGCGCAGCATCTCCCCGGCGGACCCCGGCCCGGCGCCCCTGGCCTCGCGGGCGGCGAGGATCATGCCGGCGGTGGTGGCGAACATCGGGCCGGAACTCTGGGTGACCATCTCCTCGATGGCCACCGCGACCTCCTCCACCGTGGCGCAGTGCACCCACCGGCGCTCGAACGGGTAGACGCGGCGGTCGAGGATGTCGACCCCCTCGCCGGTCGTCCGCACCGAGTCGGCCAGTGTCGGCGTGTTCCTGGTGTCGCTCACCGGGGCATCCCTTTCGTGTGGGCCGTGCCGGGCCCGGTGCCGCCGTCGCCGCGCACCGCGCCGTACATAACCTCCCATAGGCGCAGAACTAAGGACAACGGAGCGTATCTACCTCTTTCCGATCTGCAAAGTAGGCTTAGGGTGAAGGCCGGGTCCGGCGGGTCACGTACGGGATTGTGCCGATCGGGGTGCGGACAGGAGGCCCCCTAGCGCCGAGGTATGTGAGATTGTTCTGGTGCGGCGGACGACGCGGTCGCCGCATTCTGTGACTGGATGCCCGGCAATTGCCTAGTTTTCCTACCAAGTTCGTGGGATACTTGGCACACAGAGGAGGCGACATGAGCCCGGACTGCAGCCACCCATCGTGGCCCCGCGCCGAGACCCCCCTCACCGCGGCCATCATGGCCGGGCGCTGGATCCGTTCGGCGGCGGTCGACGACGCGCGAGGGCGCCACTGGCGCGCCAACCCCGACCCCCGGCGGCACTCCGCCCGGTCGGGCCAGCCCGGCTCGCTGTACGCCGGGGCCGCCGGCATCGTGCTGTTCTTCCTGGAGCTCGCCGCCGCCACCGGGCACGAGGCCTACCTGGAGGACGCCCGCCAGGGCGCGCGCTACCTGGCCGAGACCTGGCAGGACGAGGCCGACCTGTCGCTGTACCACGGCCTCACCGGCATGGTCTTCGCGCTGGCCGAGGCCGGGTGGGCGACCGGTGACGAGAGCTTCGCGGTCGCGGCCAGGGCCGGGGCCGACCGCGTCGTGCGCAGCCTGCGCAGGACCGGCGACGGCGTCGGCTGGACCGGCGACCCCGCCCAGCGCGGCGACGGCGGCATCATCCTCGGCCTGCTGCACGCCTCGGGCATCCTCGGCGTCACCGCCTACGAGGAGGTCGCCGTCGAGGCCGGCGCGCGCGTGGCCGACCAGGTCGTGCCCGGCCACCGGTTCGGCGAGAACGGGTGCCCCGACCTGCCCGAGGACGCCGTCACACCCGGCTTCCTGTCCGGCACCGCCGGCACCGCCTTCCTGCTCGCCCGCCTGTACGGCGTCACGCGCGACAAGCGCTTCCTGGACGCCGCCCGCAGGGGTGCCGACTTCGTCCGCACGATCAGCACGGTCACCGGCGAGGACGCCCTGGTGCCGCACCACGTCCCCCAGGGCCGGGGCCTGCACTACCTCGGCCTGTGCTCGGGCTCGGCCGGGGTGGCCCGCATGTTCTACGAGCTGTACCGCGTGACCGGCGACCAGGGCGACCTCGACTGGGTGCGGCGGCTGGCCTCGGGCATCGTGCGCAGCGGGGTCCCGAACCGCCAGACGCCCGGGTTCTGGAACGTGGCGTGCCAGTGCTGTGGCTCGGCGGGCCTGCTGGAGCTGTTCGTCGGGCTCTGGGCCGCGACCGGCGAGGAGCACTACCGGCAGTTCGCCGGCACCCTGGCCGGGAACCTCATCGGGCGCGCCACCGGCCACGACGACGGGGGATACCGCTGGTACCAGGCCTACCGGCGGCTACGGCCGTGGGAGGTCACGGCCGACACCGGGTACATGATCGGCGCGGCGGGGATCGGGGCGGCGCTGCTCCACCTGGACGCCGCCGGGCCGGCCGCCGAGCCGAGAAGGCTCATCCTGATGCCCGACAACCCGTTCCCCGCCATCCCGGTGCCGGCCTCCGCGCTCCGCCGCTCGCAGTGATCCGGAGCGGCGGCCGTACGCGGTGAACCCGTGCGCCGGTCGTCCGTGGTGAACCCGTGCGCCGGACGTTCGCGGCGGGGTCGTGTGGCGGGGCCGTGGGGCGGGGCTCAGTCGGAGGAGGCCGGGGCGGGGCCCGCCTCGGCGGTGAGCGCTCGCAGGGTCTCGGTGAGATGGGCCACCTGGACCTCGAGGTTGTGCACCCGGGCCTCCAGTTCGAGGGTGGTGAGGGGCTGGAATGCGGCGATCTGCCTGGGCATCGGTGACCGGTCCCTTCGGGTTGAGCTGCGCTCGGCGGTGGGAGGACGCGGGGGGTGTCCGGGCCATCCCAGCCCTTTACCTCTGCCCGCCCTGCGGCCTGGCAAGCGCGAACGGCCCCGCAAGGTCACGCGACTTTTACGAAGATCTTCCTCGTGACGCGGGTCGTCACTCGCCGGCCGGCGCCGGGTAGGCGTAGGTGTCGGTCGGCCGGACCGTGACCCACAGCCGCTGGCCGAGGGTGAGGCCGAGGCCGGCCGCGACGGCGGGCGTGACGTCGGCGGCGGCGGTGATCGGGCCCGCGAGGTGCGCCCGGACGTGGTCGCCGTGCCGCTCCACGCCCTCCACGCCGCCCTCCCAGGTGTTGCGGGGCGTCCCCTCGGGCCGGGCCGGGTGGAGGGTGACCGCCGAGGGGGGGAAGGCGACGAACACCGGGCCGCCCAGCGGCTCGGCCACGCTCAGCACCAGCGCGGGCGGCCCCCCCTCGTCCCGGGCGCGGACGGACACCTCGTGCCCCTGGGCCTCGCCCCGGTAGAGGTTCAGCCCGACCAGGCGGGCGACATGATCGGTGCGCGGGCGCCTGGCCACCTCCGCGGGCGTGCCCTCCTGCGCCAGCCCGCCGTCCTCGAACACCACCAGCCGGTCGGCCATCGTCATCGCCTCCAGCGGGTCGTGGGTGACCAGCAGGCAGGCGCCGGTGAAGTCGCCCAGGTGGTGGCGCAGCCGGGTGCGGGCCGACAGGCGGGCGGCGTCGTCCAGGCCGGCCAGCGGCTCGTCGAGCAGCAGCACGCGCGGCCGTACGGCCAGCGACCGGGCCAGCGCCACCCGCAGGGCCTGCCCGGCGGTCAGCTCCCGGGGACGGGCCAGGCGGCGGTCGCCGAGGCCGACGTGCTCCAGCCAGGCGGCGGCGGCGCGGCGCGACTCCGACCGGCTCGCCCCCCGGCACCGGGGCCCGAAGGCCACGTTGTCCAGCGCGGACATGTGCGGGAACAGCAGGGGGTCGCGGACGACCATGCCGACCGGGCGCCGCTCGGCCGGGCGGGCGTGCACGGCCGACCCGTCGAGCAGGAAGTACCCGCCCGACGGCGCGGTGAGGCCGGCCAGCAGCCGGAGGGCGGTGGTCTTGCCCGCGCCGCTCGGCCCGAGCAGCGCGACCACCTCCCCGGGGGCGACGCGCAGCCGGACGTCGAGCCGGAACCCCGCGCGCCCGGCGACCAGATGGGCGTCCATCATGCCGCGTTCACCCAGTGGCGGCGCAGCACGGCGAGGACGGTGACCGACACCAGCAGAAGGACCAGGCTGAGCGCGACGGCGGCCTCCGGGTCGCTCTCCAGGGCCAGGTAGACGGCCAGGGGCATGGTCGGCGGGCGCCCGGGGAAGCTCCCGGCGAAGGTGACGGTCGCCCCGAACTCGCCCAGGGCCCGCGCCCAGCACAGCGCCACCCCGGCCGCGATCCCCGGCGCCACCAGCGGGAGGGTCACCCGGCGGAACACCGTCCAGCGCGAGGCGCCGAGGACGGTCGCGGACTCCTCGAAGCGGGAGTCGGCGCCGCGGAGCGCGCCCTCCACGCTGATGACCAGGAAGGGGGCCGCCATGAACGTCTCGGCGAGCACGACCGCCGCCGGGGTGAAGGGCGCGGTGAGGTGGAGCGAGGAGCCGAGCCAGGTGCCGATCAGGCCGTGCCGGCCGAGGAGGGCCAGCAGCGCCACGCCGCCGACCACCGGCGGCAGGATCAGCGGCACCGTGACCAGGGCCCGGACGACGCCCTTGCCGCGGAACGCGACGCGGGCGAGCATCCAGGCCAGCGGCACGCCGCCCAGCACGGCGGCCACGGTGGCGGCCGAGGAGGTCACCAGCGACAGCCGCAGCGCCTCCAGCACCGGGGGCCCGGCCATGCGGGTGGCCACGGCGTGCCAGGGGGCCCTGACCAGCAGCCCGGCGAGCGGCAGCACCAGGAACGCCAGCCCGGCCGCCGCGGGCACCATCAGGACCAGGGGGACGCCGAAGGCCCCGTCGTGGAGCGTCCGGCGCGTGGTGTCCTTCATCCTGCGCCGGGTGGTCGTCAGTACCCTCATGTCGCATTCATCCCCTGGATACCGCTTCGGGACTCCCGCCGGGAGGGCGGGGCCCGGTAATCCACGTTTATCCGCCGCCCAGATGTGCAGAGGGAAGGGCGAATCGAAAGGAGCTGCCCATGGACTCCGTGGCATCTGCCGGTCAGCAAGCGCGGGGAGCCGCGCGGCGGGCGACCAACAGCCGCACGTTCGAGCGGCTGACCCGTCTCGGACTCGCGTGCAGGGGCGTGATGTACGCCCTCATCGGCCTTCTCGCGTTGCAGATCGCCTTCGGCGGCGGCGGCAAGGAGGCCGACAAGACCGGCGCCGTGCGCACGGTGGCCGAGCAGCCCTTCGGCACCGTCGTGCTGTGGGTGATGGCCGTCGGGTTCGTCGCCCTGGCGCTGTGGCAGCTCTCCGAGGCCCTGATAGGCGGCCTGGAGGTCAAGGAGCGGGTCGAGGCGGTCGCCCACACCGTGGTGTACGCCCTGGCGGTCGGCACCATCATGAGCTTCCTGCTGACCGGCAGCACCGGCAGCTCCACCGACAAGCAGTCCAAGGACCTCACCGCCACCGTCATGGACTGGCCCGACGGGCAGATCATCATCGGCGCGGTCGGCCTGGCCATCATCGGCGTGGGCCTGTACTGGATCTACGACGGGGTCACCAAGAAGTTCCTCAAGCACCTGCGCACCGGCGAGATGTCGCCGAAGGTCCGCGGCGTCGTCGAGAAGCTCGGCATGATCGGGTACTGCGCCCGAGGCGTGATCGCGGTCGCGGCCGGCGTCTTCTTCATTTCCGCGGCGATCACCTACAGCCCCAAGGAGGCCAAGGGGATCGACTCCACGCTGCGGTCGCTCGCCGGCACCCCGCTCGGGCCCTGGCTGCTCGTCGTGGTCGCGGCCGGGGTGATCCTCTTCGCCGCCTACTGCTTCTGCGAGTCTCGCTGGCGCAGGACCTGACCCCGCGGGTCCCGCCGGTGCGGGACCCGAAGCCCGCCGAGCCCTCAGGCGCGGGGACCTGAGCCCCGGCCGGGCCGGGGCGGCGGGTCAGACGTTGCGCCGGTACTGGCCGCCGGCCTCGAACAGCGCCTCGGTGATCTGACCCAGCGAGCAGACCCGGGCGGCGTCCATCAGGGCGGCGAACGCGTTGCGGTCGGACATCGCCGCCTCCCTGAGCCGCCGCAGCGCCTCGGGGGCGGCGCCCGCGTGCTCCCGCTGGAACTCCGCGAGCCGGGCGAGCTGGCTCCGCTTCTCCTCCTCGGTGCCCCTGGCCAGCTCCAGCGCGCCGTGCTCGACGCGGCCCTCGGGGTTGCGGAAGGTGTTGACGCCGATGATCGGCAGCGAGCCGTCGTGCTTGCGGGTCTCGTACAGCATCGACTCGTCCTGGATGCGGCCGCGCTGGTAGCCGGTCTCCATCGCGCCGAGCACCCCGCCCCGGTCCGACAGCCGCTCGAACTCCGAAAGGACGGCCTCCTCGACCAGGTCGGTGAGGTCGTCGATGATGAACGACCCCTGCAGCGGGTTCTCGTTCGCCGCCAGGCCCCACTCCCTGTTGATGATCATCTGGATGGCGATGGCGCGGCGCACCGACTCGGTGCTCGGGGTGGTGACCGCCTCGTCGAAGGCGTTGGTGTGCAGGCTGTTGCAGTTGTCGTAGACGGCGATCAGGGCCTGCAGCGTGGTGCGGATGTCGTTGAAGTTCATCTCCTGCGCGTGCAGCGACCGCCCGGAGGTCTGGATGTGGTACTTCAGCTTCTGCGACCGCTCGCCCGCGCCGTACCTGTCGCGCATGGCGACCGCCCAGATCCGCCGGGCCACCCTGCCGAGCACGCTGTACTCGGGGTCCATCCCGTTGGAGAAGAAGAACGACAGGCTGGGCGCGAAGTCGTCGACCGCCATGCCCCGGGCCAGGTACGCCTCGACGTAGGTGAAGCCGTTGGCCAGCGTGAAGGCGAGCTGCGTGATCGGGTTGGCCCCGGCCTCGGCGATGTGGTACCCGGAGATGGACACCGAGTAGAAGTTGCGCACCTTGTTGGCGATGAACCATTCCTGCACGTCGGCCATCATCCGCAGCGAGAAGTCCGTCGAGAAGATGCAGGTGTTCTGGCCCTGGTCCTCCTTGAGGATGTCGGCCTGCACGGTGCCGCGCACGGTGGCCAGGGTGGTGGCGCGCAGGGCCGCGGCCTCCTCGGCGGTGGGCTCGCGGCCCTGGTCGGCCCGGAAGCGCGCGGCGGCCTGGTCGATGGCGGTGTGCAGGAAGAACGCCAGGATGGTCGGCGCCGGCCCGTTGATGGTCATCGACACCGACGTGGACGGCGAGGACAGGTCGAAGCCGTCGTAGAGCGCCTTCATGTCGTCGAGCGTGGCGATCGACACCCCCGAGGTGCCGACCTTGCCGTACACGTCGGGCCGCTCGGCGGGGTCGTTGCCGTACAGCGTCACCGAGTCGAACGCCGTCGACAGGCGCACGGCCGGCTGGCCGTCCGACAGCAGCTTGAAGCGGCGGTTGGTGCGGAACGGGTCGCCCTCGCCGGCGAACATGCGGATCGGGTCCTCGTCGTCCCGCTTGAAGGGGAACACCCCGGCGGTGAAGGGGAACCGGCCGGGCAGGTTCTCGGCGCGCAGGAAGCGCAGCAGCTCGCCGTGGTCGGTGAACCTCGGCAGCGCCACGCGCGGGACCCGGCTGCCCGACAGCGACGTGCGCCACAGCGGCGTGCGCTGCTCCTTGCCCCGCACGGTCACCACCAGCTCGTCGGCGGAGTAGGCCGCGACCGTCTCGGGCCAGCCGTCCAGCAGGGCGCGGCTCGCCGCAGGCAGCCCGTCGGCGGCGCGGTCGCGCAGCGCGTCGAGCGCCGAGGTGTCGGCGCCCTCGCCGGCCAGCAGCTCGCGCACCTCGGCGAGCTGCTGTCGGCGGCGGGCCGCCTCGGCCTGGATCGCGGTCTGCCGGTGGTAGCCGCGCACGGTCTCGGCGATGTCGGCGAGGTACCTGACCCGGGCCGGGGGGACGATCGCCGCGCCCAGGCTGGAGGTCATGACCGCCGTCGCCGGCAGCAGCCCGGGGCTCGCGGGCAGGCCGTGCTCGCCGAGCAGGTCGCGCAGCCGCTGGTACAGGGCGGTCACGCCGTCGTCGTTGAAGCGCGCGGCCACGGTCCCGTACACGGGCATGTCCTGCGGGGCGGTCCCGAAGGCCTCCCGGTTGCGCACCATCTGGCGGCGCACGTCGCGCAGCGCGTCCTCGGCGCCGCGCCGGTCGAACTTGTTGATCGCGACGACGTCGGCGAAGTCCAGCATGTCGATCTTCTCGAGCTGGGAGCTCGCGCCGAACTCCGGCGTCATGACGTACAGGGAGACGTCGCTGAACGGGACGATCGCGGCGTCGCCCTGCCCGATGCCGGGGGTCTCCACGATCACCAGGTCGTTCCCGGCCGCGCGGCACACCGCGATCACGTCGTCGAGGTGCTCGGGGAGCTCGTGCGACCCCCGGGTGGCCAGCGAGCGGAAGAACACCTCGCCGCCGAGGCTGTTCATCCTGATCCGGTCGCCGAGCAGCGCGCCGCCGCCCCTGCGCCGGGTCGGGTCCACCGCGATCACCGCGACGCGGAGCTTGTCCTCGTAGTCGATGCGCAGCCTGCGGACCAGCTCGTCGGTGAGCGAGGACTTGCCCGACCCGCCGGTCCCGGTGATGCCGAGCACCGGCACGTGCCGGCCGGCCGAGGCGGCGCGCAGCCCGTCCAGGTACTCCTGCCCGGCCCGTCCTGCCTCGGCGAAGGTGATCGCCCTGGCCACGGCACGGTGGTCGCCAGCGGCCACGGCGGGCGGCTCGGCGCCCTCGGTCAGGTCGACGTCGCACGCTTTGATGATGTCGTTGATCATCCCGGTGAGGCCGAGGCGCTGGCCGTCCTCGGGGGAGAAGATCTTGGCCACGCCGTGGGCCTCCAGCGCGGCGATCTCGTCGGGGACGATGACCCCGCCGCCGCCCCCGTACACCTTGACGTGCCCGGCGCCCCGCTCGCGCAGCAGGTCCACCAGGTAGGTGAAGAACTCGACGTGCCCGCCCTGGTAGGAGCTGATCGCCACCCCCTGGGCGTCCTCCTGGAGGGCGGCGGTGACGACCTCCTCCACCGAGCGGTCGTGGCCGAGGTGGATCACCTCGGCGCCCTGGGCCTGCAGGATGCGCCGCATGATGTTGATCGCCGCGTCGTGCCCGTCGAACAGGGCCGCCGCGGTGACGACCCGCACGGGGTTGGCTGGTACGTGCACCGGCGCTCCTTCAGGCAGAGTTACTAGGACGTCCTACTAAATTGTAGGACGTCCTAGTAACGGTCCGGTACCCGGATCGCCGATCGGCCATCGGCGGTAGAGGTGGGTCTGGGGGTCCCTCCGGCGTGAGGAGTATCACGCGATGGCTCCGGCTCCCCACTTCAAAAGCCTGTTTATACGACATATGGTGTTTAAACGGACAAATCTTGTTCGTACGGGTCGCCCGTCCCCAGGGGACCCGAGTGACCACGAGCGGCCGGCCGTACGCGCACGGTGCTTCGTGATCACGTCGTCCCTGTCCATCGCCCCACGGGAAGTCACCTCATGCGCCACGACCGCGGTAGCGGGCACGTCGTCTTCGAGATGGACCTGTCGCTCCAGGAGGCGCGCAGGCGTGCCGAGGTGGTCGCCGCGCTCGGACCGGACTGGGACCCCCTGGCGGTCATGCGGGCCGAGGAGGAGGCCTACGACCTCCTGTACTCCGGCCTGGACCAGGGCCAGCGCGAGACCTACGCCATGCTCGTGGCGGCGGGCGTCCTCCCGCGCCGAGAGGCGGGCCGTGCTTCCGATTGACCCCGACGCCGACATCGCCCGTCGCGCGTGGATCCCCTGCCCGGAATGCCGTGACGACCGGGGCTGCCACGACTGCGGCTCGGGCCGCAACTGCCGCGACCACTGGCGCTACCTGCTGAGCGCCGCCGGCAGCGTCCTGCACGTGCAGTGCCCCGGCTGCGCCCACCTGTGGCGGCACGAGACCCGCTTCGGCGCGGGCGGCCACCGCCCGTTCCCGTGACCCGCCCGTAGCCCCTGCCGCCGGGACCGGCCCGGCGGGCGGACGGCGGCGGGGGAGCGGTGGGCGGGTCAGCGCTCCGGCGGGCCGGCCGAGATCGTGACCGGGTCGCCGGCGCGGACGGTGCCGGGGGTGGTCGCCCGCATGATGAGGCCGAACTTGTTGTCGTGCTCGGTGATCAGGTGCTTCTGCAGGCCGGGCCAGCGCTCGCGCCCCCACGGGTCCCAGCTCGGCACCGCGCACCGGATGGTCGGGCCCGAGTAGGCCCCGGTCACCGCGAGGACGGTCTCGCCGATCGTGATCGTCACCGCGCCCAGGTCCTCCTCGGCGAACGCGGGGAGGCCGGCGTCGAGGTGGACGTTCGGGCGGAAGCGCATCAGGTCGACCTCCGCCCCCAGCTCGCGCTCCAGGCCGAGGCGCGAGGCCTCGAAGGTGACCAGGATCGTCGGCCCGCGATCCTGCTGGCCCTCGGCCGCGCGCAGCGACAGCGGGATCTCGTACGCCTCCCCGAGCGCGCCGGCCAGGCCCGGGTCGTCCCAGGCCCACGCCTCGCCGCTGCCCGAGTACAGCACCGGCGGTCCCGGCGGCTCGGGCGACCCGTCGCACGTGGCGGGGTAGGCCGCCTCCCAGGAGAGCATCTTCGGGACCTGCCGCACGGTCAGCCGGGTGCCCGACCGGCCGGGGCGCTCGTCGACCAGGGAGTACGCGCGGTCACCGGCCATGCCGCGCCCGTCCAGCCGCGCCGCGCCGACCCGCTCGCCGCGCAGCGACTTCACGGGCCAGCGGTACAGCCCTTCGATCTTCCCCCGGTACATGCCACCGATTTTAGGGTCATCCACCGGCACGGCCGACGCCGCCCGGCCCGGGGACCGGAACCGGAGCCGCCGCCCGCCGGTGGGGGTCAGTCGGCGCGGGCGGGACCGGCGGCGGACAGCTCGGGCGCGGCGCCGGCCGCGCGGTCGCCGGCGGCGGCGTCGGCCGAGGGGAGGGTGAAGACGAACCGGGTCCCCTGGGGGTGCGCGGTGTCCAGGTGGATCTCCCCGCCGTGGTACTCGACGATCTTCTTGCACAGGGCGAGGCCGATGCCGGTCCCGTCGTACTCCTCGCGGTTGTGCAGCCGCTGGAAGATGACGAAGATCTTCTCGGCGAACCTCGGCTCGATGCCGATGCCGTTGTCGGCGACCGAGAACCTCCAGAAGTCGCCTTCTGGCTCGGCGCCGATGCGCACCTCGGGCGCGCGGTCGGGGGAGCGGAACTTCACGGCGTTGCCGATGAGGTTCTGCCAGAGCATGGTCAGCAGGTTGGGGTCGCCGAGGATCTCGGGCAGCTCGGGCCGGACGACCACGGCCCGCGACTCCTCGGTCAGCGTCTCCAGGTTGGCCAGGGCGCGGTCCAGCGGCTGGTCCAGGGGCACGGGCACGCGCTCGCTCCGCACCCGGCCCACCCGTGAGAACGCCAGCAGCTCGGCGATCAGGTACTGCATCCTCTTGGCGCCGTCCACCGCGAAGGCGATGTACTCGTTGGCCCGCTCGTCGAGCTGCGGAGCGTACCGGCGCTGCAGGAGCTGGCAGAAGGCGGTGACCTTGCGCACGGGCTCCTGCAGGTCGTGGGAGGCGACGTAGGCGAACTGCTCCAGCTCGGAGTTGGACCGCCGCAGCTCGGCCGTCTGCTCCCGCAGCCGTTCCTCGGCGTCGCGGGAGATGGCGAGCTCCGCCGAGATGCGCCGCCGGATCGCGTCGACGTCGGCGGCCAGCAGGCTGATGTCGCTCGGCCCGCGGATGTCGATGGAGTGCTCGAAGTCGCCGTCCGCCACCCGGCGCGACGCCGCCCCCAGCCGGTCGAGCGGGCGGAGCACCGCGTACCGCAGCAGCACGGCCACCGAGACGAGCGTGAGGACGAACATCGCCAGGATGGCCGCGAAGACCACGTTGCGCCATAGGCGGGCCTGCCGGAGCTCCACCCCCGCCGCCTCCCGGTTCCGCGTCAGGCCGGCCGCCTGGCGGTCGGAGGCGGCGCGTACCCGGTCGAACAGGGCCCGGCCGGCCTCGACCTGCTCGGGGAGCGCGGCCCCGGGCCCGGTGGCCGCGACCGCGCCGGCGACCGGCCGGGCGTATCCGGCCCGCCACGCCTCGGCGCCCCTCTCGATCTCACCGACGCCCGCGAGCAGCCGGTCCCCTGAGAGCGAACGCCGCAGGGCGGCGACCGAGTCGCGTTCGGCGGCGACGCCCTGGTCGTAGCCGTCCAGGAACTCCCGGCGCCCGCTGAGGATGTAGCCGTGGACGCCCGCCTCCTGGTCCAGCAGGGCGCTCCGCAGCCGCTCCGAGGCCAGCAGGCCGGGGGTGATGCGCTGGGTCAGCTCGTCGGAGGCACGAGTCGTCCGGTCGAGCGCCCAGGTGCCGAGCGCCGCCGAGACCGCCAGCAGCAGGCCCATGGTCGCCAGCGTGGCGGTGAACCAGAAACGCGTGCTCAGGCGTGGCCATCGGGCCGCCCTCCCGTAGCCGGTGATGCTCACCCCCGGACCTCCCTCGATGACCGTTCGAGCCGCTGCTCGCCGACTTTCCCGGCAGGTATGTTATCGGCGGCCGGCGGCCGTTCGACCTGGCGGTACCGCCCTCTCCCGCTTCCTCCGGTGGCCGCGTTCAAACCCGCGGGGCCTGTGCCGTCGCGGAAACCCATTGACGGAGTGAGTCCTCACTCCGTACGGTGGTGCCATGACAGAGACACCTTCCCGGCGCAGGGCGCCGGGCATGAGCCCAGAACGGCGCCGCGACATGATCGTGAAGGCGGCGCTCCCGCTGGTGGCCGAGCACGGCGGCGCCGTGACCACCGCCCAGGTCGCCAGGGCCGCCGCGATCGGCGAGGCGACGATCTTCCGGGTCTTCGCCGACAAGGAGGAGCTGCTGGACGCCTGCGTGCTCGCGGCCCTCGACCCCGAGCACGTGCTGGGGGAGATCGCCGCCGTGCCGCTCGACCAGCCGCTGGCCGCCCGGCTGGCCGAGGCCGCGGGCGCGCTGAGGGCCCACCTCGACCGGATGGGGTCGGTGATCGGCGCGCTGCACGCCTCGGGGGCGCGGCGCGGCCGGCCCGACCCCGGCACCGAGCAGGGCCGGGCGGCGTGGGGTGGAAGGGACGCCTCCGCGGCCCGGACGCTGGAGGCGGTCGCCGACCTGTTCGAGCCCGACCGGGCCGCGCTGCGCCTGCCGCCCGAGCGGCTGGCGGCCATCTTCCTCGGCATGCTGTTCAGCCGTCCCCGCTTCCCCGCGGGCGCGGAGCCGGCCGCCCTGGACGAGCTGGTGGACGTCTTCCTGCACGGCGCGGTGGCCGGGGACCCGCCCCCGGCCACCTGACCGCGCTCACTGCTCCGCGGGGCTCCGCTCGATGAGCTCCAGGGCGACCCGCAGGGCCGCGGTCTTGCGCTCCTCGTCGGTGATGTCCTCGTCCTTCAGCAGGAACCACGCCGCGTGCAGCGTGAAGATGGACATCGAGCTCCTCAGGCGGTCGGTCGTGGAGTCCTCCTCGTCGCACAGGACCCCCACCAGGCTGGTCATGAGGGCGCGCATCCGCTCCACCTTCGGGTGGTCGCGGAGCGCGGTCTGGTTGCGCTCCATGAACCGGATGAAGGCGTGGTGGTGGCTGCCGAACAGCTCGTCGGCGTACCGCCGGACGAACTCGCGCCTGCTCTCCAGCGTCGGCGGCTGGTCCTGTGCCCACTTGATGAGCTGCTCGACCATGGCGTGACGGTCCTCGGTGAGGCTCGCCACGATGTCGTCCTTGGTCCTGAAGTGGTAGTAGAGCGCCGCCTTGGTCACCCCGAGGGCCTCGGCTATCTCCCGCAGCGACGTCGCCTCGTAGCCCTGCTCGGTGAAGAGCTTCAGGGCGATCTCCTGGATGCGAGCTCGCGTGTCGGTGTTTTCCCTCATGGCTCCTCAAACGCTCCCTGGATCCCCTAATTAACTTGACGACCGGCAAGTAAGGAACCTACCTTTGGCCATAGTACTTGCCGGTCGACAAGTAAGTAACCATTTCGAGGGGGCGTAAGGGTAATGACGGAGACCGAGACCGGGGCCGTGCCAGGTCGCCGGCGAGAGGTCATGGTCGTCCTGCCGGGACTCATGCTCGCCATGATCCTGGCCATGCTGGACAACATGATCGTCGGCACCGCGATGCCGCGCATCGTCGGTGAGCTCGGGGGGCTGACCCACCTGTCATGGGTGGTGACAGCCTACGTCCTGGGAACGACCGTCTCGACGCCGATCTGGGGAAAGATCGGCGACCTGTACGGACGAAAGACCATTTTCCTGGCGTCCATCGCGATCTTCATGGTCGGTTCGGCGCTGTGCGGCATGGCGGGCTCGGCCGTGTTCGGCGGCACGTCGGGGGGCATGGGCGAGCTCATCGGCTTCCGCGCCCTGCAGGGGCTGGGCGCCGGCGGCCTGATGGTCAACGCGATGGCGATCATCGGAGACCTGGTGCCGCCCCGCGAGCGTGGCCGCTACCAGGGGATCATGGCCGCGATGATGTCGCTGGCGATGATCGCCGGCCCGCTGGTCGGCGGGTTCATCACCGACAACCTCAACTGGCGCTGGGCCTTCTACGTGAACCTGCCCATCGGCGCGGTGGCGTTCGTCTGGCTGCTGTTCCGGATGCACCTGCCGAAGTACCGCACCGAGCACCGCATCGACTGGCTGGGCGCCGGCCTGCTCGGCGTGGGCATCACCGCCCTGGTCCTGATCACCACCTGGGGCGGCAACCAGTACGCGTGGGGCTCCTGGCAGATCCTCGGCCTCGCGGCCGTCGCGGTGGTCACCCTGGCGATCTTCATCCCGGTGGAGCGCAGGGTCGCCGAGCCGATCATGCCGCTGCACGTGTTCGCCGACCGCAACTTCACCCTGATCTCGCTGATCGGCTTCCTGCTCGGTTTCGCGATGTTCGGCGTGATCAACTTCCTGCCGCTGTTCCAGCAGACCGTCCAGGGCGCCTCGGCGACCAACTCCGGGCTGCTGCTGCTCCCGATGATGGCGGCCATGATGGTGGTCTCGCTGTTCGTCGGCCAGGCGATCACCAAGACCGGCAAGTACAAGATCTTCCCGATCGTCGGCGGCGTGGTGATGGCGATCGCCATGTGGCTGCTGTCGCTCATGGACGTCAACACCGCCCGCTGGGAGACCGGCGTGTTCATCGCCGTACTCGGCCTCGGCATGGGCGGCCTGATGCAGACCACGATGCTGGTCGCGCAGAACAGCGTCGAGCAGAAGGACCTGGGCGTCGCGAGCAGCGCCTCGACCTTCTTCCGCTCCATCGGCGGATCGTTCGGCGTCTCGCTGTTCGGAGCGGTGTTCAACAACCACCTCACCGCCAACCTGACCGAGAAGCTCGGCCCCGAGGCCGCGCGGATGGTCGAGGGCGGCAACGAGCGGCTCGACCCGGCGGCGCTCGCCCAGCTTCCCGCGCAGGTACGTACCGGCTTCCTGGAGTCGCTGGCCTCGTCCATCTCCGGGGTGTTCTTCTGGGCGATCGCGTTCGCGGTCCTGGTGCCCCTGCTGGCGGCCTTCATCAAGGAGATCCCGCTGCGCGGCGGCCCCGAGGCCGCGCCCGGTGACGCCGGCACCGGCGGCGACCCCGCCAAGGAGACGGCGGCGGTCGGCGCCTTCGACTGACGCCCCGCGCACCGCGCCGGCGGCCGTGACCAGCACCCCTGGTCACGGCCGTCGCCGTTTCCGTGGCCGTACCGGCGGCGCGGGGGAGTACGGGCGGGCCCGGGGGACCGGCGGCTGGTTCGGCGGACGGCGACGGCGGGACAGGGGACGGAGGCAGGGGCCGGGGCCGTGTCAAGGGTCTGGCAAGCGGTTCGCAAGTCCCGGCTCCTAGCGTGTGCGCACCCCTCCCTCTCCAAGAAGCCGGAGTCCCCCGTGTCGACAAACGCCTGGCTCGTGTTCGCTTTCGGCCTCGCGGCCCTGGTCTTCGGCGGGATCGGCGCCGGGCTGCTGATGTCCCAGCGCGACTTCCGGCGGATCGCCAGGAAGGTCCCCGGCCAGGTGGTGCGGCTGCGCCCGAGCCGCACCGAGAACGGCGTGGTCTACTACCCGACCATCCGGTTCACGACCGTGAACGGCCAGCGGGTGGAGGCCGAGACCGGCTTCGGCACCAACCCGCCGATGGCGCGGCTCGGCGCCGAGGTGGGCGTTCTGTACGACCCGGAGCGGCCGTCCCGCTTCCGGGTCGACAGCCTCGTCGGCGGCGGCACCCTGGTGGGCGCCATCTTCGCGGGGGTGGGCGCGGTGATGCTCGGCGTCTGCGTCGCCGTCGCCGTCACCGGCGGCTTCTGACCCGCCCGCCCGCCGCCTCCGGCCCGCCCGCCGGAGCCTGCCTCAAGTACGCCCGCCACCGCCCGCCTCCGGTACGCGCGCCCGCCCGGCGGCGGGCCGTTTCGCGTGGGTAGTAGCGTCTGCTCATGCGACTTGGCGTCCTGGACATCGGCTCGAACACCGTGCACCTTCTGGTGGTCGACGCCCACAGGGGCGCGCAGCCGCTCCCGGCGTACTCGCACAAGGCCGAACTGCGCCTGGCCGAGCACCTGCGCGACGGGGACACGCTGTCGCCCGAGGGCGAGCGCGAGCTGACCCGGTTCGTCAAGGAGTCCCTGCGCGTCGCCGAGGACAAGGGCGTGGAGGACATCATGGCCTTCGCCACCTCGGCCGTGCGGGAGGCCGCCAACGGCGAGGAGGCCCTGGCCCGGCTCCGGTCGGCCACCGGCGTGGACGTCCAGGTGCTCTCCGGGCAGGACGAGGCCCGGCTGACGTTCCTCGCGGTGCGGCGCTGGTTCGGCTGGTCCTCCGGCCGCCTGCTGGTGCTGGACATCGGCGGGGGGTCGCTGGAGATCGCCTCCGGCGTGGAGGAGGCGCCCGACGTGGCGATCTCGCTCCCGCTCGGCGCGGGGCGGATGACCCGCCGGTGGTTCAGCGCCGTCCCGCCGCCCGCCGGGGAGGTGCGCAGCATGCGCAGGCAGGTGCGCGCGGAGATCGGCCGCGTCGTCGGCGACGTGACCAAGTACGGGCGCCCCGACCACGCCGTGGCCACCTCCAAGACCTTCCGCCAGCTCGCGCGCATCGCCGGCGCCGCCCCGTCGAGCGAGGGCGCCTACGTCAAAAGGGTGCTCGGCCGCGAGGACCTGTCCCGGTGGACCGAGCGGCTCGCCACCATGAGTGCCGCGCGGCGCGCCGACCTGCCCGGCGTCTCGGCCGGGCGCGCGCCGCAGCTCCTCGCGGGCGCGATCGTGGCCGAGGCCACCATGGACCTGTTCGACACGCGCGAGCTGGAGATCTGCCCGTGGGCGCTGCGCGAAGGGGTGATCCTGCGCCGCCTCGACTCCATGTCGGGAATGTGACCTCATGGCATCACCTGCGTCACGGAGGTCCCGAAGGCGTGCTGAAGTGCCGGTGGAGTACAGGAGAATCAGTACTTCCACCTGCGCATAGGTACGTGTGAGCGTGCCCATCCAGGGCACGTGTCTCACCGCGACACAACAGAAGAGGAGGACGGGCGATGATGGCGTTCATCGGCGCGGCCTACACGGTGCTGGCCGTACTGATGCTCATGGGACTCGCCCTGATACTGATCGCGGTGGTGACGCTGATCTGCCTGGCCCTGCTGGCGTCCACGACGAACCCCGAGCCGGAGTACGGCCCGGCCGCACCGCCGGAGGGCGCCCCCGCGCCGGCCGGCCGGTACGAGGAACGCGCGGTGGTGGCCGTACGGCGCGAGGCGCGCGCGGCGATCGGGCGCACGGCGATCATCAGGCGCGAAGGACGACCCGGCGTCTCCTGAACGAGGTCCCGTCCGGCCTCCGGCGGAGGCCGGACGGGCACCGGGTCCCACCGGCGCCCGACGGACGCCCGCGCCAACATCACAAAAGCGGACGAAAGCTGATAGGACGGAGGGCGTACCCACCCTCTGGAGGAACGCCATGCGGACCACACCCCCATTCCGCGCCGACCACGTCGGCAGCCTTCTTCGTCCCCCCGCGCTGCTGGAGGCCCGCGCGGCCTTCGCCGCCGGCACCCTGCCCGCCGACGCGCTGCGCGAGGCCGAGGACGAGGCGATCCGGGAGGTCGTGCGCGCCCAGGAGGAGGCGGGCCTGCGCTCGGCGACCGACGGGGAGTTCCGCCGGGCCTCCTGGCACATGGACTTCATCTACCGGCTCGGCGGCATCGGCCAGGCCGACGAGCGCATCAGCGTCCAGTTCCGCAACGAGCAGGGCGTCATCGAGTTCGCCCCCGCCGCGATGCGCGTGCACGACAGGGTGACCCTCGACGAGACGATCTTCGGCGACGACTTCGCCTTCCTGCGCGACCAGGTCACCACCGCGACGCCGAAGCTCACCATCCCCTCGCCGAACATGGTCCACTACCGGGGCGGCCGCGCGTCCATCGACCCGGGCGTCTACTCGGGCATGGAGGAGTTCTGGAGCGACCTCAGCGCGGCCTACGCCGAGGAGGTGCGGCGCCTGGCCGCGCTCGGCTGCACCTACCTGCAGTTCGACGACACCAGCCTGGCCTACCTCAACGACCCCGGCCAGCGCGCCGAGATCGCCGGCCGCGGCGACGACGCCGAGCACCTGCACCTGCGGTACATCAAGCAGATCAACGACGCCCTCGCCGACCGGCCGGAGGGCCTGTCGGTCACCACGCACATGTGCCGGGGCAACTTCCGCTCCTCCTGGGTCGCCTCCGGCGGCTACGACTTCGTGGCCGAGGCGCTGTTCGGCGAACTGGCCGTGGACGGGTTCTTCCTGGAGTTCGACGACGAGCGGTCCGGCGGGTTCGAACCGCTGCGCTTCGTCCCCAAGGGCAAGGCGGTGGTGCTCGGCCTGGTCACCACCAAGCGGGGCGCGCTGGAGTCCAAGGACGACCTCAAGCGCAGGGTCGAGGCGGCGGCCAAGTACGTCGACATCGACCAGCTCTGCCTGTCGCCGCAGTGCGGCTTCTCCTCCACGGTCGAGGGCAACTCCCTGACCAGGGAGGAGCAGTTCGCCAAGCTCCGCCTGATCGTCGAGACCGCCGAGGAGATCTGGGGCTGACCCTGGGCCGGGGGGGGGGGGGGGCCCCCCGCCCGCGCGCCCGCCCGCCCGCCGGGCGGGGGCCGCCGCGGGCC
>NZ_JANZYP010000001.1:31931-310978 GCF_025506355.1 Sphaerisporangium corydalis
CCCCCCTCGCCCAGCGGCGCCGCCCCCGGGGCCGCGGGCCCCCCGCCCCCGGGCCCCCGCGCTTCCCCGTAGCGCAGGGCCTGTGCCGCGCGGTCTCACCGCAGGGGCGCCGCCTCGACGCGGTGCGCGGCGAGGTGGGCGAGCACGGCCTGGTTGGCCTCCCAGCCGTCGGGGAACTTCACCGGCACGTTGAGCCGCACCGGTTCGGCGGACGGGTGGGCGTCCAGCAGCTCGGGGATCCCGGCACGCGCGACGACGACGCAGGCGTGCCGGTGGCGCGAGGTGAGCACGCACAGCCGCCCCGACTCCAGGTGGAAGGCCGTGGCGTCCCTGCGCCCCGACAGGGGGTGCAGGATGATCGTCACGTCGTACTCCCGGCCCTGCAACCGGTTGGCCGTGTCGACGGTCACCCCCTCCGGCACCCCGGCGGCCTGGATCGCGGCCACCTGGTCGCGGTGCGCCGCGCCGATCGCGACGCGGTCGGCGGTGACGGGGTGCTCGCCGCGCTCGGAGTGCGCGACCGGCGCCCGCTGGAGCAGCCGGGCCGCGAGCACGGCCACGGCTTGGACGGCCTCGGCGTCGGTGCGCACCGTGTGCCGGTTCGGCAGCTCGTACAGCGCCCACCCCGAAACCGCCGCCTCCTCCAGGGCGCGGTCGTAGGCCGTGCGCATGCCGCCCGCCGCGAACGACAGGCGCCGCTCGCCGGGCAGGGTGCCGGCCCGGAACCCGGTGTAGGGGTAGAACGCCTCCGACACCACCGGCGCGGCCGAGGCGGGCAGCCGCCAGGAGACCGGGAGCCGGTGGACCGGGAGGCCGGGGTTGTGGCGCAGCAGCACCGCCACCGCGCTCTGCAGCGGGTCCCACGACAGGCCCGCCCAGCGGTCGCCGTCCACGATCGAGAACGGGTCGAGCTGGCCGGGGTCCCCGACGAACAGGGCCCGGTCGAACAGCCCGGCGATGCGCAGCAGCTTGTCCGACCGCATCTGGTAGGCCTCGTCCACGATGGCCCACGGCCAGGTGCGGTCGCCGGCCCAGGCCCACTTGTCGGCGGTGGCGACCACCACGGCCGGGTCGCCCAGGTCGGGCAGCTTGGTGCCGATGCTCGCCTTGCCCATCACGCGGCGCGGCACCGAGTAGTCGGCGGCCGACAGCCGCCCGAGCGGCACGCCGGGGTGCTCGGCGGCCATCCGGACGATCAGGTCGTCCACCTGCTCGTTCGTCTGAGCGATGATCATCAGGGGTTCGCCGGTGGCGGCGAGGTGCCCGGCGGCCCGCACCACCAGGGTGGACTTGCCCGCGCCAGGCGGTGAGTCGACGACCACGCCGCGGTGGTCCGGCAGGTCGGCCAGGACCGCCTCCACGACCGCCGCCGCGTCGCGCGCGGTAGCGGGCTCCGTAACGGTCACGCCCACTCCTCCTCGTCCGGTTCCTCCACGGCGGGGACGTGCTCGGGCGGCGGCCCGCCGTGCGTCCACGGGGTGTCCTCAGGGGCGGGCAGGCTCGCCGGCGGCTGGTACTCGTCGGTCAGGGCGGCGTAGCACACCCGCTCGCCGACCTCGGGCACCGAGCCGGGGCTGGCGGTCCTGCCGCGCCCCATCCCCTTGACGATCTTCAGGGTGACGTGCCCGCCGGTGATCTCGACGACCTCGGCCTGCTGGCCGCGCCGTTCGGGCGTGCCGAGCCGGGTCCCGGCCGCCAGCCGCACGGGGTCGGAGGTACGCACGGTGAGCAGCGGGCGCAGCTTGCGTCCCCGGCCCTCGCCCTCGGCGTGGTCGGGGTCGGCGGCCAGCACCGTGCCGGTGAACGCCTCGCCGGTGAGCCGGTGGCCCGCCATGACCAGCGGGTCGTCGTAGGCCCGCTGCGCGTCGTAGGAGGCCTGCGCCCGTTCCATGCGGGCCAGCCGCGACGCCGCGCCGACCGCGCCGTCCCGTTTGGGCTGCGGCGGGCCGCCCTCGGCGAGCTGGGCCGCGAAGCCGGTGAACGACGCGCGGTCACCCTCCCACCGCGCCGCGACGCCCGGCCCGGCGGGCAGCGCGCCGAGCAGGCCGACCGCCCGCCACATCAGCCGCCACGTCGGTTCGAGCTGCGAGCGCACCGCCTCGCCGACCCGCGCCGCCGCGCGGTCGGACCGGGTCTCCGCGTACGCCCGGATGGCGGGCGCCAGGACCTCGCTGTCGAAACCCGGGTCGGTGGCCGGCCCGGCGGGCGGCCAGACCAGCGGGTCCTCCGCCTCCCTGGCCGCCTCCGCCCCCGTCATGCCCGGAGGCGGGTCGATCCACCCCATCAGGGACGCGAGGTTGGCGTCCTCCAGCGCGCTCTGGCCGGTGGCCCAGTGCAGCGACATCGCCTCGGTGGCCGCGAGCAGCGACGCCGACCCGGGGTACTGCGCCCGCTGGGCCAGGAAGGTGAGCCACCGGCCCAGCACCGGCACCGACGGGTGCACCGCGTACTCGCCCTCGGCCCGGCGGAACCGGGTCGAGCGGCCGAGCAACTGGACGAACGCGACGGCGCTCCGGTTGGGGACGATGACCTGCGGCGCGTCGACGCACCGCTCGAACGGCTCGGCGCCGCGCCGCTCGACCGTCTCGGTCGCCTTCTGCAGGCCCTCGATGTAGGGCAGCAGGATCTCGGCCAGCTCGGCGGCGAAGGCGAACCGCAGGTCGCGGTCGCGCGGCTGCGGCACCACCAGCAGCCGGGGACGGGCGGGGTCGGTGCCCGCCATCGCGGCCAGCGGCGCCGCGGCCTCGCCCGCCAGCCTCAGCGGGATCAAGACCATCGGGCGTTCCGACAGGTGGCAGTGGCGCACGGTCGCCAGCCGCTGCGCGGCGCCGGTGTGCACCGCCCGCAGGCGCGCGAGCGCGGCGAGCGTGCTCACGCCGCCCCCGCGGGCGACGGCGGGCCGAGACCCGCAGGCGACGGCCCGCCGGTCCCTGTGAGTGGCGGCCCGCCGGGGCCCGCGTCCGGCGGGGTCACGAGACCTCCGCGTACATGCGGTCGGCGAGGCGGAGCAGGCGGGCGATCTCCTCCTGCCCCTCGTCGGGGATGAGCGACCCGTCGGCCAGCCCGAGCGCCTCGGCGACCGTCGCCACCCCGCCGAGCGCGTCGCGCACCTGCCGGCCCAGCAGGTCGGTCGACCCCTCGGACGCGGCCTCGTCGCGGCAGAAGAAGCACAGGTCGCACGTCGACAGGCAGTCGGGCGCGTACCGGGCGCCGACCCCGCGCACCGCCTCGCGCAGGTCGGCCACCGGGCGGGTCGGCGCGCCGCCGGCGTCCGGCACCAGGTCGAAGGTCAGGCCGGGCTCCAGCGCGTCCACGATCGCGCCGACCCGGGTCATGCGGGCCAGCTGCCTCCTGAGCACGGCCAGCTCCCTGCGCACGTCGACCAGCGTCGCCGCCGGCCGGTTGGCGAAGTTCTCCGGGCACACCAGGACGACGTCGTGCGACACCCGCGCGGGGTCGTGGCCCAGTTCCTCCAGCGTGTCGCGCAACGCCAGCACGTACACGGCGGCCTGGCGGGCCGCCGCCGCGACCTTGTCCGGCTCGGCCTGCCCGTCGATGACGGAGAACGACTTGATCTCCACGATGTGGAACCGGCCGCCCAGCCGGAACGCCACCACGTCCGGTTCGAGGTAGGAGGTGTGGCCGGCGATGTCCAGCCGCAGCAGCGGGTGGTCGTACAGCGTCCCGGCGTCGTCGCCGTCGCGGGCCGCCCGGTCCAGTAGCCGGCGGGTGTGGGAGTGGCGGAGGTGCGCCGACGGGTTGCCGCCGACGTCCCCGAGGTCGGTGTAGGAGGCCAGCGGGATCGGCAGGCCGAGGATCTCGCGCAGCAGCCTCAGCAGCTCCGCGCACCCGCTCTCCTTCACCAGCGCCTCGAACACGTTCCCCCGGGTGATGGCGAACGGCGACTGGCCGAACGGGGCCGGGAACCCCAGGTGGGTGGCGGTGGCGTCCTTGTCGATCCCGGCCGCGTCCAGCACCGCGCGGCGGGCGCACCCGGGGTTGGCCGCCAGCGCGGCGATCGCCCGCGCGTCGTGGGGGCGCGGCGGCACCGGGCCGCGCAGTTCGTCGAGTCGGTCCACCTCACGCCTCTCTTCTGGCCAGGGTCAGCATCGCGCCGCCGAACAGCCGCTCGGGGTCGCGAAGCCGGTCGCGGGCGCGACCGGCGATCTCCGCGCGTGCCGTGGCGTCGGCGTCGGCGTGCACCGCCAGCTCGGCGCGGGCCGCCTTCACCACCACGGCCGGGTCGGGCACGGCGAACCCGGGCACCACGCCGGGACCCGCGCCCCTGACCGCGGCGCCCGCACCGGGCGTCCCGGTCCCGTACGGCGCGGCGCCGGGGATGTTCTGCGCCAGCCGGGCCAGCAGCCGCTGGGCGCCGGGCGGGGCCTGCTCGGCGGGCTCGTCCAGCCGCAGCAGGTGCTCGGCCACGCGGATGGCGGTGGTGAGGAAGTCGACGCGGGGGCTCAGCGGGCCGATGACCCGCTTCTCCAGCGGCCACGTGCTCACCGCGAGCAGTCCCCGCGACGCCGACAGGCGGTCGGTGAGCGCGGCGCACAGGTAGTACGGCCGGGCGAAGGGCGAGGTCCTGAACGAGCGTTCCTCGTCGCGGCGCAGGCTCGTGAGCTGCGGGCCCCTGAGCGAGCCCGCGCGCAGGGCGCCGTGCACCGCCACGATCATCTTCCCGGCGGCGGGCACGCCGAGCAGCGTGAGCGCCTGGTGGACCTGCTCGCGGACCGGGAGCAGCGACCCCGGCGGCTCGTCGGGGGCCGCCTCGTCGGGGGTGGGCTCGTGGGCGGCCAGCGCCTGGTCCCAGGCCCGCTCGGCCCCGCGCAGCTCGGCGCGCAACGACCTGGCGAGCGCGCCCTCGCGGGCCCGGACGGCCCGGCGGATCTCGCTCCGGAGCGTGTTGATCCGCTCCTCGAGATCGTCCAGCGATTCACTCACGCCCGGAGCGTACCAACAGTTCCCTTGAGTTCCAGGGATTTCCAGTGTTCACTCGGCGTGTCACCCGTCCCGCGCACCGGTCAGCTCAGGGGGCGGAAGTAGGTGCCGGGGCGGTCGCGGCCCATCACGCCGCCGACGCAGCGGTAGATCCGGACGCCCTCCTTGAACGCCTCGGGGGTCGGCGGCAGCACCGAGACCATCCACTTGGCCGGGGCGATCGCCTTGGCCGCGCCGTACCTCGACTGGATGAGCACCTGCATCGAGCACAGCTTCTTCACCAGAGGGTGCCCCTCCAGGTCCTGCAGGTCGTAGGTGATCGCGTCCACCGGCATCGGGGCCACGGCGAAGGTCTCCCACGAATGGGTCTCCTCGCAGCCGCGCCGCTTGACCGACACCGAGCCCGTGATCGCCACGATGCCCCCCCAGCACTCCGCCTCCCGCCCGCAGGCGGCGTTCGCGCCGGCGACGGCCGCCGCCGGGCAGTTCACGGTGGTGGTCGCGACCGTGCCGGGGGAGGAGGACGACGGGGCCGCCGACACCGGACCGGCCGTACCGGTCACCGTCCGGCCCGGACCTGAGGAGACCTGGCCGTCCCCGGGCGCGAGCCTCTCGTGCAGCATGATCGCCGTCCCGGCCGCCAGGAGCAGGGCGAACACGCCCGCCACCGCGACGTACCGCCCGGCATGCGCGTACTGCTTCGGCGAGGAGGGCGGGCGGGTCTCCCACGCGTCGCGGCCGCCCGGCCCGGCCGGCTCAGGGCCGGCACCGGGACCTCCCCGCCGGTCACGCCCGCCGTGGGTGGCCGCCCCGTCCCGGGAACCCGTCCCCGGCGCGGACTGGGACGGCGCCCCCGAATAGGACGTGGCCGGACGAGGCGGCCTGGACGGGGCCGATCCAGGTCGCGACGGGTCGTACGGGGACGGTCCTGAGGGTCCGGAGTGGGGGGCGCCGGGACGCGAGGGTCCCTGGCCGGGGGCCATGGGGTGCGGCGCGGGGGCCGGGCGGGCGCCGGAGAGGACGTGCGCGGGGACCGCCGACAGCGCGTCCCGCAGCGCGGCGGCCGAGGGGACCCGCTCGCGCGGGTCGGTGGCCAGCCCGGCGCGCAGGACGGCGGTCAGCTCCGGCGGCACCCCGGGGATCTCCGGCACCGGCCGCCGGTGCAACGCCATGATGACCGCGATGTTGACCACGCCGGACTCGGGGAAGCGCGGCGGACGGCCGTTGAGCAGCGCGTACAGCGTCGCCGCCAGCGAGTACACGTCGCCCGCCGGGCTCGGCTCGGCCAGCTCGAACGCCTCGGGCGGCCCGAACGCCGGCGTGAGCGAGTCGCGGGTGACCGACATGTCGCTGTCGGCCTGCGCGGTCATGGCCAGCCCGAAGTCCGACAGGGCCACCATCCCGTATCCGTTGACCAGGATGTTGGCGGGTTTGACGTCGCGGTGCAGCACGCCCGCCGCGTGGGCCGCCGCCAGCGCGTCGGCGACGCGCACGCCGATGTCGCGCACCTCGCGCGGGCTGAACGGGCCCTCCTCGCGCAGCCGGTCGGCCAGCGAGCCGCCAGGGCACAGCTCCAGCACCATGTACGGCCGGCCGTCGGCGAGCACCCCGGCGTCGTAGACGTCGGCCACGTGCGGGTGGCCGGACAGGGCGCCGGCCGAGGTGACCTCCCGCATGAACCGCCGCCGGTCGCGCTCGCTGACCAGAACGCGGTTGTCGACCTTGAGGGCGACCTCACGGCGCACGGCGAGCTGCCGGGCGCGGTACACCACGCCGAACCCGCCCTGCCCGAGGATGCCGAGCACCTCGTAGCCCGGCACATCGGGCGCCCCAGGCTCGCTCACCGGCCACCTCCATCACGATCCGCGAGCGGCACCCTATCGGAAACGGTCCCTCCGATATTTCCGCCAAGGCCACAGTTTCACGATGATCCATCGCTTATAACGCCAAATGGTGATGCTTGTGATGACACGATCACCTGACAGCGGTACGTGACGGAGAAGTGCCCCTATGCTGTCCAGCATGGCGACCGAGGCGGAGAAAGCGGGGCGTGACCCCGACCGCCGCCGGGCCCTGCTCGACGCCGCCGACCGCGTCATCCGGCGCGAGGGCCCGCAGGCGTCGATGGTGTCCATCGCCGCCGAGGCCGGCATCTCCAAGCCCATCCTCTACCGCCACTTCGGCGACAAGAGCGGCCTCTACCAGGCCCTCGCCGACCGGCACATCCGCACGGTGATCAAGCAGCTCCGGCCCGAGTTCGCCAAGGCCCGCGCCGACCTGCGCGGCCGCGCCCGGGCCACCATCGGCACCTACCTCGACATGATCTCCGGCAACCTCAACCTCTACCGCTTCCTGTTCCACCGCGCCGGCGCCGAGGACAGCAGGACGCACTCCCACATGGCCGGCATCGTCCGCAGCCTGGGGGAGGAGCTCGGCGCGGTCATCGCCGCCGACGGCGCCGTGGCCGACCCGGTGCGCGCCCAGATCCTCGGCCACGCGTTCGTCGGCATGGTGCAGACGACCGGCGACTGGTGGCTGGAGCACCACGAGGTCGACCGCCGCCAGGTGGTCGACGGGCTCGCCGACGTGATCGTCGCCGCCATGACGGCCCCCCCGCCCCTCAGCCGCGACCGGCCGGGCGGCCCGGCCGACGTGTAGGACGATCCCGCCCCCGGCGCGGCGGCGGGGCGGAGCGGCCTCCGGTTCGTGGTCGCCTGGGTGATCTGTCCCGCTACCATCACCTTCGGTGGAATCGATCACGCCGTCCGGGGACGAGCACGCGCGGTCCGGCCGTTCGTCACGTGAGGTCCCCGTGGAACGAAGGAGCGCCCGCATGTCCGAACTCCCCCTGTCCTTCGCCTGCTGGGACTACGACCGCGTCAAGGCGCTGCGGGAGGGCAGGGTCCGGCCCGAGGGCATCGACCTGAACTGCCTGGCGCTGCCCGTCGAGGAGACCTTCTACCGGCAGTTGCGCCACCAGGAGTTCGACGTCAGCGAGATGAGCCTGTCGTCCTACGTGCTCACCCTGAACGAGCCCGACCCGCCGTTCGTCGCGCTGCCGGTGTTCCCCTCCCGGGCCTTCCGCCACCAGTCGATCTACGTCAACGCCAGGAGCGGCATCGAGAAGCCGCAGGACCTGGTGGGCAAGCGGGTCGGCACCCCCGAGTACCAGATGACGGCCGGGGTCTGGCAGCGCGGGATCCTCGCCGAGGAGCACGGCGTGCCGGTCGACTCCGTGACCTACTGGACGGGCGGCATGGAGCAGAGCGGGCGCACCGAGAAGATCGCCCTGGACCTCCCCGGCACCATCCAGGTCACGCCGATCCCGCCCGGCAGCACCCTTTCCGGCATGCTGGCCGCGGGCGAGCTGGACGCCGTCTACAGCGCCGGGCAGCCGTCCTGCTTCGGCCGCGAACCGCACATCAGGCACTTGTTCGAGGACTTCAAGCAGGTCGAGCAGGACTACTACCGCCGCACCTCGATCTTCCCCATCATGCACACGGTCGTGATCAAGAAGGCGGTCCACGAGCGGCACCCGTGGGTCGCGCGGTCGCTGACCAAGGCCTTCGACGCGTCCCTGCGGCTGGCCTACGAGGACCTGACGCACCGCAACGCCCTGAAGGTCATGCTGCCGTGGCTGCACGACCACGTCCGCGAGACCCTGGACGTGCTCGGCGCGGGGTACTGGGACCACGGGCTCGAGCGCAACCGCCACGTGCTGGAGAGGTTCGCCGGCTACTCCCACGAGCAGGGCCTGGCGAACCGCCGCTGGACCCCCGAGGAGCTGTTCCTCCCCAGCGCCTCCGACAGCTTCCGCCTCTGACCCGCCCGCACCCGCACCCGCGCACCGCCCGCCACGTCCACCGCCCACCGCCCGGCGGGCGCGAGGTCACGCGTCGAGCAGGCCCAGCAGGCCGAGCAGGTCCCACTCGTTCTCGCACACCCGGCGGCCGATCGCGGCCAGCTCCACCGACCGCGTGCCGCCGCCGAGGTGGCGCTCGGACTGCATCACGCAGATGACGCCCCACTTCAGCACGCCGAACGTCTCCCACCAGCGCAGTGCCGCGCGTCCCACCGGGTGCCCGCCGGCCTCCTCGTAGGCCCGCAGCAGCCGGTCGTAGTCCCCGAACCCGCCCACCGGCAGGGACGAGCCGAAACGCCACGCCTTCACGCACAGCCAGCCGAGGTCCTCGGCCGGGTCCCCGAGATGGGCCAGTTCCCAGTCGAGGACGGCCCTGACGCCGTCCGGGCCGACGACCAGGTTCCCATTGCGGAAGTCACCGTGCACGACGGCCACGTCCCCCGGGGCGGGCCGGGTCGCGGCCAGGCGCCGCAGCGCCAGCTCGAACACCGGGTGCGGCCGCCCGGTCGCGTCCAGCAGCTCCCGCCACTCCTCCAGCGGATCCCGCACCCCACCCGGGCCGCCCGCCCCCGGCCCCGGGCCGTCCGGTGACAGCGGGTCGTGCGGCATGCGGTGCACGGCGGCCAGGATCCGCCCGCACTGGTCGGTCAGCAGCGGGCCCAGGCCGGGAAAGCGGCGCAGGATCCGCCTCGGGATGGTCTCGCCCTCGATCCGGTCCATCAGGATGTACGCCCGCCCCTGCCCGGTGGTCCCCTCGGCGACCACCTCAGGGACGGGCACGCCGGTGGACCGCGCGGCCCGCATCAGGGCCGCCTCGCGGGGCAGCCCGGCACCGGCGCCGGGCGCGGCGCCGGGGGAGTCCAGGCGCAGGACCAGCTCGCGCCGGGCGCCGCCGGGGGTGACGGCGTCCAGCGACCACGTCTCCCGCGAGGCGCCGCCGGGCAGCCGGACCCGCGCCTCGACGGCCGTCCCCGGCCCGAAGACCTCCGCCACCAGCTCCTCGGCGTCCCCCATGTCAGCGCAGGCCGAACTCCCAGTTGCCGCCCGAGGCGTACTCGCCGAGGATCCGGCGGCCGACCGAGTCGATGTGCACCTCGTCGGGGCCGTCGTAGATGCGGCCCGCGCGGGCGTGCCGGTACATCCGGTCGAGCGGGGTGTCGGGCGTGAGCCCCATCGCGCCGTGGACCTGGATGGCCCGGTCGATCACGTTGTGCAGCATGCGGGCGGCCACCACCTTCACCGCCCCGATCTCCACCCTGGCCTGCTCGCCCCGGTCGATGGCCTGCGCGGCGTTCAGCGTGAGCAGCCGGGCCGACTGGATCTCGGTGTAGGAGTCGAACACGTGCTGGCGCATGAGCTGCTTCTTGGCCAGCGGCTGGCCGAACGCGCTGCGCTCGTGCAGCCGGGCGCACATCAGGTCGAAGGCGCGTTGCGCCTGGCCGAGCCAGCGCATGCAGTGGAAGATGCGCCCGGGGCCGAGGCGCTGCTGGGCGATCACGAAGCCCTGCCCGCGCGGCCCGAGCAGGTTGCCCGAGGGCACGCGCACGTCCTCGTACCGCACCTCGCAGTGCCCGCTCTGGATCCCGAGCACGGGGGTGTCGCGCACGATCTCGTACCCGGGGGTGTCGGTGGGCACCAGGATCATGGAGAACGCCAGGTGGGGCGGGGCGTCGGTCTCGGTGCGGCACATCACCGTCGTGTAGGCGGCCCGGTTCGCCCCGGTGGTGAACCACTTGTGGCCGTTGACGACCCATTCGTCGCCGTCCAGCACGGCGGTGGTCCGCAACTGGGTGGGGTCGCTGCTGGACACCTCCGGCTCGGTCATCGCGAAGCTCGGCCAGATCTCCGCCTGGACCAGCGGCGCGAGGAACCGCTCGCGCTGCTCGTCGCTCGCGTACTGGTTCAGCATCAGCGAGTCCTGGAGGGTGAAGGTGCCGAGCGCGAGCTGGCCGAGCTCGCTGCGGCCCTGCACCTCGTTGACGTAGACGTAGTCGAGGAACGGAAGGCCGCCGCCGCCCAGGTCCTTCGGATGGCCGAGCGCCCACAGGCCCTCCATCTTGGCCTGGCGCTGCAGGTCGCGCAGCGTGGTGGCGGCCTGCTCGCCGCCGCGGTGCACGATCTCCTCGGCGGGTTCGACCCGCTCGGTCATGAACGCGTGCACCGCGTCGCGGATCGGCCGCACGCTGTCGGGAACGGCGAAGCTCATGCGACGATCTCATCGGAGAATCGTTGCCGGGTCAACGGACAGGAGCCCGCATGACCGAGCCACCGCCCGCCGGCCGGCAGGACGCGACCCCCGGCCGTCCTGCCGAGGTGCCGCCCGCGTGCCCTCCGCATGACGTGCCCTCCGCCGCCGACCTGGTGGCGGCGGTGCGGGAGTTCCTGTCCGGCGAGGTGCTCCCGGCCCTGGAAGGGCGCACGGCCTTCCACACCCGGGTCGCGGTGAACGTGCTCGGCATGGTGGAACGCGAGATCCGCCTCGGCCCGGCCCAGGCCGAGGCGCACGCCGCCCGCCTGGCCGCCCTCGGCGTGACCGGCGACGCCGCCCTGGCCGCCGCCATCCGCGAGGGCCGCCTGGACGGGGACCCCGCGACGGCCGCCGCGCTGGTGGCGGCCGTGCGGGACAAGCTCCTGGTCGCGAACCCCGGCTACCTCGGCGAGGCTCAGTGAGAGCCGGAGAGTTCGATCTCGTGGACGCGGGGGTCGCCCTCGTCGGCCTCGTAGTCGGCGGGGCGGGTGGCGTCGGTGCCGTCGGTGAGCTTGCCGGCCCGGGCGATGAGCGTGCCGGCGACCGCGACCACGAGGTTGACGGCCAGCGCCAGGAAACCGGCGTAGATCGTCATCTTGGTGTCCAGGCCCAGCTTGGCCAGTGAGAAGGCCGAGCCGCCGAAGTGGGCGTGGTTGGTCGCCGGGTTGGCGACGTTGTAGAGCATCAGCACCCCCGCCGCCATGCCGGCGGTCCATCCGGCGATCAGGCCGGCCCGGTGGAACCAACGGGTGTACAGGCCGAGGGCCACCGCCGGCAGGGTCTGCAGGATGATCACGCCGCCGATGAGCTGGAGGTCGATGGAGAACTGCGGGTCGATCAGCAGGATGACCAGCACCGCGCCGATCTTCACGACCAGCGAGGCGATCTTGCTGACCGCGGCCTCCTGGGCGTCGGTGGCGTCCCGCTTGATGTACTCCTTGTAGATGTTGCGGGTGAACAGGTTGGCCGCCGCGATGGACATGATCGCGGCCGGTACCAGGGCGCCGATGCCGATGGCGGCATAGGTGACCCCGGCGAACCAGTCGGGGAACATCTTGTCGAACAGCTGGGGGACCACCGTGTTGACGTCGGCCTTGCCGCCGGCGGTGATGGGCGTGATCTTGGCGGCGATGGCCATGTAGCCGAGCAGCGCGATCAGGCCGAGCAGCAGGCTGTACGCCGGCAGCGCCGACATGTTCCGCTTGATCACGCCGCGGCTGCGCGACGCGAGGACGCCGGTGACGCTGTGCGGGTACAGGAACAGCGCCATGGCCGAGCCGAGGGCCAGGGTGATGTACTGGAGCTGGTTGTTGGCGTTGAGCAGGATGCCGTCCGGCGCGGGGGTGGCGTCGAACTTGGCCTTGGCCGCGTCGAAGATCGAGCCCCAGCCGCCCAGCCGGGTCGGGATGTAGATGATCGCCACGATGATCACGACGTAGATCAGCGCGTCCTTGACGAAGGCGATCAGGGCGGGCGCGCGCAGGCCCGACTGGTAGGTGTAGGCGGCCAGGATCGCGAAGGCGATGATCAGCGGCAGGTCGCCGGTGACGCCCATCGTCTTCAGCACCGCCTCGATGCCGACGAGCTGCAGCGCGATGTACGGCATGGTGGCCACCAGGCCGGTGATCGCGATCAGCAGCGCCAGCGTGGGGGAGCCGAAGCGGGCGCGCACGAAGTCGGCGGGCGTCACCATGCCGTGCACGTGGGCCACCGACCAGAGCCGGATCAGTACCAGGAACACCAGCGGGTAGACCACGACCGTGTACGGCAGGGCGAAGAAGCCCGTCGCCCCGGCGCCGAACAGCAGCGCGGGGACCGCCACGAAGGTGTAGGCGGTGTACAGGTCGCCGCCGACCAGGAACCAGGTGACCCAGGAGCCGAACTTGCGTCCGCCGAGCCCCCATTCGTCCAGGCTCGCCAGGTCGTCGGGGCGGCGCCAGCGGGCCGCGACGAAGCCCATGCCGCTGACGATCAGGAACAGGATCGCGAAGACGACGATCTCGGTGACGTGGCCGCTCATCGCCCGCTCCTCTTCTTGCCCATCTGGTACACCACGGTGGTGGCCGTGACGCCGAGGATGATGAACGCGAGCTGGAGCCAGTAGAAGAGCGGGAACCCGAACAGGCGGGGTTCGTCCGAGTTGTACAGGGCGGTGATCAAGGGAATCACGATCGGGACGATCAGCAGCCAGTTCCACGGGCTGCGGTCGCGGCGAGCGGGGCGCTGATCGCTGGGTGGCGTGGTCAACACACTCTCCTAGGGAGAAGAGAGGCGCAACTAGCCTGGTGAGGCCAGTCCTTCGGTTCTGCGAAGCGTATTTCGCGGCGGGGACGGTCTCCTCACCAATCGCCGAACGCGCGCGTTGGCGCGCCGAACGGCCACCGCTCAGGGACGCCGGTACGCCCCGGGATCGCCCTCGACGTCGCCGGCGATGTCGGCGCCTGGCCCTGCGGGTGCGGCGCGCGGATCACAGGGTGCGGTCGGCGGCGGTCCTCGGCTCGTGGCGCACGGGGGAGGTGTCGGCGAGGTCGCGCGTCCAGGCGGCGAACTCCAGCAGGATGCCGTCGGGGTCCTTGAAGTAGATGGACCGCACGAACACGCCATCGTGCATCTCGGGGGCCACGCCGAACTCGCTGTCGTCGTGGTTGAGGATCACCCCGACGTCGACGCCCTTGGCGATGAGCTTGTGCTGGTACTCCTCGATGCGCTCGGGCGGGACGTCGATGGCGATGTGGTTCATCGACCCCACCGCCGACAGCAGCTCCCCCCGGTCGGGCAGCGACTTGGGCGCCGAGACCCCCGGCACCGCCTCGGGCGCGTCGGGGAACCAGAAGAACGCCAGCGCGTTCCCGCCGCCGCAGTCGAAGAAGAAGTGCTGGCCCCAGCCCAGGGGCAGCTCGATCGTCTTGATCAGCGGCATCCCGAGGACCTCGGAGTAGAACTCGACCGTCCGCCTCATGTCCGAGCAGACGAGCGCCAGGTGGTTGACCCCCCGCAGCTCGAACTCGGTGTTCACCGGTTCCATGGCCCCTCCTCGCGACGGCCCGCCTTCGCACCTGCCTATCACAACGCGGGGCGGAGGTCAGCCCGCCGCGTGGGGGAGGATCACCGCCGAGGGGCGGCCGGGGTCGTGGAAGATCTCCTGGTCGGCCGGGACGATCGTGCGCGCGGTGCCGAGCGGCTCGCCGCCGCCGAGGTTGCGGGCCACCCGGGGGTAGGCGCCGCTGGCCACGTGGACCCGCACGCGGTGGCCGCGCCGGAAGCGGTGGGCGATCGGCCACATCTCGACCTCGACGCGGCGCACGCCGTCGTCGTCGGAGGGCGGCGCCCCGGGGGTCAGGCGGCGGACGCCCTCGCACACGTTCAGCGAGGTGCCGTCGGGGTGCACGTCGCACACCCGGACCACCAGGTCGGTGTGCTGGGTGCTGGACCGCAGGTGGACGTCGGCCGAGACCGGCCCGATCAGGTCCAGGTCCTCGGCGAGCACCTCCCCGGTGTAGACGAGCACGTCCGAGCGGGCCTCCAGCCGCCGGTTGTCGCGGGGCTCGGAGCTGCCGAGCAGCGTCGGCCCGCCCAGGAAGGGGGTCGGCCGCGCCGGGTGGTAGCGGTACCGGTCGGGGAAGGACGGCCCGGGACCCTCGGTGCCCAGGCCGAACCCCGACTGCAGGTGCCAGCGCCGCGCGGTGGTGCCGGGCACGGGCCAGTCGTCGTAGTCGCGCCACTCCCCGGCGCCGGTGACGTACAGGCGGACGGGGCTGGCGCGCACGCCCGAGGGGTCGCCGAGCAGGTGGGCGCGGAACCAGGCCAGCGCGTCGAGGTTGGCCAGGCGCCCGTGCCGCACGTCGGCGTGGTGCCAGGGCCCGATCGTGAGGTGCGGGCGCCGCCCGGCCGCGCGCATGGCGGCGTAGTCCTTGAGCTGCCAGGGCAGGAACACGTCGTGCCAGCCGCCGGTCATGGTGACCGCCGCGTCGACCTCGCCGACGGTGGCCGAGAAGTCGCGTTTCTTCCAGAACGGCACGGCCGGGTCGGCGTGGTGGGTGACGACCTCCTGGTAGAACGGCAGCGAGCGCCCGGCCGCCACCAGGTCCAGCTCGCCGACCGGCCGGCCCGACAGCACGGCCCGCTGGGTCCGGCGCGGGGCGAACAGCACCGCGGCGCCGCTGAGCGGCCCGGTCATCAGCGAGGTCAGCGTGCTCCAGCTGAGCGTGGACTCCAGGGCGAACGACCCGCCGACGTAGGCCGCGTCGCGGAACTGGGAGGCGGTCACCTGCGTGGCCATGGCCTTCAGGTCGGGGCCTGCGAACGGGGCGATGGCCCACTGGGCGTATCCGAGGTAGCTCGGCCCGTGCATGGCGAAGGTCCCGCCGTACCACGGCTGGGCGCGCATCCACTCGACCGTCGCCAGGCCGTCGTCCTGCTCGTCGAGGGGGGCCAGCTCGCCGCCCGACCCGAACCCGCCCCGGCAGCTCTGCAGGATCACCTGGAAGCCCTGCCGGGCGAAGGCCCTGCCGTAGGCCAGCCCGAACAGGCCGCGCCGGCCGTACGGTGAGCGGATGAGGATGGTCGGGGGCCGGCTCACGCCGATCGGGATGTAGCGGTCCGCCGCGAGCAGGACGCCGTCGGTCATGGGGATCCGCATGTCCCTGTGGACGACCACCCTGTACTGAACCCCAGCCATGAGCGCTCCTCGCTGTAAGCGGAGTCATGCCCCGGTCGATGTAAGCAGCGCGTTACTCACTGGTAACATGCTAATGCTACCGTCCGCCGGGCGCTGTGACCAATGTCACCCTCCCGCCGTCCGGCCCCCGGAGGCCTCCCGTGCCGAACGAGTGGCGGGGGGACCGGCTGTGCCGCTACCATCGGGAGTATGCGAACGAATTCACCTGCTCAGTGGTGGCGCTGCTTCTAGGCGGCGCGTGTTTCGCATTCATTTCGGACGGCCGCCCCGGGAGGCGGCCTTTTTCGTGCCCGCCCGGGGTCAAACGAAGATCAAGAAGGGCGAGGCAAGGGTGGACATAAGCGGATATACCACCGCTGGCGGCATCGACGTGGAGGTGTCGACCGCCGACGTTCCGGAATCGGTGCTCGAGGAGGTCGTCTCCTCGCTCGGCGAGCGGCGCGGCGGCGTGCTCTCCTCCGGCATGGAGTACCCCGGCCGCTACAGCCGATGGCACCTCGCCTACATCGACCCCGTGCTGGAGATCGTCGCCCGGGGCCGCAGGATCTCCGCGCGCGCGCTGAACGACCGGGGCCGCGTCGTGCTCCCCGCCGTCGCCTCCTGCCTGCTGGCCGCGGGCAAGCCCACCACCGAGCCCACCGGCGACCACGTCGAGGTGCGCGTCGAGGAGTCCGCGGAGATCCTCCCCGAGGAGATGCGCAGCCGCCGTCCCACGGTCTTCACCGCCATCCGCGAGGTGATCGCCGCCTTCGCCGGCCAGGACGGGCACCTCGGGCTGTACGGGGCGTTCGGCTACGACCTGGCGTTCCAGTTCGAGCCCATCCGCCAGGAGCTCGAACGGGCCGCCGACCAGCGCGACCTGGTCCTGCACCTGCCCGACCGCGTCATGGTGATCGACCGCAAGCGCGAGACCAGCAGGGAGTACCTGTACGAGTTCACCGTCGACGGCGTCTCCACCCGGGGCCTGCCCCGCGCCGGCGAGTCGGTCCCGCTCACCCCCGCCCCCGCCGAGATCCCCGGCAACCCGGTCCGGGGGGACTACGCCACCATCGTCGAGGCCGCCAAGCGGAAATTCCGGCGCGGCGACCTGTTCGAGGTGGTCCCCGGCCAGGTCTTCCACGCCCCCTGCCCCGACCCCTCGGGCTTCTACCGGGGCCTGCGCCACAGCAACCCCGCGCCCTACGAGTTCCTGTTCAACCTCGGCGAGGGCGAGCACCTCGTCGGCGCCTCCCCGGAGATGTACGTCCGCGTCCTGGGAGACCGGGTCGAGACCTGCCCGATCTCCGGCACCATCGCCAGGGGCACCAACCCCGTCGAGGACGCCGAGGCCATCCGCACCCTGCTCACCTCGGTCAAGGAGGAGTCGGAGCTGACGATGTGCACCGACGTCGACCGCAACGACAAGTCGCGGGTCTGCGTCCCGGGCACCGTCCAGGTCATCGGCCGCCGCCAGATCGAGATGTACTCCCGCCTCATCCACACCGTCGACCACATCGAGGGCCGCCTGCGCCCCGAGTTCGACGCCCTGGACGCCTTCCTCACCCACATGTGGGCCGTCACCGTCACCGGCGCGCCCAAGACCTGGGCCATGCAGTTCATCGAGGACCATGAGTCCACCGCCCGCCGCTGGTACGGCGGGGCCGTCGGCTACCTCGGGTTCGACGGGTCGATGAACACCGGCCTCACGCTGCGCACCGCCCAGATCCGGGGCGGCGTCGCCACCGTACGGGCCGGCGCGACGCTGCTGTTCGACTCCGACCCCGGCGCCGAGGAGCGCGAGACCGAGCTCAAGGCCAGCGCCCTGCTCGGGGCCCTGGCGGCCGTCGGGGCCCCCGAGACCCCGGCCGGGGCGGCGGCGCCCGCGGCCGAACGGCCAGGGGAGGGCATGAAGGTCCTGCTCGTCGACCACGAGGACTCCTTCGTCAACACCCTGGCCGACTACTTCCGCCAGCACGGCGCCGACGTCGTCACGCTGCGGCACGGCTTCCCGGCCGCGATGCTCGACCAGATCGCCCCCGACATGGTCGTGCTCTCACCGGGCCCCGGCTGGCCGTCCGACTTCGGCTGCTCGGCCCTGGTGGACGCCCTGTACGCCCGGGAACTGCCCGTGTTCGGCGTCTGCCTCGGCCTGCAGGCGATGGTCGAGCACGCCGGCGGCACCCTGTCGCTGCTGGACCACCCCGAGCACGGCAAGCGGGGACAGGTCGGCCGCGTCGGCGACAGCGCGCTGCTGGAGGGGCTGCCCGAGCGGTTCACCGCCGCCCGCTACCACTCCCTGCACGCCAAGCGGCCCGGCGTCGAGGGCTTCACGGTGACCGCGCTGACCCCCGACGGCGCGGTCATGGCCATCGAGGACACCGCCAACCGCCGGTTCGGCGTCCAGTTCCACCCCGAGTCCATCCTCACCGCCGAGGGCGGCGCCGGGGCCAGGATCGTCGGCAACGTGTTGCGGCTGTGCCGTGGTTGAGTAAAGGCGGCGGGGAAGCCGCCGCCGGGGCCGTGACCCGCCCTTAGAGTCCACAGGCCGGGCACCGGGGCCGCGTGCACTGACGACAAGGCGGGGTGGGACCGATGGACCAGGACGGCGCGCTCCCGGTCCAGGTCCCCTCCGCGGTGCGCGCGGCGCTGCTCGCCCCGCTCGTCGACCATCACTGCCGGGGCGTCCGCCGCGACGAGCTCGACCGCGCCCGCTTCGAGACCCTGATCACCGCGGCGGGCACCCCGGCGCCGCCGGGGACGACGCACTTCGACACCCCGCTGGGCACCGCCATCCGGCGCTGGTGCGCCCCGGTGCTCGGACTCGACCCGCACGCGCCCCCGGCGGTCTACCTGGCGCGCCGGGCCGAGCTCGGCCCGGCCGAGGCCAACGGGCGGCTGCTGCGCGCGGCCGGGGTCGTCGCCTTCCTGGTCGACGGCGGACCCGACGGCGGACGAGACGGCGAGCTGCTCACCGCCGCCGAGATGGGGCGGCTCGGCGGCGCCGCCGCCGACGAGGTCGTCCGGCTGGAGCCCATCGAGGAGGACCTCGCCAAGGAGGGGCCGACCGCGGTGGGCTACCCGCGCGCCCTCGCCGAGCGGCTCGCCGACCGCGCCTCCCGTGCCGTGGCCCTGAAGTCGGTCGCCGCCTGCCGCCACGGCCTGGACCTGGACCCGGCCCGCCCCGGCCGGGGCACGGTGATCGCGGCGGCCGGGCGGCGGCTCGCCCGGCCGGGGGAGCCGCTCACCGACCCCGTCCTGCTGCGCCACCTGCTGTGGACGGCGGTCGACGTCGCCCGCGAGCGCGGCCTGCCCCTGCAGGTCCACACCGGGTACGCCGACCCGCACGCCGACCTGACCCGGTCCGACCCCGCGCTGCTGACCGGCTTCCTGCGCGCGCTGCGCCCGACCGGCGTCCCGGCGATCCTGCTGCACTGCCACCCCTTCCACCGCCAGGCGGCCTACCTGGCCGGCGTGCTGCCGCACGTGTACGTCGACGTGGGCCTCGGGCCGGCCCGCGCGGCGACCGGCTCGGCCGCGATCCTCGGCGAGCTGCTGGAACTGGCCCCGTACCACAAGCTGATGTTCAGCTCCGGCTGCCACGGCGCCGCCGAGACGAGCCACCTGGGCGCGCTGTGCTTCCGGCGCGGCCTGGCCCGCGTGCTCGCCGCCCGGCTCGGCGAGGGGGAGTGGAGCACCGCCGACGCGGCCCGCGTCGCCCACATGCTCGGCTCGGGCAACGCCCGCCGCGTCTACCGCCTCTGACGCACGCCCTCGCCGGCCCCTCCCTAGGCACGCCGGTCGAATATGCGGATAATCCCGGGTGATGCCTGCGATCGAGATCCGCAACCTGTCCAAGTCCTTCGGCGCCGTCCGCGCCGTGGACGACGTGTCGTTCACCGTGGAGGCGGGCACCGTCACGGGCTACCTCGGCCCGAACGGGGCCGGGAAGACCACCACCCTGCGCTCCCTGCTCGGCCTGGTCGCCCCCGACTCCGGCGAGGCCCTGGTCAACGGCCGCAGGTACGCCGACCTGGCCCGGCCGGTGTGCGAGGTCGGCGCGGTGCTGGAGGCGACGAACTTCCATCCCGGCCGCACCGCCCGCGACCACCTCAGGGTGCTGTGCGCCGCCGCCGGGCTGCCCGAGGCCCGCGCCGAGCAGACCCTCGGCCAGGTCGGCCTCGCCGACGTGGCGCGCAAACGGGTCGCCGGGTTCTCCCTCGGGATGCGCCAGCGCCTGGCCCTGGCGACCGCCCTGCTCGGCGAGCCCCGGATCCTCATCCTGGACGAGCCCGCGAACGGCCTGGACCCCGGCGGGATCCAGTGGCTGCGCGGGTTCCTGCGGTTCCTCGCCGACGACCAGGGCTGCGCCGTGCTGGTCTCCAGCCACGTCCTGGCCGAGGTCGAGCAGACGGTGGACGACGTCGTCATCATCGCCGGGGGCCGCATGGTGCGGGAGGGCACGCTGGCCGAGCTGACCTCGGCCGGCGACCGCGGCGTGCGGGTCGCCGGCGCCGGGGTCGAGCGGCTGCGGGCCCGCCTCGAAGCGGCCGGCGCCACCGTGGAGTCGCCGCAGGACGGTGTCCTGCTGGTGCACGGCGCCCCGCCCGAGACGGTCGGCCAGGCGGCGCTGGACGAGCGGGTCGTGCTGTCGGAGCTGGTCAGGGAGCGGTCCGACCTCGAGGCGGTCTTCATGGAACTCACCGCCGCCCCCGGCGGGCCGCCCCCGCCCCCGGTCGCCGGCGCCGTGACCGGCGCCCCCGGGAGCGCGTCATGACGCGGCTGGTCAGGGCGGAGCTGCTGAAGGTCTTCACCACGCGCATGGTCTGGGGCATGCTCGCGCTCTCCCTGGGCTTCACCGCCATCGGGCTGGTCGCGCTGAGCGTCCTGTCCGGCGCCCAGGGCGTCCCGGCCGTCACCGGCCCCGAGGGGGTGCGCAACCTGTTCAGCCAGGCGGGCACCGGCCTGGTGTTCGCGTTCGTCATCGGCACCCTGCTGATGACGGGGGAGTACCGCTTCCAGACGATCACCTACACCTTCCTGGTGACCCCGCGCAGGGAACGGGTCGTGGCCGCCAAGCTCGCCGCCTGCGCCGTCGTCGGCCTGCTGTTCGGCCTGGCGGGGATCGCGCTCGCCTTCGCCGTCGCGATACCGGCGCTGCTCATCAGGGGGGCGAGCCTGTCCCTGATCGGCGGCGACGTCGCCCGCGTGTGCGCCGGGGTCGTCGGGGCGATGGCGCTGTACGCCATCCTCGGCCTCGCCGTCGGATCCCTGCTGCGCAACCAGGTCGCGGCCATCGTCGTCGGCGTCGGCTGGGTCTATGTCCTGGAGAGCATCCTCGTGGCGCTGCTGCCGAGCGTCGGCAAGTGGCTGCCGGGCGGGGCCGCCCAGGCGGTGTACGGGGTCTCGTCGCCGTTCGGCAGCGGCTACCTGCCGGCCTGGGGCGGCGCGGCGCTGCTCGTCGGGTACGCGGCGGTCTTCGCGGCCGTCGCGTCCCTGACCACCATCCGCCGCGACATCACCTGAACATCCGAGCCGTCCGCGCCGCCGGCGGGCACCTCCCCTACGATGTGGACGGCCGACGACGAGGGGACCCGGGCGTGAGATTTCTGAACGACGTGACGGTGGAGCTGGTCAGGCACAACGCCTCCGACTCCGACGTGGTGTGGGCGGCCCGGGTGTCCACCGCGGGCGAGCAGTCCCTGGAGGCGGTCGACCAGGATCCCGCGCGCTCCAAGGGCCTGATCAACTACCTGATGCGCGACCGCCACGGCAGCCCTTTCGAGCACAACTCCATGACCTTCTTCATCGGCGCCCCCATCCTGGTGTTCCGGGAATTCCACCGGCACAGGGTGGGATGGTCATATAACGAGGAAAGCGGGAGATATCGGGAGCTTCAGCCGGTTTTTTATGTTCCCGGGCGGGAGCGGAAACTGGTGCAGGAAGGAAAGCCGGGGCGTTACGAGTTCGTCGAGGGAGACGCCGAGCAGTACAAGGTGGTGACCGAGGCGATGGAGAATTCCTATCGGCGGTCTTATGCGGCATATCAGGACATGTTGGAGGCCGGGGTCGCGCGCGAGGTGGCGCGGGCGGTGCTGCCCGTCGGGCTGTTCTCCTCCATGTACGCCACGTGCAACGCCCGCTCGCTGATGCACTTCCTGTCGCTGCGCACCAAGGACGAGCGGGCCGTCGTGCCGTCGTTCCCCCAGCGCGAGATCGAGATGGTGGCCGAGAAGATGGAGGCGCTCTGGTCGGGGCTGATGCCGCTCACCCACGCCGCCTTCAACGCCTCGGGCCGCGTGGCCCCGTAGCCGTCCGGCCCTACAGGGCGGGCAGGACGTAGACCTCCGCGCCCGGGGGCAGGGCGCAGGCCAGGCCGCCGAGGCGGCGGGCGTTCTCCCCGCACACGAACATGCTGATGTGGCGGCGGATCCCGCCGTGCTCGTCGCACAGCCGTTTCTCGAGCATCGGGTGGGTGCGGCGCAGGGTGTGGAGGGCGCCGCCCAGCGTGGGGCGGCCCTCGTCGGAGTCCGCCACGGCGAAGACGCGGACCTCGGTCGCCCCGCTGCCCCAGTGTCCGAGGGTGCTGGGCAGGACGAACGTCACGAGCGTGACCGGCTTGGCCATGGGAGTCAGCGCGCGGCCGGAGCGGCGGAGCGGACCGGCGCGGCATGGGGAGGGAGTCGCCTGGTGCCGGCGGCGGGCAGGGTGCCCTGCATGATCGCCTTCCTTTCCGGGTGCCGGGCCCGCACCGCCTGTCCCCCGGCTCGGCGTGGGCGCCCGGTCAGCGTGTTCGGCCGCTGCGCGCGGATCGGCATCATCGTGTCACGTCGCCGGGACGACCGCCGGACTCCACGCGATTTGGCTGAGCGGTTCGCCCGGATAGTCCTTGAATTTCTGGTTGAACGTGGTAGATCGACCGGGACTCTCCCTGTGCGGGGTCGCAGTGGATGCGCGCGGGCGGCACCCCGTCGCCCTCCAGGCGCCGCACGGTCTCGGCGACCATGGCCGGCGGGCCGCAGACGTACACCTCGTGGTCGGCCCAGGAGTGGAAGCGCTGCACGACCTCCGGCAGCGGGCCGCGCATCCCGTCGTAGCCCGGGTCGTCGGACACCACCGGCAGGACCCGCAACCAGGGGAACCCGGCCTCCATGCGGGACAGGTCGGCCAGGTCGTACAGCTCGGCGGCGGTGCGCGCGCCGACCAGGAGGTGGATGTTCGGCCGCCGGCCGGAGGCGATCACGTGCTCGACGATGGCCTTCAGCGGCGCCAGGCCGGTGCCGCCGGCGACGCAGATGATGTCGCGCATGCACTCCGCGGGCGGGGCCATGGTGCCGACCGGCGGCCCGAGCAGCAGGGTGTCGCCGATCCGCGTGTGCTTGACCAGGGCGGTGCTGACCCACCCGCCGCTGATGGCCCGCACGTGCAGGCGGATGGTGTTGTCGGGCCGGGGGGCGTTGGCGATGGAGAAGGTGCGCCAGACGCGCGGCCAGCGGGCGACCTGCAGGTTGAGGTACTGCCCTGGGACGAAGTCCATCGGCGTGCCCGGCCGCAGGGTGACGACGGCGATGCCGGGGGCGCGCAGCTCGTGGTCGATCACCTCGGCCGGCCACCACGCGGGCGAGACCCCGGCGTCGGCCTCGGCCGACTCGATCATGATGTTCGCCGCGGCGGTGTAGGCCGCGACCCAGGCGGCCTCGATCTCGTCGGTCCACGTGTCGCCGGCGAAGCGCTTGATCGTGGCCAGCAGCGCGTTGCCCACGGCGGTGTAGTGCTCGGCCAGCACGCCGTACTTGCGGTGGTCCCTGCCGAGCTGGGCGAGATAGGAGCCGAGGCTGTCAGGGCTGTCCAGGCTCCACACGACGCGGGTCAGCGCGCTGAACAGCCGGTCGCGCTGGACGTCCATGGCGGGCGGGAACATGCCGCGAAGGTGCGGGCTCGCCGCGAAAAGCCTGCCGTAGAAGTACGCGACGGCCTTGCCCATGACCGGCTCGATGGCCGAGAAACTCTCCTTGACAAGACGCGGATTCAACGACATATGTCGACGCCACCCTAATTGATCGGATTCAACATCCGATCTTGTTGGTCCACCTCCCTGACGGTCCGGGTCGTGAGCGTCCGGTGGCCCCGGCTCGACCGATCGCTCGAATTGGAGTCTTCCATTCCCTCATGAGCCTCACAACCGTTTCACCACAAGGTGACGTGAAAGCGAACTCTTTGTAATTGGGGCGTGATTCTCCGTAATGAGGGCCGGAGGTGCCGGGAATAGAGGTGAAAAATAATCGCGTTCGCTTTTATCGCATTCCCCGGGCCGGTGGCCGTGCCCCGCCCGGAATGCGCCGGGCCCCCCGCCGCCCCCTTCCCGGACGGCCTCCCGGGTGCGGCGCCAGGGGCCGTGGGGCGGGTGGGGCTCGTGGGACTGATGGGGCTTATGGTGCGGAAGTGACGGGACTGATACCCGGATACGTGACATACCCGAAATGTTGTGCGCAATGATGGGTTCGCCACTGCTGATGGGCTGGGTGCCGCTGCGACATGGCGGTACGACCTTGGCGCGAGCCCCTGGAGACCGCATGTCCCGACCGTTGATCGGTATCACCACCTACTTCGACGCCGCCCGCTGGGGCACGTGGGTCCGCGAGGCCGTGCTCTCGCCGCCCGCTTACGCGAAGTCGGTGGACAAGGCGGGGGGCGCCCCCGTGCTCGTCCCCCCGCTCAGCCTGGGGGCCATCGACGGCTACGTCCGTGGCCTCTCCGGCCTCATCCTGGCCGGCGGCGTGGAGGTCGACCCCGGCGCCTACGGCGAGGAGCGCGACGAGCGGGTCGAGGAGCCCCAGCCCGCGCGCGACCGGTTCGAGATCGGGCTCGCCAGGGCCGCCGTGCAGGCCGGCATCCCGGTCCTCGGCGTCTCGCGCGGCATGCACGTCCTGAACGTCGCCCTGGGCGGGAACCTGATCCGGTGGCTCCCCGAGGCGGTGCACCACGAGCGGCACGCCGCGAGCGCCCCGCACGTGATCCAGATCAGCGTGTCCAGCAAGGTGGGCAAGGCGGTGGGCGACCGCATCGAGGTGGCCACCCCCCACCACCAGGCGCTCAAGCGGCTCGGCGAGGGCTTGCTGGCCGTCGCCTGGGCCGACGACCAGATCGTCGAGGCCGTCGAGCTGCAGGGCCACCGCTTCTGCGTGGGCGTCCAGTGGCACCCCGAGCGCGGGGAGGACAACCGCCTCGTGGACGCCCTGGTCGAGGCGGCCATGCCGTAGGGAGCGGGCTCAGAAGCTCCTCGGCAGGCCGAGCACCTGCGTGGCCAGGTAGTTGAGCAGCAGCTCCTCGGTGACGGGCGCGACCCTGCCGATCCGGGCGTCGGCCAGCAACCGGGCCACCGGGTACTCCAGCGAGTACGCCATCCCGCCGTGCGTCTGGAAGGCGTGGTCGGCGGCCTCCCAGGCCACCTGCGAGGCCGTGAGCTTGGCGATGTTGGCCTCGGTGCCGCACGGCAGCTGGCGGTCGAACAGCCACGCCGCCTTGTACAGCATCAGCCTGGCCAGCTCGATCTTCGCCTTGACCTGCGCGAGCGGGAAGGCGATCGCCTGGTTGGCGCCGATGGGCCGGCCGAACACCTGGCGCTCCTTGGCGTAGGCGACCGCGACCCGCAGCGCCACCTCGGCCCCGCCCAGGGCGCTGGCGCCCAGCAGGACGCGCTCGGGGTTGAGGATGTCCCACAGCACGGCCGCGCCCTGGTCGGCCTGCCCGAGCACGCTGGTGGCGGGCACCCGCAGGTCGTCGATGAAGACCATGTTCGAGGGGGTGGTGTTGGCGCCCATCTTCGGGATCGGCCGGTAGGACATCCGGCCCGCCGCCACCGCCTCGGGCACGTTCACCAGGAACACCGTGAGCCCGTTGGTGCGCGGCCGGGCCTCGGCCGCCGGGATCGTGCGGGTGACCAGCAGCATCCACGTCGCCCGCTGGACGCCGGTGATCCAGATCTTCTGGCCGTTGATCACGTACTCGCCGCCGTCGCGGCGCGCCGAGGTCGTGATGGCCAGCGAGTTGGACCCCGCGTCCGGCTCGGTCAGCGCGAAGCAGGTCTCCACCTCGCCCGCGGCGAGCCTCGGCAGCAGTTCGGCCCGCTGCTCGGCCGAGCCGTGCCGGGCGATCGTCATCGCGCCGAAGCCGGGCGTCAGCACGTAGGTGAACGCCGACCCGCCCGCCGAGCCCGAGGCCGACAGGGTCTCGGTGGCCACCGCCAGCTCCAGCAGGCCCTGGCCGCCGCCGCCGTACTCCTCGGGCACCGCCAGGCCGAGCCAGCCGCCCTTGGCCAGCTCGGCCCACACCTCCTCGGGCCAGCGCTTCTCGGACTCGCACCGCTGCCAGTAGTCCATGTCGTAGCGCGAGCAGATGTCGCCGATGCCGCGCCGCACGTCCAGGGCGCTCTCGGGAAGCGTGAAGTCCACCGTGTCTCTCCGTTCGTCGGCGCTGCGGGCGGTGCGTCGCGGCGCCATGGTAGAACGTGGTTCGGTCGAGCGCGCGGTTCAGTGGCGCGGACGCCGGGCGTGGTACACGAAGGCCGGGGGCACGTTGCCCCACACCGTCCTGCTCGGCACGACCTCCTCGAAGGACTCCAGCAGCCGGCGGCGGAATCGCATCGCCGGCGGCAGCGTGCGCGCGTGCACGTAGGCGAACGTGGTGAACGCCCCCGCGGGCGCGAGCACCTGGCGGATCGCCTCCAGCAGCCGGTCCTGGAGCCCGCCGGGGAACGCCGCCCAGGGCAGCCCGCTGACCACCACGTCGGCCCGCTCCAGCCCGTCCTTGGCCAGCAGCGCGGGGAGGTTCACCGCGTCGGCCACGACGACCTTGGCCCCCGGATGGCGGTCGGCGAGCCGCGCGGCGAGCGCGGGGTTGATCTCGACGGCCAGGTGGTGCCCCCGCCCGCCGAGCCGGCGCTGGATCTCGGCGGTGAAGACCCCCGTCCCCGGGCCGAGCTCCACGACGACGGGGTCCCCCCGTTCGGGGACGGGCGAGGTGACGACCCTCGCCAGGCGTTGTGAGCTGGGCAGGACCGCCCCGGTGGTGCCGGGCGACCGCACGAACTGCCCGAAGAAGAGCGTTGCGTCATTGGCCATGGCACTGACCCTAAAGAACAAAACGGTCCACTCGCGTCTGACGTACGGCCGATCTCGTGGGTCCCCCGGAGGCCGCCCGCTCCTCCCCGGGGACGATGGTCCCCGCCCCGGAGGGGCCCCTGCCGGCCCGGGCGCCTCGTCGTCCCAGGATATGACGCGATACCGGGCTCCTCCCCAGCGCCGTACGGCGGCGTACCCGGGTAGGGTCGGCACCAGGATCACGAGGGGAGTCACGGGTGGAATCGGCTGAGGACCGCATCTGGACGGTTCCGAACGCGCTGAGCCTGCTGCGGCTGCTCGGCGTGCCGGTGTTCCTGTGGCTGGTGCTCGGGCCCAAGGCCGACGCGTGGGCCCTCGCGCTGCTGCTGGCGGCGGGCTTCTCCGACTGGCTGGACGGCAAACTGGCCCGGGCGTGGAACCAGACCAGCAAACTGGGCAGGCTGCTCGACCCGCTGGCCGACCGGCTCTACATCCTGGCCACGCTGATCGGGCTGACGCTGCGCGAGGTCATCCCCTGGTGGCTGACCGCCGTGGTCGTCGCGCGGGACGTGGTGCTGCTGCTCGGCGTCCCGGTCCTGCGCAGGTACGGCTTCGGCCCCGCCCTGCCGGTGCACTTCCTCGGCAAGGCGGCGACGGCCAACCTGCTCTACGCCTTCCCGCTGCTCTTCCTGGCCTCCCACGACGGCTGGTACGCCGACGTGGCCCGGATCCTGGGATGGGCCTTCGTCATCTGGGGAACAGGTCTTTATTGGTGGGCGGGGGCGCTGTACGTGGTTCAGGGGCGCCGGCTCATCGGAGGGGCGAGCCGGGCATGAGCGATCGTGGGGCCGCCCCGGCGGATCCCCACGGCGACTGCCCGCGCGAGCGCGACCGTGCGCCCACCGTGTCGGAACAGCCGGAGGGTGATCTGTGAAGGCCGTCGTGATGGCGGGCGGTGAGGGCACTCGGCTGCGGCCGATGACCGCCAACCAGCCCAAACCCCTGCTCCCCGTAGTCAACCGGCCGATCATGGAGCATGTGCTGCGCCTGCTGAAGCGGCACGGCTTCACCGAGACCGTCGTCACCGTCCAGTTCCTCGCCGCCCTGGTGCGCAACTACTTCGGCGACGGCGACGAACTGGGCATGAGCCTGCACTACGCCACCGAGGAGATCCCCCTCGGCACGGCGGGGAGCGTGAAGAACGCCGCCGACAAGCTGCGCGACGAGCGCTTCCTGGTGATCTCCGGCGACGCGCTGACCGACATCGACCTGACCGACATGATCAGGTTCCACGAGGAGAACGGCGCGATGGTCACCATCGGGCTGAAACGCGTCCCGAACCCCCTGGAGTTCGGGATCATCATCGTCGACGAGCAGGGCCGGGTGCAGCGCTTCCTGGAGAAGCCCACCTGGGGCCAGGTGTTCTCCGACACCGTCAACACCGGCGTGTACGTGATGGAGCCCGAGGTCCTGGACGAGGTCGCCCCCGGCGTGCCGGTCGACTGGTCCTCGGACGTGTTCCCCAAGCTGCTGGCCCGCGGCGCCCCGCTGTACGGCTACGTCACCGGCGGCTACTGGGAGGACGTCGGCACCCACGAGAGCTACCTGAAGGCCCAGGCCGACGCCCTGTCGGGCCGGGTGCGGCTGGACGCCGACGGCTTCGAGCTCTCCCCGGGCGTCTGGGTCGCCGAGGGCGCCTCGGTCGACCCCGACGCCATACTCAAGGGCCCCCTGTACATCGGCGGGTACGCCAAGGTCGAGGCGGGCGCCGAGATCCGCGAGTACACCGTCATCGGCGACAACGTGGTGGTCAAGGAGGGCGCCTTCCTGCACCGCGCCGTCGTCCACGACAACGTCTACATCGGCCCGAGCGCCCACCTGCGCGGCTGCGTGATCGGCAAGAACACCGACGTGATGACCGGCGCCCGCATCGAGGAGAACGCCATCGTCGGCGACGAGTGCGTGATCGAGGCCGAGGCCTACGTCTCCTCCGGCGTCAAGATCTACCCCTTCAAGACCATCGAGGCCGGCGCGGTCGTCAACACCAGCGTCATCTGGGAGTCGCGCGGCCAGCGCAGCCTGTTCGGCCCGCGCGGCGTCTCCGGCCTGGTCAACGTCGAGATCACCCCCGAGCTGTGCGTGCGCCTGGCCAGCGCCTACGCCACGACGCTGAAGAAGGGCGCCTCGGTCATCACCTCCCGCGACTCCTCGCGGGCGGCCCGCGCCCTCAAGCGCGCCGTCATCAGCGCCCTCACCGCCAGCGCGATCAACGTGCTCGACCTGGAGGCCACCCCGCTGCCGGTGGCGCGCTTCCACACCTCCAACGAGACCGCCTCGGGCGGCATCGCGCTGCGCACCACCCCGGGCGACCCCCAGAGCGTCGACATCATCTTCATGGACGAGAACGGCGCCGACCTGTCCCAGGGCGCCCAGCGCAAGCTGGAGCGCGTCTTCTCCCGCCAGGAGTTCCGCCGCGCCTTCCCCGGCGAGATCGCCGAGCTGAGCTTCCCCGCCAGGGCCGTGGAGGACTACACCCGCGAGCTGCTGCGCTGGATCGACATGTCCGGCGTGCGGGACGCCGAGATGAAGGTCGTGATCGACTGCGCGGGCGGCACCTCCTCGCTGGTGCTGCCGAGCCTGCTCGGCCGGGTCGGGGTGGACGTGCTCACCGTCAACAACCGCCTGGACGACGCCTCGCCGACCGAGACGCTCGCCGAGCGCCGCAGGGACCTCCAGCGCCTGGCGGAGCTCGTAGGGTCCTCCAGGGCCGCTTTCGGCGTGCGTTTCGACCCGGTGGGGGAGCGCATCTCCCTGGTCGACGAGATGGGGCAGCTGATCAGCGAGGAGCGGGCGCAGCTCGTCGTGCTCGACCTGGTGGCCGCCGAGCGCCGCGGCGGCCGGGTGGCCCTGCCGGTGACCACCACCCGGGTGGCCGAGCAGGTGTGCCGCTTCCACGGGGCGCAGGTGCAGTGGACCTCCACCGCCCTGGACGCCCTGACCTCCGCGGCCGCCGACCCCGAGCTGATCTTCGCGGCGGACGGGCGCGGCGGCTTCATCGTCCCGGAGTTCGCCCCGACGGTGGACGGCCTGGCGGCCTTCCTGCGCATCCTCGGGCTGGTGGCGCGCACCCGGCTGTCGCTCAGCCAGATCGACGCCCGCATCCCGCAGGCCAAGATGCTCAAACGCACCGTCCCTACCCCCTGGGCGGCCAAGGGGGCGGTCATGCGCTCGGTGGTGGAGGCCGCCGACGGGTACGACCTGGACACCACCGACGGGGTGCGCGTGGTGGAGGAGGACGGCGGCTGGGCGCTGATCCTGCCCGACCCCACCGAGGCCGTCACCCACCTGTGGGCCGAGGGGGACGACCTCGACATCGCCCAGGGGCTCCTGGAGCGCTGGGCACGCGTCGTGGAGCAGGCCGTCGGCACCTGACCCCGGCCGCGTCCCGGCACCGGCCGGGGGCCGCGCTCCGGCACCGGCCGTGCCGGGCCCACCGCGGCCCTCGGCCGGGTCCGGCCAGGGACCCGGGCCCCGTTCTGCCACGAACCACCCTTTTCCGGTCACAATCGAACGGCGCGCCGCATGGACCGGAGGGCGGCGTGGGCGGTAGCTTTGGACCGGCGCGGCGAGCCGGGCCGGAAGGAGCGTGGGCGAGCACCGTCAGGAACGTACGCGAGCCCCCGCCACCGAGTACCCGAGCGAGCCCTGCCAGTAGCATGTCCGAACACGTGAGCCTGCCCTCATCTTGACCTTTGCGACTCATCAGCGTAAGTTGCGGCATTCGCAGTCTGAGCAACTATGAGAAGCGAAGATCCGAGGCACGCCGCCCAAGCACCGTCGCCGCGACTTCGCGGTAGGAGGCCGAGCCGATCGATGCCGAGCGTCTACTGCACGCAGTGCGGTCATGCCAACCCTGACGACGCCCGTTTCTGCTCACGGTGCGGGTCGCCGCTGAATCGTGTCGAGACTACGCCGGGGGACACCACCTCCACGATCTCCCTCAGCGGGATCGAGGCGATGGACGGCGACGCGACAGGACAGACGCTCATACCCGACCGGGCGGCCGTCGACCAGTTGCCGCCCGGGACGGCCCTGCTGGTCGTGATGCGGGGCCCGAACGCCGGAAGCCGCTTCCTGCTCGACAGCGAGCTCACCACGGCGGGGCGCCACCCCGAGAGCGACATCTTCCTGGACGACGTGACCGTCTCGCGCAGGCACGCGGAGTTCTACCGGCGGGGTGACTACTTCACCGCACGCGACGTCGGCAGCCTCAACGGCACCTACGTCAACCGCGAGCGCATCGAGGAGCAGCCCCTGACGGGCGGCGACGAAGTCCAGATCGGCAAGTTCCGGCTGGTGTTCCTCACGCGTGGGTGAGGAGGAGCGGTGATGGGCGCGCAGGCGGCCAGGGCGTTCATGAGCATCGGGGAGGTCCTCGAGATCCTGCGGGGCGACTTCCCCGACGTCACCGTCTCCAAGATCCGCTTTCTGGAGGGCGAGGGGCTCATCGAGCCCCAGCGCTCCCCGTCGGGGTACCGCAAGTTCACCCACGCCGACGTCGAACGCCTGCGCTACATCCTCACCGCCCAGCGCGACCGCTACCTGCCGCTCAGGGTGATCAAGGACCACCTGGAGACCGAGGAGGCCGGGGGGCCGCACGCCACCCGGCCCCGGTCCCTCGGGGTCGACGCGTCCCCGGAGGTCCGGCTGAGTCGCGCCGAGCTGCTGCGCGCCGCCGGCGTCGACGAGGAGACCCTCGTGGAGCTGGAGGACTACGGCCTGCTGGCCCCGGTCGCCCGGTGGTACGACGCCGAGGACCTCGCCGTGGCCAGGACCTCGGGCGCGCTGTCCAGGTTCGGCCTGCACCCCCGCCACCTGCGGGTGCTCAAGGCCGCCGCCGAGCGCGAGGCCGGGCTCGTGGAGCAGGCCGTGGCGCCGCTGCGGCGCCGCCGCGCCCCGGGCGCGGCCGACCAGGCCGAGGAGACCGCCAAGGAGCTCTCGGTCCTGCTCCTTGAGCTGCACACCGCCCTGGTGCGGGGCGGTCTGAGGGGCATTCTGGGCCGCTGACGGAGGCGCCCGGACAATTCGGGGTGCGGGGATGTTACGTTGAATTTTGCGGCGATGGTCACGCCGCGAGCCGGGAGCCGCAAAGGAACAGGCCCGGAGCGGGCCGGTGACCCAATGAGACGGAGCAGCCTGTGTTGCAGATGGAGGTCGTGGGGGTTCGTGTAGAGATGCCCTCCAACCAACCCATCGTCCTGCTCAAAGAGGCGAAGGGTGAGCGTTATCTGCCTATCTGGATTGGGATGACCGAGGCCACGGCCATCGCTCTGGCGCAGGCGGAGGAGCCGCCTCCCCGGCCGCTGACCCACGACCTGTTCAAGGACGTGGTCGAGGCCCTCGGGGTGCGGTTGCAGACGGTCAACATCGTGGCGCTGCGTGACGGCATCTTCTTCGCCGACCTGGTCTTCTCCAACGGGGTCGAGGTGAGCGCGCGCCCGTCGGACTCGATCGCGCTGGCGCTCCGCACCGGCGCCAGCATCTTCGCGAGCGAGGACGTCGTGCGCGAGGCCGGCGTGATCATTCCCGACGACCAGGAGGACGAGGTCGAGAAGTTCCGCGAGTTCCTCGACACGATCACGCCGGAGGACTTCGGCCGTGCCGGTTAGCCATATCGGGCATTTACGCTTCACGACGCGCCGAGCGGGATCGTTGACTGAGGATCGCGCCAGTCCTACGGTGCAAGGGAAACCACGGTTGTAATTCGCGAACCCCCAGATCAGACCGTGGGATGAGAGAAAGCCGGAGGTCCGCAGTGGCGGTCAGCAGCGGCGAGGGAAAGACGGCCGGCCAGCATGATCCGGCCCAGCGCCAGTCGGCGCGGGAGCGCGCGGGTGAGCAGGGCCTGTTGTTCGACGAGCGGCCATCGTCGCTGCCCGCCGACGTGGGATACCGCGGCCCGACCGCTTGCTCGGCGGCCGGGATCACCTACCGCCAGCTCGACTACTGGGCACGCACCCAGCTCGTCGAGCCGTCGGTCCGGGCGGCGCACGGTTCGGGATCGCAGCGGCTCTACGGCTTCCGCGACATCCTCGTTCTGAAGGTGGTCAAGCGCCTGCTCGACACCGGGGTGTCGCTCCAGCAGATACGCACCGCCGTCCATCATCTGCGCGAGCGCGGGGTCAACGACCTGGCGCGGATCACCTTGATGAGCGATGGCGTGAGCGTCTACGAGTGCACCTCGGCCGACGAGGTGATCGACCTGCTCGAGGGCGGCCAGGGCGTGTTCGGCATCGCCCTCGGCGGCGTGTGGCGTGAGGTCGAGGGATCCCTCGCGGAGCTGCCGGGGGAACGGGTGGAGCCGGCCGTCAGGGACTCCGAGGAGCACCCCGGTGACGAGCTGGCTCGGCGCCGCAAGGCCCGCAAGACGGGCTGACCCCCACCACGGGCAGGGGTGGGGACGGTAGGGCGGGGCTCCAGAAACGGTAGGGCGGGGCTCCAGAAGGAGCCCGGGCATACGCGGATGAACCGGGCAAAGCCGCAGGTCAGGGTAAGACCCGGCAAAACCGGAGGATAGGGGTAGCCCCTTACGTGGGGCGAGAAGGTACCATTGGCGCAAGGCTTATGACCCTGTGCGGGAGAGTCCAGGGCACGGGCCGGCGCCGCGCTCCACGTGGCGCCGGTGAGTGACCCCGGCGCCGAAGGAGCAACCTCCCCGGAATCTCTCAGGCCCACGTACCGCACGGGTGAGGCGACTCTGGAAAGTAGACGTGCCCGCCAGGCGTGTCTCACCGACGGTGCAAATCCCCCGTACTGGGATGAAGCTCTCAGGTCGCGACGAGAAGGTCGCGCTGACAGAGGGGGAGACCCGGCATACGCGCGCGCCCAGTCTCTACCCCCTTCAGGAGGGCCCCATGACCGATCGGTCACCGCTCCGCGACCTTTTCGCCCCGCCCTTCGCCACCCGGCACATCGGCCCGGCGGACGCCGAGCAGGCCCGCATGCTGGAGGCCGTCGGCTACGAGTCGATCGCCGACCTGATCGCCGTGGCCGTGCCCGAGGTGATCCGCTCCCAGGGCCCGCTCGACCTGCCCGAGGCGGCCGGCGAGGCCGAGGCCATCGCCGAGCTGCGCGCCCTGGCCGGCCGCAACCAGGTGCTCACCTCGATGATCGGCCTGGGCTACCACGACACGATCACCCCCGCGGTCATCCGGCGCAACCTGCTGGAGAACCCCGGCTGGTACACCGCCTACACCCCCTACCAGCCGGAGATCTCGCAGGGACGCCTCGAGGCCCTGCTGAACTTCCAGACCGTGATCAGCGACCTGGCCGGGCTCGACGTCGCCGGAGCCTCGCTGCTCGACGAGGCCACCGCTGCCGCCGAGGCGATGACGCTCGCCCGCCGCGCCGGCCGCGTCAAGGCCCCGGTCTTCGTCGTGGACGCCGACGCCCTGCCGCAGACCAAGGCGGTGCTGGCCACCCGCGCCGAGCCGCTCGGCATCGAGCTGGTGGAGGCCGACCTCGCCCAGGGGCTGCCCGAGGGCGAGCTGTTCGGCGTGCTGGTCCAGTACCCCGGCGCCAGCGGCAGGATCGCCGACTTCCGTGACCTGGCCGCGCGGGCCCATGAACGCGGCGCGCTGGTGGTCGCCGCCGCCGACCTGCTCGCGCTGACGCTGGTCGAGGCGCCCGGCTCGCTGGGCGCCGACATCGCGATCGGCTCCTCCCAGCGGTTCGGGGTGCCCTTCGGGTTCGGCGGGCCGCACGCCGCGTACATGGCCGTCCGCGACGGGCTCCAGCGGCAGATGCCCGGCCGCCTGGTCGGGGTGTCGCAGGACGCCGACGGGCACCCGGCCTACCGGCTGGCCCTGCAGACCCGCGAGCAGCACATCCGCCGCGAGAAGGCCACCAGCAACATCTGCACCGCGCAGGTCCTGCTCGCCGTCATCGCCGGCATGTACGCCGTCTACCACGGCCCCGAGGGACTGCGGCGCATCGCCCAGCGCGCCCACCGGCACGCCGCCCTGCTCGCGGCCGGCCTGCGCGAGGCCGGCGTCCAGGTCGTGCACGACGAGTTCTTCGACACCGTGCTCGCACGCGTCCCCGGCGGCGCCGCCGCCGTCGTCGCGGCGGCCCGTGACCGGGGCGTCAACCTGCGCCTCGCCGACGCCGACCACGTGGGCGTCACCTGCGACGAGAAGACCACCGCCGGCGACCTCACGGCCGTCTGGGAGGCCTTCGGGGTCACCGGCGTCGTGCTGGACGACCTGGACACCGCCACCGCCGACGCGCTGCCCGCCGGGCTGCTGCGGACCACCGGCTACCTCACCCACCCGGTGTTCCACTCCCACCACTCCGAGACCGCGATGCTGCGCTACCTGCGCAGGCTCCAGGACAAGGACATCGCGCTCGACCGGTCGATGATCCCGCTGGGCTCCTGCACGATGAAGCTCAACGCGACCACCGAGATGGAGCCGATCACCTGGCCCGAGCTGGCCGGCATCCACCCGTACGCGCCGGTCGACCAGGTCGGCGGCTACCTGCGCCTGATCGAGGACCTGGAGGGCTGGCTGGCCGAGGTGACCGGCTACGACGCGGTGTCGCTGCAGCCCAACGCCGGCTCCCAGGGCGAGTTCGCCGGGCTGCTGGCCATCCGCGCCCACCACCGCGCCAACGGCGAGCACGAGCGCGACGTGTGCCTGATCCCCTCCTCGGCGCACGGCACCAACGCCGCGAGCGCCGTCATGGCGGGCATGCGGGTCGTCGTGGTCGCCTGCGACGACCAGGGCAACGTCGACGTCCCCGACCTCCGCGCCAAGATCGACAAGCACCGCGACCGGCTGTCCGCGATCATGGTGACCTACCCCTCCACGCACGGCGTGTTCGAGGAGACGATCACCGAGATCTGCGACCAGGTCCACGAGGCCGGCGGGCAGGTGTACGTCGACGGCGCCAACCTCAACGCGCTGGTCGGGCTGGCCAAGCCGGGCTCGTTCGGCGCCGACGTGTCCCACCTGAACCTGCACAAGACGTTCTGCATCCCGCACGGCGGCGGCGGCCCCGGCGTCGGCCCGGTGGCCGTCCGCGCCCACCTGGCCCCCTACCTGCCCGGGCACCCGCTGGAGGACTCCCCGGTCGGCCCGGTCGCCGCCGCGCCGTACGGTTCGGCGGGCATCCTGCCGATCTCCTGGGCCTACGTCAGGATGATGGGCGCCGAGGGCCTCAAGGCGGCCACCGAGCAGGCGATCCTGTCGGCCAACTACCTGGCCAGGCGGCTCGCCCCGCACTACCCGGTCCTCTACACCGGCCGCGAGGGCCTGGTGGCCCACGAGTGCATCGTCGACCTGCGCCAGATCACCAAGGACACCGGCGTCACCGTCGACGACGTGGCCAAGCGGCTCGTCGACTACGGCTTCCACGCACCGACCATGTCGTTCCCGGTGGCGGGCACCTTGATGATCGAGCCGACCGAGAGCGAGGATCTCGCCGAGCTCGACCGGTTCTGCGACGCGATGATCGCCATCCGGGAGGAGATCGCCAAGGTCGCCTCCGGGGCCTACGACAAGACCGACAACCCGCTGCGCAACGCCCCCCACACGGCCGACTGCCTGGTCGCCGACGACTGGGCCCACCCCTACACCCGCACCGAGGCCGCCTACCCCGTGCCCGCCCTGCGCGACGCCAAGTACTGGTCGCCGGTCCGCCGCATCGACCAGGCGTACGGCGACCGCAACCTGGTCTGCTCCTGCCCGCCGCTGGAGGCATACGAAGACTAGGCGACGACCCTCGGACGCCCGTCCGGATCGGCATAATATGTCGCGCGCGACGGCGCGCCCGCGTCGCGAGGCCCGGGAGTCCCCCTATGCGGAGAAGAGGTCTCGATGGCGGCCCACGAGGTCAGGTCCGGGCGGCGCATCGAGGACGCGCGGCGGCTGGCCGAGAGCGGTGAGCTCGACGCGGCGGCCGAGATCTTCGCCGAGCTGGCGTCCGACGAGCGGGAGGCCGACCGGGCCCAGGCCGCCGTCGGCCTGGCCGTCGTGCTGGAGCAGAGCGGTGACGTGACCGGTGCCAGGGCCGCCGCCCGCGTCGCCCTGGCCACCGGGCATCCGGAGTACGCCGCCCAGGCGGCCTGCCACCTCGCGCGCGGCTTCGAGCGCGACGACATGACCGATCAGGCCCGCGCGGCCTGGCAGGCCGTGATCGGCGTCGGCACCCCCGCCTACCTGCCGGCCGCCCACCTGGCCTTGGCGCGCATCGCCGTCCAGCAGGGGGACGACCGGGAGGCCGAGGCGTCCCTGCGCGCCGCCCTGGCCACCCGCGACGGCGGCGCCGCCTCCCTGGCGGCGCAGCGCCTGGCGGAGTACCTGCTCGGCGAGGGCGAACCGGGGGAGGCCGCCGACGTGCTGATCGAGGCGCTGGACATCCCCGACGTCACCGACGCCGGGCGGTTGCGCGTCCTGCTCGGCATCGCCCACCTGGACATGGCGTGCGGCCAGTTCGCCGCCGCCGTCGAGAGCGGCACCACCCCCGCCGAGGACGGCCCGCCCCCCGTCGAGCACGACGAGGACCCCTACGGCGACGCGGGCCAGGGGGACGCGGGCCACGGAGGCGCCGGCCAAGGAGACGTCGGCCAGGGAGGCCCCGGGGGCGGGGGCCTGGACGCCGGCGGCGCCGCCCTGGCCATCGAGCTGCTGGCCCGCGTCCTGCCCTTGCGCGGGCGCGACGACGACGCCGAGGCGGTGTGGGCCTACGGCCTCGACCACCCCGACCCGGACGTGGCCGACCAGGTCCGCCGCCGCCTCCACCGCGCCGGCCCCCCACCAGAGCCGACCCTCGGCTGACGACGTCGGCCCCCGCCCCCGCGCCGGGCGGTCTAGGCGAGGCCGACGGTGACCGTGTTCGAGGCGCCGCCGCGGTCCGACAGGCGGGCGAAGGTCAGTGACAGGCGTGAGCCGGTCGTGGCGCCCGTCAGGCGGGGGTGCCCCCGGAGCACCGCGGCCACCGGCCGGTCCCAGGTCACGGTCAGGTCGGCGAGGTCGCGCCGGGGGTCGGACACCGACACCGTGGCCGTGCCGTCGCCGTGCTCCCTGACCAGGACCGCGCACGGCGCCGAGGCGCCCAGGCCGCCGGCGGCGCCGGCCTGCCAGAAGTTGACGGCGGTGAGGCCGAGGGAGGGGACCTGAACGCCCTGCGCGCGGGCGGTGTTGGCGGTCACGCGCGCCCAGCCGGGCTCGGCCGCGCGGGCCCGCGTCGCGGCCAGGGTCGCGCCCGGCAGCAGCAGGTAGACGTACCCGGCCGCGACGGGGTCGGTGCCGTGGTCGAGCCACAGGGTCACGTAGCCGCGCGTCACCGGGGGCGCCCCGCCGGTGCGCTCCCCGCGCGCGGTGCGCAGGCTCGGGCGGCCGGGCAGGACGTAGCCGCCGTGCCCGGGGAGGTGCGCCCACCCCGCCGCCCGGTCGACGGTGAGCCGCGCGCCGGCCCTGCGGTTGTCCACGATGGTCTCGACCGGCACGCCGTCCCCGCCGGTGATCCCGGCGCCCAGGCAGACCACCGCGTCGTCCAGGAAGAACCAGGACTTGAAGGCCTCCATCGTGCTCTCGAAGCCGTACAGGTGCTGGCCCGCCGCCCCGTACACGCCGTCGGTGACGCCGCCCGCCCAGCGGGCCGGCGGGCAGGTGCCGCCCCACGCGGGGCCCGCGCCGTCGGCCAGGCGCCGGGTGGAGACCGTGGTGCCCGGCAGGCGGTAGGGGTCGACGGTCGGCCAGAAGGAGTCGGAGTACTGGTCGCCGTGGCCCCCGGCCCACCAGTAGAGCATGCCCGACCCGGTGTGCCAGCCGCGCGGGTTCTCGCCGTTGCCGTGCTCGTAGTGGCAGATCCGGCTGGACGCCATGCTGAGCGCCGCGCACCAGCCCGGCCGGCGGTGGACGGCGCGGGCGCTCATCGCCGTCATCCGGTGCCCGGCGGGCTCGGCCGCCGCGGGGACCGCGTCGTCGGCCAGGATCGCGGCGAGCCGGGCGTGGAACGCCAGGTCGGTACGCCCGGCCTCCGCCGCCATGGGCCGGGTGGTGTTCCGCGCCGCCCACCCCTTGACCATGGCCTGCCAGCGGGCCCGCTCGGGGGCGGAGGCGCTGTCGCCGAGCAGCAGGACCGCGGCGGCGATCTCCCGTCCCCGCCGGTGGTCGCCGTACGGCTCCCGGGTGACCGCCCGGCCGCGGACCAGGTCCATGCAGGCTCCGTCGTGGACGAACGGGGCGAACGACCGCTCCACCATGTCGAAGATCCGCTGGTCGGTGACCTGCCACGGCGAGCCGCGCAGCACCGCGAACAGCGTCGCCAGCCCGGTCAGCAGTACCGCCCCGTACCCGCCCTGGTAGGGGACGGTCGAGTGCTGGAGGTAGGAGCCGTCCCGGTAGAACCCGTCACCCTCCGACACGCAGGGGAACACCGGCGCCAGCGCCGAGACGGCCCGCGCGGCCCCCTCCGGGTCCGACGCCAGCATGGCGCGCAGCAGCCGCACCACGCACAGGTCCACGCGGTTGGCGCCGGTACTGGTGCCGCCGTAGTCGTCCAGCCGGCATTCGGGGACGAAGTGGTCCACGGCCTCCAGCAGCGCCGCGTTCCGCGTGCCGCCCAGGTGCGGGCCGATCAGCACGGCCGCGTCCAGGAGCGCCTTGGGGACGCCGATCTGCCAGGGCCACCAGTTGCCGGTCTGCTCGGCGCCCGCCGCGTACACCCGCCGCCGGTAGTGGTCCAGGCCGGCGGCGACGGCCAAGGCCAGCCCCGCGTCCCCGGTCAGGCCGGTGCCCGGCAGCACGTACGCGCGGGCCATGTCCCGCAGCCGCGCCGGGGTCCGCTCGAACGAGGGGAACGCCAGGCCCGGCCACAGCGAGCCGGCGGCCGGCGCCATGGTGTCGCGGAGCCCGGCCGCCGCCGCGCCCAGCTCCGCGAGCCGGGTGCGGTACGGCTCGGCCGACGCGTCGAACCCCGCCCCGGCCGTCACCTCCCGCCAGCGGCGGCGCAGCGGCACGAAGGAGTCGTCGGGCGCGTGCGCGGCCCGCGCCGGGAACAGCCCGCCGAGCGCCCCGGCCGCCGCCAGGGCGCCGAACCGCAGGAACGACCGCCTCGGTGAGCCACCCACACCCGAATCATCCCGCGAAACCACCCACCCGGCCCCCGGCGACCGTGGAGGACCTGCCGGCGGCTCCCGGGAACGCCGACCCGGCCGCCTGTCCGGGACGACGTCCGCACGCCAGGTCGCCTCCACGACATCGCCGGGCCGGGTCTCCTCGCGCTCAGGGCGGGACGGGCACGTCCGGCCGGGCGGGGTTGCCTTGACGTGGGTGGCAACGTTCTAGCGTGGCGGCGGCGCGGGGGAGCCGGGGTCCCGCGCCGGCGCGTGGCGGGCCCGCGACGCGGCCACGTACCGGTGCCCGGGCGGTCGCCGCGCCGTCCGGCTGGAGGACCGACGATGAAGTTCGCGATCAGCTACAACACCGCCCACTACGGCACCGACCCGGACAGGCTCATCGCCTACGCCCGGCATGCCGAGGACTGCGGCTTCGAGGCGCTCTACCTGCCCGAGCACATCGCCCTGTACCCCGGCGCGAGCCTCGGGTCCTTCGAGATCCCGCCCTCGCTGCCCTACGCCGACCCGCTCGACTGCCTGGGCCTCGCCGCCGCCGCCACCCGGCGGATCCTGCTCGGCACGGGCGTGCTGTTGCTGCCGTACCACCACCCGGTGGTGCTCGCCAAGCGGCTGGCGACCATCGACGTGCTGTCCGGGGGGCGGATGCGGCTGCTGACCGTGGGTCTGGGCAGCCTGCCGGGGGAGGCGCGGGCGATGGGCGTCGACTTCGCCACCCGGGGCCGCCGCGCGGATGAGGCGATCGACGTGATGCGGCTGCTCTGGGCGGGCGGCGAGGAGGGCGTCGGCTTCGCGGGGGAGTTCTTCTCCTTCGAGGCCCTGTGCAGCTTCCCCAAGCCCCTCGGGGTCGCCCACCTGCCGATCCACGTCGGCGGGTCGAGCCGGGCCGCCGCCCGCCGGGCCGGGCGACGCGGCGACGGGTACTTCCCCGGCGGCATGCTCACCCCGGCCGAACGGGCGGCTCAGCTCGACCTCGCCCGCGCGTCCGCCACCGAGGCCGGCCGCGACCCCGGGGCGCTGGAGTACACCCGCTGGGGATCACTGGACATGACCCCCGGACAGGTCGAGGACCTGGCCGCCCAGGGCGTGACCCGCCTCGTCCTCGGCGGACCTCCCACCCCCGACCCCTCCCACCACCACGACGCCCTGTCGACCTTCGCCACCCGCTTCGCCCTCTGAGGGGCGAGGTCAGTGCGAATGCATTTTCTCGTGGGCCTGTTCGAGGGTGGATCCGGCGAGGACGGCGGCGACGCTGCCGGTGAAGTTGGCGCACGCGAGGATGTCCTCGTGCGGGCAGGCCAGGCCGTGGGCGATGGCGGTGCGTGCCGCCTGGGTCTGGGCGATGCGCCGGTCGAGTTCGGTGAGCTTGCGCCGGTACAGCTCGCGCCAGTCGTCGTCGCCGGCCAGCAGGCGGGAGGTGACGAACACCTTGACCTCCCGCAGCGTGAAACCGGCGTCGCGCAGCAGCAGCACCACGCCGACCGTCTCGATCGCCGAGGGCGGGTAGCGCCGCTGTCCTGAGACCCGGGCGGGCGCCGGCAGCAGGCCGAGTTCCTCCCAGTAGCGCAGGGCGGAGGTGGCGACACCGGTGCGGCTCGCCAGTTCGCCGATCGTCAGCTGTTCGTCCATTGACTTCAAGCGTACTTGAAGCCGTTGACTGGCGATCATGCGGCTGACAGGCACGACCCTCAAGCAACGCGTGATCAGGAAACTGGTGGGCCAGGCGCACCGCCCCCGGGGTGTCACCCGGCGGGCACGCTGTCATGACCGGCGGGGAGGGGTCAGCGGCGGCGGCGGCCGAAGGCGGCGGCGACGTTGACCAGGATGATGCCGGTCCAGGCGAGGAACAGCCCGGCCGGGCCCGCCTGGGTGGCGGCGATCGCCGTCAGCGGGATGCCGATGCCCAGCGACCCGAGCGCGATCGGGATGGTGCCGTCCACCTGCTTGGCGGCCTTGCCCTGGCCCTGGTGCTGCCCGGTGAAGGGCGCGCCCTGGTGCCCGTAGCCGTTCTGGGCCGCCACTTCTGAACGCACCCGCGTGTCGATCGCGGCGTCGATCTTCTCGATGAAGGACTCGATCAGCGCGTGCTCGTAGTCGGGGCCGAGCTCGCGCCGGGCCTCGACGGTCGCGCGCAGCTCATCACGGGGGAGGGTGTTATCCGGCACCCTCCCAATGTGGCACGGCGCGCGGGCGCTCACATCCCCCGGGAGTAGGAGACGCGTCGTCCGCCGGTACGGTGTTCGGCATGCGGATCGTGACGGCGCGCGGGCCGGCGATCGTGGAGGTCGACCAGGCGGCCGACCCACGGTTCCTGCTCGTGCTGACCCACGGATCGGCGGGGGGAGTGGAGGCGCCCGACCTGCTGGCGGTCCGCGACGCGGTGATCGCGATCGGCGGGACGGTCGCGCGGGTCATGCAGCCGTTCCGGGTCGCCGGCGGGCGCGCGCCGGGGCCGCCGGCCGGGCAGGACGAGGCGTGGACCACGCTGGTGGCCAAGATCCGGAAACGGTATCCCGGCCTGGCCCTGGTGCAGGGCGGCCGGAGCAACGGGGCACGGGTGACCTGCCGGACGGCGCGCGCGGTGGGGGCCGAGGCGGTGGTGGCGCTGGCGTTCCCCCTGCACCCGCCCGGGAGGCCGGAGCGCTCGCGCGCTGCTGAGCTGCGCGAGGCGGGTGTCGACGTGCTGGTGGTCAGCGGTGGTCGCGACCGCTTCGGGGTGCCCGAAGCGGCGGACTCGGCCCGCCTGGTAGTGCTCCCCGCTGAGGGTCATGACCTCAGCAAAAACCCCGCCCAGGTGGGCGAGGTGGTGGCCAACTGGCTCTGCCCCCGGTTCCGCTGATCTCAGGCCGCGCTGACGGCCAGGTCGGTGGGTCGGTGCGGCGCGATCACCGCGCCGTTGGGCAGGAGCTCCCCGGTGTCCTCGAAAAGCACGATGCCGTTGCACAACAGGCTCCACCCCTGCTCAGGGTGGGCCGCTATCGTGCGGGCGGCTTCGCGGTCCGGCGCGGAAGTGCTCGGACAGGACGGCTCATGCGGGCACATCGGCGTGCCTCCGGTTTTCTCTCTCGGTCTGGTGCTCGGCCGGGAGACACCGGTGCCGGCGGCACTGCCCGGCCGATTCCCCCACTCCCCGTCGGACGGGGACGAGCGCTGTGTGAATGACGTGTGCGCTACCGCACACCTACAAGAGTAAGTGTGCTGCGGGTCACACGCGGGCGACATAGCCCGTTAGGACGATTTCGATCCTTCGAACAGGGGGTCCGAGGGGGGCCCAAAGGGCTGGTTCAGTGGTGTGACCTGCGACACAAGCGTGTCTCACCGAAGATAACGGTCCAAGCACGACTCGCCGCCGAACTGATAAACGATAGGTTACGTACGCGCAATGCCCCTGAGCAGGGCGTCCAGGCCGCGCTCGAAAGCGGCCACGGCCTCCTCGTCCGGCTCCGGGCCCGGGGCCGCCGCGCCCGCCCCCGTGTCGCCATCCCCTATCGCCGCCCAGCCCGACCGCTGGATCTCCACCGCGACGCTGCCCATCACGTACGCGCGCAGCGTCCGCACCGCCTCGGCCGCGTCGCCGAGCCCCGAGGCCGACAGCTGCTCGGCCTGTTCCCGGATCGCCGCCAGCGCGGTGCCCTGCGGCGGTTTGGTGAGGGCCAGCGCGAGCACCCCGGGGTGCGCCAGCAGCGCGGCCCGCCCCGCCCGCGCCCAGGCGCGGGCCAGCTCGGCCCAGTCGCCGGTCGAGGGCCGCTCGACGGTGACCGTGGTGACGTGCTCGGCGAGCGCGTCCATGAGGGCCTCCTTGCCGCGCGGCAGGTGGTGGTAGATCGCCATCGCCTCCACCTGCAGGGCGTCGCCCAGCCGCCGCATGGTCAGGCGCCGCAGCCCCTGGCCGTCGGCGATGTGCAGTGCGGCGTCGATGATGCGCTCGCGGGACAGGGGGACGGGAGGTCGCTTCGCCGGCATAGAAGCATGATCCAGACGATGGATTACTTTGTAAAGGGCGCCACGCCGTACCGGCGGCCCCACCTGCCCCCGGGGCGCGTACGCTATGGGCGTGCGACCTCCGCCGGACCATCGGCGGCGCGGCGAGAAGGGGCGGCAGATGGCGTTTTTCCGACCGGGCGTGAGCCGGGAGGCGGAGGTCAGGCACCACGCCGACCAGGAGGTCGGCAGGAGCTTCGAGGAGCTGCTCGGCCGGGCGCGCGAAGCGGAGCGCGAGCTGCGCCGCCTCCAGGCCGCCCGCTCCGGCGCCGCGGAGCTGCGGGCCGCGGGGCTCGCCTTCGACCGGGCGCTCACCGAGGCCCTGCGCTCCGCCGAGGCGGCCCGGCGCGCGGTCTTCGGCGTCAAGGCCTACGACGACCGCATCCGGCGCCGCAAGGGCGTCGCCACCCCCGACGGCGCGCGGTGGACCGCCGAGGTCGACCGGCTCCGCACGCTGCGCGAGGAGAACCGGCTGACCGGCATCCCCCGCGTGCCGCGCCCCTTCGCCCCCGCCCGCTGAGGAGGGGGACGGCGGGGCGGGCGGGTCAGCTCGCCCAGTCGAGCAGGGGACGGGTGTTGCTCGGGTGCCGCAGCTTGGAGAGGGACTCCTTCTCCAGCTGCCGGATCCGCTCCCGGGTCAGCCCCAGGTGCTTGCCGATCTCGTCGAGGGTGTGCGGCTTGCCGTCGACGAGCCCGAAGCGCAGCGCCATGATCTTGGCCTCGCGCGGGGTCAGGTTGCCCAGCACCCCGCGCAGCTCGGCGCCGAGCAGCTGGCGGTCCACGACCTCGGAGGCCTCGGGGGCGTCCACGTCCTCGATGAGGTCGCCGATGGTCGTCTCGCCGTCCTCGCCGATGGTGGCGTTGAGGCTGATCGGCTGGCGGCTGGTGCGCAGCAGCTCCTCGATCTGGTCGGGGGTCTTGTCGAGCTCCACCGCCAGCTCCTCGGGGGTGGGCTCGCGGCCCAGGCGCTGGTGCATGTCCCGCTCGATGCGCGACAGCTTCGACAGCAGCTCCAGCACGTGCACCGGCAGCCGGATCGTGCGGGCCGAGTCGGCGAAGCCGCGCTGGATCGCCTGCCTGATCCACCACATGGCGTAGGTCGAGAACTTGTAGCCCTTGGAGTAGTCGAACTTCTCCACCGCGCGGATGAGCCCGAGGTTGCCCTCCTGGACCACGTCCAGCAGCGCCATGCCGCGGTCGGTGTACTTCTTGGCCACCGAGACGACCAGGCGGAGGTTGGCCTCCAGCATGTGGTCCTTGGCGCGGCGGCCGTCGGCGGCCACCCACTCCAGGTCGGCGCGCCGGGCGGGGGCGGGGGACTCGGTCTCCAGCTTGTGCTCGGCGTACAGGCCGGCCTCGATGCGCTTGGCCAGCTCGACCTCCTCCGCCGCGGTCAGCAGCGTGCGGCGGCCGATCGACTTCAGGTAGGTGTGCACCGAGTCGCCCATGACCGAGGACTGGTCGTCCAGGTCGAAGGTCTCGCTCTGGACCTCCTCGGGCTCGCTCCCGCCCTCCTCGCCCTCGGCGGGCTCGTCGTCGCGGTCGGCGGGCTTGGCGGCCACCGGCGCGGCCTCGGCCGTCTTGCGCGTGCCTCGGCGGGCCGCGCGCCTGGGGCGGGGCTCGGCGGTCTCCTCGGGGGAGCCGGGGGCGTCCGCGGGGGTGATGGTGGTGCCGGTCATGGGGCTCTTCGTGGTGGTCTTCATGGTGGTGCTCTTACGGGTCTTCCCGGTCCGGCCGCCGGAGCCGAGTACGGGCTCGTTCTCCGCGGCGAGGCGCACGCCGGCCTCGGAGAGCTCGCGCAGGATGGAACGTCCCTTGGCCGGGCTGATCTGGGCCGAGGAGAAGGCCTCGCGCAGTTCCGCGAGGGAAAGGTGACCTTGGGCTCGCCCTCGGTCGAGGACCTGGGCGAGGGACGTCGGGGTCGCCTCGCGCTCAGTCGAGGTCGCCACGGCGGTTCGGGGCATGAGCACACCTCCTCCGTCACGGAGTCGTCTTTTCGGTCGATGGGATGGCGCGGCGTTCGGCGTTCGGCGCACCAGTATCAATAACGCCGAGCGGCGTCTTTTGTTCCCGTGGACTCCATGACCATTGCGAAATCCTTCCTGATCGTCGGGCTCGTCGTGCCTGGTCGTCACCCTCTTCCCGAGATCGCCCGTTCCACACGAGATCATCGGCCCGGCACGCCGAGAGGCGGGCCGCCGTCCGGCGACCCGCCTCTGGAAAGCCCGCTGGCCCGGGCTACTTCTTCGGCTTCTTCTCCCCGGTGATGACCGGGATCGGGAGCGGCTCGGCGTTCTCCATGCGCTTCTCGGTCCAGAACTCCGCGACCTTCTTCGGGTCGGGGTTGATGTCGTCGTTGGTCACGACGAAATCCTTCGGCGCCCGCGTGGGCTCGGCGTTCGCCGAGACCTCGGGGCCGGGGATCTGGCCGGGGGCCTCGCCTGGGCCGTAGGTCTTGGTGACGGCCGTCTCCTGGCTGACCTCGCCGGTCTTGTCGCCCCGTCCCGACGCCGCGGCCGCCGCGACGGAGATGCCCCCGGCGAGGACCACTCCCACCACTCCGGCGGAGATCCACATCTTGCGGGTTGGGTTCATCAAGGCGTCCTTCCTAGATCCAGATGTCTGTATGACGCGCCGGACGCGACTTCCGGTTCCCTTGACGGCACATTGTGGTCAAGAACCATCCGCTATGCCAGCAAACCCGGAAATATCCCGGCGGATGGCTACAAGATCATGCTTGCCGTTGGGCAGCACCGGCAACCGGTCCCGCAGCGCCAGCGCCCGGGGGGCCGCGTACCCCGGCAGGAGCCCCTTCACCAGGGCGCGCAGCTCGCCGAGCGCCGGCGGGTCGGCCGGGTCGGCCGCCACCACCACCGCCACGACCTCCTCGCCCCACTCCGGATGCGGGCGGCCGACCACCACCGCCTCCCGCACCGCCGGATGGCCGGCCAGCAGCCCGGCCACCGACCCGGCCACCACCTTGCGCCCCCCGGTGTTGATCACGTCGTCGGACCGTCCGAGCACCCGCAGCCGCCCCCGCGCCAGCACGCCGAGGTCGGAGGTGGCGAACACGCCGCCGGACAGGACCCCGGCCGTCAGGTCCGGCCGCAGCCGGTACCCCGAGAAAAGCACCGGCCCCGACACCCGGACCCGCCCGTCCGCGCCCACCTCCACGCCCACCCCGTCCAGCGGCACCCCGTCGTAGACGCACCCGCCGCACGTCTCGCTCATCCCGTACGTCGTGACCACCCGCGCCCCCGACCCGCGCGCCGCGTCCAGCAGGCCGGCGGGCGCGGCGGCGCCGCCGAGCAGGATCGTCCCGAACGCCGACAGGTCCGCGCCGTGGTCGATCATGCGCCTGAGCTGCGTGGGGACCAGGGACACGTGGTCGGCCCCGCTCGCGGCCACCGCGCCGGGGGAGAAGCGCTCGTGGATCATCGGCTCCGAGCCGCTCAGCAGCGCGCGGACCAGCACCTGCAGCCCCGACACGTGCGAGGGCGGCAGGCAGCACAGCCACCGCTCGCCCGGCCCGGCCGACAGCCGCCGCAGCGAGGCCGACGCCGAGGCGACCAGCGCGGCGGCCGGCAGCTCCACCCCCTTGGGCGGCCCCGTGGAGCCGCTCGTCGCGATGATCACCGCGGTGCCGCCGTCCGCGGGCACCCCCTCAGGACGGGTACGCACCCCGCCGGGGGTGACCACGTGCGTGGGCCGCAGCGCCTCCAGCGCGGACGACAGCGCGGGGGCGGGCAGGTCGGGCGGCAGGGGGAGCACGGCGGGACCCGAACCGAGCACCGCCTCGCGAACCATGTCGAACAGGGCCGGACCAGGAGGTAGCACCACCGCATGCACAGGACGCTCACTCACGGTCGTAAGGTTAGTCCCGTCGGAGGCGGCCCCCCGCCGGTGACCTCGGCCGGGGCGACGCGCAGGTGAGTGAGGAGCGAAGTGACCGTGAGCACTGTCGACTGGAAGCGGTCGGGTGACTACGAGGACATCATCTACGAGACCGCCGAAGGCATGGCGAAGATCACGATCAACCGCCCGGAGCGGCGCAACGCCTTCCGCCCCACCACGCTGTCGGAGCTGCAGCACGCCTTCACCAGCGCGCGCGACGACGGCGAGGTCGGCGTGGTCATCCTCACCGGCGCCGGCACCGAGGCGTTCTGCTCGGGCGGCGACCAGAAGATCCGCGGCGACGACGGCTACATCGGCCCCGACGGCATCGGCCGGCTGAACGTGCTCGACCTGCAGGTCCAGATACGCCGCCTGCCCAAACCGGTCATCGCCATGGTCGCCGGGTACGCCGTGGGCGGCGGCCACGTCCTGCACGTCTGCTGCGACCTGACCATCGCCGCCGACAACGCCATGTTCGGCCAGACCGGCCCCAAGGTCGGCTCCTTCGACGGCGGCTACGGCGCGTGGCTGCTGGCCGAGACCGTCGGGCTGAAGAAGGCCCGCGAGATCTGGTACCTGTGCCGGTTCTACAACGCCGAGGAGGCCCTCGGCATGGGCCTGGTCAACAAGGTCGTCCCGCTCGAGGAGCTGGAGGCCGAGACCGTCCAGTGGTGCCGGGAGATGCTCGACAAGTCCCCCCTGGCCCTGCGCATGCTCAAGGGCGCGATCAACGCCGTCAGCGACGGCGCCGCGGGCATGCAGCAGTTCGCCGGCGACGCCACCCTGCTCTACTACATGAGCGAGGAGGCGCAGGAGGGCCGCGACGCCTTCAAGGAGAAGCGCCGCCCCGACTTCTCCCGCTTCCCGCGCCGCCCCTAGATGAGGTCTCTCCCCGTTCCCCTGATCACGCGCGCACCCAGGCGGCCGGCCCCGGCGGAGGGCGGGTGAACCCCGCCACCGCCCTGTCCGGCGTCCTGCTCGACGAGCTGGTGCGCTGCGGGCTCACCGACGTGGTGCTGGCCCCCGGCTCGCGCTCGGCGCCGCTGGCCATCGCCGCCCACGGCGACTCGCGCGTCCGCCTGCACGTCCGGATCGACGAGCGCTCGGCGTCGTTCCTGGCGCTCGGCCTTGCCCGCAGGTCCGGCCGGCCGGTCGCCCTGGCCTGCACCTCCGGCACCGCCGCCGCCAACTTCCACCCGGCGGTGATCGAGGCCCACGAGTCCGGCGTCCCGCTGCTGGTCCTGACCGCCGACCGGCCCCCCGAGCTGCGCGCCACCGGCGCCAGCCAGACCATCGACCAGATCAAGCTGTACGGCGACGCGGTCCGCTGGTTCTGCGAGGTCGGCGCCCCCGAGGAGCGGCCCGGCCAGGTCGCCTACTGGCGGTCCCTGGCCTGCCGCGCCTACCAGCGTGCCCTCGGCCCCGGCGACGCCGGCCCGGTCCACCTCAACCTCGCCTTCCGCGAGCCGCTCATCCCCGACGGCGACTCCTCCTGGTGCGAGCCCCTGGACGGCGACGCCGCCGGCCCCTGGGTACGGGCCCGCGTCGCGTCCCCCTCGTCGGGCCTGCACGTCTCACCCACGCGCAGGGGCGTGCTGGTCGTCGGCGACGGCGCCGTCAACGTGCGGCGCCACGTCGCCGCCGCGAACATGGCCGGCTGGCCGGTGCTGTCGGAGCCCACCGGCGGCGGCCGGTACGGCGACCACGCCGTCTCCGCCTACCACTTCCTGCTCGGCACCCCCGAGTTCGCCGACGCCCACCGGCCCGACGTGGTGGTGACCCTCGGCCGTCCGAGCCTGTCGCGCCCGCTGCTGTCGTGGCTCAAGCACGCGGGCGAGCACATCGTCGTCGCCTCCGACCTCACCCGCTGGCCCGACCCCACCCGCTCGGCCACCCAGGTCGCCGAGGCCGTGGAGATCGCCGTCGCGGCCGGCGACGACACCTGGCTGCGGTCCTGGCGCGCCGCCGACGCCGCCGCCCGCGAGGCCGTGGACGCCGTGCTGGACGACTCGGGCATGAGCGAGCCGCGCCTGGCCCGCGACCTGGCCGAGGCGCTGCCGAACAACGCCCTGCTGTTCTGCGGCTCCTCGATGCCCATCAGGGACCTGGACCAGGCCATGCGCCCCCGTCGCGGCCTGCGCCTGCTCGCCAACCGCGGCGCCTCGGGCATCGACGGGCTGGTCTCCACCGCGATCGGCGCCGCCCTGGCCCACAACGGCCCCTCCTACGCGCTGCTCGGCGACCTGACCCTGCTGCACGACCAGAACGGCCTCATCCTCGGGCCGCGCGAGCCCCGGCCCGACCTGTGCCTGGTCGTCGTCAACAACGACGGCGGCGGCATCTTCTCCCTGCTGCCGCAGGCCGCGCTGCCCGACTCCTTCGAACGCGTCTTCGGCACCCCGCACGGGGTGGACCTGTCGTTCCTGGCGGCGGCCACCGGCACCCCGTACACCCTGCTGTCCTCGATCGAGGACCTGCCGAAGGCGATCAGGGGCGGCGGCGTGCGCGTCGTCGAGGCCAGGACCGATCGCGAGGAGAACGCCCGCGTGCACGTCGCGATGCGCGAGGCCGCCCAGAAGGCGGTCCGCGCGCTGTCCTGAAGATCGGCGGTCCCGCCGTACGGGCCCAACTCACGACATAGGGTGTGAGCCATGCATGTCGAGGAATGGCTTCAGTCGATCCCCCCGGTCTGGATCTGCGTGATCGTGGGCGTCGTGATCGGCGTGGAGAGCCTCGGCATCCCGCTGCCCGGCGAGGTGGTCCTGGTCAGCGCGGCGCTGCTGTCGGCGCAGCACGTCGTCGACCCGCTGTGGGTGGGGGTGTGCGCGAGCGCCGGCGCCATCATCGGCGACTCGATCGGCTACCTCATCGGCCGCAAGGGCGGGCAGCCGCTGTTCGACCGCCTCGGCCGCCGATTCCCCAAGCACTTCGGCCCCGGCCACATCGCCAAGGCCAAGAACGCCTTCGACCGGTGGGGCATGTGGGCGGTCTTCTTCGGCCGCTTCATCGCGCTGCTGCGCATCCTCGCCGGGCCGCTCGCGGGGGCCCTGCACATGCCCTACTGGCGGTTCCTGATCGCCAACGTGCTCGGCGGCGTCGCCTGGGCGGGCGGCACCACCGCCGTGATCTACTACCTCGGCGTCGTGGCCGACCGGTGGCTCAAGGGCTTCTCCTGGGTGGCGCTCGCCGCCGCGGTCCTGTTCGGCATCGGCACCACCCTGTACATCAAGCACCGCGCCTCCCGCGCCTCTGAACCCGAGGAGGGCGCGGAGGCCGATCAGCGCTCGATGAGCGTGACTTCCAGCGAGTAGTGCGAGGCGCGGTAGACGTGGGAGCCGTGCTCCACGGCCCTGCCCTGGTCGTCGTAGGTCGTGCGGACCATCGTGAGCAGCGGCGCGCCCCGGCGCTCGTCCAGCAGCCGCGCCTCGGCCGGGCCGGCCGACCGGGCGCCGATGCGCTGGTTGGCCACCCGCATCCGCACCCCGGCCGCGCGCAGCAGCTCGTACAGGCCGCGCTCCTCCAGGGCCTGCGCGGTCAGCGGCCCGAGCCCGGCGGGCAGCCAGTTGTGCAGCAGGGCCAGCGGCTCGCCCCCGGCGTAGCGCACCCGCTCCAGGCGCAGGACCTGCGTGCCCGCCGCGACCCCGAGGACGGCGGCGATCTCCTCGTCGGCGCCGACGGGCTGCAGGGAGATGACGCGGGTGGTGGGCTCCTGGCCGGCGCGGCGCAGGTCGTCGTACAGGCTGGTCAGCTCGACCGAGCGCTTGACCTGGCCGTGCACGACCTGGGTGCCGACGCCGCGCTTGCGCACCAGCAGGCCCTTGTCGACCAGATACTGGATGGCCTGGCGGATGGTGGGACGGGACAGGCCTAGCCGCTCGGCGAGCAGGATCTCGTTGTCGAGGCGGGCGCCGGGCGCGAGCTCGCCCTTGCGTATCGCCTCGGCGATCTGCTCGGCCACCTGGAAGTACAGCGGCACGGGGCTGGAGCGATCGAGGTCGATGTCGAGTCGAGTGCCCATGACTACTCCCGGCTCTTCACTGATCGCTGGCCCTACGAGGCTAGCGGACATCAGAATGTCCTGACAAATATCGACCTGCGAGAACACCGGCTCGTGCGCGATCTGAGCTGACGTACCTGTCCCCCCGCCCGGCGAGGCCTTCTCGCCGGGCTCTTTGGTGTCACGGACCAGGTGGGAGCCTTGACCGCCCGCGCGAGCGTCAGTATGTCCGGACAAAGCCAGGGAAAAGTAAGCAATACATCAGAATGTCACGACAAACAATTGACAGGGGCGTTACCTGAGGTTACAAACCTGGAATGTGGCCGATCCCGCCCCCTGGGACGGCACGGGAGGTTTCCATGAGGCGAGTCACCCGATTGATCACAGCGGCGGCGCTGGGCGCGCTGGTGCTGAGCGGTTGTTCCAGCGGCGATGACCCCGCGCCGGCGCCGGGCGCCTCCGCGTCCCCCGCGGCGGGCGGGGGCGAGAGCGGCGGCACCTTCGCCGTCATCACGCACGGCGCGCCCGGAGACTCCTTCTGGGACGTCGTCAAGAACGGCGCCGAGGCGGCCGGCAAGCAGTACGGCGCCAAGGTCACCTACCAGGGCGACGGCGACCCCGCCAAGCAGGCCCAGCTCATCGACCAGGCCATCAGCCAGAAGGTCGACGGCGTGGTGGTCTCCATGGCCAACCCCGACGCGCTCAAGGAGTCCATCGCCAAGGCCGTCTCGGCCAAGATCCCGGTCGTCACCATCAACTCCGGCGCCGACGAGTCCAAGGAGTTCGGCGCGATCACCCACGTCGGCCAGTCCGAGGAGGTGGCCGGGCGCGGCGCGGGGGAGAAGCTGAAGGCCGAGGGCGTCACCAAGCTCCTGTGCGTCATCCACGAGGCGGGCAACGTCGGCCTCGACCAGCGGTGCAACGGCGCCACGGCGACCCTGGGCGGCAGTGTCGAACGGCTGCAGGTGGACGTCAGCAACCTCGCCGACGCCACCTCCAAGATCAAGGCCAAGCTGCAGAGCGACACCTCGGTCAACGGCGTGCTCACCCTCAACCCCGCGGTGGCCGTGGCCGCCCGCGACGCGATCGCCGACGGCGGCTCCAAGGCCAAGCTCGCCACCTTCGACCTGTCGGCCGACGTCGTCGACGCGATCGAGGCCGGGGAGATCCTTTTCGCGGTCGACCAGCAGCAGTACCTCCAGGGATGGCTGCCGATCACCTTCCTCTACCTGTACAAGAAGAACCTCAACACCGTCGGCGGCGGCCTGCCGGTCAACACCGGGCCGGGCTTCGTCACCAAGGAGAACGCCGCCCAGGTGGCCAAGCTCGCGCAAAGCGGCACTCGGTGACCACGGTCACCGCCGACGAACGGGTCGCGGGCGCCGGGCCCCTCCGGCGCCTGCTGGTCCGCCCCGAGCTCGGCTCGGTGGTCGGCGCCATCGCGGTCTTCGCGTTCTTCTCCGCCCAGTCGCCGGTGTTCCGCTCGGCCGACGGCGTGGCGAACTGGCTGGACCCGGCGTCCACGCTCGGCATCATGGCCGTCGCCATCGCCCTGCTGATGATCGGCGGGGAGTTCGACCTGTCGGCCGGCGTGCTGACGGGGACGACCGGGCTGGTCATGGTCACCCTCGCCACCCGGTACGGGTGGAACGTGTGGGCGGCCATGCTCGCCGGCCTGGTCCTGGCGCTGGCCGTCGGGTTCGCCAACGGCCTGCTGGTGGTGCGCACCAAGCTGCCCAGCTTCATCGTCACCCTCGGCACGTTCTTGATGCTGCAGGGCCTCAACCTCGGCGTCACCAAGGCGCTCACCGGCACCGTGCAGGTCAGCGGCCTGCGCAGGGCCGAGGGGTACCAGGCGGCGCGGTCGCTGCTGGCCGGTTCGGTCTCGGTCGGCGGGGTGGAGTTCCGGGTGGCGATCTTCTGGTGGATCGGGGTGACCGTCCTGGCCACCTGGGTGCTGATGCGCTCCCGGGCCGGGAACTGGATCTTCGCGGTCGGTGGGAACGAGCAGGCGGCGCGGGCCGTCGGCGTGCCCGCCGCGCGCACCAAGATCGTGCTGTTCATGACCACGGCCACCGCCGCCTGGCTGGTCGGCTCGATCCTGGCCCTGCGCTTCACCTCGGTCCAGGCCAACTCCGGCATCGGCCAGGAGTTCATCTACATCATCGCCGCGGTGATCGGCGGCTGCCTGCTCACCGGCGGCTACGGATCGGCGATCGGCGCGTCCATCGGCGCGGTGATCTTCGGGATGGCCGACAAGGGCATCGTGTTCGCCGGCTGGGACGCCGACTGGTTCAAGTTCTTCCTGGGCGCGATGCTGCTGCTGGCGACGCTCGCCAACCGCCTGGTCCGCCGCTACGCCGAGGAGGTGCGGCGATGACCCCGCCGCTTCTCGAAGCCCGTGACGTGGGCAAGGTCTTCGGCAGCGTGATCGCCCTGCGGGGCGTCTCGCTGCTGGTGCGGGCCGGTGAGGTCACCTGCGTGCTGGGCGACAACGGCGCCGGCAAGTCGACGCTCATCAAGATCCTTTCCGGGGTGCACGGCCAGGACACCGGCGAGTACCTCCTGGACGGGGTGCCGGTCCGGCTCGGCGGCCCGCGCGAGGCCCTGGACCGGGGCATCGCCACCGTCTACCAGGACCTGGCGATGATCCCGCTGATGTCGGTCTGGCGGAACTTCTTCCTCGGCTCTGAGCCGGTCACCGGGCCGTTGCGCCGCCTGGACGTGGCCCGCGCCAAGCGGGTCGCCCGCGACGAGCTGCGCGACATGGGCATCGACATCCGCGACGTGGACCAGCCGGTCGGCACACTGTCCGGCGGCGAGCGCCAGTCGGTGGCCATCGCCCGCGCGGTGTACTTCGGGGCGCGGGTGCTCATCCTGGACGAGCCGACCTCCGCGCTCGGCGTCAAGCAGGCCGGGGTGGTGCTGCGCTACATCGCCCGGGCGCGTGACCGGGGTCTCGGTGTGGTGTTCATCACCCACAACCCCCACCACGCCTTCCCGGTCGGCGACCGGTTCCTGCTGCTCAACCGGGGCACCAGCCTCGGGCAGTTCGACAAGGCCGACATCACCCGCGACGAGCTGACCTCGCTGATGGCCGGCGGCGCCGAACTGGACCAGCTCGCCCACGAGCTGGACCGCGACGGCCCGGACCGGGACGCCGCCCCGGGGGCCGCGACGGGCCCCTGACGACTCAGCCCTCCAGGGCGTAGCGCATCACGCGGAACTTGGCCTGGGCCTCGGCGAGCTCGGCCGCCGGGTCCGAGCCGCCCATGATGCCGCACCCGGCGAACAGGCGGGCCCGGCGGCCCTCGACCTGCGCGCACCGCAGGGCGATGCCCCACTCGCCGTCGCCGCGGGCGTCGATCCAGCCGACCGGGCCGGCGTACCCGCCGCGTTCCATGCCCTCCAGCTCGCGGATCACCTCCAGGGCGACGCCGGTGGGGGTGCCGCCGACGGCGGCCGTCGGGTGCATGGCGGCGACCACGTCGAGCACCGAGGCGCCGTCGGTCAGCCGGCCGCTGACCCGGCTGGCGAGGTGCTGGACGTTCGGCAGCACCAGCAGCTCCGGCTCCTCGGGCACCGTCAGCGCCGAGCACAGCGGGGTGAGGGCGTCGCGCACCGAGGCCACCGCGCAGGCGTGCTCGTGGCGGTCCTTGGCCGAGGCGAACAGAGCGGCGCCCTTGGCGCGGTCCTCGGCCGGGCCGGCGCCCCGGTAGGTGGTCCCGGCCAGCACCAGCGACTCGATGGCCTGCCCGGTGTGCCGTACCAGCAGCTCGGGGGTGGCGCCGACCAGGCCGGCGCAGGAGAAGGTGTAGCAGTCGGGGTAGGCGCGGGCCAGGCGGTCGAGCAGGACCCGCACGTCGATGTCCCGCTCGGCGGTCGCGACCAGGTCGCGGGCCAGCACGGCCTTCTCCAGCCGCCCCGACCGGATCCGGCGCACCGCGCGCGACACGGCGTGCTGCCACTGGGGCGCGCTGAGCGACCCGTCGCCGTACACGATCCTGCCGGGGGTGGCGGCCGGGGTCATCAGGTCGATGGGCGCCTCGCCGACCGTGGTCAGCCACGCGTGCCCGTCCCTGCGGCCGAGCACGACCCGGGGGACCACCAGCACCGACCCCGCGGCGTCGGGGTCGAAGGTGAACGAGCCGAACGCCACCGGTCCCGAGCCGGGCACGTGCACGCCGTCGTCGATGTGCGCCTCGCCGAACACCGAGGCCAGCCAGCCCCGGGCCCAGTCGAACCGGCCGGGGCCCGGCGGGACGTTCACCCGCGCGGCCTCGCCCCAGGCGACCAGGCCCTCGCCGTGGTGGACCCAGGCGTAGGGCGGGGCCTGCGGCAGTCGCGCGATCAGGTCTTCGGGGTGGTGGACGGGGATGCTGCGAACCAGCGGGGGGCGGGTTATCCCGAGCGCGACACTCACTCTGCCCACCCTATGCGGAAACTGAACGCGTTCGACAAGGAGTGGCCGGTCTCACAGCTTCACGGGCGCGGGGTGATTCGCTGACACGGATCTCTACACGAGAGTCATGTCCTGTCAAGCCGCGATAGGAACTTGGTCAACGGTAGCAACGCCTCGCCTCACGGTAATAGAGCGGGCCCCCTCCGGTCCCTACCTTGGTTCTCGGTCTCTTCCGGGATCGATCGTCCCAGGTGGAGGTGACCATGGTCAGAGGGATCGCGCTCGTCCTCGCCGCCGCGGCGCTGTGCGCGCCCGGCACGGCCGCCGCGGCGGCCGACCCGGTGCCCCCGGTGATGGCGGCGCTCGGCGACTCGATCAGCGCGGGGTTCAACGCCTGCGGCTGGTACGTCGTGTGCACCTCCCGGTCCTGGTCGGCGGGGGACTCGGCGGAGGTCGGCAGCCACTACCTGCGCCTGACCGCGATCTCCCCGGCCGTCAAGGGGCACAACTTCAACTTCGCGGTGCCCGGGTCCACCAGCGCCGGCCTGGCCGCCCAGGCGGCGCGGGCGGTGGCCGCCAGGGCCGCCTACGTCACGATCCTGATCGGCGCGCAGGACGCCTGCGTGGCCACCGAGGCGGGCATGACCCCGGTCGCCACCTACCGCGCCAACCTCGACCGCGCGTTCGCCACCCTGGCGACGGCGGGCGTGCGCGTCTTCGCCGCCAGCATCCCCGACCTGCGGCGGCTCTGGCGCATCGGCAAGGACAACATCGTGGCCAGGTCCTTCTGGACGATCGGCCACATCTGCCCCACGATGCTGGCCGGCGCCGCCTCCAAGGCCAAGAAGGACCAGGCCCGGCGCGCGCGGGTCAGGGAGCGCGTCCAGGACTACAACGAGCAGATGGCGGCGGCGTGCGCCGCCTACGGCCCGTCCTGCCGGTACGACGGGGGCGCGATCTTCTCCTATCCGTTCACCCTCGACCACATCAGCAAGTGGGACTTCTTCCACCCCAACACCGCCGGCCAGCGGGCGCTGGCCGGGGCGACCTTCGGGCGGGGCTTCCCCTGGGAGCAGGACACCCTCACCCGCGCGCCCCTCGTCGTGGCCCCCTGACACCGGCGGTGCCGGCCGCCCCCTCGGCCGCCGTGAATCGGGCGGAAGATGCCGGGCCCCCGTGAGGACGGTCAGAGCCAGCCGTGGTGGCGCGCGAGGGTGGCGGCCTCGATGCGGTTGCGGGTGCCGGTCTTGCCGATGGCCGCCGACAGGTAGTTGCGCACGGTGCTCTCCGACAGGTGCAGCCGGGCGGCGACGTCGGCGATCGTCGAGCCGCCGGCCGCCGCGGCCAGCACGTCGCGCTCACGGTCGGTCAGCGGGCTGGGCCCGGCGCTCAGCGCCGCCGCCGCCAGCGCGGGGTCGATCACGCGCTCCCCGGCCAGGACCCGCCGGACCGCCGCCGCCAGCTCCTCGACCGGGCCGTCCTTCACCATGAACCCCTGGGCCCCGGCCTCCATGGCCCGGCGCAGGTACCCGGGCCGGCCGAAGGTGGTGAGGATCAGCACCCGGCAGGAGGGCAGCGCCCCCCGCAGGTCGGCCGCGGCGTCCAGCCCGCTGCGGCCGGGCATCTCGATGTCCAGCAGCGCCACGTCGGGACGGTGCTCCAGCGCCGCCGCGACCACCTGCTCCCCGGAGGACACCTGGGCCACGATCTCGATGTCGTCCTCCAGCCCGAGCAGCAGCGCCAGCGCCCCGCGCATCATCCCCTGGTCCTCGGCCAGCAGCACCCGGATCATCGGGCGCCCCGGCGGCCGACGCGGGTCATCGGGGCTCCGCGGGCAGCGTGACGCGCAGCCGGAACCCGCCCGGGTCCTGGTCGGTCACCTCCAGCAGCCCGCCCGTCGCGGCGACGCGCTCGCGCAGCCCCTTCAGGCCGTGCCCCGACCACGCCAGGGGGGCGCCGCCCCTGCCGTCGTCGAGGATCTCCAGCACCGTGCCGTCGTCGCCCGCGGCCAGGTCGATGCGGCACGTGCGCGCCCCGCTGTGCCGGATCAGGTTGGTCACCCCTTCGCGCACGGCCCATCCGAGCAGCGCGTCGGCCTCGGGCGCCAGCTCCAGCACCCGGGCGCGCGTGGTGAGCCGCACCCCCGCGTCGGCGAGGACGGTGCGGGCGGACTCCAGCTCGGCCGACAGCCCGCGCCCCCGGTAGCCGGTGACCGCCGCGCGCACCTCGGTGAGGGCCTCGCGCCCGATGCGCTCGATGTCGGCGGCCTGCTGGACGGCGGCGGCGGTGTCGCCGGGCAGCACGCGCCGCACGGCCTCGGCCTTGACCACCATCACCGACAGCGTGTGCCCGAGCAGGTCGTGCAGGTCGCGCGAGAACCGCAGGCGCTCCTCGGCCACGGCCCTGGCGGCGAGCTCCTCGCGGGTCCGCTTGAGCTGTTCGATCACCTCGAACAGCCGCAGCATGATGGAGGGGACAAGGCCCGCCGAGAAGGTGCCCCAGCACAGCGACAGCACCGTGCCCCAGTCCTCGCCGTGACTCAGGGTGACGGCGAACACGGCGCCCAGCGTGACCAGCAGGACCACGGAGATCCGTCCCACCCCCTTGACCGCCACGCCGCAGGCGATCGCGAAGAGGGCGAAGAGCACGTACCAGTTGCCGTGCATCGTCCAGGCCAGCACCAGGGTGAGCGCGCCCAGGGCGGGCAGCGGCCCCCGCTCGGCCTTGCGCGGGTCGGCGAAGGCCGTCCGGATCGTCCCCACGTACAGCGCGCCGGCGGCGGCGACACCGGAGATCGCCAGCCACAGCGGGCGGGAGCCGCCGGCGAAGGTGTCCCACAGGGGACCGGTCAGCAGGACCAGCCACGGGTAGAACCCCTTGGCGTCGGGTCCCTCGGTCGCGAAGTCGTCGCCGCGGCCGCCCTGCCGCCCCTCCAGGGCGGGATGCGACGTGCTCACCGCCACACCGTAGCCGCTGCCGGCAGGGGTGTCGTCCGGCCCGGGGGAGGGGGTCACGAGCGTTCGCCGGCGCGGCGGTAGCCGTACATGGCGTACAGGCCGAACACGGCGAGCCAGCCGAGCAGGATGAGCGCCGCCCGCGCGGTGGGCGCCTGCCCGAAGGCCACGTCCCGTGCCAGGTCGGCGTAGGCGCGGGCCGGGGTCCAGTCGGAGATCGCCTTCAGCCAGCCGGGGAACCGGTCGGTGGGCAGCCACAGGCCGCCGACGACGGCCAGGGCCATGCCGGCGGCGAAGTTCGCGATCCCGGCGGCCTGCCCGGTGAGGCGGTAGCCGTTGCCGAGGCCGAACAGGGTGAACGGGACGGTCCCCGCCCACAGCAGGCAGATCACGGCCGCCCACCGGCCGGGGCTCAGGGAGACGCCGTTGATCAGCGTGCCGGCCAGCAGGATCGCGACGATGGCGGGGACCACGACCGCCATCCCGGTCACGGTCTTGCCCGCGATGACGGTGACCGGCCGCAGGGGCGTGAGGCGGAGCTGCCGCAGCCAGCCGAGGGCCTTGTCCTCGCCGAGCCCGGTGCCGTTGTTGAACGCCGCCCCCATCCCCCCGTAGGCGGCCATGCTGACCATGAGGTACAGCGCGACCTCCCGCTCGTCGCCCGGGGCCAGGCCGAGGTTGGTGAAGATGAGGTACATCACCACGGGCATGGCGATGCCGAACAGTACGAAGGTGAGGTCGCGCACGACGCGGAGCAGTTCCAGGCGGATGTAACCGATCATCGTGCGGCGCTCGTTTCTGGGGTCGGGGGAAGGGGGGCGGCGGTGAGGGCGACGAAGGCGTCCTCCAGGTCGGCGGGGGAGACCTCCAGGTCGCGGATGGCCCGCGCCTCGGCCAGGGCCGTCACGGTGGCGTCGGAGTCGGTGCTGCGCAGGCGGGCGCGCCCGCCGCGGATCTCGACGGCCGACACCCCGGGCAGGCGGGCCAGCCAGGCCGTCTCCCCGCTGACGGTCAGGCTGACCGTGGTCAGGGCGGTGACGCGCTTGATCTCCTTGGCGGTGCCGTCGGCGACCACCCGGCCACCGCTGATCATCACGATGCGGTCGGCGTGGTCGTCGGCCTCGTCCAGGTAGTGGGTGGAGAACAGGATCGTCGTGCCCCGCGCGGCGAAGTGGTGCATGCCCTCCCAGAACTCCCGCCGGGCCTCGACGTCCAGGGCGGCGGTGGGCTCGTCCAGGACGAGCAGGCCGGGGTCGCCGACCAGGGCCATGGCGAACCGCACCCGCTGGGCCTGGCCGCCGGACAGCCGGTCCGCCCGGCGGCCCGCCAGGCCGGTCAGGCGGGCGGTGGCCAGCACCTGGTCCACCGGCAGCGGCGCGGGGTAGCAGCCGGCGACGAATCCGACCAGCTCGCGGACCGTCACCCTCGGGATCAGGCCGCCCTCCTGGGTCATGGCGCCCACGCGCCCGGCCCGCACGGCGGCCTGCGGGCCGCCGCCGAACACCTCGGCGGTGCCGGAGTCGGGGGCGGAGAGGCCGAGGAGCATGCCGATGGCGGTGGACTTGCCCGCGCCGTTGGGACCGAGAAGGGCGAGGGTCTGCCCTTGGGGGATGTCGAGGGTCAGGCCGTCGACGGCCCTGACCGTGCCGAAGCTCTTGGTGAGCTCGGTGAGTGTTACGGCGTTCACGCTCATGTGGGCAACGCTAGGGATCACCCACGGGCGCCGGTAGAAACGTGAATCCGGCTTCCGGCAGGACAAAAGTCCTACGCCGCCGCCCCGCGAGGTACGGCCGATGGGCAGGCGGCGGTGTCGTCGGCTTCGGGGATGTACGGTCCGCCGACCCGCCGCCTGCCCCCCGGTCGCGCCCCTCTGCGGTGGGCGGGTCCCCGAGACAACCCACCTGGCCTTGATCTACAAAGTAAAGGCCTCGGCTTTGGGTCCCCACACGGTCTCCCAGGCTTCCAGCGCCGCCGCGACCGTGTCCGGAGAGGCGGCCAGCAGCGGCAGCCGTACGGCCGGGGTGGGGATGTCGCCGCGCGCGTGCAGCACCGCCTTGATCACCGTGGGGTTCGGCTCCGCGAACAGCCGCAGCGACAGCAGCGCCAGGCGGTGCCCGAGGGCGCGCGCCTCGCGCACCTCGCCGGACCGCCACGCGCCGACCAGCCGCGCGAAGCCGGCGGTGTCGACCAGCGCCGAGGCCAGGATGCCGCCGTGCGCGCCGAGGGCCAGCATCGGCGAGATGTACGGGTCGTCGCCGCCGAGGATCGCGAACCCCGGGGGCGGGTCGGCCAGCAGGCCGACGGTGTCCTCGTCGATCCCGCCGCGCGCGGACTTCACCCCGGCCACGCCGGGGATCGCGGCGAGCCTGCGCAGCGCCGCGACCGGCAGGTACTGGCCCGTGCGGTACGGGATGTCGTAGACGATCAGCGGCGCCGGGCTCAGCCCGGCGAGGTGCGCGAAGTGCGCGAGAACGCCCTCCTGGCCGGGGCGGACGAACGGGGGCACCACGGTCAGCGCGGCGACGACCTCCGGGTGGCCGCCCAGCTCCCGCAGCTCCCCGGCCGTGTTCGCGCCCACCACCAGCGGTGCCCGCCGCTCCCTGCACACCCGGGCCGCCACCTCGATCACGGCCCGCTTCTCCGCGTCCGTGAGCGCGCCGGGCTCGCCGGTGGTGCCGAGCGCGACCAGGCCGGCCGCGCCGTCGGCGAGCAGACGCCGCGCGAGCGCCTCCAGCGCGCCGAGGGCCACCTCGCCCGAGGCCTCGAACGGAGTGATCAATGGGACGTGGAGACCGTGGAGTGTCATGGGCACCATCGTCGCGCGGCCCAATGTGAAGGACCAGTTCCGATTCGTGAAGGCATGCGTAAGCTGAGCTTGTGCTTGATGTGCGCCGCCTGCGGCTGCTCCGCGACCTGGCCAGGCTCGGCACCATCGCCGCGGTGGCCCAGGCCCACGCCTATTCGCCGTCGGCGGTGTCCCAGCAGCTCGCGGCGCTGCAACGGGAGGCGGGGGTGCCGCTGCTGGAGCGGACCGGCCGCGGGGTGGCGCTCACCCCGGCGGGCGCCGCGCTGGTCGGGCACACCGAGACCGTGCTCGCCGCGCTGGAGGCGGCCTCGGCGACCCTCGCCGCCACCCGGACCGGGCTGAGCGGCACCGTGCGCATCGGGGCGTTCCCGACCGCCGTGCGCACCGTGCTGCCGGCGGCGCTGGTCGCGCTGGGCCGCGACCACCCGGGGCTCGACCTGATGGTCACCGAACTGGACCCGGCCGCCGCCCCGGAAGCGCTACGGGAGCGGCGGCTGGACGTGGCGCTGCTGCAGGACTACGACCTGGCCCCCGTCGAGCCCGACCCGTCGCTCGACTCGACACCCCTGCTGGAGGAGACGGTCTTCCTGGCGGTCCCGGATACGGCACAGGGCGCGCCTCCCACCGATCCGGAAGGCACGGCTCCCGTCCATGCGGAGGGTGCGGCTCCCGCCGATTCGGAGGGCGCGGCTCCCGTCCATGCGGCTCCCGCCGGTCCGGGGGGCGCGGCTCCCGTGGATCCGGTCGGTGGGTTCCGGGACGCGGACTGGATCGTGGCCTCGCCGGGCACGCTGTGCCATGCCGTGGCCTGGCGCGCCTGCCAGGCGGCGGGGTTCACCCCGAGGGTCCGTCACCACGTGGACGACTTCACCGCCGTGCTGGCGCTGGTCGCGGCCGGTCAGGGCGTCGCCCTGGTGCCGAGGCTCGGCGCCGGCCGGCCCCCGGGCGGTGTGCGTCTCCTGCCGCTGCCGGTCCGGCGCCGGACCCGGGTCGCCTACCGCCGGGGAGCGGGGGAGCATCCGGCGGTGGCCGCGTGCGTCCGCGCCATCCGCGCCGCGACCGAGGACCACCTGGCCGACCCCCGCTCGCCGGGCGACTAGGCCCGGCCAGGGCGAGCCCCGAAGCCGCGATCCACGACGTCATGGTCCGGGCGCGGACGGCGTCTCGATGGTGGCCAGTGCCCGCATGGCGTCGTGTTCGAGCCGTGAGAGGTCGTGCAGGAGCGTCGCGGCCTGGTCCAGGGGTGCGGGGTCGCCGGACTCGCCGGCCTTGGCGATCAGGCCGGCGACGCCGGTCCACATCGCGGCGGCGCGCCCGTACATCTCGTGGCCGGTGCGCAGCGCGGCGTCGTCACGCAGCTCCGCGCATTCGCCGAGGAAGTCCCGGTAGAGGTTGCGGAACAGGGCGCCGCCGGTCCCGGCGTGCTCCATCAGCAGCGCGGCCCGAGGCAGGTCCCGGGCGGGGTCCGCGCTGCGGCCCCACCACCTCCCGATCTGCCGGGCGGTCTTCTCGATGCCACGGTGGCCGAGGTTGGCGATGGGCGGGTCGAGGAATCCCGCCGCGCAGGCCTTGATCGCCGGGACGACGACGTCACGCGGGGCGGGGACCCGTTCGGGGACGGTGAGGGTGAACGACCGGTTCCGCGCCGTCATCGGGCCGCGTTCGGCCCTCGCCGCGGCCAGGGCGGCCAGGCCGGTCGTGACCGCCCCGCCCTGCTGGCCGGTGTCGACCAGGCGGGCGGCGTCGTCGTCGTACCCGTACATGGCCACGATGTGGCCGCCGAAGTGCTCCTTCGAGGTGAAGTAGTCCAGGTGGTGGCTGTCGAGCTGCAGTCCCACCGCCCGCCCCGCGTCGATGTGGTCGGTGACGTTCTGCCAGGCCTTGCGCCGCGAGGTGGTCTCCCGCACCTCCAGGTCCAGTCCCAGCCGGCCGGCGAGGTTCCTGGTCAGCTCGAACGGCCTGACCCGGCCGCCAAGGAACGGGAGGTCCATCCCCTTGGCGTCCCAGTAGACGAAACCCAGGCCGGCCCCGAGCCCGAACATCATCGGCTCGGACAGCTCCAGCCCCTGCTGCCGCAGCAGCACCCCCAGCGCCGTCGTCTCGCAGTGCAGCAGGCCCCGCGCGTCCACACCCTCGATGATCAAACCGGTCTCCCCCTTCGCCGATCCCCTTTCCTACCAGGGGGCGCCGACAGTTCGCCGGTGCGCGCGCGGCCGGTGGAGAACGACGGCCTGTCAGAGGGCGCCGAGCAGGCGTGCGGTGTCGGCGGGGCGGGAGAACATCGGCCAGTGGCCGGTCGGCAGCTCGTGCAGCTCCCACTCCGGGCCGGCCAGCGCCGCGAAGTAGGGGTGGCCCTGGTCGATCATCTCCTTTACCTGGCCGATCGGGTAGGAGCAGCTGACCAGCGCCTTCGGTGTGCGGGCCGCCTCCCCGCCACCGGTGAGCTTCAGCGGCCGGGTGAGCGCGCCGTACGGCTGGGGGGTCATCCTGGCGGCGATCCGGGATCGGCGCGCCTGGTCCAGGCCCTCGGTGCTGGTGCCGAGCGACTCATGGAGCTCGAAGGACAGGGGACGGTAGCGCCACCCGTCGCTCAGGTGATCGGCGATGATCTTCTGGACGTCCGGCGGGTACTGGTCGAGCGGGCGCGTGCCGCCGGCCAGCGGGCCGCTGTCGAGGTACACGACCTTGCCGACGCGTTCGGGGACCCGGTCGGCCGCCCCGGTGACCGGGGCCCCGGCGCCGCTGTGCGCGACCAGCACGACGTCGCGCAGGTCCTCGTGGACGAGGGTGGCCACGATGTCCTCGACGTGGGTGTCCAGGTCGGTGGCCGGGCCGCCGAGGTGGGCGCGGTCGGCGAGCCCGGTCAGGGTCAGCGGGTGGACGGTGTGCCCGGCGGCCCGCAGCGGGCCGGCGACCTCCCGCCACGCCCACGCGCCCAGCCAGAAACCGGGGACCAGGACGAAAGTGCTCATAGGTGTCTCCTCAGGGGTGTCGCTGATGTGCCTCCCTGGCACCCTAGGATCGAATCCGGGCAGAACCGGTCCGGATAAAACGAGGAGCCCATGCCGAATCCCGTCACCCAGGTGCTCACCCTGCTGGAGCTGCTCCAGGCCAGTCCCGGGCTGACCGGGGCCGAGCTGGCCCGCCGCCTGGAGGTCGACGAGCGCACCGTGCGCAGGTACGCGCTGCGCCTGGCCGAGATCGGCGTCCCGGTGCGGGCCGAGCGGGGCCGGTACGGCGGCTACCGCCTGATGCCGGGGTACAAGCTGCCGCCGCTCATGCTCACCGAGGACGAGGCCGCCGCCGTGGTGCTCGGGCTGCTGTCCGGCCGGCGCACGGGCCTGGCGGTGTCGGAGACCGCCACCGCCAGCGCCCTGGCCAAGATCCAGCGGGTGCTCCCTGCGGCGCTGCGCGAGCGGGTGGAGGCGGTGGCCGACACCGTCGAGCACACCGCCCGGCCCGCCGACACGCCCCGCCCCGCCGCCGCCACCCTGCTCACCCTGGCCGCCGCCGCCCGCCGCCGCAGGCGGGTGCGGCTGCGCTACCGGTCGTGGCGGGGGGAGGAGAGCGTGCGCGAGCTGGACCCCTACGGCCTGGTGTTCCACTCGGGCCGGTGGTACGTCACCGGCCTGGACCACCTGCGCCAGGACCTGCGCACCTTCCGGCTGGACCGGGTCGCCTCGGCCGAGCCGCTCGCGCAGGGGTTCCCCGGCCCGGAGGCGTTCGACCCGGTGGCGCACGTGGTGGCCTCGCTGTCGGGCGTGCCCTACCGGCACGAGGTGCGGGTGCTGCTGGAGACCACCCTGGCCGAGGCCCGGCGCCGGATCCCGCCCTCGGCCGCCACGCTCGGCCCCGCCGAGGGCGGGGTGCTGATGACCGGCCGCGCCGAACGGCTGGACGGCATGGCCGCGATGCTGGCCGGCCTCGGATGGCCGTTCACCGTCCTTGCCCCCCACGCCCTGCGCGAGGAGGTCACCGCCCTGGCGGCCCGCCTGACCGCCTGCGCCGCCCGCGTGACCTGACCGCACCCGCCCCGCGCGTGAACCGAGCGCGTCCGCCCGGCCGCCTCCGTCCCGGGGGAGGGGCGCGGTGCCCGCCGCGCGCGGCCGGCTACCCGCGCGGGGGCAGCAGCGGGGTGCCCAGGCGGGGCCGGTCGGCGGGGTTGGGGGTGTGCGGGGGGTACTGGGCCAGGCGTTCCAGCGCCAGGTCGATCGCCTTCTCGAGCTGGGTGTCGACCCCCCGTGCGTAGTCCTGCGGGGTGATGTCGACCTCGACGTCGGGATCGGTGCCGTAGTTCTCCACCCGCCACCCCACGTCGTCGAAGGCGAAGGAGTACTCCGGCTGGGTGGTCACCGTGCCGTCGGCCAGCCGGTGGCGCGGCCAGATGCCGATCACCCCGCCCCACGTGCGCTTGCCGACCAGGGGCCCGAGCCCGAGCAGTTTGAAGGTGTGGCTGAAGATGTCGCCGTCGGAGCCGGCCCACTCGTTGGCGATCGCGACCAGCGGGCCGCGCGGCGACTCGGCGGGGTAGGGCTCGGGCACCCCCCAGCGGGGGAAGTCGTAGCCCAGGCGGCGGCGGGCGAGCTTCTGCAGCAGCAGCCCCGAGACGTGGCCGCCGCCGTTGAAGCGCACGTCCACCACCAGCCCCTCGCGGTCGTACTCGGCCAGGTAGCCCCGGTGGAACTCGGCGTACCCCTCCGGGCCCATGTCGGGGATGTGCAGGTAGCCGACCTTGCCGCCGGTGCGCTCGTGGGTGCGGGCCCGGTTGCCCTCCACCCAGTCGCGGTAGCGGCCCGGCCGCTCGTCCGACAGCGCCTTGACGGTCACCGTCCTCGGGGCGGCGTCGCCGCGCCTGAGGGTCAGCTCGACCTCCTGCCCGGCCTGGTTGACCAGCAGCCGCGCGGGCCCGGCCGCCGCGCCGGTGGGCTGGCCGTTGACCGCCACCACCGCGTCGCCCGGCCGCACGTCCAGGCCCGGCCGGTTGAGCGGGGAGGTGGCGTCGGGGTCCCAGGGGTCGCCGGTGACGATGCGCGCGATGGTGTGGACGCCGCCGGCGTGCGCCCAGTCGACGCCGAGCTTGCCCTGCCAGTAGTGCGGGCGGGTGCGGTACTCGCCGCCGCTCTCGTAGGCGTGGGAGGTGCCGAGCTCGCCGAGCAGCTCCCACAGCAGGTCGGAGAACTCGCCGCGGGTGCCGACCCGGTCGACCAGGGGCAGGTAGCGCTGGTAGACGCCGTCCCAGTCGATGCCGGCCATGTCCTGCACCCAGAAGTGCTCGCGCTGCAGGCGCCACGCCTCGCGGAACATCTGCCGCCACTCGGCCTCGGGGCAGACCGAGACCTTGACCCGGTCCAGGTCGATCCACCCCCCGGCCCGGCCGGCGCCGTCGTCGTCGGAGGGCTGCTCGCCGGCCCGCACGACCCGCAGGCGCTGCCGGGAGCGGTACAGCAGTGTGGTGGCGTCCTGGCCGAGGCGGAAGTCGGTGACGTCGGAGACCAGGGTCTCGCATTTCTGTTTGGCGAAGTCGTAGGCCTGCAAGGTGCCGGAGGTGGACTCGGAGAACTCGTCGCCCCGGCTGCCCTCCACCGGGAAGGAGCTGAACAGGACCTTGCCCTTCATGCCGGCGACCCGGTCGTAGCGGCCCTCGGCCACCGGGAAGGGGACGACGCGGCGCTCGATGCCGTCGAAGTCGATCTCCAGCCCGGCCGGGGCGGGCGTGCCGGGCGCCTGGTCCCCGGCCTCGGCCGAGGTGCCGGTCTCGCCCTCGTCCCCCGGCTGCGCGGCGTCCGCGGCGGGCTCGGTGGCGGGGGCGTCCTTTTTGGCGTCCCCCTTCTTGGCCGCGTCCTCGCCGGTCAGCGGGCGGGCTTCGGGGACGAACGGCGAGCCGACGTCCGGGCGCAGCGTGATGGCGTACGGCCGGGTGCCGAGCGGGAAGCCCAGGTCGAACTGCAGGGAGTCGTAGACGGGGTTGAAGATCCGCTGCCCGATGAAGTACAGGTAGCGGCCTTCGGGGTCGAACGCGGGCCGGGAGTCGCGCAGCACCGGCCGGGTGGCCTGGCGGGTCTCGCCGGTGGCGGCGTGCCAGAGTTTGACGGCGGTGGTCTGCGCGGTGTCGGGGAAGGTGTAGGCGAGCCAGTCGCCGGCGGGGGACCAGACCACGTCCTCGACGCGGCCGAAGCGGCTGCTGTCGGCCACGGTCAAGGCGGCCGGGCCGCCGGGGTCCTCGGGCAGGTCGACGACGAGCAGTTCGTTGCGATGGTTGGTCACCGCGACCCGGTCGCCGGCCGGTGACACCGAAAGGGCGATGGCCCGGCCGGTGTCCAGGTCCGCCAGCGGCCGGGGGGCGGCGGCGCCGTCGGCGGTCAGCACGACCAGCACCTCGCGGTCGCCGTCGTCGCTGGCCGCCGCGACCAGGCGCTCGCCGTCGCCGAGCCAGGTCAGCAGCCTGTAGCGCACGCCGTCCGGCTCGCCGTGCTGGCGCACCGGCCCCTCCCAGTTGCCGAAGGAGTACGCCTTGCCCCGGGTGGTGATCGCCAGGCCGGCGCCGTCGGGGGTGAGGGTGGCGCTGTCGAGGTAGCGGCCGGCCGGGACGAACCGGCGGTTGCGCTGGGTGCGGGAGCTGCCGAGGCGCACCTCGACCCGGCGGGACTCCCCCTCGGCGGGGTCGAGCACGTACAGCTCGGCCGCCGCGTGGTAGACCAGCCGCCTGCCGTCGCTGGCGAGGTTGCGCGCGTAGTAGTCGTCGTGGTCGGTGTGCCGGCGCAGGCCGGTGCCCTCGGGGGTGCAGGAGTAGACGTTGCCGATGCCCTCGTGGTCGGACAGGAAGTAGATGCGGCCGCCGACCCAGCAGGGCGAGGCGAGGTTGCCGGGCAGGGAGACCAGGCGGCCGAACTCGCCGCCGCCCTCCGGGTCGACCCACAGGTCGCCGACGGTGCCGCCCCGGTAGCGCTTCCAGCGCGCGGGGTCGGCGGTGTTGCGGCCGAGCACGACGCCGCCGCCGGGGCCGTAGGAGATGGAGTTGGCCGGGCCGTGGGGCAGCCGTTCGGACGCGCCGCCGGGGTCCAGGCGGTGCAGCCACTTGCGGCGGCCGAAGGGCTGGCCCTCGTCGCTGGCGTAGATGACCGCGCCGGTGGGGTCCCATCCGGTGACGGTGCAGGTGGCGCCGTCGTAGGTCATCCGCCGTCCGGCGCCGCCGTCGGCGGGCATGACGTAGACCTCCTCGGGGCCCTCCTCGCGGCCGACGAACGCGATCTGGGTGCCGTCGGGGGAGAAGCGGGGGTAGCCGGCCTCGGCGACGCCGGCGGTCAGGCGGAAGGCCCGTCCCCCGTCGGCGGACACCATCCACAGGTCGTCCTCGGCGGCGAAGACGACGACCTCGCCGAAGATCGTGGGGAAGCGGAGGTATGCGGACATCGATCCTCGCGTTCGGGCCGGGGGCTTCCATGATCAGGCACCCGGGCCGCCGCGTCGAGACCGCGCCGGACCCGTTCCGGGCTCCGGACGCCCGGCGGGTGGGCGCCCGGGGGCCGGTTCGGCGTGCTCGCGTGGTGGCCGGAGGCAGGGTGCCTGGTCATGCTTGCGGTCAACTGCCCAATTTACGAGTCATGTCGGTATGTTGGGCGGCTTTCCGCGCCGGGCCGGACGACGGATCACTGGGCCTCGCCGGGCATCGGGCCGCGCTTGTCCTCTTCCTCGTGCTGATTCTGTTTGGTCTCGCGCGTGGCCTTGATGGCGGCCTTCTTGGCCTTGCCCGTGGCCTTGCTCGACTTCTTTCCGGTTCCCGCCATGATTCCCCCTGTTGTCATGGATCGGCCAATGAACGACAATGCGCCCTATTCAGCGCATCACCCGCATTAAATACCCAGGAGCGAAGTCAATCACCCATAAGTGACGTGCGCCGGGTCAGAGCAGCGTGAGCTGCTCGGGCCCGGCGTCCACGGGCGGCGCCGGGGCCGGGCGGGCGCGGCGGACGCGCGGGACGGCCGGGCGGCCGACGCCGTGGCGGCGGGCCAGCTCGGCGACCTCGGCCTCGACGCGGGCCTGGTAGGCGGCCGGGGCGTAGGCGCCCCGCCCGTACAGCTCCAGGTAGCGGGGGACCAGGCGGGGGTGCTCGCGGCCGAGCCAGGCAAGGAACCACTCGCGCGCCCCGGGACGCAGGTGCAGCACGATGGGGGTGACGTGGGTGGCGCCGGCCTCGGCGATCCGGCCGACCGCCGCCGCGAGCGCCTGGGGGGAGTCGGTGAGGTAGGGCAGGATCGGCGCCATCAGCACCCCGCACGACAGGCCGTGGCCGGTGAGGGTGGCGCACACCTCCAGGCGCTTGGCCGGCCGGGGGGTGCCGGGTTCCACCGAGCGCCACAGGTCCTGGTCCAGGAACCCGATCGACAGCGCGACGCCGACGTCGGTCACCTCGGCGGCCTCGGTCAGCAGGTCGAGGTCGCGCAGGATGAGCGAGCCCTTGGTGAGGATCGAGAAGGGGTTGGCGGCGTCCCGCAGCGCGGCCAGGATGCCGCGCATCAGCCCGTAACGCCCCTCGGCCCGCTGGTAGCAGTCGACGTTGGTGCCCATCGCGATGGGGTGCCCGCCCCAGCGCGGCGCCGCCAGCTCCTTGCGGACCAGCTCCCCGGCGTTCACCTTCACCACGATCTTGGAGTCGAAGTCGCGGCCGGCGTCCAGGTCGAGGTACTCGTGGGACTTGCGGGCGAAGCAGTACGTGCACGCGTGGGCGCAGCCCCGGTAGGGGTTGACCGTCCAGGAGAACGGCACGTGGCTGGCCGCCGGGACGCGGTTGACGATCGTCCGGGCGTGGATCTCGTAGAAGGTCATCCCCCGGAACTCGGGGGTGTCGAACGTGCGGGCGACCGCGCCGCGCGCGAACAACGGCAGGTCGGGGGCGTCCTGGCCGTCGCCGGTCAGGCGCAGGTTGTCCCAGCGCATCCCCGGATTAGAACAGATTTTCGGTCACCGTCGCAACCGGGGGAAACCAGCGGCAAAAACCAGGTGACGAAACGGCTAAAGATCTTCGTCGTGGGAAGAACGTCGGAACACCGCTTGCGTTGCCGGGAGGTTCGGCATGGCCTGGTCGCAGGACGAGGAGCGAATGCTTGTCCAGATCGAGAACTACCTCACCGACGAGGATCCGCGACTCGCAGCCCGGCTGGAGTCGTTCAACGAGCGCGTCCAGCGCAAGGAGAGCGGAGAGCGGAAGCGGACCGCCCGCCAGGCCCGGGGCCCGCGGCGCGGCCCCAGCAAGTCCACGATCATCATCATGGTGAGCTGGCTGCTGATCGCCACCTTGATCGCCACCTTGCTGATCATGGTCTTTCATCACGACGCGGCCGCCCTGCCGATGTGAGGGCGCGGCCGTCCCCTCCCGGGCGGGAGGGGACGGCTAGTCCAGACCGCGCAGGAAGCCGGCGGCGGCCGGGGCCGCGACCTCGCCGCCCATGCCGCCCGCCTCCACCACCACCGCGAAGGCGACGTCGCCGCGGAAGCCGATGAACCACGCGTGGGAGTCGAGCTTGCCGCCGGTGCCGAACTCCGCGGTGCCCGTCTTGCCGGCCGTGCCCGAGGGCAGCCCCGCCCCCTTGGCGGTGCCCTTGGTGACCACGGCCGTCATCATGGTGCGCAGGTCGCGCGCCACGGTGCCCTCCAGCGGCTGAGGTCTGAGCCGCTGCTTCAGCGCGGGCACCAGCGTGGGCGGGCGCCAGGTGCCGGCGGCGACCGCCGCGGCGACCGAGGCCATCACCAGCGGGCTGGCGGTGATGCGTCCCTGGCCGAAGGACTCGGCGGCCAGGTCGGCCGGGCCCGTCGGCTTCGGCATGCTGCCCCGGGTGGCCGGCACGCCGATGGTCAGCGGCTGGTTGAACCCCATCTTGGAGGCGACCTGGTACAGCCTGCCGCCGCTGAGGTGCTCGGCGGCCAGCGGGGCGAAGGTGGTGTTGCACGAATGGGCGTAGGAGTCCAGGAAGCTGAGCGACCCGAACGCCTCGTGGTCGGAGTTGCGGATCGCCAGCCCGCCGACGCTGGCCTTCTCCGGGCAGGTGACCTTCCGCCCGGGGGTGAGGCCCTGGGCCAGCAGCCCGGCGGCGGTGACGGTCTTGAACGTCGACCCGGGGGGGTAGCGCCCGTCCAGGGCGCGGTTGAACCCGCCGCGGTTGTTGACCACCGCGAGGATCTCGCCGGTGGAGGGGCGGATCGCCACCAGGGACGCCGGCTTCTTCAGGTCGCGCACCGCGGCGACGGCGGCCTTCTGCGCGCGCGGGTCCAGGCTGGTGCGCACGGCGGTGCCGGGGGTGCCCTGGAAGGTGGTGAGCACTTTGCCGGACGTGCCCGCCGCGCCGCCGGTGACCACGACGGCGGTGTCCGGGACGCCGGCCAGCTCCTTCTGGAACGTCTGCTGCAGCCCGCTCCTGCCGATGGCGTCACCGGCCTTGTACGGGGACCCCAGCTTCGCCACGTCCTTGCCGGTCGCCTTGTCGAGGTAGCCGGCGAGCTGCTGGACCGACCCGCCCACCTCGCCCTGGTCGATGCGGCCCCCGCGCGCGTCCTCGACCGCGGCCCGCTCGGGCCAGGTGGTCTTCAGCGCCAGGTGGGCCGGGCCGCCGAGCGCGGGGTGCACGGCCGCGGGCGTCCAGGCGACCTTCCAGTAGTGGTCCTTGACCACCAGGTCCACCGAGCCGGTGTAGGTCCACTCGCCGACGTCCTTCAGGGTCATGGTGGCGGTGTAGGCGGCCCTGGCGTGGTCCTCGCCCCGGGGGGTCACCGCGCCCAGGCGGACCGTGGGGCGCCCGGCGCCGAGGTTCCTGGCCGGCTCGGCGTAGGCGGCGTCGAAGGCGTCGGCCGGCGCGGCCAGGTCGGCCCGCATCGCGGCCAGGTCGCCGCGCTGCCAGGCGGCGGTGAAGTGGGCGGCGGTCAGCTCCGCGCTGCCGCGGGTGTGCAGGACGTAGTAGGCGCCACCGGCGGCGGCCCCCGCCACCAGCACGGTCGCGACAGACGTGATCGCGATGATACGGCCGCGCGGCACGCGTTCCCCCCGGTGTCTCGACGTCGCGTCGAGCCTAGCGCGGGGATTTCGCGCGTTGCCCGCCTTTGCCGTGACCGGTGCCCCCTCAGGTGCCCTGAGCGGTGCCCCTCAGGCGGCCTCCCGGCCCCGTTCCTTGTCCTTCTGGCTGGCGGCGTAGGAGGGGACGTACTCCTGGCCCGACAGCTTCTGGATGGCGTTCATGACCTCGTCGGTGACCGCCCGCCGGTCCTTGGCCCTGGCGGGGTCGCCGGTGAAGCGCATCGGCTCGCCGATGCGGACGCCGATCTTGGCGATCCTCGGCAGCGTGGCCCCGGGCGGCAGCACGCGCTCGGTGTTGACCATCGCGACCGGGATGACCGGCACCCCGGCGGTCAGGGCCAGCCAGGCGACGCCGATCTTGCCGCGGTACAGCCGGCCGTCGGGGGAGCGGGTGCCCTCGGGGTAGATGCCGAACAGCTCGCCGGAGGTGAGCACGCCGAGGGCCGCGTCCAGCATCGCCTGCGCCGCGCCCGCGCTCTCGCGGTCGATGGCCACCTGGCCGGTGCCGCGCATGAACATGGCCGTCAGGCGGTTGCCCGTGAAGTACTCGGCCTTGGCGACGAAGGTGACCTGCCGGGGGAGCATCAGCGGCAGGAACACCGAGTCCAGGATGGACAGGTGGTTGGAGGCGAGGATCGCCGCCCCCGCGCGGGGCACGTTCGCCGAGCCGGTGACCTCGGGTCGCCACAGCAGCCGCAGGACGGGACTGCTGATGATCTTTGCGATGCGATACAGCACGGACACTCCCGGTGTGCGGACGGCCAATGCCAACCATACGGCGCGGACGGGAAACCTTGTGTTACGCCAGCACACAAAGTGTTACATCGTCGTACAACGAAGCGCCCCGCGAGACGAGCTCGCGGGACGCTCACGTTTGAGGCCGATGTGGCGGTCGCCTCCTTGGCGAGAGGCACAACACGGCTCCAGCCGAACGGTATTCCGTGAAGGCGGTAATTGCGGCCCGGGGGACACAACCACATCGGCTCCACGACTCTAACCCACTCGCGGCGGTTGTCATTCCAGACCTGCCGATCCCGCCGCCCCTTAGGGGAAGATCTGGGGGAGGATGACCCCATGCTGGAGACCGAGCGGCTGGTCCTGCGCCGGTGGCGCGAGGACGATCTGCGGCCTTTCGCCGAGATGAACGCCGACCCCGAGGTGATGGAGCACTTCCCCGCGACGCTGACCGCCGCCCAGAGCGACGCGCTGGCGGGGCGCATCATGGCGGGCTTCCAGGACCCCGGCCTCGGGTTGTGGGCGGTGGAGATCCGCAGCACCGGCGCGTTCGCCGGGTTCACCGGGCTGGTGTGGCAGACCTTCCCGGCGCACTTCACCCCGGCGGTGGAGGTCGGGTGGCGGCTGGCCCGCCGGGCGTGGGGGCACGGGTACGCCACCGAGGCGGCGGCCGCCGCCCTGGACCACGCCTTCACCGAGGGCCTTTCCGAGGCGGTGTCGATGACCGCGGTGGGCAACGTGCGCTCCCAGGCGGTCATGCGGCGCCTGGGCATGACCCGCGACCCCGCCGACGACTTCCAGCATCCGAACGTCCCCGAGGGCGGCCCGCTGCGCCCGCACGTGCTGTACCGGCTCAGGGCCGCCGACTGGCACGCCGCGCGCGGGGCCTAGGGGCCGCCGGGGCGCAGGGGGCGGGCCTCGGGCATGCGCAGCCGGTCGACGGCCTCGCGGCGGCGGCTCTCGGGCCGCCGGTCGTAGCGTGCGGTGGTGACGGGGGAGGCGTGGCCGACCAGCGCCTGGGTGGTGGCCAGGTCGACCCCGGCGTCCAGCAGCTCGCCGATGAAGGTGCGCCGGAAGTCGTGCGGGGTGCGCCGGGCGGCCCCGGCGGCGGCCAGCCGCCGGGCCAGGATGTCGGCGACGGCCTGCCCGGTCATGGCGGCGGGCCTGCCGCCGGGGGCGCGCAGCCGTCCGGCCTTGTTGATCGGGGCGAACAGTGCCCCGGCCGCGGGCCCGCGCACCGACAGCCAGGCCTCGGTGCGGGCCACCGCCTCGGCGGTCAGGTAGACCAGGCGTTCCTTGTCGCCCTTGCCGCGCACCCGCAGCGAGCGGGCGCCGGCGTCGTAGTCCGACAGGGCCAGCGCGGCGACCTCGGCGCGCCGGCAGCCGGTGGAGTACAGCACGGCCAGCAGCGCCGCGTCGCGCGCCCCGGCGGGGGAGGCGTCGCCGTCGCAGGCGGCCAGCGCGGCGCCGGCCACCTCGGGGGGGACGTGCCGGCCGATGGGCAGCCGGGTGCTGCGGACGGTGGGCAGGTCGGTGGCGCGCTGGTAGTCCTCGGCGCTCACCTGGCCGAGCCGCCAGGCCTCGCGCATGACCCGGCGCAGCGCGACCAGGTGCTTGTTGAGGTAGGCGGGCGACCAGCCCTGCCCGGCCAGTACGGTGCGGATGCGCACGGTGTGCTCGTACCGCAGCAGGTGCCAGGGCTGCCCGGCGCCGGTGGCGGCGGGGTCGCCGGAGATGACGCGGGCGATCCTGTCCAGGCAGCCGCGCATGGTGCGGCGGGACTCGGGGCTGGTGAGGGAGTCGAGGTAGACCGCGTACGGGTCGCCGGCGGGGGTGAGGGGGCCGGGGGCGGTGCTGGGCAGCGCGGGCAGGTCCACCCGCCGATCCTAGGCCGCCCGCCCCGGCCCGTACTCCCGGGCGCGCGGCGTGCTTTATTGATCTACATTGTAAAGGCGTCGGGGCTGATGCGCATCGTCCCCACCAGATCGGTGAGCCTGCGGCTCTCGGCGAGGAAACCGGCGACCAGCGCCAGGTCGTCGAACCGGCCGCGGACCAGGGGATGCCAGCTCTCGCGCAGGTCGCGCAGGGCGGGTTCCAGGCGGGTGCGGTGCGCGGCCCGGTCGGCGTGGACCAGGACGCGCCGGCCGGAGTCCTCGCGTCGGCGGCCGGCGTACCCCTGGCGCTCCAGGCGGTCGACGATCTCGGCGGCGGCCTGTGCGGTGAGCCCGGCGAGCGCCGCCAGGCGGCTCTGGGGGAGCGGCCCCTGGCGGCACAGCACGGCGAGGCACCGGAAGCACGCGCCGTCCAGCCCCGCCCGGGCGGCGAGGGCCTCCACGAGCCGGTCGGCCTGGGTGAGCAGGTCGGCGGTCTCGCGCCCGATCGCCTCGAGCAGGCGGACGTCCTGGTCGTGGGACATGGTCGCTCCATTCGCGGGCGGCGGGGGGGCGGGGGGGGGGGGGCGCCCCCGCCCCCCCCCGGGGGGGGGGGGGGGGGGCCCCGCCCCCCCACGGCGGGGCGCGGGGGGGGGGGGGGGGCGGGGGGGGGGGGGCCCCCCCGGCCCCCCGGCTCGGCGGAGCGGCGGGTCGCCGGCTCCGCCTTCCGCGGCCGATGTCACAGCCGGGTGGGATGGGTCTCGCTGGAGGCCTGGGTGAGGCAGGTCATCATCGCGTCGCGGAAGAACGCGGCGAACCCGTCGGCGGTGGCCGTGTCGCGCGCGCCGGCCAGGAACGGCACGATGCGGTCCTCGATGACGTGGACGTGCTGCTGGCCGGCCAGGTGCCGGGCGATCTGCCCGAAGTCGCCCTCGTAGTGGACCAGGCGCACCAGCACGTCGTCCTTGACGAACACCCCGGTCCCGATCAGGCGGGCGACCTCCTCGCCGCCGGGCCCGGTGACGATGGGCGACTCCAGCGGCGGCGCGCCGCCGAAGACGTCGGCCAGCTCGGCCTCGTGTCCGGGCTTGATCCGGAAGGTGAGCATTGCGTACGGCATGTGAACCTCCGTCGTGGGTCCCGGCGCGAGGGCTCGCGCCGGGTGGGCGGCCTGGCCGGGTCAGTAGGCGGCCACGACCTCGTAGGAGCCGAAGATCCCCAGGCCCCTGTCGTGGTACCTCTCCAGCGGCGAGGTCGTCGGCAGGTGGTCGGGGCTGCGCTCCCACTCGCGGTAGGTGGGCACGTCGTCCCATTCGCTGAGCACCGCGTAGCGGCGCGGGTCGCGCAGCGAGCGCAGCAGCTCGTTGCCGCGCAGCCCGGTCCGGCCCGCGAGCGTGGTGCTGATCTGGTGGTAGGCGCTCTCGATGGACCCCTTGTCGGACTCGGGCTCGTTGAGGTACAGCGCGACGCGCACCCGGCCCGACCCGGGGCGCGACCCCAGGCGCGAGGCCACCACCATCGGGATCATCGAGGTGCCGGCCGGGTCGCGGAACGGGTCCAGGCGCATGCGGTTGGCGGCGTGCTCGGGGCTGTGCTCGAACCGGTGGAACCGCTCCTCGTCGGCCCAGTCGCTGACGATGTAGTACACCCCGTCCTCGTCGGGGCTCTTGGCCAGCGACTGGCCGGCGTTGTCGGGGTGGCGGGCGATGGCGGCGGCGATCTCGCGCCAGGTCCGCTCGAACTCCCGCTCCATGCCCGGGTGGATCCGCATCTTCACCATGACCCGGTACACGTTGTTGTCCTTGTCGTTCATGCCCGCTCTCTCTTTCGTGCGTCGGTGCCTGCTCGGACCGGCCGGGGCCGGCGGCGAAGGGTCACATGCGTGCGGGGGCCTGCTCGGCGGCCTCCTCGACGAGCTGCCGGATCCGGTTCATCTGGACCACGGTGCTGTCGTTGAGGCGCTTGGTCATCTGCTTGTCGCTGAGCGGGGCGTCGGGCTTCATCTCGAAGTCCTGGACCCAGCGCATGCGCACGGCGTCGGGGACCTGGGTGTACTCCCAGAACAGGTTCATGTACTTGAACCAGCCGGGTTCGACCCGGTGGGCGCGCACGGTCCTGGTCGCGGGGTCGGGGGTGCGTTCCGACACCCAGCTCCACTCGTTGCCGTCGGCGTCGGGGTGCATGGTGAGGCGGAACCGTATGGTGGGCCCGCGCTGTTCGAGGATCTCGGTGGCCGCGTACTCGCTGAACAGCCGGGGCCAGGACTCCACGTCGTTGGTCATGTTCCACAGAAGGTCCAGGGGGCTGGCGATGATGATCTCGTTGTCGGTGTGTCCTGCCATGGCGTTCCTCCGGTGTCAGGCGGCGAGCCGGCGGTTGACGTAGTCGACCGCGGCCTGCGGGGTCTTCATCTCGTCGATGGCGTCGTCGGGAATGCGCACGCCCATCCGCTGCTGGATGCGGGCGGCCATCTCCAGCACCGCGAGGGAGTCGTAGCCGAGTTCGGCGAAGGTGAGGTCGCCGATGTCGCCGGCCAGGTCGACGCTCTCCGGTACTCCGGCGCAGCCGCCCATGATGCGTCTGATGTCGTCCAGGGTGAATGTGGTCATGTGGTTCTCCGTTGTCGCGAGATGGGTCGCTACAGGTCGGTGACCAGCAGCGCGGCGTTGAACCCGCCGTGGCCTCGGGCCAGTACCAGTGCCTTGCGCACCGGGCCGTCCCTGGCGGTGCCGCGTACCAGGTCCAGCTCGTAGGCGGGGGCGGCGGCGCGCGTCCCGACGGTCGGGGGGATCACCCCGTCGCGGATGGACAGCAGGGCCGAGGCCAGGTCGAGCGCGGCGCCGCCGGCGTACAGGCGCCCGGTCATGGTCTTGGGGGCGGTGACGGGCACGCCGTGCGGCCCGAAGACCGAGGAGATGGCCCGTGCCTCGGCCAGGTCGGCGGCGGGGACGCCGAGGGCGTCGGCGAACACCACGTCCACCTGGTCGGGCGGCACCGCGGCCTCCTCCAGGGCCAGGGTGATGGCGCGGCGCAGGTTGGAGCGGGGTTCGCGGCCGTGGTCCGGGCGGGGGTCGAAGGTGGCGCCGTACCCGGCGATCGCGCCGTAGGGGCGCGCGCCCCGGGCGCGGGCGGTGTCCTCGCCCTCGACGATGAGCATGGCCCCGCCCTCGCCGGGGACGTACCCGCAGGCGTCGCCGTCGAAGGGCAGGTAGGCCCGTTCGGGGTCGTCGCGGGTGCTGAGCAGCCCGGTGGACATCTGGGCGACCAGCCCGTAGGGGCACAGGGAGGCGTCGGTGCCGCCGGTGACGACCATCGAGGCGTCCTGGCGGAGCAGCCGCCTGGCCTGGGCGACGGCGTCCAGGCCGCCGGCCTGTTCGGCGCAGATGACCCCGCAGGGGCCGCGCATGCCGTACCGGATGGAGATCTGGCCGGTGGTGGCGGCGTAGAACCAGGCGATGGACTGGTACACCCCGACGTACTGGGGGCCCTGGCTCCAGAGTTTCTCGATCTCGCGCTGGCCGAACTCGGTGCCGCCAGAGGATCCGGCGGTGACCACGGCCATGCGGTATTCGGGCAGGTCGGCCGGGTCGATGCCGGCGTCGGCCAGGGCCATGCCGGCGGCGGTGAGGCCGAGGTGGGTCCAGTGGTCGGTCTGCACGGCCAGGCGGCTCGGGACGTGTTCGGTGTCGTCGAACTCCGTGACCTCCCCGGCGACGCGTACCGGGTAGCGTTCGCCGTCGAAGCGGGTGATCGGGCCGAGGCCGCTTTTTCCGTCCAGGGTGGCCGACCAGTAGGCCTGGGTGCCCAGGCCGTTGGGGGCGGTGACGCCGAGCCCGGTGACGACCGGGCGGGGCGTGTCGGCGGTGCGTTCAGTCATGGCCGCTCCCCCGTCCGGCGAGCCCGTCGCGTTCGCGGGCCAGCAGCATGGCCGTCTGGAATCCGCCGAAGCCGCTGCCCACGGTCAGCACGACCTCAAGGGGCCGTTCCCTGGCGGTGAGCGGGACGTAGTCCAGGTCGCATTCGGGGTCGGTGGTGTGCAGGTTGGCGGTCGGGGGGACGACGTTGTCGCGGATCGCCAGGGCGCAGGCGGCGACCTCGATGGAGCCGATGGCGCCGAGCGAGTGCCCGATCATGGATTTGATGGAGCTGACGGGGATCTGGTAGGCCCGCTCGCCGAGGGCGCTTTTGAAGGCGGCGGTCTCGTGGCGGTCGTTCTGCCGGGTCCCCGACCCGTGGGCGTTGACGTAGTCGACGTCCTCGGGGCGCAGCCGCGCCTGGCGCAGGGCGTCGCGGATGGCCTCGGCCATCTCGCGGCCGTCGGGTTTGAGGCCGGTCATGTGGAAGGCGTTGCTGCGGCTGGCGAACCCGACGATCTCGGCGTACACCTGGGCGCCGCGGCGCAGGGCGGCGCCGCGTTCCTCAAGGACGAGGACTGCGGCGCCCTCGCCGAGGACGAACCCGTTGCGGTCCAGGTCGAAGGGGCGTGAGGCGTGGGCGGGGTCGTCGTTGCTGGGTGAGGTGGCCTTGATGGCGTCGAAGCAGGCGACGGTGATGGGCGAGATGGGGGCGTCGGCGGCGCCGGCGACCACGGCGCAGGCGGTGCCCTCCTTGACGAGCTGGTAGCCGTGGCCGACCGAGTCCAGGCCGGCGGTGCATCCGGTGGAGATCAGGGCGACCGGGCCCTCGGCGCCGGCGGTCCAGGCGATCTCGGTGGCGATAGTGCTCGGGATCATGTAGCCGTAGAGCTGGGGGACCCCGTAGGCGGGGTCGACCAGCCATTCGCGGCCGCCGTCGCTGAGGACGGCGTACTCCTGTTCCAGGCCCATGGTGCAGCCGACGGCGCTGCCGATGGAGACGCCGAGCCGGTCGGGCGGCACGTCGGCGGGGGTGAGCCCGCTGTCGGCGAGCGCCTCGCGGGCGCTGACCACGCCGAGCTGGGCGGCGCGGTCCATGCGGCGGACCTGCCGGGGGGTGAGCCCGTGGGCGCCGGGGTCGAAGTCGCATTCGGCGGCGATGCGGGAGCGGAACCCGGTGGCGTCGAACAGGGTGATGGCGCGGGTGGCGGTGCGCCCGGTGGTGAGCAGGTCCCAGAAGGACGTGACCCCGATGCCGCCGGGCGCGGCGACGCCGATGCCGGTGATGACGACCCGGCGGTCCTGGCGTGCCCGGGAGGGGCGGCCGGTGCCGGGGCGTGCCCGGGTGCGGCGCCGGGCGGCCGGGCGGGTGTCCAGGTGGTTCACCGGGGGCTCCCCGCCGGGGTGTCCTCGGCGGACGGTTCGGTGTCGACGTGGCCGAGTTCGGGCCGGGGTGCCAGCGGTCCGGCGTGGAAGACCAGGCAGGCCTCGTCGGTGCCGGTGTTCTCGATCCGGTGGCGGACGTTCTTGGGCACCATCAGGGCGTCGCCGGGCTCGAGGACGATCTCCTGGTCGCCGTCGATGCGGGCGTGGACCGTTCCATGTACCAGGTACATGAACTCCTCGGAGTAGGGGTGGTAGTGCTCGGTGAAGTGCTCGCCGGGCCGCAGGAAGGCCACGCCCATGAAGCCCGAGGTGGCGCCGGCGGTCTTGGGGCCGAGCAGGACGCGGATGTCGCCGCCTCGGCGGTGGTTGGGCGCGACCTGGCCGGCGTTGATCTTGTTGAGGCGGGTCTCAGGCATGTGCGTCCGCCTCCCAGGTGTAGAAGGGTTCGGCCATGGCGTCTTTGGGTTCGCGCCAGCCGGGGTCGAAGGGCCGGATGTGCTCGCCCAGCCGCTGGTTGATCTCTCCGTACAGCGGGTGGGTGCGTGCCTTGTACAGGTTGGGGGTGATGTCGTGGTCGGCCTCGACCAGGTGGAAGTACAGGTCGTGGAAGCGGAACAGTGTGCGCCTGGACACCCCGATGAGATGCGGCAGGTCGCTGGCGTCCGAGTCGGCGAAGATCTTGGCTACCGCCTCCGTCTCGGAGGGTTCCATCCTCGCCACGATTAGCGTCCGATGCACCACAAGTCTCCTTTCGTCCGTACACGGCAATGGTGTCCGGATCGTCTGGACTGGTGCTGATGCGGCGCTAGTGCCGCCGCGAACCCCGGCCCGCGCTCAGGTGCCGAGGACGCGGGGCGCGGCGGCCAGGTCGCCGGGGGCGGGCTCGCCGCAGGCGTCCAGTTCCCGCTCCAGGCACTCGCGGGCGAACAGCCGGGCCAGCTCGTGGATGGTGTACCGCACCTCGCCGCCGGGCTCGGGGCGGGCGCGCAGCAGCCGGCGGCCGGCCAGCCGGTCCAGCAGGCGTTCGGCGTGGCCGGGCTCGCGGCCGAGCAGCGCCCCGGCCTGCCGCATGGTGATGGAGGGGGTCTGCAGCAGGCCGAGCAGCCGGAACAGGCTGCGCTCGGGTTCGCCGAGCCGCTCGTAGGCGCCGCGGAAGGCGGTGCGCACGTCCAGGTCGGCCACGCTCAGCTCCGCGAGCCGCGACCGGGGGTCCTGCAGCCGTTCGGCGAGCTTCTCCAGGGTCAGGCCCTGCCCGGCGGCCAGCCGGGCGCCCGCGCACCGAAGGGCCAGGGGCAGCCGCCCGCACAGGTGGACGATGCGTTCGGCGGCGGCGCGCTCGTCCTCCAGGCGGGCCGGGCCGATGATGCGGGCCAGCAGCTCCAGGCCCTCGCCGGCGCCGAGCGGCCCGAGTTCCACCGTCTGGGCGCCGGCCAGCCCGTGCAGCCCGGTCCTGCTGGTGACGATCACCGCGCACCCGGCCGACCCGGGCAGCAGCGGCTGGATCTGCGCCGGGCCGTCGGCGTCGTCCAGGACGATGAGCACCCGGCGGTCGCCGCACCAGGTGCGGAACAGTTTGCTGCGCTCGTCGCGGCAGGCCGGGACCTCCTCCGCCGGTACGCCGGCGGCGCGCAGGAACCCGGCCAGGACCTCGCCGGGGTCGGCGGGGGCGCCGGCGCCGCCGAGCTCGGCGAACAGCTGGCCGGAGGGGAAGTCCGCGCGGGCGCGGTGGGCGGCGTGCACGGCCAGGGTCGTCTCGCCGGCGCCCGGCATCCCGGTGAGGCACACGACCCGCATGGCGGTGCCGGGGTCGGCGGCGCCCGACAGGATGGCGGCGATCTGGTCGCCGGCCTCGGCGCGGCCGACGAAGTCGGCGATGTCGGGGGGCAGCTGGGCCGGGGTGCCGGTCGCGGTCCCGGCGCCCGCCCGGGGCGGGCGCGGCGGCAGGGGGTCCAGGTCAGGCTGGTCGAGCCCGGGGTCGACCGACAGCAGGCGCTGCTGCAGCCGGCACAGGGCGGGGGAGGGGTCCACGCCGAGCTGGGCGACCAGGACCCCGCGCAGGTTCTGGTACACCTCCAGCGCCTCGCCGCGCCGCCCCACCTGGTACAGGGCGGTCATGAGCTTGGCGTAGAAGTCCTCGTTGAGCGGGTGGATGGCGATGAGCTCCTTGAGCTCGCTGACCAGCTCGCCGTGCCTGCCGAGCCGCAGGTCGGCCTCAAGGCGCAGTTGCAGGGCGCGCAGCCTGCCCTCCTCCAGGCGGGTGACCTGGGCCGACAGCAGCTCGCCCGCGGTCAGGTCGGCCAGGGCGGGGCCGCGCCACAGCCCGAGGGCCTGGGCCAGTGAGGTGGTGGCGCGTCCGGGGTCGTCGCGTTCCAGCGCGCTCCACCCGTCGGCCACCAGGCGTTCGAACCGGTAGACGTCGATGGTCTCGGGCGAGGTCGCCAGCAGGTAGCCGTAGGGCTTGGTGACCACCGACGCCGGGCCGCCGGTGCCCAGCATCTTGCGCAGTTTGTACACGTAGGTGTGCAGGGTGGGCAGCGCGGTCGCCGGGGGGCGCTCGCCCCACAGCTCGTCGATCAGCTCCCGTGTGGAGACGATCTGGTTGTGCCGCAGCACGAGCATGGCGAGCACGGCGCGCACCTTGGCGGCGCTGGGCGTCAGATCGGTGGTGTCGTCGCCGACGTGCAGCGGACCCAGAACCTGGAATTCCATGGCATCTCCGCGGATGATCGGCAACGCTCGTCCAAGCTGACCGGCGCTCGGCGTCGGCGTGACCTCGACGCCTGGTGGACCTCTCGAATTTAGATGAATCCGCTTATCGGAACATCCGGAAAAATGGCTCCTCAGGACAAAATCTCCGAAAAAGTCCTGGTCTAGTACTATATTCTTTACCTAGCGAGGGATTTCCGAATAGTGAGGTACGAGACCTCCGGCGGAATGACGGGCGACGCCCTGTCCGCCTTAATACGAAATAGCATTGTATTTCGGGACGAAATTCTTTGTTCGGTCGGCGGAGCCCGCCCCCGGACCAGGACGCGACCAGCGCCCTCCCATCGCCCGACCAGCGGACCACGGAAGCGTTTACGGCGAGCAGGCCCGCCGCGCGCCGACCGGGCGCCACCACGCCTGCCGCACGCCACGGGAGGAACGCCATGCGACCACACGCCCGCCCCGCCGCGAGCGCGGACCCGGCCGCGTGACCGCGACCGCCGCCCCCGTCTCGCTGTGGACCCGCTGCCCCGGGTGCGCGGGCCCGGTGTACCGCGAGCACTACCGCAGGGACCTGCGGGTGTGCGCCGGCTGCGGGCACCACGACCGGCTGAGCGCGCCCGAGCGCCTGGACCACCTGACCGACCCCGGTTCGGCGGCCCCGCTCGGCGCCACGCCCACCGTGCTGGACCCCCTGGTCTTCACCGACACCCGCCCCTACCTGACCCGGCTGGACCAGGCCCGCCTGGCCACCGGCCTGACCGACGCCGTCGTCTGCGTCACCGCCGCGATCGGCGGCCACCCGGTGGTCGCCGCGGTCATGGACTTCGCGTTCATGGGCGGCAGCCTCGGGTGCGCCGTCGGCGAGAGCGTCACCGCCGCCGCCGAGCACGCCCTGGCCACCGGCACCCCCCTGCTCCTGGTCACCGCCTCGGGAGGCGCGCGCATGCAGGAGGGCGCCCTCGCCCTGATGCAGATGGCCAAGACCAGCCAGGCCCTGGCCGACTGCGACGACGCCGGCGTGCTCACCCTGTCGCTGGTCACCGACCCCACCTACGGCGGCGTCGCCGCCTCCTACGCCACCCTGGCCGACGTCATCGTCGCCGAGACCGGTGCGCACATGGGGTTCGCCGGGCCCCGGGTCATCGCCGGCACCATCGGCCAGACCCTGCCGGACGGCTTCCAGACCGCCGAGACCCTGCTGCGCGGCGGGCTGGTCGACCTGGTGCGCCGCCGCGCCGAGCTGCGCCCCCTGCTGGCCCACCTGCTGTCGGCCGCCGCCTGGGCCGCGAAGGGAGGCCCGGTGCCGGCCGCCTGGGCCGCCGCCGCGCCCCCGCTGGTGCGCCACCACCAGGACCTGCCCGAACGCAACGCCTGGGAGACCGTCGCGCTCGCCCGCGACCCCGGCCGGCCCACCACCCTGGACTACGCCCGCTGCCTGCTGGAGGACTTCCACGAGCTGGCCGGGGACCGGATGTCGCGCGACTGCCCGGCCATCGCCGGCGGCATCGGCCGCCTCGACGGCGTCCCGGTCATGCTCATCGGCCACCAGAAGGGCCACGACACCCGCGAACGCGTCGCCCGCGACTTCGGCATGGGCTCCCCGGCCGGGTTCCGCAAGTCCGCCCGCCTGATGCGCCTGGCCGCCAAGCTCGGCCTGCCGATCCTCACGCTCATCGACACCCCCGGCGCGCACGCCGGCGTCGAGGCCGAGACCGGCGGGCAGGCGCACGCCATCGCCGCCAACCTGCGCCTGATGTGCGGCCTGCCCGTGCCGGTGGTCGCGGTGGTGACGGGGGAGGGCGGCAGCGGCGGCGCCCTGGCCCTGGGGGTCGCCGACCGCGTCCTGGCCCTGGGCAACGCCGTCTACTCGGTGATCAGCCCCGAGGGGTGCGCCGCCATCTTGTGGCGCGACCCCGCCGCCGCGCCCGCGGCCGCCGCCGCCCTGCGCCTGGGCGCCCGCGAGCTGCTGCGCCAGGGCGTCGTCGACGCCGTCATCCCCGAACCCGACGGCGGCGCCCACCGCGACCCCTCCGCCACGATTCGCCTGGTGGGCCAGGCCGTCACCGCGGCCTTCGGGGAGCTGGCCCGCACCCCGCCCGCCGATCTGCTGTCGGCCCGCCGTCGGCGTCTGCGCCGCTTCGGGGTCCGCCCCTGACGCCGTGACCTCCCGGGCCGCGCCCACGGCCCGGCCCGCCGCCGCCTGAAGGAGGAACCACATGACACTCGAACCCGAACCCGCCGGTGAGCGTGAGCAGGTGCTGGACTGGGTCGTCCGCCACGCCGCCCGGCTCGGCGACGCCGGGTCGGCGCCGCTGCGCCGGATCACCGTCTCGACCGCCACCGTGGCCATCGGCGTCGAATGGTCGCCCCCCGGACCGCCCGGCGCCGCCCCGCCCCCGACACCCGAGCGGGCGGACGACACCGCCGCCGACCCGGGACCGGACACCACCTTGCTGGTCACCGCGCCCATGGTCGGCACCTTCTACCGCGCCCAGGAGCCGGGCGCCGCGCCGTTCGTCGAGATCGGCGACCTGGTCGAGGCCGGGCAGCAGGTGGGGATCATCGAGGCGATGAAGCTCATGAACGCCGTCCAGGCCGACCGCCGCGGCCGCGTCAGCCGGATCGTCGCCGCCGACGGCACCCCGGTGCAGTACGACGAGCCGCTGCTGGCCCTGCTCCCGCACGACGGCCACTGACCGCCTTCCTCAGACCTTGGAGCCTGGTCGCGATGTTCACCACAGTTCTGGTCGCCAACCGGGGCGAGATCGCCCTTCGGGTGCTGCGGACGTGCCGCGAGATGGGGATCCGCACCGTGGTCGCCCATTCCACCGCCGACCGCGACTCCCCGGCGGTGCGCCTGGCGGACGAGTCCATCCAGATCGGCCCGGCCGCGCCCCGGCGCAGCTACCTCAACCCGGCGGCGATCGTCACCGCCGCCCTGCAGGCGGGAGCCGACGCCGTCCACCCGGGGTACGGGTTCTTGTCGGAGAGCCCGGAGTTCGCCGAGATCTGCCAGGCCCACGGCCTGACCCTGATCGGACCCCCGGCGGGGGTGATCGCACGCCTGGGGGACAAGGCCAGGGCGCGGGAGTTCGCCGTGCGCGCCGGGCTGCCGGTGCTGCCCGGCGGCCAGGGCCCGGCCTCCGGCGCCGCCGAGGCGGCCAGGACGGCCGACGCCGTCGGCTACCCGGTGGTGATCAAGGCCACGGCCGGCGGCGGCGGGCGGGCGATGACGGTGGTGCACGAGCCCGGCGCCTTCACCCGGGCGTTCGACGCCACCCGCCGCGAGGCGGTCGCCCTGTTCGGCGACCCCCGCGTGTACGTCGAGAAGTACCTGGACGCGGCGCGGCACGTCGAGGTGCAGATCCTGGCCGACTCCCACGGCAACGTCGTGCACCTGGGCGCCCGGGACTGCTCGGTCCAGCGCCGCAGGCAGAAGCTGATCGAGGAGACCCCGCCGCCGAACCTGCCCTCGGCGACGATCGAGCACCTGGGGGAGCTCACCGTGCGCGCGGCCCGGATGGCCGGGTACGTCGGGGCGGGCACCTTCGAGTACGTGCTGGACGAGCGCGGGGCGTGCCACTTCATCGAGGTGAACTGCCGGTTGCAGGTGGAGCACCCGATCACCGAGATGGTGACCGGGATCGACCTGGTGCGCGAGCAGCTGCGCGTCGCCGCCGGGCAGCCCCTGGGGTACGGGCAGCGCGACATCGTGTGCTCGGGGGTGTCCATCGAGTGCCGGGTGAACGCCGAGGACCCGGCGCGGGGGTTCCTGCCCACGCCGGGGGTGATCGAGGAGTTCGTCCCGCCCGGGGGGCCGTTCACCCGGGTCGACACCCACGTGGCGGGGGACACGCGGATCACGGCCGACTACGACCCGCTGATCGCGAAGGTGTCGGTGTGGGCGCCGGACCGTGCGCAGGCGCTGGCGCGTGCGCACCGGGCGCTGGAGGAGTTCACCATCAGGGGAGCGGGGGTGTGCACGGACCTGGCGTTCCTGCGGGAGGTGCTGGCGCATCCGCTGTTCCGGTACGCCAAGCACACCACGTCACTGGTCGACCAGATGATGTCCACCCCGCTGAGCTGACCGGCTCAATTGATCTACTTAGTAAAGGGCGGCGCTCGACTTCAAGATCATTTACGACCGCGGAAACCAACCTCCACCTACAGGGAAGCCGACCCGTGGAGGGCCGGGTGGCTATCGGGCCTCGGGGAGGGTCACGAGGCCGCTCTCGTAGGCGGCGATGACGAGCTGGGCCCGGTCGCGGGCGCCCAGCTTGGCCAGCAGGCGGCCGATGTGGGTCTTCACCGTGCCGACGCTGAGGTGCAGGTGCCCGGCGATCTCGGTGTTGGACAGCCCGGTGCCGACCAGGGTGAGGACCTCGCGTTCGCGCCGGGTGATGTCGCCGAGGTCGCGGGTGGCCGCGGCGGGGGCCGGGGTTCGCAGGAACCGGGCGATGAGCCGGCGGGTGGCGGTGGGCGCCAGGAGCGCCTCGCCGGAGGCGACGACCCGGATGGCGGCCAGGAGTTCGGGCGCGGTGGCGCTTTTGAGCACGAACCCGCTGGCGCCCGCCCGCAGGGAGGCGTGCACGTATTCGTCCAGGTCGAAGGTGGTGAGGATCAGGACGCGGACGCCGGCGTTGCCCGGGGCGGCGCAGATGCGCCGGGTGGCCTCGATGCCGTCCATGACGGGCATGCGGACGTCCATGAGGACGACGTCGGGCCGCCACCGGCCGGTCAGGGTCACGGCTTCGGCGCCGGTGCCCGCCTCGCCGACGGTGGTGAGCCCGGGTGTGGCGTCGATGAGGACTTTGAGGCTGTCGCGGATGAGCGCCTGGTCTTCGGCGAGGACGACGCGGATGGGCGGGGGCGTGGCGGGGCCGGTGGTCATGCCGGGGTGCCGTCCGGGTCGTAGGGGAGGTGGGCGGACACGCGGAAGCCCGCGTGGGGCCGGGGGCCGGCGGTGAAGGTGCCTCCGTACATTTTGGCGCGTTCGCGCATGCCGATGAGGCCGTGGCCGCCGGGCCCGGTTCTTTGGGGCGGGCCGTGGCGGGGGCCGTCGTCGAGGATCTCGATGGCGGCCTGGTGGCGGTCGATGTCCACGGTGACCGTGCAGTCGGTGGGCCCGGCGTGGGTGATGACGTTGGTGAGGGCCTGTTGGACGATGCGGTAGACCGAGGCGGCGACGGCGGGGGGCGGCGGGGTCCGCTGCCGGACGGTCAGGGTCACGCGGACGCCGGCCGAGCGGGCGTGGTCGGCGAGTGCGGGCAGGTCGGCCATGCCGGGGACGGGCAGGGGGTCGTGGCAGGGGTCGCCGTCGGATCGCAGGAGGCGCAGGACGCGGTGGATCTCGGTGAGGGTGGTGCGGCTGGTGTCCTCGATGACGGCCAGGGCGGCGCGTACCTCCTCGGGGCGGGCGTCGGCGACGTGGTTGGCGACGGTGGCCTTGACGGCGATCAGGCTCATGCTGTGGCCGATGACGTCGTGCAGTTCCCTGGCGATGCGCCGGCGTTCGTCGGTCACGGCGGCGGCGGCGAGGTGGGCGGCCAGGCGGGCGGTGGTGTCGCGTTTGTAGCGGACGGCGGTCCCGGTGGCCCAGGCGGCGGTCAGCAGGACGCAGGTCGCGCCGATCTCTATGGGCCAGTGGGGTGGCATCTCGGTGCGCCGGGTGGCGGGGGTGAGGCCGGGGAGCACCCGCGCGTAGAAGATCAGGATGGCGGTGGCGGCGGCGGTCGCGCAGGCGGCGAGGGTGGTGGCCGACCAGCGGGGCGTGGTGGTGGCGGCGACCTGGTAGAGGACCAGGACGGTGGGCAGGAAGGTCAGCCAGATCGCGCCCGCGGCGGCGGCGCCGGCGACGGTGGCCAGGACGCCGGTGGCGCACGCGAGGGTGAGCGCGGCGCGGGGGCGGTGGCGGCGGGCGGCGATGGGGAGGCTCAGGGCCGCGGCCACCGGCCACGCCGACCAGGCGGGCCACGAGGACGAGGGGCCGGGCGGGTCGACGATGGCGTAGCCGATGACCAGGGCCAGTGTGAGCGCCGCCGCCGCGTCGGCGGCGTGTTCTCCGGCCGGCCGCCGCGCGTGCTTCATGGGGTGAAGGTATCGCTTGGCCGGTTCGCCCGGCATCTGACCAGGGTCGGACATCGGGGTGGGTCCGGGGTCGCGGGCCGGGTGGTGCGCGCCGATGAAGATGCGACCGGGGCCGGACGCGGCCGGGGGGTGGTGCCCGTCACGATTTCGGGGCGCCCGGCGGATCGTGCCGGGGCGCGCCGGTGCCGGCGGGAAGGGGCGGGTCATATGGATGGCGGGTCGCGCGGGGGGTTGTCGCGGTGGCGGCGGGCGGGCGCGGAGCGGCGCGCGGCCAACGCGGCGGCGAATCTGGGGGTGGGGCCGGGGTTTCCGGGGCGGTGGCTGAGCGTGATCTCGCTGATCGGCGGCCCGGTGCTGGTCATGGCGGGGATCGTGCTGCGGTCGCGGTTCCACTACTTCTTCCCCGATCAGCTGGCGGCCTACGTCCGGTACCCGGATCTGGTCACCGCCGCGTACGCGTGTTTCGCGTGCGGGATCGTCCTGTTGTGGCCGGGGGTGATGACGCTGGCGCAGCGGATCGCGGTGACCAGCCCGATGTGGGGGCTGTGGGGCGGGGGTCTGGTGATGGTGGGGTTGTTCACCCGGACCTTCCAGTTCGGCACCGATCATCTGGCCTTCCACCTGACCGACGGTCTCGGGCTGCGGACGATGGTCGAGGGGATCGACGGGTATTACGTGGCGTGGCGGGATACGCGCTGGCATCCGTTCAGGGCGTTGTCGGGGCCGGCGTTCTTCGGCTGGGTGGTGCTGGCGGTCGGGGCCTATCGTTCGGGGGCTTTGGGGTTGGGCCGGTCGGTGGCGCTGGGGTCGATGTCGGCGCTGGCGCTCGGGACGCTGAAAGGGACCGAGCCGCAGTCGTTGGTGGCGGCGGGCGGGTTGTGCGTGGCGTTGATCCCTTTGGGGGTGTCGCTGCTTCGGGGTGGGCCGGCGCCGAGCCGGCGCGCGTGGGTGTGGTGTGTGGTGCTGGCCGGCGTGCACGTGGTCGCCACGCTGTACGGCCCGAGGGGGTGAGGCGGGCGGCGCGGTACGGACGGCCGTGCTGAGGGGGGCCGGGCGCGGGCGGAGGTCATGGCCGCCGGGGTGGCGGCCATGACCTCCGTTTCTCTCGGTGCCGTGGTGGTGGGGAGGGTCAGACGGGCAGGACGCGCAGGGCGGGGTAGCGGGCGGAGTTCAGGTACAGCTTGTCGGTGCCGTGTTCCTTCTCCAGTTCCAGGACGAACCGGTAGCGGTAGAGCCCGGGCTTGGCCTCGCTCATCACCGCCCCGGCCCAGTAGTAGTAGACGGCGGTGTACTGGTCGCGCATGCGGTCGGGGGCGCCGTAGACCTTGAGTTCGGTCATGATCCGGCGTTCGGCGACGTCGTCCTCGTCGCCTTTCTCGATGTCGAGGAACACCAGGTTGTTGATCTTCGGCATGGGTGGCCAGGTGCCGTCGGCGCCGCGGTGCATGTCGATGGGGCGGATGATCCAGTTGATCACCTGGCCTTGCTTGCAGATGGTCTCCAGGTGGTCGGTGCCCTGTCCGACGCCGCCGACGCTGTTGTCCATCATGTAGAGGCAGCCGTCCAGGGATTTGGTGGCGGCGGCGCGTTCCATGTCGACGAGGGTGACCACGTTGAGCTGGACGGAGTTGAGCTGGCCGCGATCGGCGAATTCCGCGGCCGCGTATGCCTGGGTCATCGGCCTTCCCTTGCCTGGTCGGCGGGTCCGGCCAGGGCCGGCCGTGCGGTGGGGGTGAACGGGGTGGTGACGGTGCCGAGCAGGAACGAGATGCGGTACCGCAGGGGTTCGGTGAGGTCTTGTTTGACCTCGGCGGTCCAGAACACGATGTCGGTGCCGGGGTAGACCTTGCGGGTGGGTTCGGCGACGCGGGGGTCGATCTCGATGTCGGTGATGGCGGCGTAGGTCTCGCATTCCAGCGGGATCACGTTCCACAGCAGGGTGTCGCCTTTGGTGACGCGGCTGTGCAGTTCGGGGGTGCCGAACCCGGTGGAGCCCGCGGCTTTGTTGGTGTCGTACAGGTAGAGGCTGTCGTCGAGGTTCTCCGAGGCCAGGGCGGCGACGGGGTCGATCACGGCGGTGATCGTCACGGGCCGGGAGGGCCGTCGTTCGGGTTGTTTGGTCTTGGGTGGCATGCGGTTCCTTCGCTGGTGGGTGCTCCGGTCGGGGGAGGGGGTCAGCCCGTGGCCGGGACGGCGGGCAGGGGCAGCAGGCCGAGCCCGGCGCCGGTGAATCCGTTGCGCTTCGGATCGGTGGTGATCTTGAGGGTGGATTCGCAGGTGAGGTCCACCGACTCCCAGATCATTTCGTCGTTCTGTTCGATGAGTTCGTGGAGCTGGACGTGCATGGTGTACGGGTATTCGCCGGGGCGGCTGGTGTCGACGGTCGCGGCCCAGTACCAGCCGTCGTAGATCATGTCGGGGGATCCGTACTGGGCCGGGTACATGATCTTCTCGGTGACGGCGGGGCCGGTGATGTCGGTGATGACCGGGGCGGGGTAGTTGTAGGCGCCGGCGCTGCTGGTGGTCTTGCCGGTGACGTCGAGCAGTTTGGCGGCGGTGAGGCCGCGTCCGCCGGCCGGCTTGCGTGCGCGTTTGCCGACGCGCTTCTGCAGTCGTTTGAGGTCGGTGTCGCTGACGCCGCCGTCGGCGTTGAGGGAGGCGAGCTGGTCCAGGGTGCGCCGGTCGTCGGCGCGTTCCTGTTCGGCCAGGTAGTTGCGCGGCACCGTCGGGGGGATGGCCCCGAGGGCGGCGGGCAGCCAGTTCAGGACCTGTTCGGTGGCCTGGGATCCGTCCATGAAGTGGGTGCCGGGGACGATGGTGACCAGGTGCTCGGTGCCTTCGCCGGTGGAGCCGAACAACTTCATGTTGTCGAACCAGTAGGTGTTGCCGGCGAGGGATCGCGTGCGGAGCGCGTTCTCGACGTCGAACAGCACGATGATGCCGTGTTGCTGGGCCATGAAACCGCCTTTCGGTTAAAGGAGGGGGCTCACACGCGCATCAGCGCGGGCGAGTCGACGTGCAGCACGCTGTTGGGTCCCTCGTGGAGCTTGAGGGAGAGCCGGTACCGGTAGGGGACGCCGGGTGTCATGTCGTAGGGCACGACGCCTTCCCAGACCAGCAGGTCGTGGTTCTCGGTGCCGTTGGAGCCCATGGCGTCGACCGGGGGCGGCGCGGCGGGGGAGGGTCCGGCGGGTGGTGCGGCGGGGGCGCCGGGCAGGAATTCGATGGAGTAGATCTCGACGGGGGTCTGCACGTCGATGTGGATGGGCGTCCATTGGACGACCTGTCCGGGGATGACGGTGGTGATCAGGTCGGGGGTGCCTTGGTGTTTGCTGCCCGAGCTGTCGTCGACCAGCGACAGGTTGCCGTTGTGCAAGGTGCGGTCCGACAGCGCCCCGACGGCGTCGACCATCACCACGATGCTGATCCTGTCTTTCATCGTTGCTCCCTTGGGTGGGTGTGGGGGACGCGGGCCACGCTCAGCCCCGGTCCCTGACCAGCGGCGTCTTGCCGACGGCGGTGCGTTCGATCTGCGGTGAGGAGCGGGGCACGAACACCAGCCCGAAGGTGTATCCGGTGTGTTCGATGGCGGCGGCGGTGGCCTCGCGGTCGTTGAACAGCGACAGCGAGGCCGGCAGCGCGGTGGTGAACAGGTGGCGGGTCCCGCTGGGGCCGAGGCCCTGGTCGATGGCGGCGGTGGTGGCCTCGGGGTCGTCCACGGCCACCAGCAGGGTGAGGGCGCGGTCGTCGCGGTGGTTGTGGAACTGGACCTCGTGGGCGACCAGGTCCAGGTCCAGGCCGGTGGTGGAGCGCAGCCGCCCGCGCAGGGCGGCGTAAGCCAGCGTGGCGGAGTACTGGCTGTCGTTGAGGTGGAGCACGTCGGCGGTGCGCCCGGCGAACTCGAATCGCCCGGTGCGCAGCCCGGGTCCGGACAGGGCGGGGCGGCGGATCATCCGGTCGCCGAGTTTGAGCCGCAGCAGGGGTGTCTCGTCGGCGTGCAGGCGGGTGACGACCAGTTCGCCTTCCTCGCCTTCGGCGACGGCGCGGCCGTTTTCGTCCACGATCTCCACCAGGTGCAGTCCGGGGACGGCCGACAGGGCGGGGTCGGTGTGGTCGAGCTGGAGGCCGACGCATTCGGCCTGGGTGGCGGCGAAGTAGCTGAGGATGGACACGTTGGGGAAGAACGCCTGGAGTTCGTCGCGTTTGCGCTGCGGGAGTGAGCCGCTGCCGTACATGGCGACGCGGAAGCTGGCCCTGGCCTGCGGGGACAGCCCGGCGCCGAGTTCGGGGAGCAGGGCGATGCCGGCGGTGATGCCCATGAGCGCCTTGTGGCCGGGGTAGGAGAACATGTGCTCCAGGACCGGGGCGCTGACCGGGCCCGCGCCGATGTAGTTGACGCCGGGGACGCTGGACAGCACGCCGCCGACCATGGTGCCGCTGCTCCACATCTGGTAGTCGGCCAGGGTGGTGGCGAGCCAGCGGGGGGCGGGGCCGCGCAGGTAGCGGCCGAGCTGGTAGGCGCCCATGAACGCCCCGGCGATGCGGTAGGTGTCGCGGAGTTCCCGCAGGGAGTACACGATCTCCAGGGGCATGCCGTCGCCGGTGCCGCCGCTGGCCACCACCTCGAATCCGCCGCGGTCCAGCGGGACGACCATGCCGGCGCGGGCGCCCATGAACATGTCCCATTGCACGGTCTTGTCCGACAGGGGGACGCGTTCCCATTCGGACATGTCGGCGGGGGCGTCGCGGATCCCGAAGTAGTGCAGCCGTTCGCGCCACAGCGGGTTGAGCAGGGCGACGCCGACGAGCTGCTGGAGGCGGCGCAGCACCAGGGCGTCCTGTAGTTCCAGGGGGGACTCGCAGTAGGGGACGCCGGTGAGGCGCCCGCATTCCTCCAGTTTCCCCGCGAAGGACGGCAGGCGGGTGACCTCCTCCACCGAGCGGGGCCGTAGCTCCTGGTCGGGGATCAGCCGTGCCGCGAGCTCCGCCGAGGAGGCGACGCCCAGGTCCGTCATGGTCATGTGTGGCTCCCGTTCCGCTGGTCGTTTCCGGTGGCGGCGCTCGCGCGCAGCACCTGTTGCCCGATGTCCCTGATCTCGGCGATGAGCATGGCCAGGTGGCCGGCGTCGATGAGGTGGTTCATGACCACCACGCGCAGCGCCGCCACCGCGTCGATGTCGACCTTGGAGATGAAGAAGCGGCCGCCGCCCCGGATGCGGTTGCGGATCTCCAGTTGCAGCCGGTGGGCGGTGGCGTCCTGAAGGCCCGGTGGCCGGTACCGGAAGCACAGGATGTTGGATTCCGGCCGGTGGGCGACGGCGAAGTCGGGTTCGGCGGCGATCATGTCGGCGGCCTGCCGGGTGACCTCGCACAGCCGGTCGATCTTCTGGGCGAACAGCGCCGGCCCGTACACCGACCAGACCGCCCACAACGGCATGATCATCGGGCGTTTGGTGCATTCGAAGTTCTTGTCGGCGCTGTCGTAGGCGCTGTAGGGGTCGGGTTCCTCGTCGAAGACGTAGCTGGCGCGCTGGCGGAACGCGCCGCGCGCGGTCGCGGCGTCGCGGTAGAACAGCAGGGTGCAGGGGGCCGGCATGAACAGCATCTTGTGGGCGTCCCAGGTGAGCGAGTCGGCCTGGTCGATGCCGCGCAGTTTGTGTCGGTGGTGGTCCGACAGCAGCAGGCTGGCCCCGTGGGCGCCGTCGACGTGCAGCCACAGCCCGTAGCGGCGGGCGACGGCGGCGAGTTCCTCCAGGGGGTCGAAGGCGCCCATGGCGGTGGTGCCGGCGGAGGCGACCAGGCAGAAGGGGCGCAGGCCGCGCCGGTGGGCCTCGTCCAGCGCGGGGCCGGCCAGGTCGGGGCGGATGCGCCCGGCACTGTCGGCGGGGAGGCGGATGATCTGCCGTTCGCCGATGCCGAGGACCCCGGCGGCCCGGGTGACGCTGTAGTGGGTCTGTTCGCTGACCGCGATGGCGGGGGGGCCGGGGGTGCCGCCGGCGCCGCGGGTCCAGATCTGGGGGAAGGCGCGGTCGCGGGCGGCCAGCAGGGCGGTCATGTTGGCCAGGGAGCCGCCGGAGGTGGTGACCATGGCGTACCGGCCGGGTTCCCAGCCGATGAAGTGGTTGAGGTGTTCGGCCATGAGGCGTTCGGCGACGCTGGGGAGCTGGCCGGCCTCGTAGAAGGAGGAGGGCTGGTTGACCACCGAGCCGACCAGGTCGATGAGGCTGGCCAGGGGGACCACGCCGGAGAACTGGCGTCCCATGTACCCAGGGGAGTACACCGGGATGCCGGTCCCGGTGTACAGGTCGACGATCTGGTTGACCCGGTCGGCGTCGAAGTCGGCGATGTGCGCGGTCTCGTGGGTCATCAGGTCGCGTGCGGCCTTCAGCAGCACGGCGGGGTCGAGCAGGTCGAGTCCCCGGACCGAGTGGTCGCCCAGGTATCGGGTCAGGCGGGTGACGATGGCGGCGGCGCCGTCGTGGAAACGTTCGGGGTCGAAGGCCGCGGTGAGGCCCGGTGCGGGTGACCGGGGGCCTTGGCCGGTGGTCGGTTCGGGAAAGGAACTCTGGACATCGGAAAGCGAACTCGTCACGGAGGAGACTCCAACTGATCCGGCGTCGAGAATGGTCAGGTGACCGGCGGGGGGTGAATTCGGGCGTGGTGGTGCCGGGTCCGGGCGGTCACATGAGGGTTCTCGCGATTAAATGCGTGAACTGCGGTGCGAGGGCGTGCGATAAAGGGTTCTCCGGGCGGCGGGGGCGGGACGGCGGTGCTGCCGTCGCCGGGCCGTCCCGGCGGGTTGGAACGGTTCAACTTCGGGGGTGGGTGGAGGGGGGATGTGGTCCGGTCGCGGGGAAGGTGGCGGTGGTGGCCGCCGCGCCCCTGGTCACGCGCAGTTCGGGCGGTGCGGGTCAGTCCGGCGGTGCGGTCGCCGGTAAGGAGGGCAAGGCGGTGGCCCGTCGGGGACGAATCACGATTAATTCGATCTGTATTTCACCCGCCGTATACGTTGGCACGCCCGTCATGTAAGCGACCTAATCATTGTTGACAGGAGGGGCGCAAGACCTCGGATGCAGGTGGAGTGGCAGATTCCGGCCAAAGTTACTTGCGTGTGGTGATCGGGTCGGGGCCGGGGGGCTCGTGAGTTTCCCTCGTGACATTCGGGCGGGGTGGTTATTCGTGGTCGCGGCCGTGCGGTGGGCGCCCTTTATCGCCCGGACATTCTTATTGCATGCGGTTGTATTCCAATAAAGGTGGCGAAAGCCCTCGATCAGGCCATAAAAGGGGCCGGTCCCTGCCCGCGCGGGCAGGGACCGGCCGGGTGGCCCGCCGTCAGAAGGTCCCGGCGGTGTTGCACTTGGCGCTCTGCACGACGCAGTCCTTGACCCGGTGGCCGAGCGCGCCGTTGTCCCAGGCGTTGAAGAAGTCGCCGTGCATCGAGGAGGCCATCCCCGACGCCAGGCGGAACCCGTCGGCGGTGCCCGCCGAGGGGTAGGCGATGACGAACGACACCGACGGGATGGCCACCGGGTAGGCGCCGCCGCAGGTCCCGGTGTAGGTGTAGGCCAGGTGCGACTTGTGGTCGGGGCTGTCCAGGTGCCGGCCGTCCCAGCAGTCGGGGAAGACCAGCTGGAACATCAGGGTGGCGGTCGGCGCGCACACCGGCCAGTTGCCGTCGGCGCTGCGCCCGGTCTCGCCGCCGGGCCCGGCGCAGTAGAACTGGTTGACCGAGCCGCGCGGGGTGGGCACCTGCGACCGGGCGTCCCCGGCGATCATGCGGAAGCCCAGCGGGAACGGCACCGTCGCCGAGGCGTCGGTGAGACGGGAGCCGTAGTAGACGATCACGCCCTTGGGTTCGACGGGCCGGTCGTGCTCGTACAGGGTCGGGATCCAGTACGCCGACAGGTCCGCCGGGGCCGGCGCGCAGCTCGTCGCGGTGGTGCCGAGCAGGGACTGGGTGGTGGTCAGGGCGTCGGTGCTCCGGTTGCCGAGGAAGCTGTGCATGTGGGAGGCGCCGGGGAGCCCGGGGAACACGATCGGGTCGTCGGGCCGGGAGTGGCTGTAGGCGCAGGTGGCGTTGAACTCCGGCACGCGCACCGCGCCCGCGGGCACCGGCGCGGGGGTCATCGCCCGGAACGCGGCCAGCTGGGCGTTCCAGGCGGCCGGGTCGACGTCGGTCCACCCGCCGCCGGAGGAGGCGGTGGCCTCGAAGGAGAACCAGTTGATGTTCGCGAAGTCGCCGCCGGCGGCCGACCGCATGATCGCGAACACCGTCTGGGGGCCGGCGGGGTGGGTGGCGGCGCTCGCGGTGGTGGTGACCCAGCTCTGCCAGCCGCCGGTCGCGGTGACCGGCAGGCCGGCCAGCAGCGGCCCGGTGAGGGAACCGGTGCGCAGCTCCACCGTGCCCGAGCCGGCCGCGGAGGCGACGCGCACCGCGACCGTCAGCGCCGCGGTGCCGAGGTCGACGCCGTCGAAGCGCATCCAGTCGCCGGAGGCGAGGTAGGCGGCGTTCTGGCCACCGCCGGTGTCGGCGGTCGCCTCCAGCTGCACGCCGGACTGGGCGGCGAAGGACTCGGCTTGGACGACGGTGGCGGCGGCCTGGGCGGCGGAGTGGGTGAGCGCGGTCGCGGCGAGGGCGGCGGCCAGCAGGGCGCGCAGCAGGAACTGTGGTCTTCGCACGGGGGTTTCCTTCCGGGCACGGGGGGACCGCGGCGGGGGCGGCCGGGGGCGCGCCCGCCGCCGGCGGGGCGGAGCGGAAAGGCGCGCCGACGTCGTCACCCATGCTTTTGGTGCTTAATTTTAGGTGTGAAGAGAGCGCTCCCATGGTCAGGATCATCCCGCCTTCACGTCCTGTCAAGCCCTTTGACAGGCGGATGTCCGGTGAGCGGACGGGCGTTCGGCGGGCGAAGGGGGCTCAGCGGCCGGCCGGCGGGGCGACGAGCAGCCCGGTGCCCGGGTCGTGACCGGCCGGCGCGGGACCGGCGACGATCATGGTGGCGCGGGCCCACGGCCGTTCCCGCGACAACAGCGGCACCTCCTCCAGCAGCCACCGCGCCACGTGCGCCAGCTGCTCGGGGGATTCGCCGTCGCGGGCGGCCAGCAGCCGCTCCTGCTCGCCGAGGTGCACGATCGCCGAACCGGGTACCGCCGCGCGGAGCCGCCCGGCCAGGGTCGTCTTGCCGGCGCCGCCCCGGCCGTCGATCGCGATCACCCGAGGGCGGCCGGTGACGCCGGGCGAGGCGGCCAGCAGGTGCCGGACGGCGCCGGGCACCGACATCGGCCGCCAGCCGGTGGCCTCGGGCTCGCCTGGATGGAGACGCATCGGCACCCTGCCTGCGAGGAGGAGAACACGGGCCCGGACGGGCCGCCGGTCGCCTCACCTTATCGACGCCGTGCCCTGCGGACGCCGAAAACCGGCCGCGTTGAAGTTTCCAGTGGCTGGAAAAATCAATGAGGTGTACATTGGTGCGCGTGGAGGAGACACGGCGCGAGCGCAAGAAACGGCTGACCCGGCGGCTGATCGTCACCGCCGCCCTGCGGCTGTTCGAAGAGCACGGGTACGAGGGGACCACGGTCGCCCAGATCACCGCCGCCGCCGACGTCGACCCCAAGACGTTCTTCAACTACTTCCGCAGCAAGGACGAGGTGCTGTTCGTCGACACCGAGCACACCTACGCCCTGCTGCTCGGCGCCATCGCCGAACGCCGCCCAAAGGAGGGCCCCGCCGAGGTGCTGGCGCGGATGCTGGAGCGGTTCACCGCCCACCACATGCCCGAGCTCCCCCCGGGACGGGCGCGGGAGCTGGCGCTGGCCTACCGCCTGGTCTCCACCGTGCCCGCCCTCCAGGCCAAGGCCCTGTACCTGCTGTTCGACCTGCAGCACAAGATCGCCGACGAGCTGTGCGCGGCCTTCCCCGGCCATCTGGACCCGATCACGGCGGCCGCGATGACCGGGTCGCTGATGGGCGCCGTCCAGCAGGCCGGCATCGCCGCCGTCCGCCTCGGCCGCCCCCAGCAGGACCTGTGGGAGGCCGCCCGCGTCGGCGTCGGCGTCGCCATGGACGGCCTGCGAGCACAGAAAGGACCCGACGACCATGGATGACAGCGTCCGCCGGCTGACACGTGACGCCCGCCGCGCCGCCGCGCAGGGCCCCGAGGCGATCGCGGCCCGGCGACGGGCCCGCCTTGCGGAGATGGTCGCCCACGCGCGCGCCGCCTCCCCCTACTACCGCGAGCTGTACCAGGACCTGCCGGAGCGGGTCGAGGACCCGGCGCTGCTGCCGGTCACCACCAAACGGGACCTGATGGGCCGCTTCGACGAATGGGTCACCGACCCCGAGGTGACCCACGACCGCGTCCAGGCGTTCATGGCCGACCCCGGGCGGGCCGGGGAACGGTTCCAGGGCCGCTACCTGGTGGCCACCACCTCCGGCACCAGCGGCCTGCGCGGGGTGTTCGTGCTGGACGACCGGAACATGGCCGTGAACTTCGCCCTCGGCTCGCGCAGCCGGGGCGCGCTCGGCGCCGGCGCCATCGTCAAGATCCTCACCCGGGCCGGGCGCACGGCCATGGTGTCCGCGCCCGGCGGCCACCTCCTCAGCACCGCCCTGACCGCCCGCCTGCGCAAGGAGAGCCGCCGAGGCCGCGCCCTGCGGGTCTTCTCGATGTACGAGCCGCCGGCGGAGCTGTACGCCGAGCTCGCCCGGTACGACCCGGCGCTGGTCGTCAGCTCCCCGAGCATGCTGGGCCTGCTCGCCGCCACGCAAGACGCCATGCGAGGGGCCGCGCAAGAGGCCGGGCAAGGCGCCGGGCGAGAGGCGGGGCGGGCGGCCGGTCGGGCGCGGCTCAGGCCGGTGCTGGTCATCGCCGGCGGCGAGACCTCCACCGAAGACGACCTCGACCGCATCGCGGCCGCGTTCGGCGCGCCGGTCCACACCGCCTACGCCGCCACCGAATGCGGGTTCCTCGCCTACGGGTGCGAACGGCGGTGGTACCACCTCAACAGCGACTGGGCGATCCTGGAACCGGTCGACGCCCACCACCGGCCCACCCCGCCCGGGGAGCCCTCGCACACCGCCCTGCTGACCAACCTCGCCAACCGGGTGCAGCCGATCCTGCGCTACGACCTCGGCGACAGCGTCATGGCCCGCCCCGACCCCTGCCCGTGCGGGAACCCGCTGCCGGCGATCCGGGTGCAGGGCCGCGCCGCCGACGTGCTCACCTTCCCCACCGGGCGGGGCGACCGCGTCGGCATCACCCCGATGGCCTTCGGCACCCTGCTGGACCGCACCGCGGGCGTCGAACGGTTCCAGATCGCCCAGACCACCGCCACCACGCTGCGCGTACGCCTGGTCCCCTCGGCGGGCGCCGACCCCGGCCGCGTGTGGAGCGCGGTGCACGCCGAGATCACCCGCCTGCTCATCCGGCACGACGTCACCGGCGTCACCCTGGAACACGCCGAGGAACCACCCCAGCGCTCACCCGGCGGCAAGTACCGCCGCATCATCCCCCTCGCCTGACCCCACCCCACCCCGGCCCTGCCCGCCCCGGTCGGCCCTGCCCGGCACGCCGCCGGGGCAGGGGGAGGGGGAGGGGGAGGGGACCGGCCGTCCGGCCTGCGGGGGATCGGCGGTATCGGTGCGCACGGTCAGTCGGCCGCCAGGGCCAGGCGCACCCCGAGGCCGATCAGGACCGTCCCGGTGATCCGGTCGGCGGCCCGGCGCACCGGTTCCCGGCTCAGGACGCCGCGCGCCAGCTCGGTGCCGAAGATGAGCAGCGTGAACCACGCGAACCCCTCCAGGTTGTGCACCAGCGCCAGCAGCACCCCGGTCAGCAGGTGCGGGGCGCCCTCGGGGATGAACTGCGGCAGCAGCGCGACGTAGAACACGCCGATCTTGGGGTTGAGCAGGTTGGTCGCCAGCCCGCGCGTCCAGGCCCGCCCCGCGCCGCCCGGGACCGGGGCCTGCTCGGCGGCCGGCCCGTTCGCGGCGCCGCGCCGGGCGCGCCACAGCATCGAGGCGCCCAGCCACACCATGTAGGCGGCGCCCGCGTACCGCAGCACGGTGTAGGCCGCTTCCGAGGCGGTCAGCAGCGCGGAGACCCCGGCCGCGGCGCCCGCGCCCCAGATCAGCACCCCGGTGTTGATCCCGAGAGCGGTCGCGAACGCCTGCCGGCGCCCACCGGTGACCGCGGCGCGCAGGACCAGGGCGGTGTCGAGCCCCGGCACGATGGTCATCAACGCGGCGACCACGGCGAACGACGCCAAAGAGGAAAGCACCCGCCCATCCTCCCCCATTCCCCACGAATCCCCCACCAAAAGCGGGGGTGAGCGGCCGGCCCGTGGGGGCGGGCGTGTGCGGGTGGACACCCGCCGCCGGCACCACTGCGCCGGACGGGACACCGAATCCCCACGAACCCCCGCCGAACTCGAACCCGCCGCCGAAGTGGCCGGCCCTGGGTGCGACCCCCGGCCGGAATCCTTCCGCTTCCCCACGAACCCCCCACCGCCGAAGTGGCCGGCCCTGCCGTGGGCGCGGACCCAGGCCGGAATCCCTTCGCGATCTCTCTCCTCCGCTCCTCTGGTCTTCCCCTGGCGGAAAGCGGGGGCCCGATCTTTCACCCGCGACCCCCCAGAAAGCGGCCCGGGATTTCACGAGTGACCGGTCTAGGTGCGGGTGGCGGCCGGGGTGTAGTCCTTCAAGGTGATGGCGTCGCCCCGGGAGACGGCCTTCTCGATCAGCCCGGCCCACGGCAGGTGCGGCATCAGCCGGATCGACAGGTTGCGCATGCTGATCGCCGCCCGCGAGTTGGGGACGAAACCGCTGACGCCGCCGGGCGGGAGCTTGTGGCACTGCCGTACCAGGGGGCGCATCTCGCGTTCGTAGGCGGCGAACCCCGCCCGGTGGTCGCCGCCCGCGCGGGACAGTTCCCCGGCGAGCACGTACGCGCCGACCAGGGCGAGCCCGGTGCCGTTCCCGGCCAGCGGCGAGGGGCCGTACCCGGCGTCGCCGAGCAGGACGACCCTGCCGCGCGACCAGCCGTCCATGACGACCTGGGTGGCGGAGTCGAAGTAGAAGTCGGTGGCGGCGTCCATCCGGCGCAGGATCTCGGGCACCTGCCAGCCCGCCCCGGCGAACACCCCGGCCACCACCCGCCTGTGCTCGGCCGCGTCCCGCCGGTCGCGGCCCAGGGGAGCGGAGGCGAACCCCAGCAGGACCTTGGCCTCCTCCGGCCGCCGGGAGGGGCGCAGGGCCGCCATCTTGCGGCCCGGCATGTTATAGAACAGCTCCCAGTCGGTGATCCCGAACACGTTCGGCACCGTGAAGGACGCCGTGCAGCACCCGAGCTCGCGGCGGAACCCCGCGTCCGGGCCGAACACCAGCGACCGGGTCGTCGAGTGCGTGCCGTCGGCCCCCACCACCAGGTCGAACTCGCGGGCCGCCGACCGCTCGAAGGTGACGCGCACGCTCGCCGGTGCCTGGGCGATCGCGGTGATGGTGTCGCCGAAGATGTACTCGGTGTCCGGCCCGGCGGCCTCGAGCAGCAGGCCGGCCAGGTCGCCGCGCGGGATCTCCACCTCGCCGACCACCCCGTTGCCGCCGAGGAAGGAGGCGGGCATGTCGGCCACCCGCCTGCCGGAGGCGTCCACGAACGACATCCCCTTGGAGCCCACCGACAGCTCGCGGGCCCGCGGCAGCAGCCCCATCCGGTCGACCACCTCACGGGCGGCGCCGCGCAGGTCGACGGTGTGGCCGCCGGGGCGCGGGGCGGGCGCCCGCTCGACCACGGTCACGGTGTGGCCGTGGCGGCCCAGCCAGTGGGCCAGGGCGGTTCCGCCGATGCCGGCACCGCAGATCAGCACGTTGGTCATCACAGGTCCCCTCGTTGTCGTGCCGCCACCGTACCTCCGGTGCGCGTACACTGTAAGCGAGCACTAGTGCACCAATTCGTGCCGGTCGGCACCCGGCCCGCCCGGGGCCACGCGCACTAGTGCGGGGGAGAGGGGACCATGGACCAGACCCGGCCGCCGTACCTGCGGATCGCCGACGAACTACGGCACCGCGTCACCACCGGCCGGCTACGACCCGGCGACCGGATGCCCTCGACCCGGCAGATCACCCGGGAATGGGGAGTAGCCATGGCCACCGCCACCAAAGCACTCGCCATCCTCCGCCAAGAAGGCCTCCTGACCCCGGTCCCCGGCATAGGCACCGTAGTGACCACCCCGCCTACGGGCGCCTCCCCGCCCTCCCCGCCCTCCGCTCCCGGCACCGGCTCCCGTGCCCCTCGTACCGGCCCGCCTCTCGGTGCCCTTCCTTCCACCGCTCCCCACACCGGCTCACGCACTACCTCTCGTAGCCGTCCCTTCCCGTCTTCAGATCCCTCGGCGGCGGGTTCCGGTACGGCCGACCCCCGGGCGGGTCTCGCCTCGGCGGGTCGCGGTGGTGCTGAGTTGAGCCGGGAGCGCGTCGTGGGGGCCGCGATCGCCATCGCCGATGCCGAAGGGCTGGCCGCGTTGTCCATGCGGCGGATCGCCGCCGCCCTGCGCACCTCGGTCATGGCGCTGTACCGGCACGTGCCCGGCAAGCAGGAACTGCTCACCCTCATGGCCGACACCGCCCTGGCCGGTGCCCCGCTGCCCGAACCGCCGCCCGACGGCTGGCGGGCCCGGCTGGAGCTGGCCGCCCGGACGCAGTGGGCCCTCTACCACCGCCACCCCTGGCTGGCCCAAGCCATGCCGATGACCCGCCCCGCGCCCACCCCGAACGGGATGGCCCAGGCCGAATGGGCGATGCGCGCCGTGGACGGCCTGGGACTGGACCCGGTCACCATGGTCCACATCTACGTGACCCTCGCCAACTACGTGCGCGGCACCGCGACCAACCTGGAGGCCGAGGCCGACGCCGTGCAGCAGACCGGGATCACCGACGAGCAGTGGCTGCGGACCGCGGTCCTGCCGATGATGGCGGGCTTCCCCCTGCTGTCACAGATCCCGCCCGACACCATGGACCTGGACAGCCTGTTCGACTTCGGCCTCAACCGCCTGCTCGACGGCATCGCCACCCTCCTCCCACCGGACCCCACCACCCCGGCGCGAACGACACCACCGGCGTCCGAACGAGCCGCTCGACACCCCCGGGCGGACCGGTATCCCCACCCGCCCCATGACCGTGAACGCTGAGGTCCCTCGGGATCATTCGCTGGCGGCCGGGCGGCGCAGCAACGGGTGGGTGCGCATCGCGACCTCCAGCTCACCCGGCAACTCGTCACGGTAACGGCCCAGGGTCGCCAGGTCGCTGTGCCCGAGCACCCGGCGCACCGCGTCCATGTCGACCGCGTCGGCCAGCAGATGGGTCGCGGTGGTGTGCCGCAACCCGTGCGGCGTCACCGAACGCCGCTGCGCCGGGTCGACCCGCCGCTGCACCCGGTCGATCACCGCCTGCACGTCCCCCCGGGCCAGCCGCCTGCCCCGCCACGACAGCAGCAACGCCTTCTCCGCCGAGGCAGGGCGCCCACCCGACAGATGGGCGTCCAGCACCTCGGTCACATCGGCCGGCAACGGCACGTCACGCGTCCGGCCGCCCTTGCCGAAGATGCGCCAGTACCGCACCCCGTTGTTGGTGTAGAAATCCTCCACATTCGCCCGGACCAGCTCCGACACCCGGGGCCCCAGGGTCGACAACAGCAACACGATCAGCGCGTCACGCACCTCGGTGCGCTGGTCACGCCGCCCCCGGTCGGGCTCGGCCGCCGTCAGCGAACGCGCCGCCCCCACCAGCCCCTGCGCCTGCTCACGCGTCAACGCCCGCCGCTCGGCCCGCAGCCCGCCCCGCTCCTTGGCCGTCACCGTGGCGGTCGTCATCGGGTTCACCTGCACCCACCCCGCCAGCGTCGCGTGCTTGAAGAACGCCGACACCGACCGGCGGAACCGCGACTGCGAGGACGGGCTCTGCGCCTGCCCGCCCGCGGCCCCGCCCGGCGAACGGCGCCCGTCGGGTTTGCGGGCGAACGCCAGCAGCACCGCGTCCACGTCCTCACCCGTCAGGTCGTCCAGCACCCGCCCCGCCCCGGCCAGCACCGTGAACGTGGCCACGTCCCGCGCGTACACCTCCGCCGTCGCCGGGGCCAGCGCCCCGGTCACGGTCTTGGCGCGGACCAGCTCCACGTAACGGTCGGCGGACTCCTCGACGGTGACTCGCTTCAACTGGATGGGGCGCATCGATCAGCTCAGTCCTCTCGGCCAGGTCGAGCCGACCGTACCCGCCCGCACCGACAATTCCCACGCCCCGCCGGGAAACCCCAAGCCCGGCACCCGGGAACCGGAGAACAAGCCGACACCACGACACGCCACCGCACGATGACGCCCGCCCGAGCCGGGGGCCCCACGGGCGAGGCGGGTTGGGTGCGGGCGGCGCCGGTGGGTTAGGTTCGAGCGTGGCACCCATACACGGAACCTGCGACGACCGGTTCGCCAAAGTGGCCGACACCCTGGCCGGCCTGCTGGACGGCGACGACGTCGGCGCCAGCGCCGCGGTCTACCTCGACGGCGAACCGGTGGCCGACATCTGGGGCGGATACGCCGACGCCGCCCGCACCCGGCCCTGGGAACGCGACACCATCACCAACGTGTGGTCGGTCACCAAGACCATGACCGCGCTGTGCGCCCTGATCCTCGCCGACCGCGGCGACCTGGATCTGACCGCCCCCGTCGCCCGCTACTGGCCGGAGTTCGCCGCCGCCGGCAAGGACGGCGTCACGGTGGCCCACCTGCTCTCCCACACCGCCGGCCTGCCCGACTGGCGGCCACCCCTGCCCGCCGGCGAACTGTACGACTGGGCCGCCGCCACCGCCCGCCTGGCCGCCCAGGCCCCCATGTGGCCGCCCGGCACCCAGGGCGCCTACCACTCCCTGACCCAGGGGTACCTGGTCGGCGAGGTCGTCCGCCGCGTCACCGGCCTCACCCTGGGCACCTTCTTCGCCCAGCAGGTCGCCGGCCCCCTGGGCGCCGACTTCCACATCGGGCTGCCCGCCGCCCACGACCACCGCGTCGCCCCCGTCATCCCGCCCCCCGACGACCCCGGCCAGACCGGCGACCCCGGCGACCAGACGCCGATGCGCGCCGCCGACGCCAACACCACCCCCTGGCGGCGCGCCGAGATCCCCGCCGCCGGCGGGCACGGCAACGCCCGCTCGGTCGCCGCCGTGCAGTCCATCCTGGCCTGCGGGGGAGCGGCCCGGGGGGTACGCCTGCTGTCCCCGGCGGGCTGCGAACGCGCCCTCGAGGAGCAGTACCACGGCCCCGACCCCTACCTGGGCGGCATGCCCGCCCGCTACGGCCTGGGCTACGGCCTCAACGACGAGGACCTGCGGATGTCCCCCAACCCGCGCACCTGCTTTTGGGGCGGATGGGGAGGGTCACTGGTGGTGGTCGACCTGCAGGCCCGCATGACCGTGTCGTTCGTGATGAACCGGATGCTCAACGGCGGCGACCGCGCCGGCGACATCGTCCGCGCCGCCTACGACGGGCTCACCACCTGACCCTCACACGGCGGGGGAGACCCCATCGCCCGAAGCCCCGCCCGGCAGCAACCCGTCCAGCACCCCGTACGCCGGATTCGCCCGCGCCGCCCCCCGCACCTCACGCGCCGTCGAGGCCACATACCCCTGCCCCGTCACGATCGAGGAATGACCGAGCAACTCCATCAACTCGTGCGCCGAGGCGCCCCGCTCGGCCAGCCGGGTCGCGAACTCGTGCCGCAACGCGTGCACCAGCGTCCCCTTCTGCACCCGGTCGTTGATCCCCGCGTACCGGTAACACTGCCCCACCAGGTACTGCAACCCGCCCCGCCGCAACGGCGCGTTCCTGGTGTCCACCAGCAACGCCGCCGACCTCGGCAACGACACCAGGCCGAACCGGCGCGACCGGCTGTCCAGATAATCCTCGATCAACCGCTCGATCGGCGCCTCGATCGGCAGCGAACGCGACCTGCCGCCCTTGCCCACCACCTGGATCCGGCGATCACCCGGCGCCCCGCCGATCGACCCGATCGTCACACCCAGCAACTCCGCCGACCGCATCCCGGTCACCAGCGCCAGCCCCAGCACCACCAGATCGCGCTCCACCCACGGGTCACGCGCCTCCCGCGCCCCCGCCGCGATCCGCTCCAGCAACGTCGCCGACGCCGAACCGTCGCCCAGCAGCGGCTTGGGCGCCTTGGCCGGCTGCCTCGGCCGGGGGACCGCCGCCATCGGATTGCCCTCCAGCATCCCCTCGGCCACACAGAACGTCAGGAACTGGTTCCACGCGCTCCACGCCCGGTTCACACTCGCCGGCGACCGCGGCCCGGCGAAATCGGCGAACGCCGCGCGCACCAGCCGCCCCGTCAGCCGGCGCACCTCCAGCCCGCCCGGCTCCACCCCGGCCGCCTCCTCGGCGATCCGCCCCACGATCAGCAGATCACGCCGGTACCCGGCCACCGTGTGCGGGGACAGCTTCTTGGCCCGCAACCCCGACAGAAACTCCGCGGTCGCCTCGGGCACCCGCATCAGCACCAGAGGGTCACCATCACCCATGACGGCCTCCGCACCGGCCAAAGCACCCGATCGTACGACGTGACACACCTGCCGGTGATTATCCCGAAACCCGGCGAACCCACCCCCGCGACACGCCGCCCCGCACCCCGACCGGCCACGGAACGAACCGCCGGGGCACGGGGCGGCGGCCCTCAGAACCGCCAGCCGATCAGATTCCACTGCCACAAAAACCACACCAGCCCCGACAACCCCGCCAGCACCACCACCTGGTGGACCCGGGCCACCACACCGGCACCCGGCCCCCGCCACCCCCGCACCGTCAGCACCGCCGCCGCCCCGGCCATCGCCAGCACCACCACAGGCACCACGAACAACACCCGGAAACCCACCGGGGCACCGAACAGGAACCCGTCGGTGTCCCCCGACAACCACACCCCCAGCGCCACCAGGAACCCCAGCCCCGCCACACACGCCCCCGCGCCCAGCCAACGCGCCACCCGCCAGGCGCCCCCCGTACGAACAGGCCGGCGCCGCGCCCGCCGCCACACCCCCGCCACCGGAACCGCCAGCACGCTCAACGCCACCACCGCGAACACCAGCAGCACCGGCAGGTTCACCGCCGGCGTCCGCCACACCGACATCAACTCGAACGCCGAACCCCGGTCGGTCGCCACATAACGCCGCCCGCCCGCACCCGACAGGAACACCAGCCGGTCACTCCCGTCCGCCAGCGCGTACGCCCCGTCCGCCTGAGGCGACCAGTCCTTGTCCTGGAAACGCACCACACCGTCACCGCGCACCGCCACCCGCGCCGGCCCGAGCAGCACCAGGATCTTCTCGATCGTCGACTCACCGTGCCGCGTCCGCTCGTACAACCCCGCCAGCGGCGCGGCCGGCCGGGTGCCCGGCGGCGGCACCGGCCCGGGGGAGTCGGGCACCGCCCCCGCCGGGGCGAACCGGTCGAAGAACCCGTCGATCACCTTCTGCAACCCCGCGTCCGCGACACCGTTCACCGACACGAACACCCCCAGGTCACACCCCGGCACCAGCATCAGGACGCTCAGGAAACCCTCCCACCCGCCGTCGTGCATCAGCACCCGGTGCCCGTTGAACACCCGATCCTGGAAACCGTGCGCGTACCCGCCGAGCCGGGGGTCGTTGCCCGAGGACCGCTGGAACATCAGCGCCGCCGTCGCCGGATCCAGGATGGCCGCGTCACCGAACCGCCCCCCGCCCAGGTGGGCGATCATGAAGTGCGCCATGTCGGCCGCCGTGGCGCTGATCGAACCGTCCGGCGTCATCGGATCGAACGTGAACGGCACCGGCACGGCCCCCGGAAGGTAACTGCGCGCCAGGTCCGCCGCCAACGGCCCCGGCACCGGCTCGGCCGCCGTACTGTGCCCCATCTTCAACGGATCCAGCAGATGCCGCTGCACATAACGGTCGAACGGCTCCCCGCTCACCTGGGACACGATGTACCCCGCCAGCGCGGCACCGTAATTGGAGTACGCCGACACCTCACCCGGCGGCCGCACCCGCGCCGGAACGTGCGCCGCCAGATACTCGCCCAGCGGCGGCACCTCGGCCGCGGTCCGCGCCCCGGTCCCGACGAACCGGTCCTCGAAACCCGCGGTGTGCCCCATCAACGTGCGCAACGTCACCGGCGCGGCGAACGTCGCCGGGATCGTGAACGTCCTCAGGTACCGGTTCACGTCCACGTCCAGGTCCAGCCGCCCCGCCTGCACCTGCTGCATCACCGCCGTCCAGGTGAACAACTTGGTGATCGAGGCGATCCGCACCAGCGACCGCGAAGCGTCGAACCCCACCCCCCGCGCCACGTCCGCCAGCCCGTACCCCTTGGCGAACACCGTCCGGCCACCCGACACCACCGACACCACCGCCCCCGGCACACCCTCACGCCGCAACCCGCCCGGCAGGGCCCCGTCGAAGAACCCCGCCACCGCCGCCGGCGCGGGGGAGCGGCACCCGGCCGAATCCGACCACGCCGGCGCCGCACCGCCCACCGGCACGGCGGCGGCACCCGCGCACAGGCCGAGCACCACGGCCACCCGGCTCAGACGGGACAGGAAAGCACCCATGGAACGACTCCTCGAAGACGACGGCCCGCCGCCGGACGGCGGCACCGGCCGGGGGACAGGGCCGCCCCGGCCGGAAGCGACGCCCCCCACCCTCGCCAAACCCCCGCACCGCCCACATCGCCCCGCGAGCGAAACCGCCTGCGACCAAAGTCGCAGCCCACCGCCCCCACCCGCCGACCAAAGGCCCACGAGAACACCCGCACCCACGGCCTAAGCTGCGGACATGGACGCGACACGCCGCCTGCGGGCCCGCCTCGCCGACCCGCGCCTCACCGACGCCGCCGTCGTCGCCGCCTGCCTGATCCTCACCGCCTTCGCCGTCAAAGCACGCTGGACCGACCTGCCCCGCCCCCTGATCGCCGCCGCCGGCACCGCCGGCGGCCTGGCCCAATGGCCCCGCCGCCGCCACCCCCTGATCGCCGCCGTCACCGGCGCCGCCGCCTACGCCCTGTCGGGCAACCCCGGCCCCCTGCTCACCGGCCTGTACGCCGGCGCCTCCTACGCCCCCCGCCGCCACCTGTGGATCGTCCTGCCCGCCGGATGGGCCGGGCTCGCCGCCTGGTCATGGATCGCCGAAGGCACCCTGACCGCGCCCGACGCCACCTGGGCCGCCCTGGGCACCCTGGCGGTCACCGCCGTCGGCGTCCACACCGCCACCCGCCGCGACCTGGCCACCTCCTGGCGGCAACGCGCGGAAAGCGCCGAAGCCGAACGCCTGCTCCGCGAGGAACAGGCCCGCGCCGCCGAACGCACCCGCATCGCCCGCGAGATGCACGACGTCCTGGCCCACAAGGTGTCGCTCATCGCCCTGCACGCCGGCGCCCTGGAACTCACCACCACCGGCACCCCCGCCAACCAAGGCGCCGCGCTCATCCGGGTCACCGCCCGCGAAGCGCTGCAGGAACTGCGCTACGTCCTCGGCGTCCTGCGCACCGAACCCGGCTCAAACCACCCCCGCCACGACGAGCCGTTCGCCGACCTGACCTCCCTGGTCCGCGCCTCCACCGACGCCGGGCAGCACGTCGAGCTGGCCGACCACGCCGGCCCGCTGCCACCGGCCATGGCCCGCGTGGTCTACCGCGTCGCCCAAGAAGGCCTCACCAACGCCCGCAAACACGCCCCGGACGCCCCCGCCGCCGTCTCGGTCGACCGCGACGACACCACCGTCACCGTCACCGTCCACAACACCCCGCCCGCCGGCCCGCCCGCCGACCTGCCGGGATCGGGGTCGGGCCTGGTCGGCCTGGCCGAACGCGTCCGCCTGGTCGGCGGCACCCTGCACGCCGGCCCGCCCGCCGGCGAACCCGGCGGCTGGCGGCTGCGCGCCGTCCTGCCCTGGCCCGACCCGGAGGGCACACGATGATCTCGGTACTGCTGGCCGACGACGAGGCGCTCGTACGCGCCGGGCTGCGCATGATCCTGGAGACCGCCCCCGACATGACCGTGATCGGCGACGCGGGGGACGGCCGCGCCGCCGTCGAGGCCGCCCACCGCGACCGGCCCGACGTGGTCCTGATGGACATCCGCATGCCCGGCCTGGACGGGCTGGCCGCCACCGCGGCGATCCGCGCCCGCCCCGACCCGCCGTCGGTGATCGTCTTGACCACGTTCGACGCCGACGACGCCGTGTTCCGTGCCCTGGAGGCCGGCGCGACCGGGTTCCTGCTCAAGGACACCCCGCCCCAGGACCTGCTGCGCGCCGTGCGCCTGGCGGCGGCGGGGGACTCGATGCTCTCACCCGGGGTGACCCGGCAGATCATCGAACGGGTCACCGCCGAGGACCGCACCCGCCGCCGCCGCGCGGCCCTGGACCGGCTCCAGGGGCTGACCGCGCGTGAACGGGAGGTGCTGGGCGAGATCGGCCTGGGTCACTCCAACGCCGAGATCGCGGCCCGGCTGCACATGAGCGAGGCGACGGTGAAAAGCCACATCACCCGCCTGTTCGACAAGCTCTCGGCGACCAACCGCGTCCAGCTCGCCATCGCCGCGTTCCGGGCGGGTATCGCCGAGTGACGGATCCCGGCGGATCCCGGCGGGTCTTGGCCGGGGGGAGGGCGAATCATGTTTCATGCATAAGTGCGATTATGCATGAAACGCTGATGTAAGCGCTGGTGGGAAGGGGCTCCGGCCAATTCGCGCCCGCCTGCCGCATCATGCGTCCGCGGGTGTTTCCGTGTGCCGCGTCCGTCCTGGGCCGGTGGCGCCGCCGGGCGCCGTACGGCCCGGCGTGGCGGCCGATCGTGATGGGCGGGACGTTCGCCGGGTGAACCGGACATCCGTAAAACGATCATGAAACGGATGTGGATCATGACGGATCCCGATCATGGACCGGGCGCTCCAGGGCCCACGTGCGGCGCGCGCGTACACCGGCCGTGGCGAGGGCCGTCCGGAACGCGTCTGCGGGCGCGTGTCTTCGTGTGACATGTCCCCACCGGGCCCCGCTCGCCCGAATGGTCTCTAACCAGACAGAAGCTCAATTCTGTTTGGTTACGGATTTTCAGGTGGAAAGCGGGCCTACCGGGTTCAGGACCCGGGTGAGCCAGTCGGCGCGGGTGCGGCGGACGGTGGCCGAGACCTCCGCCCGCGGGTACAGGGCGTCGAAGCCGTGGAAGCCGCCCGCCCAGACGTGGAGTTCCGCCTGGCCGCCGGCCGCCCAGATCCGGGTGGCGTAGTCGACGTCCTCGTCACGGAAGACCTCGGCCGACCCCGCGTCGACGTAGGTGGCCGGCAGGCCCGACAGGTCGGTGGCCACCGCGGGTGAGACGTAGGCGGGGACGTCGTGGCCGGTGAGGCCGGAGTACCGGTCCCCCATGACCATTCCGCCGCCGTGGATCCAGTAGACGCACGGTGCGGCGGCGGGGCGGCCGGTTCCGGCGGGGCTGAAGATCGACAGCGGGATCCGGGCGCCGTCCGGTGTGGGGATGGTGGGTCGGTGGTCGTCACGGCCGGTCGGGCCGGTGGCGGACGGGGGTGACGGGCTCAGAAGGCGGCCTTGCCGCCGACGGGGATCTCGTCGGTGTACTGGGACTCGCCGGCGAGCAGCGGCTGGAGGCCGGCGACCAGTGCCTGCGCCTTCTCGGTGGCGAAGAACCTGGCGTGGGCCTCCTGGGTGGTCCAGCCTTCGGTGACGTGGACGACGTCGGGGTCGGAGGCCGAGCGGCCGACCAGGAACACGACGCAGTCGTCGTTGGACAGGGACGGGGCGTCGAGCAGGAGTCCGATCAGTTCGCCGGCCTTGCCGGGCTGTGCGGTCATGGTGGCGTGGAAGCCGTGCTTGACGCTCATGGGGGTTCCGTTCGTTTGCGGAGCCGTGGTGTGCTCCTGCGATTCCGACGACTTCATGTAATCATCGTGACCTGCTGAAACGTTAGAATGATGCTCCTGGCCTCTTGCCTGATCCTCTCGTTGTGGGGAGTATCGGGTTCGTGTTTCAATCGGGGGCATGGACCTTGAGGAGTTGCGTGCCCTGCTGGCCCGCCATGCCCGGCCCGACATGGGCACCGCGATCGACGGTGTCCTGGTGTCGAAGGTGGACCGGTCCTCTCCCCCGTCGCCGGCGATGTCGGGCACGGTGCTGGCCCTGATCGCGCAGGGCGCGAAACGGATCGCGCTGGGCGACCGGGTGTACGAGTACCGCGCCGGGCAGTATCTGATCGCCTCGGTCGACATGCCGATCACCGGTCACTTCACCGAGGCCAGCCCGGAGTCGCCTGCCCTGGGGTTCGGGCTGGTGCTGCGCCCGGCCGTGGTCGCGGAGGTGTTGCTGCGGGCCGCTCCGGGGGATCTTCCGCCGGCCGGTGGCGGTGCGGCGCCGGGCATGGCGGTGTGCGACGCGCCGGAGGGGCTGGTGGACGCGGTGGTCAGGATGGTGCGCCTGCTGGACCGGCCGCGTGACATGGCGGTGCTGGCGCCGTTGGTCGAGCGGGAGATCCTGTGGCGGCTCATCACCGGTGAGCAGGGCGGGGTGGTGCGTCAGCTCGGGCTGGCCGACAGCGGTCTGAGTCATGTGGCGCGGGCGGTGCGGTGGATCCGTGAGCACTACACGCAGTCGTTCCGCGTGGAGGAGGTGGCGCGGTTGTCGGGGATGAGCGTGTCGGCGTTCTACCGCAACTTCCAGGAGGTCACGGCGATGAGCCCGATCCAGTTCCAGAAGCAGATCCGGTTGCAGGAGGCGCGGCTGCTGCTGGCGACCCACCCCAATGACGTGACCGGGGTGGGGTACCGGGTCGGGTACGACAGCCCGTCGCAGTTCAGCCGTGAGTACCGGCGGCAGTTCGGCGCGCCGCCCAGCCAGGACGCCGCGCGGCTGCGCGGTTCGGTGCCCGGCGCCTCGCCCGCCTTGGTGTGACGGGCAGGTGCCCCTCCCCTGTCCCCCGGGTCTCCCCCGTTCCCCCGGGGTCTCTGCCTGGCTGGCGGTGGCCGGTCGCGGGCGGTGTAATGGTGGCTTCCGGGCGGGGTGCGCCGTGGTGGTGTGACAGGAGGGTTCGTGGGCGGGGACGAGGGTGTGGAGCGGGGGCGGGTGTCGGAGTGGCAGGCGGCCTGGGAGGTGCTGGGGCCGGTGATCGATCTGGTCACGCCGATGGCGGTGCGGGTGGCGGCGACGCTGGGGCTGAGTGATCTGATGGCCGGTGAGGTGGTGCCCGTGGCGGAGCTGGCGCGCCGTTCGGGGACCGATGAGGACGCGCTGGGCCGGTTGTTGCGTCACCTGGTGGGCCGGGGTGTGTACGCCGAGCCGGAGCCGGGGGGTTTCGCGGTGAACGGGCCGGCCGCGTTGCTGGCGGCCGGTCATCCTGCGGGGATGCGGGAGCGGCTGGATCTGGAGGGGTTCGGCGGGCAGATGGATCTGGCGTTCACCGGTCTGCTGCACACGGTCCGTACGGGGAGGCCGGCGTGGGAGTCGGTGTTCGGTGCCCCGTTCTGGCGGCATCTGGCGGCGAACCCTCGGTTGGGTGCGTCGTTCGACGCGATGATGGCGTCGGGGGCGGACGCGCTGGCCGACGCGGTGTCGGGGGTCGACTGGTCGGGTGTGCGTCATGTGGTGGACGTCGGGGGTGGTGTCGGCGCTTTCCTGGCCGAGGTGCTGGGCGCCGGTCCGGGTGTGCGGGGCACGCTGGTGGATCTGCCGGAGACGGTGGAGGGGGGCCGGCGGTATCTGGCCGGGCGGGGGCTGGAGGGGCGGTGCGCGTTTTCCGGGCAGAGTTTCTTCGATCCGTTGCCGGTGGGGGGTGATGTGTACGTGCTCAGGCGTGTGGTGCACGACTGGGGGGACGAGGAGGCGTCGCTGGTGTTGCGCCGGTGCGCGGAGGCGGCGGGGCGGCGGGGGCGGGTGGTGGTGATCGAGACGCATGGGGGTTTCGGTGACGATCGGGCCATGTTCGCCGAGATGGATCTGCGCATGCTGGTGCTGAGCGGTGGTCGTGAGCGTTCGGTGGAGGATTACGTCGCTTTGGCCGAGGGGGCGGGGCTCGGTCTGGCGGGGGTGCGTGACACTCCGCTGGGTCATGTTGTTTTGGACTGTGTCCCGGTGGGGTCCTGACACCGGTCCCCGGGTCGGGGTCCCCGTGGTGATCGCGCACCGATGAGGTTTCCGCGCCGCGCCCGTCTGTATGTGTGGGATCGACTCACGAGAGGCCGGCACGATGCGGAAACCGATCTTCGGGATGAACTTGAGCCTGGACGGCTACGTCGCCGCGCCCGGCGACGACCTGGGCTGGAGCGTGCCGAGCGACGAGATGTTCCAGTGGTGGTCCGACCGGGTGGCGGCGACCGGGCTGGCGTTGTACGGGCGCAAACTGTGGGAGGCGATGAGCTCCCACTGGCCGACCGCCGATCAGCGGCCCGGCGCCACACCGGCGGAGGTCGAGTACGCGCGCCGCTGGCGGGACATGCCGAAGGTGGTGTTCTCCTCGACGATCGGCACGGTCGACTGGAACACCCGCCTGGTCACCGGCGACGCGGTCGCCGAGATCACCCGGCTCAGGGCCGAGGACGGCGGCCCCATGGACATCGTCGGCGCCACACTTGCCGCGGCGGCCATGCGGGCCGGGCTGATCGACGAGTACGTGCTGGTCACCGCACCGGTCTTGCTGGGCGGCGGCACGCCGTTCTTCACGGCCCTGGACAGCTGGGTGAACCTGGACCTGGTGGAGACGCGGACGTTTCCCGGCGGTGTGGTGCTGACCCGATACGAGACGAGGCGATGAGCACGGGCCGGCGGTGGTGTTCGGCTGGTCGGGTGCTCATTCGGCGGTGACTTCGGTGACGGTGACCTGTGCGCTGGAGTCGTCGACGATGGGGCCTGATGGCAGGGTCGGGGGCAGGCCCAGCCATGGTTTGCCGGTGGCGTCGAATCCGGTGAGCTCGGCGATCTTCCCGTCGACGATGTGCAGGACCGCGAGGGTGTACAGCCGGTATTCCGGGTCGTCGGGGGTGCGGAGGTAGAGCCCGGCGGCGGGCATGCGGTTGACCGTCGTGGTGGTACAGCGCCAGTCGTCGTGGCCGCGCTGGAAGAGCCCGCCGGAGACCCAGCCGTCCACCGCGTCCTTGGCCGTGGTGACCGAGGTTCCCGCCTGGGGCAGCATCGCGAAGCGCAGGTCGTCGCGCAGCAGGGACGTCAGCCCGTCGAGGTCGTTGCGCTCGTGGGCGTCGATGTACGACTTCACCACGCCGCGCTCGTCGTTCGACAGTTCGTGGGTGGCGGGGCTCCGCCAGTCGAGGCGGCGGTCGGGCAGTTGCTCGCGCATCGTGACACGGGCCCGCTGCAGTGCGCTGGTCACCGATGCGACGGTCAGTTCGAGGGCGTCGGCGGTTGTGGACGCCGGCCAGCCGAGGACGTCGCGCAGGATGAACGCGGCCCGCTGGCGTGGTGGCAGGTGCTGGACGGCGACGATGAACGCCAGTTCGATCGTCTCCCGCGCGACCACCGATTCCTGCGGGTCCTCGGGGAGCATTCGGTCGGGGTAGGGCTGCAGGTACAGCACCTCGGAGCCGGGGCCTGGCAGTTCGTACGGGATGGGTGTGCGGTCGTTGCGTTTTTCCAGGAAGTCGAGGCAGGCGTTGGTCGCGATTCGGTACAGCCAGGTGCGCAGGGTCGCGTGGCCCTTGAAGGTCTCTCGTTTGTTCCACGCTCGCAGGAACGTCTCCTGCGTCATGTCCTGGGCGTCCTCGTAGTTCGCGAGCATCCGGTAGCAGTGCACCTGCAGCTCGCGCCGGTGGCGCTCGGTGAGGAGTGCGAACCGTGCGGTGTCGCCTGAGCGGGCCGCCGCGAGGAACGTGGCCTCGTCGGCGCCCGGCGGTCTGGTGCCGGTCATGGTCGTTGATCCTTCCACCGGTGCGGGGGCTGACAGAACTGACGGCGTGGCGGAGGATTTCTGATCGGTGCGACACCCGCTCGTCTGGGTCGCCTGGCCGTGGCGGGGGTTCGTAGGCTCGGGGGGTGGTGGGTGTGCGGGGTGGTGATCGGGTCGTGGCCGGGTGTCCGGGTGGGGCCGGTGGCTTCGACGTATCGGGTGACAGGCACCGGCGGGGTGCCGTGCGGACGGGAGTGACCGTGAAGTACATGATCTTGATGTACGGCTCGCAGCGGGAGTACGACGCGATGGCCGGCAAGGGCGGGGAGGGTCCGGCGTGGTCGGCGGAGGATTTCGGGGCGATGCATGAGTTCATGCGGGCGTGGAATCAGGAGCTGGTGGAGTCCGGGGAGTTCGTGGACGCCCAGGGGCTGACGGCTCCGGTGCACGCGCGGCGGATCCGGTTGCGGGACGGGGTGCCGGTGGTGACCGATGGTCCCTATCCCGAGACCGAGGAGGTGCTGGCCGGGTACACGATCGTGGAGTGCGACGGGTTCGACCGGGCGACGGAGATCGCGGCGCGGGTGGCGGCGTGCCCGAATCCGGGGGGCAGGTGGGCGGAGGCCTTCGTGGATGTGCGGCCGATCGTCGATTCCGGGGCCGAGCTGGGTTTCTGATCGGTTCCGGTGGACGGGTGTGAGGGGGTCGAGGGCCTGCTGCGCCGGTTGGCGCCGCAGGTCCTGGGCGCGGTGGTGCGGCGTTACGGGCATTTCGCCACCGCTGAGGACGCGACGCAGGAGGCGTTGCTGGCGGCGGCGGTGCAGTGGCCGCGGCAGGGGGTGCCGGCGGCGCCGCTGGGGTGGTTGATCACGGTGGCGTCGCGGCGGCTGACCGATCTGCTGCGGGCCGAGCGGGCGCGGCGGCGGCGTGAGGACGAGGTGGCGCGGTTGGTGCTGCCCGGGCCGGCGCCGGCGGCGGATGTGCCGGTGGCGGGGTCCGACGACACGTTGATCTTGTTGTTCATGTGCTGTCATCCGTCGCTGACGGTGGCCTCGCAGATCGCGTTGACGTTGCGGGCGGTGGGGGGGCTGAGCACCGCGGAGATCGCGCGGGCGTTCTTGGTGCCGGAGTCGGCGATGACGCGGCGGATCACGCGGGCCAAGCAGCGGGTCAAGGACAGTGGTGTGCCGTTCGGGCTTCCCGCGGGCGGGGAGTGGGAGGGGCGGCTGGGTGCGGTGCTGCACGTGCTGTATCTGATCTTCAATGAGGGGTACGCGGGGACGTCGGGGCCGGGTGTGGGGCGGGCGGAGTTGTCGGCGGAGGCGATCCGGCTGACCCGGGTGGTGCGGGGGTTGCTGCCCGGGGACGGGGAGGTGGCGGGGTTGCTGGCGTTGATGGTGCTGACCGAGGCGCGGCGGGCGGCGCGCACCGGGCCCGGTGGGGTGCTGGTGCCGATGGGTGAGCAGGACCGGGGGGTGTGGGACGCGGCGGCGATCGCGGAGGGGGTGGCGTTGCTCACCGAGGTGCTCCCCCGGGGTGCGCCGGGGCCGTATCAGGTGCAGGCGGCGATCGCGGCGGTGCATGCCGAGGCGCCGGGTGAGGGGGAGACCGACTGGGCGCAGATCGTGGCGTTGTACGAGTTGTTGTTGCGCATGTCGGACAATCCGGTGGCGCGGCTGGGGCATGTGGTGGCGGTGGGGATGGCGTCGGGGCCGCGTGCGGGGCTGGCGTTGCTGGGGGGTGTGGAGGGGGACGGGCGGATCGCCGGGGATCACCGGGTGCTGGCGGTGCGGGCGCATCTGCTGGAGATGGCGGGTGAGCGGGAGGCGGCCCGGGAGTGTTATCTGGCGGCGGCGGGGCGGGCGACGGGGCTGCCGCAGCAGCGTTACCTGAACGCCAGGGCGGGCCGGTTGTCCGGGTTTGGCCGGTTTGACGTTCGGGGGTCGCCGCCGGGGCCGGGCAGGGGCGCGCGTGTGCGCGGGGGGTCAGCGGGTCCAGAGGTTCTCCTGGATGGCGTGGACCAGGGTCATCAGCTCGGGGGTGACGCGGTCGGGTGACCAGGCCAGGCCGAAGGTGAGGCGCAGGTCGCCGGCGTCGAAGGGGACGAAGGTGACGTCGTGCCTGCGGATGGTGGTGGCCAGCAGGTGGGGTACGGGCAGCAGCCCGGTGCCGGCGGCGACCAGGTCCAGGGCGGCGGCGAAGTCGTCGATGTCGTCGGCGACCACGTGGTGCTGGTGGGGGCGCAGGGTGGCGGCCAGGCGGGCCCACATGCCACCGGGGGGCCGGTCGCCGGGCATGAGGATCTTGTGGCGGGTGAGCTGGGCGGGGTGGATCCTGGGCAGGGCGGCCAGGGGGTCGCCGGTGGGGACGGCCAGGTGGGCGACGCTGACGCCGAAGCGGGCGCCGGTGGTGAACCCGGTGGGGAACGGGGTGGCCATCAGGGCCAGGGCGACCTGGCCGCGGGCCAGGGCGGCGGTGGCGGCGCGGCGGCCGGCGGGGCGCAGGTCGACGTCGATCGCGGGGGTGCGGCGGGCGAGACGGCGGGCGGCCCGTGCCGCCAGGGGCCCGGCCAGGGGTGCATAAGCCAGGCTGATGATCGGGCGGGGTGGGGCGGCGAGGCGTGCGGCTTCGGCGGTGAACTCCTGGGCGGTGGCCAGCAGGGTGCGTGCCAGGGGCAGCAGGGCGGTGCCGGCCGGGGTCGGGGTGACCTCGCGGCTGGTGCGGTCGAACAGGCGCACGCCGAGGGTCTGCTCCAGGCGGCCGATGGCCTGGCTGACGGCGGGCTGGGACAGGCCGAGGTCGGCGGCGGCGCGGGAGAAGCTCCGGTGGTCGGCGACGGCGGCGAAGCAGCGGATGTCGCGCAGCGGCGGGCCGGTGTCCACGTTCCAGTATGGGCGCCCGCCGGGGGTGCCCGGGTCAGGGCGGGTGTGATTGATAAGTGCGGTCAATGGATCGGGCGGTGCGGGGGCGGGTTCGGGCAGGATTCCCGGCGTCCGAACCCGTTTGCCGAGGTCTCCAGGAGGACCGCATGGCCGTCGTATCCCGTTCGCCTTTCCCCGCTTCCACGATCCTGGGGTACCCGAGGATCGGGCCCCGCCGGGAGCTGAAACGGGCCCTGGAGTCGTACTGGCAGGGCCGCTCCCCCGTCGGTGAGCTGCGCGCGGCCGGTGCGGGGTTGCGGGAGGCGGCGTGGCGGCGGCTCGCGGCGCTCGGGCTGGCGGGGCTGCCGTCCAACACGTTCTCGTTGTACGACCAGGTGCTGGACGCCGCGGTGATGGTGGGCGCGGTGCCGGACCGGTACCGGGGTCCGGTGGCCGAGGACGTGTGCTTCGCCATGGCGCGGGGCACCGGGGGGCTGGCGCCGTTGCCGATGACCAAGTGGTTCGACACCAATTACCACTACATCGTCCCGGAGATCGGGCCGGGCACGGCGTTCGCGTTCGACGGGGACAAGCCGTTGGGCGAGGTGCGGCAGGCCCGGGGGCTCGGGCTGGAGACCCGGCCGGTGCTGGTGGGGCCGGTGACGTTGCTTTTGGCCGCGCAGGCGGCGCCGGGCTCCCCCGCGTCGTTCTCGCCGCTGGACCGGCTGGACGACGTGCTGGCGGTGTACGAGCGGGCGCTGGTGGCGCTGGCGGCCGAGGGGGTGGGGTGGGTGCAGCTGGACGAGCCGGCGCTGGTGGCCGACCGCACGCCCGCCGAGCTGGCCGCCGCCGGGCGTGCCTATGAGCGCCTGGGGTCGTTGCCCGGCCGGCCGGGGTTGTTCGTGGCGTCGTACTTCGGGGATCTGGGGGCGGCGTTGCCGGTGCTGGCGGGGACCCCGGTGGAGGCGATCGGCCTGGACCTGGTGCGCGGCGCCGCCGGGTACGCCGGCCCGGGGGCGCTGGAGGGGCTGGGCGGGAAGATCGTGGTGGCCGGGGTGGTGTCGGGGCGTGATGTGTGGCGTACCGACCGCGGGCGGGCCCTTTCCGCTCTGGCGGCGCTGCGGGGGCGCGCCGGGCAGGTGGTGGTGAGCACTTCGTGTTCGCTGCTGCACGTGCCCTACGACGCCGAGCGGGAGGCGGGTCTTGACCCGTGGCTGCGGCGGCGGCTGGCGTTCGCCGACCAGAAGGTGGCCGAGGTGGTGGAGCTGGCCGCGCTGAACGCGCGGGGCGCCACTCCCCCGCCGACGGCCCCCGTGATGGTGCCGGCGCGGGAGGAGGTGGCGGAGTATCCGGGGCGCAGCCCTTATGAGGTGCGGGCGGCGGCGCAGGCCGGGCACCTGGGGTTGCCGGAGCTGCCGACCACCACGATCGGGTCGTTCCCGCAGACCGGTGAGCTGCGGGCGGCGCGCGCGGCGCTGGCCGCCGGGGAGCTGGACCGGGGCGCCTACGAGGAGCGGGTGCGCGCGGAGATCGGGCGGGCGATCGCGGTGCAGGAGCGGCTGGGGCTGGACGTGCTGGTGCACGGTGAGCCCGAGCGCGACGACATGGTGCGGTACTTCGCCGAGCACCTGGAGGGGTTCGCGGTGACCCGGCACGGGTGGGTGCAGTCGTATGGGTCGCGGTGCGCCCGGCCGCCGATCCTGCACGGGCCGGTGTCGCGTCCCGGGCCGATCACGGTGCGGTGGGCGGAGTACGCGCGGTCGCTGACCGACCGGCCGGTCAAGGGGATGCTGACCGGGCCGGTGACGATCGTGGCGTGGTCGTTCGTCCGGGACGACCTGCCGTTGCGGGAGGTGGTGTTCCAGGTGGCGGACGCGGTGCGGGCGGAGGTGGCCGATCTGGAGGCGGCGGGGATCTCGATCATCCAGGTGGACGAGCCGGCGTTGCGGGAGCTGATGCCGTTGCGGCGCGAGGCGCAGGGGTCGTATCTGCGGTGGGCGGTGGCGGCGTACCGCCGGGCCACCTCGGTGGCCGGGGACCGCACCCAGATTCACACGCATTTGTGCTATTCCGACGCCGAGCGGATTCTGGCGGCGGTCGACGCGCTGGACGCCGATGTGACCACGGTGGAGTCGGCGCGCTCGGGTGAACGGATGTTGCGGGAGCCGGCGGTGGCGGGGTTCCGCCGGGGGCTCGGGCCGGGGGTGTACGACATCCATTCGCCGCGGGTGCCGGGGGTGGCGGAGGTGGAGGCGGCGCTGCGGCGGGCGGTGGCGGCGTTGCCGGCGGCGCGGGTGTGGGTCAATCCCGACTGCGGGCTGAAGACGCGGACCTATGAGCAGGTCGAGGAGGCGCTGGCCAACGTGGTGGCCGCGGCGTCCCGCGTGCGGGCCGGGGCGCGGGGGTAGCGCCGGTGGTCGCGGTCAGGTGAGGTCGCCGAGGCCGGTGCGCAGCAGGGTGTAGGCGTGTTCGGCGTCGGAGACCGCGCCGGGGTGGCGGTCGTCGGCGCTCTGCCCGCCGGCCAGGCGCTGGATGTTGTCCAGGGCCAGGGTCCACTGGACGGCGACGAGCTGGGCGGCGGCCAGGCGGGCGGTGAGCTCGGGGGTGGCCGAGGTCTGGCGGAGCGCCTCGGCCAGGGTGTGCTCGGCGGCGGACTTGAAGCGTTCCATGCGGGCGACCAGGGCGGGGGTGGACAGGATCATCGCGAACAGGGCGTGGATGTGGGGGTGGTCGCTGAGCCCGGTGATGGGGTCGCGGCGGTCGAGCCCGGTCAGGAAGTTGGCGCGGAGCGCGGCCAGGGGCGAGGTGCCGGGGGGGCGGGCCAGGACGACGCGGGCGCCTTCGCTTTGGTGGTCGGCCATGCGGTGGACCACCAGGTCCTCTTTGGCGGGGAAGTAGGCGAACAGGGTGCGGCGGGACACCTCGGCGGCCTCGGCGACCTGGGCGACGGAGACCTGGTCGAAACCGTGCTGGAGGAACAGGCTGATGGCGGCGTCGGAGATGGCGGCGTGAGTGCGCCGTTTCTTACGCTCGCGCAGTCCGGGTTCCTCACTCACGGCAACGATCGTAACAGAAACCTGCACTTGGACATTTCTTGCACCAGGTATACATTTGCACCCAGTCGAGGAAGTTGGCCGTCGAGGAGGAACGTTGTCGGAGTTCGAGACCGAGGTCGTCATCGCCGGTGCGGGCCCCACCGGGCTCACACTGGCCTACGAGCTCGCGCTGGCCGGGGTGGCGACCCTGGTGCTGGAACGGCTGCCCCAGCGCGTGGAGCAGGTCAAGGGCGGCACCCTCCAGCCCCGCACCGCCGAGCTGCTGGAGCTGCGCGGGCTGCTCGCGCCGCTGCGCGCCCGGGCGACGGTGCGCGAACCGATCGGCGGGCATTTCGCGGCCCTGCCGGTGGCGCTGGACTGCACCCCCTTCGCCACCCGCCACCCCTACCCGATCGCGGTCCCGCAGTGGGAGATCGAGGACGTGCTGGAGGGGCTGGCGACCGCCAGGGGCGCGCGGGTGCTGCGCGGCGCCCCGGTGACCGGGGTCGACCTGGCCGACGGCGGCCAGGGGGTGAGCGTGACCACCGGCGGGCCGGTGGTCCGCGCGCGGTACCTGGTGGCGTGCGACGGGGGCCGCAGCACGGTGCGCAAGCTGCTGGAGCTGCCGTTCCCCGGGCGGCCGGGCACCTACCTGGCGGTGCTGGCCGACATCCGGCTGTCGTCGGTCTCGGCGCTGGTGCCCGAGCGGGCCGGGCACATCAGCACCCTGACCCGTGAGGCAGGCGGGTACTGGACGATGCTGGTCCCGATCGGGGGCGACCGGTACCGGTTCACCTACGGTCACGAGAGCCAGACCGACCGGGCCGAGAACACCGACAGGTCCGACATCTCCCGCGACACCCCGGTCACCCCGGGCGAGATCACCGACGCGCTGACCGCCGTGTACGGCGAGCGGACGGTGCTCGGCTCGGTGGACAACTCCTCGCGGTTCACCGACGCGACCCGGCAGCTGGAGCACTACCGGCACGGCCCGGTGCTGTTCGCCGGCGACGCCGCCCACATCCACCCGCCGCTCGGCGGGCAGGGCCTGAACATCGGGATGCAGGACGCGATCAACCTGGGGTGGAAGCTGGCCGCGACGCTCCAGGGCCGGGCGCCGCACGGCCTGCTGGACACCTACCACGCCGAACGGCACCCGGTGGGCGCCTCGGTGCTGCACCACACCTCCGCCCAGCGGGTGCTGGCCGATCCCCGGCCGACCCCGGACGTGGCGGCGCTGCGTGACATCTTCGTCGATCTGGTGCGGCTGCCGGACGCCAACCGTCATCTGGCCGGCCTGATGTCGGGCCTGTCGCTGCGCTACGACCTGGGCGGGGGGCACCCGCTGGTGGGGCGGCGGGTGCCCGACGCCGAGCTGGTGACCGAGTCGGGGACCATCCGGCTGTCGGCGCTGTTCGGTGCCGGGCACGCCGTCCTTGTGGACCTGGCCGGGATCGTGCCGGCCGGTCTGCGGCTTCCCGCCGGGATCGACCTGGTCCGGGCCAAGTGCACCGAGGACCTGGGCGCCGCCGCGCTGCTGCTGCGCCCCGACGGCTACCCGTGCTGGGCCGGCGACGACCCCGCCGAGGCGCGCACCACCCTGCCGGCGGCGATCGCCGCCCACCTGGCCCCGCTGCCCTGATTCTCCTTCTCCGTCGGCTGGAGTAGCGGTCACTTTCTGGCCGCTTTCGCTGCGAGGGTGTGGTGTGCAAGCGACGACGACCGACGAAGGGCCGACCACCGTGACCGCCACCACCCTGCCATCGCCCACGCTCGACGCCGAGCGGGCCGATCTGCTCGCCACGCTCGCGGCCGTGCGATCCGCGCTGACCGGCACCGTCCGCGGGCTGGGCGCCGAGGAGCTCGGCGAGCGCCCGACGGTCAGCGCCCTGTGCCTGGGCGGGCTGATCAAGCACGTCACTTCCATGGAGGAGGGGTGCATGCGTTTCGTGACCGGGGGGCCCGAGGCGATGGGCCACGATCTGCCCGAGGGTGTCACCTGGGCCGACATCGCCGCCGGGACGGCGCGGGAGATCCCGCGGTGGATGATCGATTATCAGGACGCGTTCGCGATGGCGCCGGGTGAGACGCCGGCGTCGATCCTTGCGCGCTACGAGCGGGTCGCCGCGCGCAGCGAGGAGATCGTCGCCGCGGTCCCGGACCTGTCGGCGGCGTTTCCGCTGCCGGAGGCGCCCTGGAACGAGCCGGGGGCGGTGCGCAGCGTGCGCCGGACGCTGATGCACCTGATCGCCGAGACCGCCCAGCACGCGGGGCACGCCGAGATCCTGCGCGAGACCCTGGACGGTCACCGGTCGACCTGAGCCCCGTGTCCTGGCCGATGGCCGTCCGGGGCGCCCGGCCGGTCCCCCGGTGATATGATCAACTTAATCCCTTTAAGCCTTCTCGGGCGGAGTTCGCCCCCGAGAAGGCTTTTTGGTGCCCGGGGTCGCCGCGCCGGCCATGCGGGTGACCCCGCCGTACTCCCCCTCGGCCCCTGCTCGTCTTCACGGAAGGACCACCGATGACCTCGCACACCGGCACCGCGGCGGACGCGGGCACCTGGAGGCTCGGTGACCTGACGGTCAACCGGCTCGGGTTCGGCGCGATGCGCCTGACGGGCAGCGCCGCCTTCGACCTCGGCGCCCCGAGCGACCGCGAACGGTCGATCACCGTGCTGCGGCGCGCGGTCGAGCTGGGCGTCGACCACATCGACACCGCCGCGTTCTACTTCTCCGCGCTGCGCTCGGCCAACGAGCTGATCAACCGGGCGCTGGCCCCCTACCCCGACGACCTGGTCATCGCCACCAAGGTCTGGCCGGGCCGTGACCCCTCGGGCCGGTGGTGGTGGGCCACGCCGGAGCAGCTGCGCGGCCAGGTCGAGGAGAACCTGCGCCAGCTGGGCCGTGACCACCTGGACGTGGTGAACCTGCGGATCCCCAAAAGGCGCGCCACCGGCTCGATCGCCGGGCACTTCGGCGCGCTGGCCGCCCTGCGCCAGGCCGGGCTCATCCGGCATCTGGGGATCTCCAACGCCACGCCGGAGCACCTGGCCGAGGCCCAGGCGATCGCGCCGGTGGTCTGCGTGCAGAACCCCTACGGCGTCGGCGCGCCGGCCGGGGACCAGGAGTTCCTGCGGGACTGCGGCGAGCGGGGCGTCGCCTTCGTGCCGTTCTTCGCGATCGCCGGCGCCGGGCGCGAGGCGGGCGCGGGCGCCACCCACGACGACAGGGTGCTCGCCGTCGCCCGCGCGCACGGCGCCACGCCCGCGCAGGTCCTGCTGGCGTGGACGCTGCACCAGGGGCCGCACGTGCTGGCCATCCCCGGGACCGGCGACCCCGCCCACCTGGCCGACAACGTGGCGGCGGGCGCCCTGCGGCTGTCGGCCGAGGAGGTGGCGCGCCTTTCGGCCACCGGCTGAGCGCCCCGGTTCGGCGAGGGTGCGGGCCGGGCCGCCTGGGCGGGTGGCGGGCTCAGGGGCGGCGGCTCAGGGGGCGGGCGGGATGTTGAGGTTGCGGCGGAACACGTTGTCGGGGTCGTAGGCGGCCTTGACCTCGCGCAGGCGCCGGTAGTCCCCGACGGTGTAGGCCGAGGGGGTCCTTGTGGGGTCGGACAGGAAGTTCAGGAACGCCACCCCGGTGGCGTGGGCGCGCAGCACCGCCTCCAGCTCGGGCGCCCGCGCGCCGGGGGTGACCGACAGCGGCACCGTGCGGTGCCCCACCGGCCCGGCGCCCGGCCGGGGACGGGCCATCGCCCCGGCCCAGTGCCGCACCTCGACCGGCACCAGGGTGCCGGAGGTGATCGCCTCGATCACCGCGTCGGGAAGATGGTCGAAGAACTCCGCCTGCCGGCACCGGATGCCGCCCATGGCGGTGGCGGCGGAGGACGCGGGGCCCATCGCCTCCCACAGGGCCGGCCCGGCGGCCTGGCGCAGCGGGCGCAGCAGCCGTTCGGCCTCGGCGGCCTCCCCGGTGTACAGGGCCCGGATCGCCAGCACCCGGCGGCCGCGCAGCGGGCCGGGCACCTGGGCGGCGGCGGGCAGCGGGGTCAGCAGCACCGCGGTGCTCAGCTCGTCGGGGGCGCCGGCGATCCAGTCGCGGTACAGCGCCAGGGTGCCGGCGGCCCGCTCGGCCGGGAAGTACGCCGTGCCGGCGTACACCTGGGAGACCGGGTGCAGCCGGAACTCCAGGGAGGTCACCACGCCGAAGTTGCCGCCGCCCCCGCGCAGCGCCCAGAACAGGCTGGGGTGGCGGTCGGGGCTGGCGGTGACGTGGCGGCCGTCGGCGGTGACCACCTCGGCGCGCAGCACGTTGTCGGCGGCGAAGCCGTATTCGCGCGACAGCCAGCCGACCCCGCCGCCCAGGGTGGAGCCGGTGACGCCGACCGTGGGGTCGGAGGCCGACAGCGGCGCCAGGCCGAAGGGCGCGGCGGCGGCGATCACCTGGCCCCACCGGGCGCCGGGGCCGACGCGGGCGACGCGCCGGGCGGGGTCCACCAGGACCGTGGCCATGGCGGAGGTCCGCAGCAGGATGCCGTCGCCGGCCGGGACGTGGGTGCCGTGCCCGGTGGCCCGCACCGCCAGCGGGAGCGTGTGCTTGCGGGCGGCCACCACCGCGGCCCGCACGTCGGCGGGCCCCGAGGCCTCGGCGACGATCGCCGGGCGCGGGCCGGCCGTGCAGTGCCCCTGGCACCGTCCGGCGTCGTGGCCGGGGTCGCCGGGCAGGCGCAGCTCGCCGGCGAAGTCGCGGCGCAGCCGGCGGACGGCGGCGCGGGCGCCCTCGCCGGGGCCGGTGTCCCGCGCGGGCTGGTGCCGGTGGGCGTGCTGGGTCATCTCAAAGGCCTTCCCCTTGTGGTCGGTCGTGTCCGGCCGGGGGTGCGGCCTCGGCGATGACGGACACCCTTCCACCGACAGTTTTTATTGTCAAGGCTGCTGGAACTGTCGGACCCGCCGCCCGCCGCGCGCACGGACGGGCGCAGGGGCGCCGCGTGGCGGGTGACACCCCGGTTGACCTGGTGTGATTCCGGTACAGCGGGCCCGGGCCGGGGTACGGGCCCGGTATGGACCGTTCCGAAGAGCCCGGCCCCGCGCCCGAGGACCGGGCGGGCCCGGCGCCCGCACCGGCAGACCGGCCCCCGGATCGGACCGGCACGCTGCGCCCGCCCGCCCGTGCGGTGAGCGCGCGGCTGATCGGCGCCTGCGCCGGCGTGGTCGTCCTGGTGGCCCTGGCCGTCTACGGGGCGCTGCGCGAGATCTGGCCGCTGTTCTTCGTGTGCTGCGTGCTGACCGCCGTCACCGCGGCGTACGCGATCGTGGAGGGCGAACGCCTGCGCCGCGACGACGACCCCGCCGGCGCGGACTGACCGCCCGGCCGCCGGTCCGCCGGTCCGCCTGCCGTTACCGGCGGCCGCCGCCTGCTTCTAGCCGTGCCCGGCGGGCGGGCGGGTGCCGATGACGACGGTGGCGTTCAGCTCTTCTGACACGGTCAGGCGCGGGATCAGGCCGCAGGCGGCGGCGGCCCGCATGGCCGGCGGCGCCTGGGCGTCGCTGGTCTCCACCAGCACGTGGCCGCCCGGCGACAGCCACCGCGACGCCCCGGCGATCACCCGGCGCACCACGTCGAGCCCGTCGGCGCCGCCGTCCAGCGCCACCAGCGGCTCGTGCACGCGGGCCTCGGAGGGCAGCAGCCCGATCGCCTCGGTCGGCACGTACGGCGCGCAGGCCACCAGCACGTCGACGCGGCCCCGCAGCGCGCCCGGCAGCGGCTCGTACAGGTCCCCCTGGTACACCCGGCCACCGGCGGCGGCCAGGTTGCGGGCGGCGCACGCCGCCGCGCCGGGGTCGATGTCGGTGGCGTGCACCTCGGCCCGGCCCAGGGCCGCGGCCAGCGCGGCGCCGATCGCGCCCGAGCCGCAGCACACGTCGAGCACCACGGCCGCCCGCCCGCCACCGCCGGCGGCGGTGGCAGTGGTGGTGGCGGCGCGGGCCAGGGCGGCGGCCTGGGCGACCAGGAACTCGGTGCGGCGGCGGGGCACGAAGATCCCGGGGCCGACCGAGATCCGCAGGCCGCAGAACTCCGCCCAGCCAAGGACGTGCTCCAGGGGAAGGCCGGCGGCGCGCCGCCCGGCCATGGCGGCCACCTCCCCCGGGCCGGCCGCCGTGGAGATGATCAGCTCGGCCTCGTCCTCGGCGAACACGCACCCGGCGGCGCGCAGCAGGGCGACGACCGCGGGACGGGTCAGGGGCAGGGGGGAAGCGGGGGAAGGTGACATGTGGTGCGCCTTTCGGGATGCCGATGGGCGCCCCCGGTCACCTACGTCGGTCCGGCCGCACGTCCTGCGGAGGGAGCACCCAGCCTGGTGGAGCGGTAATGGGGCTCACCTCCTCGGTAGGTCCATCGCCGGCGCCGCCCACACTACCGGGTCGCCCGGAGGTCAGGGCGCGGGCGGCAGGGTGGCGCCGATCCCGGCGATGATCAGGTCGAGGCCGGCCTGGAAGTCGCGGTCGCGCTCGGGGCGCGGCGTCGCGGCGCGGCGGGCCTGCTCTTCCATGGTGAACCCGTTGACGTAGGCCAGGACGGTGTCGGTGGCCACGACGGCGGCCCGCTCGGCGGCGCCGGCCGCGCGCAGCACCTCGACGATGCGCATGAAGGAGGCGACCGCGTCGGGCCCGGGGTCGTAGAAGGTGGCCAGCAGGCGCGCGCCGTCGCGGTGGGCGAGCATGCCCTCGCGTCCCGAGGCGGCCATGGCGCGCAGGTGGCCGGCCCAGTCGCCCGCGGGGACGGCGGGCGCGGGGGCGCCGGCGACGATGTGGCCGACCATGGCGTCCAGCAGGGCGCGCTTGCTCGGGTAGTGGCGGTAGAGGGCGCCGGGCTGCACGCCGAGGCGCTGGGCGAGCCTGCGGACGGTCAGGTCGTCGATGCCCACCTCCTCCAGCAGGTCCAGGGCGGCGGTGAGCACCTCCTGTCGTCGCGACGCCATCATCGCGGCCTCCCTCCCACTTGTCGTGCGGCCGGTTCCCATCCTAGAGTGAACTTTGTTCACGTGAACTAAGTTCACTTCGATCATGAAGGAGAAGGGCCACGACCATGAAGGTCATCGTCATCGGGGCAGGACTCGGCGGGCTGGGCCTGGCCCACGCGCTGCTGGCACAGGGCGTTCACGCCGAGGTGTTCGAACGCGACACCGCCCTGACCGCCCGCTTCCAGGGCTACCGCGTCGGGCTGGGCGAGCAGGGGCTGGCCGCCCTGGAGCGATGCGTCCCGGTGCGGCTGCACCCGCTGCTGCGCGCCGTCAGCGGCGAGCTGACCGGGGACGGGCGCGTCGTCGGCCCCCAGCTGCAGGAGTACGGGTCCACCCCGCGCCAGGACGAGGGGCTGCTGTTCGACCGCCACGTCCTGCGGCACCTGCTGTACGCGGGCCTGGAGGAGCACGTGCGGTTCGGCGCCCGGCTGGAGTCCTATGAGTACCTGCCCGGCGGGGGCGTGCGCGCGTGTTTCGCCGGCGGCGCCACCGCCACCGCCGACCTGCTGGTCGGCGCGGACGGGATGGGCTCCACCGTGCGGCGGCGGCTGCTGCCGTCGGTGAGGATCCTGGACACCGGGATCGGCGGGGTGATCGGCCGCACGCCGATGACGGCGCGGCTGGCCGGGCTGGTGCCCGGCTGGAGCACCGTGGTGGCCGACGGCGATTTGCGGCTGTTCATTGGCAAGATGCCGTTCGCCCGCCCGCCCCGCGAGGCCGCCGCCGAGCTGGCGCCCGGCGTCGTCCTGCCCGACACCCGAAGCTACCTGCGCTGGGTGCTGCTGCTGCCCGATGACCGCCCCGGCCCCTGGCAGGACGCCGAGGAGCCCGAGGACGGCATCGACGTGGTGGCCGGGCTCGTCGCCGGCTGGCACCCGCTGCTGCGCGAGATGATCGCCCAGGGCGACCGCGACAACAGCGGCATGGGCCCGATCCGGTACGCCGACCCGATCGGGCCGTGGCCGGCCGGGCCGGTCACGCTGCTCGGCGACGCCGCCCACCCCATGCCGCCCGGGGGGCTCGGCGCCAACCTCGCCTTCGGCGACGCGGTGTCGCTGGCCGGGAGCCTGGGCGCCGTGCGCGAGGGGCGCGCGGAACTGCTGGAGGCGGTCGCCGGGTACGAGGAGCGGATGCGCCAGGCCGCCGCGGGGGTGCACGCCGACGCCATGGGCACCCTGGACATGATCACCGGCGCGCGCGGGCGCTGAGCCCCTCGCGCGCCCGCCCGGCCGGCTACCCGGCGCGGGAGGTGATCTCCCGCATGGCGCGTTCGGCGGCCTCGGCGTCGCCGGTCTGCACGGCCTGGGCCACCTCGGCGTGCAAGCGGATCGCCTCCGGCGCCGGGTCGCGGGCGCGGCCGGTGAGCACCTGGGCGACCACGGTGGCCAGCGCGCCCAGCATGTCGTTGCCCGAGGCCTCGAGCAGGGTGGTGTGGAACAGGATGTCGGCCCGCAGGTAGGCGTCGCGGTCGCCGGACCTGCCGTGCACGGCCATCGCCATGACGGCGCCGGTGAGCTCGCCGCACTGCCCGGGGGTGGCGTGGCGGGCCGCCAGCGCGGCGGCCACCGGCTCGACGCCGCCGCGCAGCTGGTCCAGCGAGCCCAGCAGCCGCGTGCGGCCGGCGCCGTCCAGGCGCCAGCCGATGAGGCGGGGGTCGAACAGGTTCCATCCGGCGCGCGGGGCGACGGTGACCCCGACGCGGCGGCGGCTGGTCACCAGGCCCATCGACTCAAGGACGCGGACGGCCTCGCGGATCACCGAGCGCGACACCCCGAAGCGCTGTTCGAGCTGTTCGATGCGCAGCACCTGGCCCGGGGGGAACGCCGCGGAGGTGATCAGGACGCCCAGTTCGTCCAGGACGCTGCCGTGCAGTCCCGCATTGATCTGTTCTTTGGCCGCCACAAGGGCCCATACTGCCACGCCGGGTCGTGTCCAGCGGCCCAGGAGATCAAAAAGTATGATTAATCAGGGGTCGCCTCTTGATAACAGATGATTATTCGTGGCACCCTTTCGGGCAGTTACCTGGAGAGGCGCCTCATGAACCCCACCGATCCTCCGCCCCCGACTCCCCCGGCCCCCCCGCCCCAAACCGCCCCGGCCCCGCTGCTGGTCGTCATGGGCGTGACCGGTTCGGGCAAGACGACCGTCGGGGAGGCACTGAGCCGGCGGCTCGGGGTGCCGTTCGCCGACGCCGACGACTTCCACAGCCCCGCCAGCATCGCCAAGATGTCGGCCGGCGTCCCGCTGCAGGACGCCGACCGGCTGCCGTGGCTGCGCTCGATCGGCGCCTGGCTGGCCGGGCACGCCGCCACCGGCGCGGTGGCCAGTTGCTCGGCGCTCAAGCGGGCCTACCGTGACGTCCTGCGCGCCTCGGCGCCCTCGGTGGCCTTCGTCCACCTGCACGGCGACCAGGAGACGGTGCGCGCGCGGGTCGCCGCCCGGCCCGGCCACTTCATGCCCGCCTCGCTGGTGGCCTCCCAGTTCCAGACCCTGGAGCCGCTGGAGCCCGGCGAGCACGGCGTCGTGCTCGACCTGCGCCGCGGCGTGGAGGAGCTGGTGGAGGACTACCTGGCCGCGGCGGGCGCCCGCCCGGCCACCGACCCCCGGGCGTGAGTTGACCCCCCACCTGATCGCCCAGGCCGCCCCCGCGGCCGTCCCCGCCGGGCGGCTGCTGCCCGCGGCGCTGATCGGCATCGCCCTGATCGTCGTGCTGATCACCCGGTTCCGCCTGCACCCCTTCTTGAGCCTGACCCTCGGCTCGCTGACCGTCGGCGCCATCGCGGGCGTGTCGATGACCGACGTGGTCAAGAGCTTCACCGACGGGTTCGGCGCCACCGCGGCCGGCGTCGGCACCCTGATCGCGCTCGGCGCGATGTTCGGCAAGCTGCTGGCCGACTCCGGCGGCGCCGACGAGGTCGTGGACACCATCGTCGGCCGCTCCAGCCCCCGCACGCTGCCGTGGGCGATGGCGGGGGTGGGCGCGCTGATCGGCCTGCCGATGTTCTTCGAGATCGGGCTCGTGCTGCTGATGCCGGTGATCTTCCTGGTGGCGCGGCGGTCGGGGCTGTCGCTGATCCGCGTGGGCATCCCGGCGCTGGCCGGGCTGTCGGCGATGCACGGCCTGGTGCCGCCGCACCCGGGGCCGCTGGTCGCCATCGACGCGCTCAAGGCCGACCTCGGCATCACCCTGGGCCTGGGTGTGCTGATCGCGGTGCCGACGGTCGCGATCGCCGGCCCGCTGTTCGCCCGGTTCGCCGCCCGCTGGGTGGACGTCCCGGCGCCCGAGCTGTTCGCGGCCCGCCAGGAGCCGGGGCCGCAGGAGCGCCGGCCCTCGTTCGCGGTGACGCTGGCCACCGTGCTGCTGCCGGTCGTGCTGATGATGGGCAAGGCCGTGGCCGACCTGGTGATCGCCGAGGGCTCGGTGGCGCGCACCGCGCTGGACTTCCTCGGCACCCCGCTGGTGGCGCTGCTCATCGCGGTCATCGTGGCGATCTTCACCCTGGGCCTGGGCGCGGGCATGGACCGCAAGGCGATCGCGGCCACCCTGGAGGGGGCGCTGCCGCCGATCGCGGGCGTCCTTTTGATCGTGGCGGCGGGCGGCGGCTTCAAGCAGACCCTGGTCGACACCGGCATCGGCAAGCTGGTGGCCGACTGGGTGCAGAACAGCGGCCTGTCGGTGCTGCTGCTGGCCTGGCTGGTCGCGGTGCTCATCCGCCTGGCCACCGGGTCGGCGACGGTGGCCACCGTCACCGCCTCGGGCATCCTGGCCCCGCTGGTCACCACCATGGACACCGGGCACACCTCGCTGCTGGTGCTGGCCATCGGGTCGGGGTCGCTGTTCTTCTCCCACGTCAACGACGCGGGGTTCTGGCTGGTCAAGGAGTACTTCGGGCTGAGCGTGGGGCAGAACCTGAAGACCTGGTCGGTGATGGAGACGGTGATCTCGGTGGTCGGCCTGGTGTTCGTGCTCCTGATCAGCCTGGTCATCTAAGATCATCGCAACCGGCCGGTCGGGGCGCCGCGTGCTACCCTCGACAGTCGTTCGCCCGATATGGGGGCTTTGTCGGCCTCGGTGCCGGGCGGGCGGCGGTCAGGTCCGTACGGCGAGGTGAGGGCGAGGATCGGTGGAGATCGAACAGACCGCGCTGCCGGGCATCGGGCTCAAGCACGAGTTCACCACCCACACCGGCCGCAAGATCGCCGTGGTGTCCCACCGCGGCGGCCGCCGCGACCTGGTCCTGTACGACAGGCACGACCCCGACCGGGCGTGCGAGGCCATCCAGCTCAACGACGAGGAGGCCGACGCCCTGGTCGAGCTGCTGGGCGCCCCCCGCATCGTCGCCCGGCTCAACGCCCTGCACCGCGAGGTCGAGGGCCTGGTCAGCGTCCAGCTCCCCATCCCGCCCGGCTCACCCTACGCCGGCCGGCCCATGGGCGAGGCACGGGTGCGCACCCGCACCGGCGCCTCCCTGGTCGCCGTCGTCCGCGCCGGGCAGGTGCACACCAGCCCCACCCCCGACTTCCCGCTGGCCGCCGGCGACGTGGTCGTGGTGGTGGGCGGCACCGAGGCCACCTCCGCCGTCGCCGACATCCTCACCGGCGGATAGGCCCGCGTGCACACCGCTGAACTGTTCGTCGAACTCGGCGCCATCGTGCTGGCGCTCGGCGTGCTCGGCGCGCTCGCCCTGCGCGCCGGCATCTCCCCCATCCCGCTGTACCTGCTGGCCGGCCTCGCCTTCGGCCAGGGCGGCATCCTGCCCCTGGCCACCAGCGAGAGCTTCATCGCGGTGGGCGCCGAACTCGGCGTGGTGCTGCTGCTGCTGACCCTGGGCCTTGAGTACAACGCCGACGAACTGGTCACCAGCCTGCGCGGCAACGCCCGCGGCGGCCTGGCCGACCTGGTGTTCAACGCCGCCCCCGGCGCCGTCGCCGCCCTGGTCCTCGGCTGGGGCCCGGTCGCCGCCTTCGCCATGGCCGGGGTCACCTACGCCACCTCCTCCGGCATCACCGCCAAGGTGCTGTCCGACCTCGGGTGGATCGGCAACCGCGAGACCCCCGTGGTGCTGTCGCTATTGGTCTTCGAGGACCTGACCATGGCGCTGTACCTGCCGATCCTCACCGCCATCCTGGCCGGGGTCAGCCTGGCCGGCGGCGCCATCACCGTGGCCATCGCCCTGGCCACCGTCAGCGTGGTCCTGCTGGTCGCCCTGCGCTACGGGCGGATCATCGAGGCCTTCGTGTCCAGCCCCAACTCCGAGGTGCTGCTGCTGAAGGTCGTCGGCCTGGCCCTGCTGGTCGCCGGCGTGGCCCAGCAGCTCCAGGTGTCGGCCGCCGTCGGCGCGTTCCTGGTCGGCATCGCGCTGTCGGGCGAGCTGGCCCACGAGGCCCGCGCCCTGCTGACCCCGCTGCGCGACCTGTTCGCCGCGGTGTTCTTCGTCTTCTTCGGCCTGCAGACCGACCCCGCGGCCATCCTGCCCATGGCCGGGGTGGCGGCGCTGCTGGCCCTGGTCAGCATGGTCACCAAGCTCGCCACCGGCGCCTACGCCGCCCACCGCGCCGGCATCGGCCGCGCCGGGCAGGCCCGCGCCGGCATCGCGCTCATCCCGCGCGGGGAGTTCAACATCGTCATCGCCGGGCTGGCGGTCGCCGCCGGCACCCACCCCGACCTCGGGCCGCTGGCCGCCGGGTACGTGCTGATCCTGGCCGCGTTCGGGCCGCTGGCCGCCCGGCTGGTCCAACCCCTCATCACCGCCATCGCCCGCCGCGCCTGATCCTCCACCCCCGGACAAACGGACACCAGGTCGCTTTCCCGGCGCCCCGGCGGGGGTACACCGACCACATGGCCGAGTTTCTGATGGACATCCAGACCCTGCGGGACCGGGCGCGCGCCGAGATCGGCAAGGGCCCGGTGACCGCGGCGTACGGGGCCGACCTGCCGAGGGTCATCGAGGTGTGCAACGAGGCGCTGGCGACCGAGATCGTCTGCGTCCTGCGCTACAAGCGGCACTACTACACCGCCACCGGGATCCTGGCCGAGCCGGTGGCCAGGGAGTTCCTGGAGCACGCCGCCGACGAGCAGCGCCACGCCGACCTGCTGGCCAACCGCATCTCCCAGCTCGGCGGCGACCCCGACTTCGACCCCGCCCGGCTGAGCACCCGCGCGCACACCCAGTACGACGCGAGCCTCGACCTCATCGAGATGATCAAGGAGGATCTGATCGCCGAGCGGGTGGCCATCGCCTCCTACACCGAGATCGCCCAGTGGCTGGGCGACGGCGACCCGACCACCCGGCGGTTGTTCGAGGAGCTGCTGGCCGACGAGGAGGACCACGCCGACGACCTGGCCAACCTGCTGGAACGCCTCCCCCGGGAGATCGCCGCGATCCGCCCCGCCTGACGGCCGCCGCCGGTCGCCCGGCACGGCCCGGCGGCATCCTCGGCCGCGTGCCTGCGGGCCCGGGGGGCACGCGGCTCAGCCGTGGGGGTCCAGGTGGATCGCCGCGGTCGGGCACACGCTCGCGGCCTCGGCCACCGCCGCGTGCAGCGCCCCGCCCGGGGAGGGGTCGAGCAGCACCACCACCCCGTCGTCCTCCCCCTGGTCGAACACCTGCGGGACCAGCAGGACGCACTGGCCCGCCCCGCAGCACCTGTCGCGGTCGACGGCCACCTTCATGATCGTTTCTTCTTTCCTCGCGGTCGGTGCCCGGTCCATGCGTCGTCCCGCGCCGGTCACGGCGGGGAGGTGACCGGGGCCAGCCACAGCCCGACGATCGCGTCGATCAGCCCGACCGCCGTCGCCTCCCAGGTGGCCCGCGCCGGTTCGGTGCCCTCGTGCAGGGCGCGTTCCCGCTCGGCCAGCATGTGCACGATCAGCAGCCGGCTCATGTCGCCTCGTTCGCGCCTGACCCCCTCGGGCAGGGCCGGGACCAGCGCGAACAGACCCTCCAGGTTCCGCCGCATCGAGGGGGTGGCGACCACCTCGGCGATGACGATCTGGCGGAGCGCGGGCTCGGTGTCCGCCTGCGCGATGAACCGGGCGTACCAGGTCGGGGCGCCCAGGGACGCCAGGTGGCCGGTGGTCGGGCGCACCAGGCAGGCGACCCATTCGCGCAGGTCGGGTGAGCCGTCGATCGCGGCGAGCAGCTCCAGGCGGCGCCGTTCGGTGGCCGCGGCGTGGTGGCGGGCGATCGCGCGCACCAGGTCGGCCTTGGTGCCGAAGTGGTAGCCCACCGCGTAGTTGTTGGACTGCCCCGCCGCCTCGCCGATCTGGCGGTTGGAGACCATCGCGATGCCGTGCTCGGCGAACAGCCGCTCGGCGGCGGCCAGGATCGAGGCGCGGGTCTCGCGTCCCCGCCCGGGCCTCACCGGGGGTGCCGTCATGGTCACCAGCTCACGGGCACCTGGCGCAGGCCGCCGACCAGCAGGCCCTCGCGGCGGGCGAGCGCGCCGGGCGGCACGGCCAGCTCCAGGGTGGGCAGGTCGCGCAGCAGCACCTCCAGCACCGCCTGCAGCTCGGTGCGGGCCAGCGCCTGGCCCAGGCAGGAGTGCGGGCCGACGCCGAACGCCAGGTGGGCGTTGGGGGTGCGGCCCAGGTCCATGGCGTCGGCGTGCTCGAACGCGCCCTCGTCGCGGTTGGCGGCGCCCATGCTGCAGACCACCGTGCTGCCGCGCGGCAGCGTCCGGCCGCCGACCTGGAGGTCCTCGGTGAGGTAGCGGGGCATCCCGAACCCGGGGTTGGCGTCGAAGCGCAGCACCTCCTCCACCGCCGGGCGGACCAGCGAGGGGTCGGCGCACAGCCGCTCCCAGCGCGACCGGTCGGCCAGCAGCATCGCCGCCATCTTCCCGATCATGTTCGCCGTGGTCTCGTGCCCGGCGACCAGCAGCCCCTGCCCGGTGCCGAGCACCACCGTCTCGGTCAGCCGCCCGTCGGCGGCGTCGACGATCGCGATCAGCTCGCTGAGCAGGTCCTCGCCGGGGTCGGCCCGCCGGGCCGCGATGTGGGCGCGGAAGTAGCCGGCGAACTCCTCCTGGGCGGCGTCGATCTGCTCCTGGCCGTACCGCGTCATGCTGAGCATGGTGTCCGACCAGTAGGCGAACCTGTCGCGGTCGGCGTCCGGCACCCCGAGCAGGTCGCAGATCACCCACACCGGCAGCGGGAAGCCCAGGCCTGCCACCAGGTCGGCGGGCGACCCGCGCTCCACCATGTCCGCCACCAGCCGCCCGGCCATCGCCTCCACGCGCGGCCGCATGGCCAGGACCCGCTTGGCGGTGAACGCCCTGCCGACCAGGCGCCGCCACTGCTGGTGCGCCTCCCCGCCGCCGCCGGCCAGGCCGCCGGAGGCGACGCCGAACACCCCGCCCGAGGCGTTGGCGGTGACCCGGGCGGCGTCCTCGGCGTCGAGCCTGCGGGTGAACCGCGGATCGGACAGCACCTGGCGCACGTCCTCGTACCGGGTCAGCAGCAGCGCCTGGTCGCCGCTGGCCAGCCGGATCGGGGCCACCGGGCACTCCTGTCGCAACCGCTCCCACTGCTCGGGCGGTTCCAGCGGGGCCTGGCTGCGGAACGGGTACTCCTGGGGGCCGGACTCACTCACCGAAGCCTCCTGCGCGTCGAGGACTCCCCTCATCTAAGCCACGTGACTTACTTAAGTCAACCGACTCATTCCAACGGGCCCGGCCCCGCAGGAGCGGGGGCCGGGCCCGGCGCGCGGGTGCTCAGTGGGGCCAGTTCCAGTCGCGGATCTCCGGGAGGTCCTCCCCGTGCTCGCGGGTGTGGGCGCGGGCGCGCGCCCGCTCGTCGGCCATGTCCTGGCGCAGGCGGGCGCAGCGGTCCCCCAGGCCGGGGACCCGGTCGATGACATCGATGACCAGGTGGAACCGGTCGATGTCGTTCATCATCACCATGTCGAACGGCGTGGTGGTGGTGCCCTCCTCCTTGTACCCGCGCACGTGCATGTTGTCGTGGCCGTTGCGGCGGTAGGTCAGGCGGTGGATCAGCGACGGGTACCCGTGGAAGTTGAAGATGACGGGCTTGTCGGGGGTGAACAGCGCGTCGTAGGCGTCGTCGGACAGGCCGTGGGGGTGCTCGGAGGCCGGTTGCAGCCGCATCAGGTCCACGACGTTGACCACGCGCACCTTCAGCTCCGGCAGGTGGCGGCGCAGCAGGTCGGCGGCGGCCAGCGTCTCCAGGGTCGGCACGTCGCCCGCGCAGGCCAGCACCACGTCGGGTTCGTGGCCCTCGTCGGTGGAGGCCCACGGCAGGATGCCCAGCCCCCGGGTGCAGTGGGCGACCGCGTCCTGCATGGGCAGCAGGTCCAGGACCGGCTGCTTGCCGGCGACCACGACGTTGACGTAGTCGCGCGAGCGCAGGCAGTGGTCGGCCACCGACAGCAGCGTGTTGGTGTCCGGCGGCAGGTACACCCGCACCACCGTCGCCTTCTTGTTGACCACCACGTCCAGGAACCCCGGGTCCTGGTGGCTGAAGCCGTTGTGGTCCTGGCGCCACACGTGCGAGCTCAGCAGGTAGTTGAGCGAGGCGACCGGGCGGCGCCAGGGGATGCGCCGCGAGGCCTCCAGCCACTTGGCGTGCTGGTTGAACATCGAGTCCACCACGTGGATGAACGCCTCGTAGGAGTTGAACAGCCCGTGCCGCCCGGTGAGCAGGTAGCCCTCCAGCCAGCCCTGGCACAGGTGCTCGCTGAGCACCTCCATCACCCGCCCGTCCGGCGCGAGGTTCTCGTCGGTCTCCAGCCCCTCGGCCTCCCACACCCGGCCGGTGACCTCGAACACCGCCGACAGCCGGTTGGAGTCGGTCTCGTCGGGGCCGAGCAGCCGGAAGTTGTCGGGGTTGGCGACGATGACGTCCCGCAGGAAGGCGCCGAGCACCCGCGTCGGCTCGGTGGCGGCGCTCGCCGGCGCCTTCACCTCGGCCGCGTAGCCGCGGAAGTCGGGCAGCACCAGCGGGCGCAGCAGCTCGCCGCCGTTGGCGTGCGGGTTGGCGCTCATCCGGCGCCGCCCCTTAGGCACCAGGGCCGCGACGTCCTCGGCCGGGGCGCCGTCGCCGTCGAACAGCTCTTCGGGACGGTAGGAGCGCATCCACTCCTCCAGCGCCGCACGGCGGCCGGCGTCCTCGCGCACGCCGGTCAGCGGCACCTGATGGGCGCGCCAGGTGCCCTCCACCGGGCGGCCGTCCACCCGCTTGGGGCCGGTCCACCCCTTGGGCGTACGAAGGACGATCATGGGTGGGCGGTCGCCGGAACCGGCCCTGACCTCGGCGATCTGGTCGAACACCGTGTCCATGGTCTCGGCCATCAGCCGGTGCACCGCCGCCGGGTCATCGCCGGCGACCACGTGCGGGCGGTAGCCGTACCCCTCCATCAGCTTGATCAGCTCGGGCTCGGGGATCCGCGCCAGCACGGTCGGGCCGGCGATCTTGTACCCGTTCAGGTGCAGGATGGGCAGGACCGCCCCGTCGGTTTCCGGGTTGAGGAACTTGCCGGAATGCCAGCTGGTGGCCAGCGCGCCGGTCTCGGCCTCGCCGTCCCCGACCACGCACGCCACCACCAGGCCGGGGTTGTCGAAGGCGGCGCCGTAGGCGTGGGCCAGGGAGTAGCCGAGCTCGCCGCCCTCGTTGATCGACCCGGGGGTCTCGGGGGCGGCGTGGCTGGGGATGCCGCCGGGGAAGGAGAACTGGCGGAACAGCCGCCGCATCCCGGCCTCGTCCTGGGAGACCTCGGGGTAGAGCCGTGAGTAGGTGCCCTCCAGCCAGGCGTGCGCGACGGTGGCCGGCCCGCCGTGCCCCGGCCCGGCGATGTAGATCATGTCCTGGTCGCGCCGCTCGATCACCCGGTTCAGGTGGGCGAAACAGAAGTTCAGGCCGGGTGTGGTGCCCCAGTGGCCGAGCAGGCGCGGCTTGACGTGCTCGGGCCGCAACGGCTCCTTCAGCAAGGGGTTGTCCAGCAGGTAGATCTGCCCGACCGACAGGTAGTTGGCGGCCCGCCAGTAGGCGTCGACCCGCTCCAGCTCATTCATGCCTATGAGCGTGCCCACGTGGCGGGGGATATGCCAGAGACCTTGGTCCCGGCGTGCGGGTCCCCCGCCGGGACCTCACTCGGGCGCCGCCCCGCTGGCCGCGGTGTCCAGCAGCGCGCCGTCCAGTGCCGTGGTCAGCCGCCCGAGGGCGTGCCGCAGGTGGGTGAGCTCGCCCTCGTCCAGGCCGGTGGCCGCGAAGATCCGCGCGGGCACCTGGCGGGCGCGGCGGCGCAGCGCCGAGCCCCCGGCGGTGAGGCGCACGTGCACCGAGCGCTGGTCGTGGACGCCGCGGTCGCGCCGCACCAGGCCGGCGGCCTCCAGGCGCTTGAGCAGGGGGGACAGGGTGCCGGAGTCGAGCCGCAGCGAGGCGCCGAGCTCCTTGACCGTGGGCGGGCGCCCGTCGGCGGCCCCCGGGCCGCCCTCCCACAGCACCAGCATCACCAGGTACTGGGGGTAGGTGAGGCCGAGGTCACGCAGCTCGCGCCGGTAGATGCCGTCCAGCGCCCGCGAGGCGGCGTGCACGGTGAAGCAGACCTGGTTGTCCAGTCGCAGCGACTCGTCCTCCATGGCAGTAGTCTACAATTTGACTGTGCACAATTTAATTGTGCGCAATTGATCGCCGCCGACGAGAGGGACCCCCATGAGCGCCCTGTACACCGCCATCGCCACCGCCTCGGGCCGTGAGGGCCGCGCGGTCTCCTCCGACGGCCGGCTGGACGTCACCCTGGCGCCGCCGGTGTCGCTGGGCGGCAGCGGCGAGGGCACCAACCCCGAGCAGCTGTTCGCCGCCGGGTACGCCGCCTGCTTCGCCAGCGCGCTCACCCTGATCGCCCATCGCCGCAAGCACGACGTGTCCCAGGCGTCGGTCACCGCCGAGGTCGGGCTGGTGGCGGGCGAGGGCGGCGGATTCACCCTGGAGGTCACGCTGCGCGTGGAACTGCCCGACGAGCTGCAGGGCGAGACCGGCCAGGCGCTGGTGGAGGCCGCCCACCAGGTGTGCCCCTACTCCAACGCCACCCGGGGCAACATCCCGGTCACCCTGGTGGTCGAGTGACCCCCTAGCGGGCGCGGCCCGCCGCCGGAAAACCTGTTGCGGGAATGTCGGTGGCGTTGGCTAGGGTTCGCTGCGTGTCCGAGCAACCCCTGATCCGTGCCCGCGGCCTGGTGAAACGCTTCGGCGACTTCACCGCGGTGGACGGCATCGACATCGACGTGGCCCCCGGCGAGGCGTTCGGCTTCCTCGGCCCCAACGGCGCCGGGAAGTCCTCCACGATGCGCATGATCGGCTGCGTGTCGCTGCCCACGGCCGGCGAGCTGCGCATCCTCGGCATGGACCCGGCGCGCGAGGGGGCCGCGATCCGCGGCAGGCTGGGCGTCTGCCCCCAGCTGGACAACCTCGACCCCGACCTCAACGTCCGCGAGAACCTCACCACCTACGCCCGCTACTTCGGGATCTCCCGCCCCGAGGCGCGCCGCAGGGCCAGGGAGCTGCTGGAGTTCGTCCAGCTCGCCGACCGGGCCGGCAGCAAGGTCGAACCCCTGTCGGGCGGCATGAAACGCCGCCTGACGATCGCCCGCGCCATGGTCAACGACCCCGACATCGTCCTGTTGGACGAGCCCACCACCGGCCTGGACCCCCAGGCCCGCCACCTGCTGTGGGAACGGCTGTTCCAGCTCAAACGGCGCGGCACCACCCTGGTGCTCACCACCCACTACATGGACGAGGCCGAGCAGCTGTGCGACCGGCTGGTGGTCATGGACGGCGGGCGCATCGTCGCCCAGGGCTCGCCCCGGTCGCTGATCGCCGCCCACTCCACGCCCGAGGTGGTCGAGCTGCGCTTCGGCGACGAGCGCCCCGCCGGCCTGGCCGGCAAGCTCGCCGGGATCGGCGAGCGCGTCGACCCCCTGCCCGACCGGGTGCTGGTCTACGCCGCCGACGGCGACGCCGCCACCGCCGAGGTGCACCGGCGCGGCCTGACCCCCTCCAGCGTGCTGGTGCGCCGCTCCACCCTCGAGGACGTGTTCCTGCACCTCACCGGCCGGACGCTGGTCGACTGATGGCCGTGCTCGCGACCCGGGTGACCTCCCGCTCGACCCTGGCGGTGCTGGAACGCGCCCTGACGCTGTACCGCCGGCTGTGGCGGACCTCGGTGCTGTCGTCCTTCGTGCTGCCGGTGATGTTCCTGGTCAGCATCGGCGTCGGCGTCGGCGGCCACGTGGGCCAGGTCGGCGGCACCGACTACCTGTCGTGGATCGTCCCGGGCGTGCTGGCCTCGACCGCGTTCCAGATGGCCGTCGGCGAGTGCACCTACCCCGTGCTCGGCGACTTCAAATGGGTGCGCGCCTACCACGCCATGCGCGCCACGCCCGTGGAGCCCGGCGACATGGTGTGCGGCTGGCTGCTGTACATCCTGATCCGCGTGGAGATCTCGGTGGCGGTCTTCCTGGTCATCACCGCCTCGTTCGGCACGCTGCACTCCCCGCTGGCCCTGCTCACCCCACTGGTGTGCGCGCTGGTGGCGCTCGCGGTGGCCGCGCCGACGATGGCCTTCGCCGCCAGCGTCGACCAGGACAGCTACTTCGCGCTGCTGTTCCGGTTCGTGCTGATCCCCTCGACCCTGTTCGGCGGCGTGTTCTTCCCGGTCGACCGGCTGCCCGCGCTCATCCGGCCGCTGGCGTGGCTGTCGCCGCTGTGGCACGGCGCCGAGCTGAACCGGGCCGCCACGCTCGGCACCGCGCCCCCCTGGCCGGTCGCCGCCCACGCGGGCTACCTGCTGGTGTTCGCCGGGGCCGGGATCGCCTGGGCGTTCCACGCCTTCCGCAAGCGACTTCAGGACTGACACATGGTGACCACGATGATCGCCGCCCGGGTCGCCTCCGACCGGCTGTCCCCCGCGCGCATCGGCGCGGTGATGGGCCGCAACGTGGGGGCGCTGCGCTCGGGGCCGGCCTACTGGCTGGTGCTGGTGTCGGGCTTCTTCGAGCCGCTGCTCTACCTGCTGTCCATCGGCGTCGGCGTCGGCGCCCTGGTCGGCGACCTGCCGGTCGGCGGGCGCACCCTCCCCTACGCCACCTTCGTCGCCCCGGCGATGCTCGCCGTCTCGGCCATGTCCGGCGCCCTGTCGGAGACCACGTACAACTTCTTCTTCAAGATGAAGTACATGAAGACGTTCGACGCGATCCTGGCCACCCCGGTGCGGCCGTTCGAGATCGCGCTCGGCGAGCTGGGCTGGGCCATGGTGCGCGGCTCGGTGTACACCGGGGCCTTCGTGATCGTCATGATCGCCCTCGGGCTGGCCACGCCGCTGTGGGCGCTCGCCGCCTTCCCCGCCACGATGCTGGTCGGGCTGGCGTTCGGCTCGCTCGGCATGGCGATCAGCACGCTGATGCGCGGCTGGCAGGACTTCGACCTGCTGGCCAGCGGCCAGTTCGCCCTGTTCCTGTTCTCCGGCACCTTCTCCCCCGTCGCCGACTATCCGCTCCCGGTCCGGGTGCTGGTCGAGGCGACACCGCTGTACCAGTCGGTCGAGCTGGTCCGGGGCCTGGCGATCGGCGACCCGGGCTGGAGCCTGCTGGCGCACGCCGCCTACCTGGTGGCGATGGTCGCCGCCGGCCTGCTGTTCGCCGCCCGCCGCCTGGAACGGGTCCTGTGCGTCTGAACCCCCCGCCGAACCGCCCCGGCGGGCACTCCACCGAATACAGCGTTGGCCGCTCCACCATCCACCGCATCATCCACAACCCGGAGACCTGAGCACCGGCGCCCTGACCTGCGGATCAGTCACAGCTGGCGGCTGGTGGTGGCGGCCTTGCCGGTAGCGAGCCCAGAACCCTCAGTGGCCAGGCGTTCTCGCAGGCTGGGATCACGAGACGTCAGGCGTCATCCCGCTGGTCCAGCCATTTGAGAATGGCCTGGTTTGTTTCTTCGGGTTCTTCCTGCTGGATCCAGTGGCCGCAGTCCAGGCGGACCACTTCCACGTCGGGCACGAACTCTGCCAGGTTTTCCGACCTCGCGACCGGGTCCCGGTCGCCGTAGATCATGAGGGTGGGCTGGTGGATGATCGAGTCCACGTCCGCCAGGAGGCGCCAGTTGCGGTCGAGGTTCCTGTACCAGTTGATGCCGCCGGTGAATCCGGATGTTTCGAAGGCGGAGACGAGGACGGCCAGTTCGCTGTCGCTCATGATGGGTTCGCCGAGGGGTGCCTGCGCTCTGGCGAGGTTGATCAGTGCCATGCCCGGCTGAGGCTCCGGCGGCGGCTGGTTCTTCCGGTACAGGTTGCGGAGGAACTGGGCGGTGTTGTCGTCGAATACGGCGTCGGCGACGCCCGGCCGCCGGTTGAAGTGAACGAAGTAGAAGTCGCCGCCGAGCATGTCCTCCATGAACTCGATCCACGGCTTTTCCCCGCGTTCCTGGTAGGGCAAGCTCAGGTTGATCACTTTGTTCACACGGGTGGGGTGCAGCAGGGTCAGGCCCCAGACGACGAACGCGCCCCAGTCGTGGCCGATGAAGGTGGCGTTCTGGTATCCGTAGTGGTCCAGGAGCGCGACGAGGTCACCCGACAGGTGTTCGATGTCGTAGTCCGTCACCTCGGCCGGGCGGGAGGAGTTGCCGTAGCCGCGCTGGTTCGGGGCGATGACGTGGTAGCCGGCCGCGGCGAGGGCGGGCATCTGGTGGCGCCAGGTGGAGGCGTGGTCCGGCCAGCCGTGGCAGAGCACGATGGGCCTTCCCGCGTTCTCTCGGCCCGCTTCGAAGACTTCGAGTTCCACACCGTTGACCGGAATGAGGGTGGGCTTGGGGAAATCGGTTGAGGTCATGGCGCCATCCTGACGCCGAAACCGGTCACCTCATGACCGGTTTGTGTGGGAGTTTTGCGGGCGTGCGAACCGACCGGCTGGTGGCCGTCCTCCTCTTGCTGCAACGGCGCGAGCAGGTGACGGCGGCAGAGGTCGCCCGGGAGCTGGAGGTCTCCGAGCGCACCGCCCGCCGCGACCTCGACGCCCTGGCCATGGCCGGGGTGCCCGTGTACTCCACGCAAGGACGGGGCGGCGGCTGGCGCCTGGTGGGCGGCGCCCGTACCGACCTGTCCGGGTTGACCGCGGGTGAGGCCCGCGCCCTGTTCCTGGTCGCCGGCCCGGCCTCGGCCGCGACCCCGGCCGTGAAAGCAGCCCTGCGCAAACTCGTCCAAGCCCTGCCGGAACCCTTCCGCGCCCAGGCCGAAGCGGCAGCATCATCCTTGGTCATGGACCCGCGACGATGGGGGTCGAGCCGGGTCGAGCACCGACCACCTCGCTTCCTCGACGACCTCCAGGACGCGGTGATCGGCGGCGTCCAGGTGCGGCTCGGCTATCTCGATGGCAAAGGCGCCGAAACCGAGAGGACCGTCCACCCGCTGGGCATCGTCGCCAAAGGCCCGGCGTGGTATCTCGTCTCCCACACCGAGACCGGCCGACGGACCTTCCGGATCGACCGCGTGACATCCGCCGACCCGACCGGCGATCCCGTGCACCGGCCCGAGGACTTCGACCTCGCCGGGAGCTGGCGCGAGATCGCCGACGAGATCGACCGCAAACGAACACCTCTGGAGGTCCAGGCCGTCTGCGCGCCCCACGCCATAGGCATTCTCCGGATCGGGTTCGGCGCCCGACTCGAAGTCGGAGGCACCACGACCGACGGACGCGTCGACGTCGTGATCCGCGGCCACGACGACCACACCCTCGCCGGCGAACTCGCCGGGCTGGTCGAATGGCTCGAAGTGACCGGCCCCCCGGGTGTACGAGACCACCTGGCCTCGATCGGCGACGCGCTCGTCGAGCGATACAGCTGACGCCGGCACGGGCGCTCAGCCCACGTGCTGAGCATGCTCGGCGAGCATGATGCGATCGCGGGAAACCGGTCACGACGTCGGCGGGTCCGTCGGCCTGGCTCGCTGAGGGTGGATCGTCTCGTGCCGGGCCAGCATCGCCACGTACTCGGCGATCTTCCGGGTGCGCGTCTCGGCCCGCTTGACGGCATTGACCCGGATGATGAGAGCGAAGCGGTTGGTCTTGGTGAGCACCTCGAACATCGCCTGCGCCGCTGGGTCGGCGGCGATCGCGGCTCCCAGGTCGGCCGGGACCTCCGCTTCCGACGGCGGTGCATAGGCGGCCGTCCACCGCCCGTCGGCCTTCGCGGCGTCCACCGCGGCACGGCCGGCGGGCAGCATCAGGCCGGCCGCCTCCAACCGGGCCACGTTGGTGACGTTGCGCTGGGACCAGACACTGCGGGACCGGCGCGGGGTGAACCGCCTCCAGGAACTCTCCTCGTCGCGCTTGCGGGCCTGCCCGTCGATCCAGCCGAAGCACAGTGCCTCATCGACCGCCTGCTGCCAGGTCAGCGTGGTGACGGAGCCGCCCTTCCTGGTCAGGGCGAGCCACACGCCAGGAGAGGCGGTGTGGTTGCCCAGCAGCCACGCGCGCAGCGCCGCGCTGTCAGCCACGATCAACTCGTCCAGTTCGGTTCCGGTCACCACCGCAGGCTAGTACCGCGCCCCGGTGTTGCGACTGGTCCGGGCTGTCCGGCAAGCTAAGCGCGGTCAGCACGTCAGGCCGGATCGCCTCCCACTGATCCCCTTCCAGCAGCTCGGCTTGGGGGTTGCGCCATTTGGTGGAGGTGTCGGCGTAGATCTCGCGGCGCTTCAGGCCGCGCCAGAACCGCTCCAGCACGCAGAAGGCGTAGGCATGCGGTTCACCGCCCCGTCCGCGCCGGGTGGCCGAACACCAGCTGCTTCCACGGCCCGTTCACCACCTCCGCCTGGGGCGCGCCATGCGGGTCGCCGCGCCCGCCGCCGGATCCGGCCTGAGCAGACACCCTGTATGCACGGTGTGTCTGAACACTGTGTATGCTGCTCGTGGATGAGCGGCTGGACCTGCATCTCCGCAGGTCGGGCAACGTTCGAGACACTCAGGGAGGCGGCCATGGCGTCGGTGACGCGGCGGCGAGACCGTGATCTCCAGGAGCGGTCCACCGAGGCGGAGACCAAGCTGGTCTCGGCCGTGGAGAGGCTCCTGAACGCCGGTGAGTCCTTCACCGAGATCAGCGTTCAGCGCATCATCGAAGAGGCCGGGGTGTCCCGGGCCACCTTCTACGCGTACTTCCAGGGAAAGCCGGACATCCTCCGGCGGCTCGCGCAGAAGATCAGGGACGCCTCCCTGGCCCTGGCCGAGCAGTGGGACCCCGGGGCGGGCGAGGACGGCGCGGACCGGTACACCGCCTTCTTCCAGGACGTGCTCGCCCTGCACCGGGCCCACCACCCGGTGCTGTCCGCGGTCCGCGAGGTCGCCACCTACGACGCGGCGGTACGCGACTTCTACACCGCCGACCTGGAGGGGTTCGACGAGGCCGTGCTCGCGACGCTCCTGGAGCAGCAGCGCGCCGGGGCCACGCCGTCCGACCTGGACGCCGTGGCCGCCAGCAGGGTCATCGTGTGGGGCGGGGCCCAGGCCATGGCCCACCACATCAACGTCGACGACGGGAGCGGTGACGCCGCGCTGGCCCGCGAGCTCGGGCACATCTGGTGGTACGGCGCCTACCGCCGCCCGGGGACGACCATCGATCAGCCGAGCAGTGAGGACATGAAATGAGCGACAGCGGTTCCACCTACGTCCTGATCCCGGGGGCCTGGCACGGCGGGTGGTCCTGGCGCCCGGTGGCCGAGCGGCTGCGCGCCGCCGGGCACCGCGCCGTCTGTCTCACCCTTCCCGGCCTCGGGGACGGCGACGATCCCTCAGGGATCGGGCTGCGGGACGCGGTGGACCATGTGGTGGCGGAGGTGGAGAGGCTGGGCGTCACCGGCGTCACCCTGGTGGCCCACAGCTGGGGCGGGTACCCGATGGCCGGCGCCGCCCACCGCCTGCGGGGCACGGTCTCCAAGGTCGTCTACTACTCCGCGCAGGTCCCCCTGCCCGGCAGGTCGATGCTGGACGACAACCCTCCGCAGGCCGCGGCGTGGCTGCGTGAGCTGATCGAGGACTCCCCGACGCGCTCGATCCCGCCCACCCTGGAGTTCGTCCAGGGCCTGTTCATGCAGGGCGTCGAGCAGCAGACCCAGCGTCTGGTGGCCGAGCTGCTGACCCCGCAGCCCGGCGGCTACTTCCTGGACGCCCTCGACGACCCGGGCGTGTCCGAGCCCGGCGTTCCCGCGCTCTACATCCTCGGGCAGGACGACCGCGCGCTCCCCCGCCCCGGCGCCGAGTTCGCCGCGCGACTGGGACTGGAGCCGGTCATGGTCCCCGGAACCCACGAGGGCATGCTCACCCACCCCGACGAGATCACCAAGGCGATCCTGAACAACTGACACCACCCCCGGCGCCGGCCCGGCGGGCCGGCCGCAGGGGCGGCCGTCCGGCTACGCGGGGGGTGGCGGTGCCGCTCTTCAGCCGTTCGGCGGCGGTCTTGTCGGCCGTCCGGCTACGCGAGGGTGGCGGGGTCCCACAGGTGGGTGCTGTGCGCGCCGACCAGGGCGCCGATGCGGGCCAGGGCCTCGGCGGCGGGCAGGGCGTCCAGGCGGCGGCCGTCGCGCAGGCGCAGGGCGACCAGGTCGCCCGCGGCCTCCTTGGGCCCGATCACCGCCTGGTACGGCACCAGGCGCGCGGCCCGGACGCGGGTCAGCCCGCCGAGCACCCCCGAAAGCTCCGAACGGTACATCCCGCCCAGCTCGGCGATCCGCAGCGGCAGCTCCCGGTAGCTGCGGGCACGGGAACGGTAGATCAGCGCATGGTGGGGGCACAGGCTCGGCCGCAGGACGACCTGCTCTCCCCCCAGGTCCATCGGGGGGAACATGTCGTCGCTGTAGTGGGACCAGTGCCCGGAGATCTCGTACAGCTCCCGCTTGCCCAGCACCGGCGAGTACACGTGCCGGTACCCCGCCCGGCGCTCGGCGTCGCGGATGTACTCCTCCAGGGCGTGCCGCACGATCGCCCCGTCGGGCAGCCAGTACGGTAGCCCGGCGCCGATCAGCGGGTCGGTGTCGAACAGGCCCAGCTCGCGGCCGAGCCTGCGGTGGTCGTGCATGGTGGTCTCCTCGCGGACGTCGGGCGAGTGACCACACGGCGAAGCCCCGGGGCACTCGCCCCGGGGCTTCGGACTGAGAACGGGTCAGCGCGCCGGGACGGTGTCCGGCGTCGTCGTCACAGCGGCACGCTTCATGCCGCAGACGGTAGCAGGGCCACCGCCGCCCGCACCGCCCATTTTTCCGCGCGCGAGAGGGACGACCGGGCCGGGCGGATGGGCGCGACCCTTTTCCGCGTTCCGCGCGCGGGGAGACGACCGGCCGGTCAGGTGGCGGGCCGTAACCCTGCTTCGGCGGGTCAGGGCCGCGGGCCGTAGCCCTCCTTCCGCAGGGCGCGGCGGTAGACGGCGTCCATGACCCGCCGGCTCAGCCAGGCGAGGGCGGCCAGTGATCCGGCGAGCAGGCGCAGCGCCGGCACCTTCACCCCGAGCTGCCGTGTCGCCGACGCCGTCAGCCCGTCCAGCGTGGCCGCGTCGGCGTGGCCGGCGTCGTCCCAGAGGTTCGCGGCGGCGACGGCACGGTCGTGCGCCAGCTCGGCCCGCTCCACGGTGACGACCAGGGCGGTCCGTGGGACGGCGGAGCCCAGCGCCATGGACGCCAGCAGGTCCGCGTCGTCGGTGACCATGGCGGTGCCGCTCACGTGCAGCACCTCGGTGCGGCCGGGGACGAGCATCGCGGCCGAGAACCGGTCGTCGGCGAGCAGGTTGCGCGAGGTGTCCGCGCGCTTGTTGCCGCGCCGGTCGGGGATGGCCAGCGTGTGCCCGTCGAGCACCTGGACGAAGCCGGGGGTGTCGCCGCGCGGGCTGGTGTCGGCGCCGCCGTCCCGGTCCCAGGAGGACACGACCAGGAACGGCGAGGCCCGAAGGAAACCGGTCACACCCGCGCCGGACAGCGGCCCTTCGGCGACGTCCGGGGCGGACGGCCCCCCGGCGAGGTCCGCGGCGGACAGCGGCGTCCCGGCGGCATCCAGGCCGGACGGCGTCCCGGCGACGCCTGCGGAGTACGGCGGCCTTTCGGCGACGTCCGGGGCGGACGGCGGGCCGCCGGTGATCGTGGAGGGGGGCGCCGTGGGGACGGCCGGGGTCCACAGCCGGGATCGGAGGATCGCCCGCGCGCAGTGGATGTAGGCCTGGCCGACCGCGACGACGATCCGGCCGGGGGATCGTCCGGCGACCGAGCCGTTCACCCGGAGCGTCTCGCCGACGCCGGGCAGCAGGAAGACCAGGGAGACCGCGCCCGAGGCGTCCGCGTCGGTGGCGAAGGCGATCCGCGCCGGCGACTCCGCCTCGGCGAAACCGGGCCGCCCGCCGACCATCGTCGTCCGGGGCCGCCCGGCGCCGTCGCGGTGGCCGAAGCCCGCCAGGGACGCGACGGCGAGCATGTCGCGGCAGGCGTCGTCCAGTTCCGTGAGTTCCTTCATCAGCACGAGCGCCGACGGGCGCCCGATGATCGCTTCGAGCCGCGCCGCGGTCGTGATCCGGTTCATGCCGGCGGCCGTTCGCCGGGCGGGTCCGGTCGTCGAAGGTGTGGTGCGCATGGTCGTGAGACCTCCAGGCGTCGGACGGGGACACGGGCGCGGAGCCGGGCCCGTGTCCCGGCTTCCTCGTCAGCGGTCGCGGAGCGGGTGCCGTCAGCGGGTACGTCCGTGCTCGCGGGCCGCCTCCGGCGAACCGGCCGGTTCGCCGAAAAGCGCCTTGAGCGCCTGGACGTGCCCGGCGTAGGCGCGCCGGCCCTCGGCGGTGAGGCTCACCCAGGTCTTCACCCGGCCCCGGCCGGTCGGCTTGGAGATCACGAGGTAACCGGCGTCCTGCAGCACCTTCAGGTGTTTGCTCAGCACCGAGTCGGCCACGCCGAGGATGTCGCGCAGCACCGCGAACTCGGCGCTGGAGGAGGCGGCGAGGAGCGCGCAGATCCGCAGCCGGTTCGGCGCGTGCACCACCTCGTCGAACCGCTCGCTCACGCGCCCGTCCTCAGGTGGGCCCGCAGCGCGAGGTCGAACCGCCGGCACAGGACGATGGTGGCGGCGTACCCCGCCACGGCCAGGCACCACACCGGCCACCGCACATCGGTCAGGGCCCCGATCCCGAGGGCGGCGGCGACGGCCAGGACCGTCACGGCGCCCAGCGCGCCGATCCACCGGCCGGCGGGGCCCGCTTCGAGGCCGGACACCCACAGGCCGGTCAGGCGGCGATAGGCGCGGGTGAGCGCGGCGCTGCCGGTGAGCAGCAGCACGACACTCCCGATCTTGACCGCGGTGCCGCCGAGCCCGGCCGCGAGCACGCAACCGGCGAGCAGCAGCCCGAAGGCCGGGTGGTACCACCACGGGGTGACCAGCCGGTCGGCGATGGCCGCGCGGGCTTCGGCGATGAGGGACAGGTCCCCGGCACCGTGGTTTTCCATGTCGGAAACTCAATCACATTCCAACTCGGAAAGTCAATCCGGCCGGTGACGGACACGATCCGACCGGGACGACGAGCCGTCGCCGGTGACGCCGCCGGGCCGGCCGGGCGGCCACTCCCGCACGCCTGTGCCGGGCCTGCGGCGAACGCGGCCGCGTGATCCGTACCGTCACCCCGCTGCGCTACCCTGTCCGAGCCGGCGTCGCGCGAGCGGATCACCGCCGCCAGCCGCCCGGCTCTGGAACCCGCGTGCCGTCCGGTACGCCGGCCGTCCGGTGCGGGGATCGCCGGAGGCGCGGGTTCGCGGCGGGGAGGCGTGCGGGACGATCCCCAGGTCACCGATGGGTCCGACCGGCACGCCGTACACGGCACAACGAACGCCTACAGATAAGGACAATCCAATGACCGAGCTGAACGCGGAACGTGCCCGGCAGGCGATCGTCGAGCACACCCGGCGTCTGGCGGAATCAGCCGCCGAGGCCGGGCCTGAGGCCGCCGTGCCGACCGCGCCGAAGTGGACCGTCGCCGACCTGGTCGAGCACCTGGGTCAGACCCAGCACTGGGTCGCGGAGATCATCGAGCGCCGCGTCACCGACCCCGCGCGGCTGCCCACCGAGATGGCCGTGCTCCCCGCCGACCCCCGCGAGTGGCAGGCGTGGCTGACGGAATCCGCGCGGCGGGTCGCGAGCGCGTGCTCCGATGACGCGCTCGACGCGCCGGTTTTCAACCCCGCCGGGGACGAGCGGCCCGGGACGCGGTTCTGGATGACCAGCATGCTCAACGAGGCGGTCGTCCACGGCTTCGACGCGGCCGCTGCGGCGGACCGGCCGGCCGACGTCGACCCCGACATCGCGGCCGCGCTCATCGGCAACCACCTCGCGATGCTCACCGCCCCCACCTGGGAGATGCAGCGGGCCGAGTCCGCCCACGCCATCCGGGGCACCGGGCAGACCCTGCAGTGGCTGGCCACCGACACGGCGGGCGCCTGGTTCATCGAGCGGCGGCCTGAGGGGGCGGCGTGGCAGCCCGGTACCCGGCCGGCCGATGTGACGGTGACCGGCCCGGCACGGTCGCTGCTGCTGGCCCTGACCCGGCGGCTCCCGCTCACCGGCTCCGACGCCACCGGCATCGGCGTCGACGGCGACACCGGCCTCGCCCAGCACTGGATCGACAACACCGCCCACGTCAGCGGCTGACCGGCACCGGCCACCGCCCCGTTCGGCATGACACCGGACCGCCCCGTCAGCGGCTGACCTGCCACCGCCGCGTTCGGCATGACACCGGTACGAGAACTCCGGCTCAGCGGGGCGCGGGCCCGCCGGAGGAGGCCGCCGCGTGGCAGGCGCCCCGGCCGTCGGCGCGTGCGGTGATGCGGCCGGCCTCGACGCGGACGGCGACCTCGGTCCCGTCGCTGACGGCGGGCACGCCGGCCGCCGCCGCCAGGACGCCCGCCTCGTCGTACACCACCTGAAGGCGCGGCCAGGCCGGCGGCGCGAAGGCCTGGCGCAGGCAGCCGCGCAGGTCGGCGATGGTCAGCCGGGCCAGCGGCGCCAGCTCGGCGGGGTCGCCGGTGACCAGGACCGCGGTGACGGTGACGCCCGGCGGCGCGGCCCGCACGGCCTCCTCGGCGGCCTCCAGCCGGTGCAGCCCGAGGATCGCGACCACGCCGTCGCCGGTGAGCCGGGCGGGTTCGCCGCGCATGGCGTCCATCGAGGGCGGCGGGGACCACGCCTGGTCGGCGGGCACCGCGCGGGGCGCGTAGGCGAGGTGCGGGGGCGACCACACGTCGTCCAGGCCGAGGCCGGCGATCTCCTCGCAGACGCGGACGATGTCGAAGGGATCCACGAACCCGGGCGCGGCGGCGGCGAGCTGGCCGGCGCCGTGCAGGGTGGTCAGGGCGGCCTCGGCCACGCGCACCATGCGGGCGGCGTGCGGGGCCAGCCGTTCGAGGGCCAGCCCGAGCAGGATCGCGTCCAGCTTCATGAGCTGCGCGTACGGCCGCCGGATGTGCTCGTCGGACAGGACCTCGGGCATCAGGTCCATGCCGAGCCTGGCCGGGTCGCGCCGCTCGTCGGTGGCCAGCGGCAGCCGCGCGACCCAGGCACGCGCGAACGCACCGAGCGCCTGCCGCGCGGCGTCCCCCGGGGACGACCGGCCGGTGTGCGATGGGCCGGGGGCACCGTCAGCCGAACCGGAGTTCGCTGAGCCCGGGTGCGATGGACCGGAGGCGCGGCCGGCCGGGTCGGAGCGCGATGAGCCCGGCCGCGGTGAGCCGGGGGCACGGTCAGCCGAGTCGGAATCCGGTGATCCGGCGGCGCGTTCGGCCAGGTCGGCGAGGACGGCGAAGTACAGGGCCCGTTTGCCGGGGAAGTTGGAGTACACCCCGCCGCGGGTCAGCTCGGCTCGCTCGGCGATGACGTCGATCTTGGCGTCGCGGAAGCCGCGCTCGGAGAACTCCTCCATCGCCGCGGCCAGCACCCTGGCCCGGTTGAGCTCCTGGCTCTCCGCCCTGCTGAGCCGGCCCATCGTCCTCCTCGGTCTGCGGCGTTGCCGCCCATGGCGAACCAAGATACCGTGACCATCCATATGATGAGAGTATCTGATCACACCATCCGAAACCTGGGGGCGGCCATGACCGACGCCGAGACGGACGTGAGCGGCGTTCCCGAGATCGACCTGACCGACGCCGAGGTGCTGCGCGACCCCGCCGCCGCCTACGGGCGCGCCCGGGAGCTGTCGCCGCTGGCACGGGTCTCGGCGCCCGGCATGCCCGCGATGTGGGTGCTGACCCGGCACGAGGGCGCCAGGGCGATGCTGAACGACCCCCGCTTCGAGCTCGGCGCCGGCAGCTACATGCGGCCCGCCGGCATCCCCGAGCACTGCCTGGCCTACATGCGCACCATGCAGGAGATGGAGGGGCCCGAGCACGCGCGCATACGCAGGCTGGTCTCGCCGGCGTTCACCCCCCGGCGCGCCGCCGAATTCCGCCCCCGGATCGAGGCGATCGTCGAGACCCTGCTCGACGAGCTGGAAGGCCACGCGCGGGACGGCACGGCCGACCTGCTGGCGCACTTCGCCCGCCCGCTGCCGATGGAGGTGATCTGCGAGCTGACCGGCGTCGCCGCCGCCGACCGCCCCCGCTGGCGGGAGTACGGAGCCGCCGTCGCGGCCGGCCGGGGGCAGGAGTTCGCCGACGCCATCCCGGCCATCATGGAGGCCGCCGTCGCCGCGGTCGCGCGAAGCCGGTCAGAACCCGGCGACGACCTGATCTCCGACCTGCTCGGCGTCCAGGCCGGTCAGGAGGACCGGCCCGCCGACGCCGAGCTGGTCACCCTGGTCTGGCACCTGGTCCTGGCCGGGCAGACGCCCACCAACCTCATCGCCAACGCCGTCGACACCCTGCTCCGCCACCCCGCCCAGCTCGCCGCGCTGCGCGCCGACCCCGGGCTGATGCCGCGCGCCGTGGACGAGCTGACCCGCTGGGACGGCCCCGTGCTGCTCACCATCCCCCGCCGCGCGCGCGAGGACGTCGAGCTGCACGGGGCGCTGATCCGCGCGGGCGACCTCGTCACCGCCGCGCTCGCCTCGGCCAACCGCGACCCGCGCGCGATCGGCGACCCCGACCGGCTCGACCTCGGCCGCGCCCCCGCCGCCGGCCACCTCGGGTACGGCCACGGGCCGCATTTCTGCCTGGGGGCGGCGCTGGCCCGCGCGCAGACCGAGGTCGCCCTGGCCGGGCTGCTGCGCCGCTTCCCCGGCCTGGCGCTCGCCGCGTCCGCCCCGGGGCACCTTCCCGACCCGGGCACCTGGCGGCTGGCGTCCCTGCCGGTGACCCTGTGACCCCCGGCCGCCCCGCGTGGCGCCACCTCGGAGGGTTCCCCCGTGGTGCGCGCCGGTGACCGCGGCTCCCCGCTGACGTGCACGTTCTGCGGGAAGACCCAGAAGGAGGTCGGCCGGCTGATCGCGGGACCCGAAGGCGTCTGCATCTGCGACGAGTGCGTCGGGCTGTGCACCGAGCTGATCGAGGAGGAGCTCCACGAGTCCTCTGGGGGCGGCCCGCCGGAGACGCCCACGCCCAAGGAGATCGACGAGTTCCTCGGGGGGTACGTCGTCGGGCAGCACGCCGCGAGGAGGACGCTCGCGGTGGCGGTGCACAACCACTACAAACGGGTCAGGTCCGGCGCCGGGCGGCGCGCCGGGACGACCGAACCGGTCGAGCTCGGCAAGTCCAACATCCTGCTGCTCGGCCCGACCGGGTCCGGCAAGACCCACCTGGTCCAGACGCTCGCCCGGATGCTGGAGGTCCCCTTCGTCATCGCCGACGCCACCGCGCTCACCGAGGCCGGGTACGTCGGGGAGGACGTCGAGCACATCCTGCTCAGGCTGATCCAGGCCGCCGGCCACGACGTCAGGAAGGCCGAGACCGGCATCGTCTACATCGACGAGATCGACAAGATCGCCCGCAGGGGCGAGAACCCGTCGATCACCCGCGACGTCTCCGGCGAGGGCGTCCAGCAGGCGCTACTGAAGATCATCGAGGGGACGGTCGCCTCCGTGCCGCCGCAGGGCGGCAGAAAACACCCGCACCAGGAGCTCATCCAGATCGACACCACCGACGTGCTGTTCATCGTGGGCGGGGCGTTCGCCGGGCTGGAGCACATCATCGAGCGGCGGGCCGGCCACCGGGGCGCCGGGTTCGGCGCCGCCATCGGCGGGCGCGAACGGGCGGACGTCCTGGCCGGGGTCATGCCCGAGGACCTGCTGAGGTTCGGGCTGATCCCCGAGCTGGTGGGCCGGCTGCCGGTGGTGTCGGTCCTGCACCCGCTGGACCGCGCGGCGCTGGTCCGCATCCTCACCGAGCCGCGCGACGCGCTGACCAGGCAGTACCAGAAGCTGTTCGCGATGGACGGCGTCGAGCTGGAGTTCACCGAGGACGCCATTGGCGCGATCGCCGACCAGGCGCTGCTGCGCCGCACCGGCGCGCGGGCGATCCGGGCCATCCTGGAGGAGGTGCTGCTCGACGTCATGTACGAGGTGCCGAGCCGGGACGACGTGGCCCGCGTGGTGGTCGGCCGCGCCACCGTGCTCGGCAAGGTCAACCCGGCCCTGGTCCCCCGCGACCGGCCCGGCGGCGAGCGGGACCGCCACGAGCGGTCCGCCTGACCCCGGTAACGTCGGGAGCGGGTCCGATCAGCGGGCGAACGGGGTGACCGACACCACGGCCGCGACCGGGAGCGGGCCGTAGATGTGCGGGAAGGCCTCGTCCGCGTCCGGCGGCACCTCGAAGACCACCGGGCAGCCCAGCAGGTCCTGGTCGACGGCCAGCACGACCAGCGGCTCGGTGACGCCGGTGTAGAAGCGCTCGGCGACGCCGCGGAGCTGGTCCAGGTCGGCGCACGCGTGGATGAACCCCTCCTCGGCCAGGGTCCGTCCGAGGGTGGACATGCGGTACTCGCCGGCGCCCGCCGCGGCGGCCCACTCGTCCGCCAGTGCGAGATGAAGGATCGTCACCGGCCACAGCGTAGCGCCCCCCACCCCGGCCTCCGGCGCCCGTGAGGGGTCACAGGGCGCGCAGGGCCCGGGTGAGCAGGGCGTGGGTCTCGGCGGCGGCCCCGGGGCGGGCCTCGACCAGGTGTTCCATCCACAGCCCGGCCAGCAGCACCCCGACCATGCGGGCCGCGTCCCGTCCCGAGGGGCGGCCCGCCCGGGCGAGCGTCCCGGCGACCAGGGCGTCGCACCCGTCGGTCCAGTCGCGGGCGATGGCCTGCAGGGCCGGGTCGCGGCCGGCCTGAAGGTAGAGCTCCCACAGCCCGAGCTGGCGCAGCCGGTCGCCCTCGCCGCCGGGCCCCATCGCCTCGGTGAGCGTCCGCGCCAGCTCCTGCGGCGCGGTCAGGCCCTCGTCCGGGACGGCCTGGAGCCGGGCGCGCATGCCGTCCAGCTCCCCGGCGACCAGCAGGGCGAACGACTCGGCCACGAGCTGGTCGCGGGAGGCGAAGTAGTAGGTGGTCGCGGCGAGCGGGAACCCGGCCCGCCGGGCGACGGCCCGGTGGGTGACGGCGGTGAAGCCGCCCTCCTCCAGCAGGCCGACCGCGGCCCGCACCAGCGCCGCGCGGCGCCGTCGCCCCCGCTCCTGGGCGGGCCGGGTGGCGGCGGCGTCAAGGGCGGTGTCGTGGGGGGTGGTCAATGGGAGCCGGCCAGGTTGAGCAGCACGACACCGCCGATGATCAGCAGGATCCCGCCGGCCTTGGCCAGGTTCATCGCCTCGCCGAGGAACAGGGCACCGATCACCGCGATCGCCGCCGTGCCGGCCCCCGCCCACACCGCGTACGCGACACCGACCTCCATATGGAGTTTCAGCGCGCGGGCCAGCAGGACGAAGGAGGCGATGTACCCGATCACCACCACGACGGTCCAGCCCTTGCCGGCGAACCCGTCACTGAGTTTCAGTGCCGTCGTCGCCAGCACCTCCGAAGCGATGGCGGCGGCGAGCAGCAACCACGGCATGGGACGTGCCTCCCTGACCTCGACCGGCGAGGTATACCGGTACATGCGTACCAGTTTATCCCCCCCGCCGGCGGCGCACCGGCGCCGGTCCCGCCGTCGTGCCGCACCCGCCGTGACCAGGCGACCGAGCGGCGGGTGCTCACCCGAGCAGGCGGGTCACCAGCGCGGGGTGGCCGGGCAGGGCGGTGGTGATCATTTTCTCGACCCAGGGTTCCTGTCCCGCCACGTCGACCCGCGACCAGTCGATCGGCCCGAGCGGCGGCTCCGGGTCGTACTCGATGAACAGCTGCACCAGCTTGGCGACCGGCTCCCCCGCCAGGCGTTCCACCAGGTGCAACGCCAGGTCGATGCCGGCCGACACCCCGGCCGCGGTGATCACCGGCCCGTCCCGCACCCACCGCCGCGTGACCGCCGTCGCGCCGAACCTGCCCAGCAGGTGCCGGCACGACCAGTGGGTCGTGGCCCGCCGTCCCTCCAGCAGCCCGGCCGCGCCGAGCACCAGCGAGCCGGTGCAGACCGAGGACACGATCTCGGCGTGCCCGGCGGCCTCGCGCAGCCAGTCCAGCATCTCCTCGTCGGCCAGCGCGGCGAACGTCGGCTCGGTGCCGCCCGGCACCACGATCGCGTACGGCTCGCGCACCTGGCCGAGGGAGTGGCTCGCGGTGACCGACAGCGGGGTGTCGGTGGGCAGGGCCCCGGTGTCCTTGGCGACGACGACCGTACGGAAGGAGGGGTCGATCTGGGCCAGCGCGGACAGGACCTGCAGAGGTCCCACCAGGTCGAGCAGCGTGATCCCCGGATACAGCAGGAACGCGATCGTCTTCACCGCGTCCGGAGCGGCGGGACCGGCCGGATCGGTGGTTTCGGTGGCCTCGGTGGTTCCGGTGGCCCCGGTGGCCGAGGAAGGGGTGTCGCCGGTGGCGTGGGAGGGCGTCGTGTCCGTCATGGCCCCACACTCCGGCCTGCGTCGCGCACGAGGCAACGACGGCGCACGGGTGTGGCAGGATTTCTGCGATCCCTGTCTCACCGCCACGACCTCCCGCCGCCGAAAGCGCTGAAAGGTACGGACATGCCCGAGCCGCCGCACGCACAGGAACGTCCCGACGGCGAGCGGGACCGCCCGCCGCGCGCGCGGAACCGGGCGGGGGCCGAGCGGGTGTTCGTCGTCGTCGGGTACGAGGACGCCGAGCTGCTGGACATCGCCTGCGTGACCTCCAGCCTGGACGCGGCCAACCGGCTCGGCGCCCGGCCGCCGTACCGGATCCGGCTGGCCACCCCCGGCGGCCGGGCGATCGGCTGCTCCTCCGGGCTGCGGCTCGACGGGCAGGAGACCCTGGAACGGCTCACGGGCCCGATCGACACGCTGCTGGTGTCCGGCGGGTACGGTCACGAGCGGGCCGCCGCCGACACCCGCCTGACCGCGCACGTGCGCCGGCTGGCCGCCGAGAGCAGGCGGGTCGCCTCGGTGTGCACCGGGACCTCGATCCTGGCCGCCGCCGGCCTGCTGGAGGGCAGGCGCGCCACCACCCACTGGGCGTACGCCGGGCTTCTCGCGGCCGGGCACCCGGGTGTGCGCGTCGACCCGGCGCCGCTGTTCGTCCGCGACGGCCCGGTGTCCACCTCGGCGGGGGTCACCAGCGCGCTGGACCTGACGCTGGCGTTCATCGAGGAGGACCACGGCGCCGACCTGGCACGCTGGACGGCGCGCGCCCTGGTCACCTACCTGCAGCGTCCCGGCAACCAGGCGCAGATGAGCATGTTCGTGGCGGCGCCGCCCCCCGACCACGCCGTGGTGCGCCGCCTGGCCGAGCACATCGCCGGCCATCTGGACACCGAGCTGACCGCCGCCACGCTGGCGGCGCGGGCCGGGGTGAGCGAACGGCACCTGCACCGGCTGTTCTCCGAACACCTCGGGCAGAGCCCCGGCAGGTTCGTGCGCGGCGCCCGCGCCGAGGCGGCGGCCCACCTGCTGTCGTCCACCACGCTGCCGGTGTCGGCGGTGGCCCGGCGGTGCGGTTTCGGGACCGCCGAGACGCTGCGCCACACCTTCCAGGACGTGTACGGCATGCCGCCGTCCCGGTACCGGCTGGCCGCGAGGCCCGCGCCTGCCGCGTGACCGGGCGACGCCCGGCCGGAGGGTCGCTTTCCCCGGCGGGCGTGGTGAGTTCGCTTGCCATCGGTATCGAATGCGTGTTCCACTGTCGGTCATGCGTTTCGACGCCCTTCCCCTTGTCGAGGACACCGCCGCGGCGCGGCCGCGCATCGAGCGCCGGGCGGTCCGCCGGGCCTCGGGTGACACGACCTTCTACGAGGTGCCGGCGCGCACGATCATCGACCGGGTCCCTGAGTCCATCGGGCTCGGCATCGGCTGGGCGGTCAGCCCCTACCGAGGCTGCGCGCACGCCTGCCTGTACTGCGCGGCCCGGCGCGCCCACCGCTACCTCGGCCTGGACGGCGAGCGCGACTTCGGCACGGCGATCGTGGTCAAGACCGACGCGGCCAGGCGCCTGCGCGCCGAGCTGGCCTCGCCCCGGTGGGCCGGCGAGCCGGTGGGCATCGGCCTGAGCGGCGACTGCTACCAGGAGGCCGAGCAGGTCTACCGCCTGATGCCCGGGATCATCGCCGCGCTGCGCGACGCCGGCAACCCGTTCCGGGTGATGACCAAGAGCGCGCTGGTCCTGCGCGACGCCGAGCTGCTGGCCGAGGCGGCCGAGGTCGCCGAGGTGGAGGCGCGGGTGTCGATCGGCTTCGTCGACGACCGCCTGCGCCGGGCGGTCGAGCCGGGGGCGCCGAGCGCGCAGAAGCGGCTGGAGCTGTGCGCCGAGCTGGGCGAGCGCGGGGTGCCGTGCGGGGTGCTGATGGGGCCGATCCTGCCGTGCCTGACCGACTCGGAGGACCAGCTCCGGGCCGTGGTGCGGCGGGTCGCCGAGGCCGGCGCCGCCGGCATCACGCCGATGGTGCTGCAACTGCCCGCCGGGGCCCGCGAGTGGTACATGCGGTGGCTGGCCGAGGAGCATCCCCGGCTGGTGCCGCGGTACGAGGAGCTGTACGGGGCCGGGCCGCTGGCCGCCGGGGACTACCGGCAGCGGGTGGTCGGCCGGGTGACCGAGCTGGCCCGGTTGTACGGCATCGGAGCCCGGCGGGAGCCCTGGCGGGCCCGCCGCTCCGCCGACCGCCAGCTCGCCCTGCTCTGACCCCGCGACCCTCTCGACCTCCGCCCGGCCGCGCGGCGCCGGTGGGCGCGGTCATGCCGGTGAGGTGGCCGCCTCCTCGAATGGGCGGCGCGGGGCTCGCCAGAAGGCGCCGACGGATCCGAGCGTGACCAGCATCCAGCAGGTGTTGGGGAACCGGCGCAGGCTCGCGACGTCGCGGCCGTTCCAGCTCCCGGCCGCCCAGACGTTGATCGGGTTGAAGTCGGTGGTGCAGATCGTTTCCGGTGAGGCCGTGAACTTGTTGAGATCGGCGTCCACCTCGTCCAGGGCGGCGCAGGCCTCCCGTGGCTTGGGGTGGGTTCCGCCGATGGGAGCGCAGTTCAGCACGGCCATCTGGTCCGGCGGCCAGACCTTCACCCCCGGATTGATCGTCAGCACGACCGAACGGACCGGCCTGCCCGGTTCCGGCCCGGTGCCGGAGGCCGAGGCCGCCGGTGGCGGCCGCTCGGGTCCGGCGTACGCGGGCGACGCCCGGGTCCCGGCAGATGCGGCTAGCAGCACTACGAAGAACAAGGACTGTGTGATCGCGCGGCGCATCTTGCCCCCTCGGAAGAACCAGCACATTCACTGATCGTTGTCGGGATGCCGGCGAAGGGGGCCCGGCTCGGACGGTCCGGGCGTGGCGTAGCCCAGAGAGTAGGGGCCGGAACCGCCGGCGGCCTTCACCTGGTAGCGGTACCGGCCGGCCGTGCCGGTGTAGGTGATTGTCTCGCCCGAGCCCGGTGATTCGGCCGAGGCGACGGTGACCCACTCCCGGCCGCCCCACTTTTGCAGGTAGAGGTCGAAGTCGGCGCCCGGGGGACCTTGCAGACACGCGGCGTGCACGCCTGACACCGCCGAGCGGTAGAAGCGGTCGCCCGGCTGGTAGGCGGAGGCGTCGGGGGCCAGGGTGCCGGTGACGACGCGCGGGTAGCCGCTGCAGGCGGCCGTGGTCGGCGGCGGGTGCGCGCCGTGCGTGGTCACCAGGGTCAGGCCGAAGGAGGTGAGGAGCTCCGCGACCGGCTGGAAGTAGCTGGTGCCGCCCGTGACGCAGTCACCGGAGCCGCCGGAGGTGACCCCCTGGGCCTGGTCGATGGAGACGAACGGGCCGCCGGAGTCGCCGCGTTCGGCGCACACGCTGGTCCTGGTCAGATGGAAGACGTTGCCCTGGGGGTAGGCGACGCTGACGTTGCGCTGCCGGATGGTGCCGCAGTGCCAGTCGTCGGTGGAACCGGCCCGGCAGACCGAGGCGCCCTCGATGGCGACCTCGGACCCCTCGACGCCCACCACGCTGCCGATGCCGTTGTTCACCGACGGCGTGGGCGTCCAGTCGCGGTTCACACCGATGTAGGAGAAGTCGCTGATGGGGAAGACCGACGCCTGGATGACGCCCTGGGCGACCCGGTTGACCCCGAAGGTGGCCTGGCCCTTCACCCCGCAGTGCCCGGCGCTGACGAAGCCGTTCTGGGTGCCGCGCATGACCGAGAAGCCGATCGAGCAGCGGGTCGTCGCGCCGATGTAGTAGGGGTCGCCGCCCACCAGGTCGTAGAGGGGCACAGGCCGCTCGGTGGAGACCACCACCTTCACCGCGGAGCTGTCCACACCGGTGGACTTGATGGCGGTCTCGGTCACGGAGGGGTCCTCGGACAGGACCGTGACGACGTTGTTGCGCACGTCGATGTAGCGCACGCTGCCCCCGGCGACCGGATGGGGGGGAAGCGCGGAGTCCAGCTTGCCCTTGATCGTGTTGAGCTGTTTCAGCGACCGGATCACCACTTCGGGCCGGGCGCCCGCGGTGAGGATCCGGGGGATGTCGGCGGCCTTGGTGGTGGCGACCACGAGGGTCTGGGCGATGGTCCCCGAGAGCCAGGCGCCGGCGAAGTCGCCCCCGAGGGTGCGATGGAACCGCTCGGCGAGCGGGGCCAGCCGGCTCTCGTTGAGCAGCCGCGCCTGGGCCTGGGCGGGGCTGAGGCCGAGGTCACGCTGGAGTGCCTCGATCATGCCGGGCGGTGGTTTGCGGGCCTCCGCGGTGGCCGCGGCCCGCACCGGCCGGGCCTGGGCGGTGCCGGGGGCCGCCGCCAGGACGAGGACGCCCACCACCACAGCGCGCCACGTGACGGCGCGACGTCTGCGCGACATGATCTCTCCTCGGCCTCGGTTCTCCTACCAAGGGGGAGATCACCGCCACCACTCGTGATCACGCGATACCGGCAACGCCACCTTAAAACAACCCATGCCACCTGGGCCCTGGACACGCCGAGGCATCATCCCGGGCACGCGGTGCGGCGGACACGCGCGGGTGAGGCCGGGCGGGGAGCGCGGCCGATCAGGGGTACGGCCGGTCAGGGGTACGGCCGGTCAGGGGTACGGCCGGTCAGGCCTTGAGGGCGCTGCCCTTCTTCCACTGCTTGAACGAGAGCTGCCAGAAGCCCCAGCCGTTGTTCCACTCCAGCGCGCGGTTGGTGCCCACGATCGTCACCACGTCGCCGCGGTGGAAGTTGTCGTAGAACCACCTGGCCTGGTCGGGGCGGGCGTTGACGCAGCCGTGGCTGACGTTGGCGCGGCCCTGCGAGCCCACCGACCAGGGGGCGCTGTGCACGTACTCGCCGCTGTTGGAGATGCGCACGGCGTGGTTGACGATCTCCTTGTAGTACCCGGGGTCGCCCTCTTTCTTCCCGGGAGAGATCATCGTGACCGGGTTGCCCCGCTCCATGGTGAGGTGGACGCCGTTGGTGGTGGTGTACTCGCGGGAGGTGGCCTTGCCCGCGCTGATCGCCATCTTCTGGATGACCTTGCCGTCCTTGCGGACGACCATCTGGTGGGTGCGCGTGTTGACGCTGCTGACCCACGCGGCGCCGATCTTCATCGTGGTGGCGTAGTTCTTGACGCCGTACATGTCCTTGCCGGCGCGCACGCCTTCCAGGCGGGCGACGAACTTGACCTTCTGGTGGGCGGGCCAGTACTTGGCGGGCCGGTAGATGGCCAGGGCGTCGTTGATCCACCGCCAGGCGCCCGCGACCGGCTTCTGGGCGGTGACCTCCAGCGACTCCTCCACGGCCTTCTTGTCGCCGACGGCGTGGTTGAACGTCACCATGATCGGCATGCCGACCCCGACGGTCTCGCCCTTGCGGTTGGGCGTGATGTCGCGGATGCGCAGTTCCTCGGAGGGCTTGAGGGTGGTGAACGAGCTGCTCGCCTCGGCCGGGCCGCCGTCGCCGCTGGCCTTGGCCGACACGGTGTAGTTGCTGGAGGGCTTGAGCGGCGCCTTGGAGGTCCACTTGGTGTGGCCGGAGTCGAACTCGCCCTTGACCGACCTGCCACCGGCCTGGACGGTGACCTCCTGCAGCTCCCCGTTGCTGGCGGTGACCACGACGCTCTTGTCCGGGCGGACCTTGCTGGCGCCCTTCACCGGGCTGATCTTGATCTCGGGCGCGGGGATCGCGGGCGCGCTGCTGCCGCCACCGCTGGCGCCAGGGGCGGCGGTGCCGGTCCCGGTGCCGGTGGAGCACGACACGGCCAGCAGGCCGGACGTGACCAGGGCCAGCCCGGCGATCGGGGTCTTCAGACGATGACGAAAGTCCCCCACTGACCTCTCCCCCACGGCGGCAAAGTGCACTGAAAAAAACCCTAATAGGGATTGCCACCCGAACGTACCGCTTTTGGACGAGTTAGATCACATTTCGGTCACCTTGGGGGAGATATGGTCAAGGAAACCACCCGGCAGGGTCAAGAAGATCTAATGACATTGTCCGGGTATGTGACCCGGTCAAAGGGCGCACGGATGCGCGCGGCCACCGCGCACCTGCCAAAGGGCACGTCTCGCCACGGCGGGACGCCGGCACGGTGACACGCGCGAGGCCGCCGCGGTGAAGGCGGGCGGGGCGGGAGGCCGCGCGGGTCAGCCCTGGAGCAGCCGGTGGGTGAGGCTGGTATGGCGCCGCCCGGCGCCGCGCGTCCGCACCGCCTGCGCCAGCGCGCGGCGCGAGCCCACCAGGACCACGAGCTTCTTGGCGCGGGTGACCGCGGTGTACAGCAGATTGCGCTGCAGCATCATCCAGGCGCTGGTCGCCAACGGGATCACCACGGCGGGATATTCGCTGCCCTGCGAGCGGTGGATGGACACCGCGTAGGCGTGGGCCAGCTCGTCCAGCTCGTCGAAGGCGTATTCGACGGTCTCGTCCTCGTCGGTCAGGACGGTGAGTTTGCTCTCCTCGGGGCGCAGGTCGGTCACCACGCCGACGGTTCCGTTGAACACCCCGGCCACGCCCTTGTCGTAGTTGTTGCGCAGCTGGGTGACCTTGTCGCCGATCCTGAACACCCGGCCGCCGTACCGGCGCTCGGGCATGCCCTCCCGCGAGGGGGTCAGCGCCTCCTGGAGCTCGTTGTTGAGGTTGCCGGCCCCGGCCGCGCCGCGGTGCATCGGCGCGAGCACCTGCACGTCGCGGCGGGGGTTGAGGCCGAACCGCTTGGGGATGCGGCGCGCGACCACGTCGACGGTCAGCGCGGCGATCTCCTCGGGCTCCTCGCAGGGGAACAGGAAGAAGTCGGTCATGCCTTCCAGGGCCGGGTGCAGCCCGGTGTTGATGCGGTGGGCGTTGACCACCACCCCCGACCGCTGGGCCTGGCGGAAGATCTGCGTGAGCCGTACGCGCGGGACGGTGTCGGCGGCGAGCAGGTCGCGCAGCACCTCCCCCGCGCCGACCGAGGGCAACTGGTCGACGTCGCCCACGAACAGCAGGTGGGAGCCGGGGGCCAGCGCCTTGACCAGCTTGTTGGCCAGCAGCAGGTCCAGCATGGAGGCCTCGTCGACCACCAGCAGGTCGGCGTCCAGCGGGTTGTCGCGGTCGAAGGTGGCCTCGCCCCCGGGGCGGAGCTGCAGCAGGCGGTGGACGGTGGTGGCCTCGTGGCCGGTGAGCTCGGCGAGCCGCTTGGCGGCCCTGCCGGTGGGGGCGGCGAGCACGACCTTGGCCTTCTTGGCGCGGGCCAGCGCGACGATGGACCGCACGGTGAAGCTCTTGCCGCACCCGGGGCCGCCGGTCAGCACGGCCACCTTGGAGGTGAGCGCCAGCCGGACCGCCTCGGACTGCTCGGGGGCCAAATCGGCGCCGGTGCGCCCGCGCAGCCAGGTGAGCGCGGCCGTCCAGTCCACGTCGCCGAAGGCGCCGAGCCGGTCGTGGCCGGAGTCGAGCAGGCGCCGCAGGCCGCCGGCCAGCGACAGCTCGGCGCGGTGGAAGGGCACCAGGTAGACCGCCGGGACCGTCGCCTCGCCGGCCGGGACGTCCTCGCGGACCACGCCCTCCTCGGCGACCAGTTCGTCCAGGCAGCTCGACACCAGCTCGGCCGGGACCTCCAGGATCTTGACCGCGTCGCCGACCAGGTTGGGGGCGGGCAGGTAGCAGTGGCCGGCGTCGGCGCCCTGGGACAGGGTGTAGCGCAGGCCGGCCTTGACCCGGTCGGGGCTGTCGTGCGGGATGCCGACGGCCTGGGCGATGGTGTCGGCGGTCTTGAAGCCGATGCCCCACACGTCGTCGGCCAGCCGGTAGGGCTGTTCCCTGACGACGGTGATGGAGGTGTCGCCGTACTGCTTGAAGATGCGCACCGCGATGGAGGTGGACACCCCGACCCCCTGCAGGAAGATCATCACCTCTTTGATGATCTTCTGTTCCTCCCAGGCGACGGCGATCATCTTGGTGCGTTTGGGGCCGAGGCCGGGGACCTCCACCAGGCGCTCGGGCGCGGTCTCGATCACCTCCAGCGTCTGGACCCCGAAGTGGTCCACGATGCGCTCGGCCATCTTCGGGCCGATGCCCTTGACCAGGCCGGACCCGAGGTAGCGCTGGATGCCCTGGACGGTGGCCGGCAGGACGGTTGTGTAGGACCACACCTCGAACTGCTTGCCGTACTTGGGATGGGAGCCCCACCGTCCGGTCAGGCGCAGGCTCTCCCCCACCTGCGCGCCCAGCAGTGGCCCCACCGCCGTGACCAGCTCGGCCCCACCCCGCCCGACGGCCACCCGGGCGATGGTGTAGCCGGTCTCCTCGTTGGCGTAGGTGATGCGCTCCAGGACCGCGTCAAGACCCGTGGCAGGAGGACCACCCGATCCAGTCGTCACGCGACCCCCCGTCTCCAGCGCTTCGCCAAGGGTAGAGCCTCACCGCCGGGGGAGCGGCAGCAGACGGACGAGCGAAGTGAGCGCGCCGGTGTCCGAAGGACGGTCGGTCCGTCATCCGCCGGGCAGGTAGATCACCGGTAATGTGGCCACCAGGTGGCACCGGACACAGGGAGGGCGGCCGATGGCGGCGGTCATGGAAGTCACGGCACGCGCGCTGCTGCGCCGGTTGGCGATCGAGCAGGCCGAGACGCGGATGCCGTCGCTGGTGGCCATGGTCTCGCGGGACGGCGAGCCGGTCTGGTTCGGCGCCCGGGGCACGGTCGAGGGCGCCGACCCCACCCCCGACACCCAGTACCGCATCGGGTCGATCACCAAGACCCTGGTCGGCGTGCAGGTGATGCGCCTGCGCGACGAGGGCCTGCTCGACCTGAACGACCCGCTGTCCAAGCACCTGGCGGGCACCCCGGTCGGCGACGCCACCATCGCCCAGCTCCTGTCGCACACCGCCGGCCTCACCGCCGAACCGCCGGGACCCTGGTGGGAGCGCACCCCCGGGGTGGGCATCGACGCCCTGGCCGGGGCGCTGGACGGCGGCACCGCCCGCCACCGGCCCGGCCGCAGGTTCCACTACTCCAACCTCGGCTTCGCCCTGCTCGGCGAGCTGGTCGCGCGCCACCGCGGCGTCCCGTGGCCGCAGGCGGTGCGCTCGGAGATCATCGAACCGCTGGGCCTGAACGACACCACCGCCCGGCCGCGCGAGCCGCACGCCCGGGGGTACGCCGTCCACCCGTGGGCCGACGTGCTGCTGCCCGAGCCCGAGCACGACGCGGTGGCCATGGCCCCGGCGGGGCAGCTGTGGTCCAGCGCGGCCGACCTGGCCCGGTGGTCGGCGTTCCTGGCCGGCGGGCGCGAGGCGGTGCTGTCGCGCGCCACGCTCGCCGAGATGCGCGAGCCGGCCACCCTCGACGACGGCGACACCTGGACCGGCGGCTACGGCCTCGGCATCCAGCTCATGCGCCACCGTGGCAGGCGCCTGGCCGGGCACGGCGGGTCGATGCCCGGGTTCCTCGCCCTGACCTGGGCCGATCCGGCCGACCACGTCGGGGTGCTGTGCATGGCCAACTCCACCTACGGCCTGCGCGCCTCCCTGGTCACCGACCTGCTGGACATCCTGGACGCCCACGAGCCGCCCATCCCCGGCGCCTGGTCCCCCTCCCCGGCCGACCCGGACCTGCTGGAGCTCACCGGGCCCTGGTACTGGGGGCCGGCCGCCTACGTGCTGCGCCTGCTGCCCGGCCGTGACCTGTCGCTGGGCCCCGTCGGCGGGCCGGGCCGGTCCTCGCGGTTCGCCGCGCGGGCCGACGGCACCTGGCTCGGCCTGGACGGCTACTACGCCGGGGAGACGCTGCGCCTGGTGCGGCGCCCCGACGGTACGGTCGACCACCTCGATCTGAACACCTTCGTGTTCACCCGGCGGCCCTACGACCCGGGCGCGCCGGTGCCCGGCGGCGTGGACGAGGCCGGCTGGCGCTGAGCCCGGGAGACCCGCCGTGAGCTCGGCCTGGTTGACTGCGGGTGAGGGAACGAGCGAGCCGCCCGGACGGCGGGCCCGGCCGCTCGGCGAGCCGCCGGGGGCGGGAACGTGAGCACCGACACCGAGGTCGAGACCCTGCTGCGCGACCTGGCGCCGCAGGTGCTCGGCGCGCTGGTCCGCAGGCTCGGCCGGTTCGACACCGCCGAGGACGCGGTGCAGGAGGCGCTGCTGGCCGCCGCCGTCCAGTGGCCCAAGGACGGCCTGCCGGACAACCCCCGGGGGTGGCTGATCACGGCCGCCTCGCGGCGGCTCACCGACCTGTGGCGCAGCGAGCACGCCCGCCGCGTGCGGGAGGCCACGGTCGCGGCCATGGACCACGCCGGCGAACCCGTCGCGCCGGGACCGGAGGACCAGGCCGGGCAGGACCGGGACGACACCCTCACGCTGCTGTTCTTGTGCTGCCACCCGGCGCTGTCGCCGTCCTCCCAGATCGCGCTCACGCTGCGCGCCGTCGGCGGCCTGACCACCGCGCAGATCGCCCGTGCCTTCCTGGTGCCCGAGGCGACCATGGCCCAGCGCATCAGCCGGGCCAAGCAGCGCGTCAAGACCACCGGCATCCCCTTCGGCATGCCCCCCGAGCCCGAGCGCGCCGACCGGCTGCGCGTCGTGCTGCACGTGCTCTACCTGATCTTCAACGAGGGCTACACGGCCACCTCAGGCCCCGACCTGCACAGCCGCGAGCTGACCGGCGAGGCGATCCGGCTGGCCCGCGCGGTCCACCGGCTGCTGCCCGGCGACGGCGAGGTGACCGGGCTGCTCGCCCTCATGCTGCTCACCGAGGCCCGCCGCCCGGCACGCACCGACGGCGACGGCGCCCTGATCCCGCTGGCCGAGCAGGACAGGGGCCGGTGGGACCGCGAGCACATCGCCCAGGGCGTCGCGCTCATCACCGAGGCGCTGTCCAGCACCCCGCTCGGCCCCTACCAGCTCCAGGCGGCCATCGCCGCGGTGCACGCCGAGGCGCCCGACGCCGCCGCCACCGACTGGCCGCAGGTCCTTGCGCTGTACGAGGTGCTGGCCGGGGTCGCGCCCAACCCGGTGGTGACGCTCAACCACGCCGTGGCGCTCGCCATGGTCAAGGGCCCGCTGGCCGGGCTGGACCTGCTGGCCACCCTGGACGGCGACGAACGGGTCTCGGGCCACCACCGCCTGGACTCCGTCCGCGCCCACCTGCTGGAGATGGCCGGTGACCACCAGGCCGCCCGCGAGGCCTACCGGGCCGCGGCCCGCGCCACGGCCAGCCTTCCCGAGCGCCGCTACCTGGAGGCCCGCGCCGACCGGTCCGCGCCACGATCACCCGGCGGCGGGGACCCGCCCGGCTGAGCCCGCTCGCGCGCTGCGGGGCCGCGTTCCGGCCGGACGAGCAGGACCCGTATCGCCTTGCCTGATATCCTTATGCTGTAAAGAGATAGCTCGGCCTTAATCCCCTAAGGAGCCATAAGGTGGTCGTGTTCGCCGGCCAGGGGGACGTTCAGCGCACCATGGCCCTGCTGTGGCGCACCGCCGGCCCTGGTGACCCCCGGACCGCCCCCGGGCCCAAACCCGCGCTGAGCGTGGACATGATCGTGGACGCGGCCATCGCGGTCGCCGACGCCGAGGGGATGTCCTCGCTGTCGATGCGCGCGGTCGGCGAACGGCTCGGGCGCACGGCCATGGCCCTGTACACCTACGTCCCGAGCAAGGGCGAGCTGGTCGACCTCATGTACGACCGGGCCCTGGCCGAGCTGCCGCGCGGCTACGACGGCGAGGCGGGCTGGCGGGCGGCGCTCACGCGGTGGGCCGGGGACGGCTGGGCGTTCTACCTGCGCCACCCGTGGGTGCTGCAGGTGTCGCAGGCGCGGCCGGTGCTCGGGCCCAACGAGTACGTCATGATGGAGACGCTGCTGGGCGTCCTGCGCGGCACCGGCCTCGGCGCCCCCGTCGTGCGGCGCCTGGTCGGGACGCTGATCTACTTCGTGCGCGGCACCGTCCAGCCGGTCGCCGAGGCGCGGCAGGCCGCCACGGCCACCGGCGTGCCGGACCAGGAGTGGTGGGACGGCCGGTCGGCCCAGATCGCGCAGGTCGCCCCCGACTTCGCCGAGCGGTTCCCGATGGTGGTCTGGCTGGGCACCGAGGGGGCGTCCCCTCTCGGGGACGAAGCCGACGAGCCCTGCCCGGACGACGACCGGCCCTACATGGAGGCCGAGGCCGAGAAGACCTTTCAGGCCGGGCTCACCGTCCTGCTGGACGGCATCGAGGCCGCCATGCGCCGCGCCGGCCTGTGATCCGCCGCCGGCCGGTTCGTCGCGCACCAGGTCCTCGCCCGGGCGCGCGGCGGACCGGGGTCAGTTCGTCTCGATCACCGACAGGATGTTGCCCGCCGGGTCCTTGAACCAGGCGATGTTGGGGCCGCCCCTGCGGAAGATCCCCTTGTCGTCCACGCCGTCGTAGGCCTCGAAGGTGATCCCGGCCGCGAGCAGGCGCTCCACGGCGGGCTCGATGGCGTCGACGGGGAAGTTCAGGATCGTGAACGTCGCCGGGGTGTGGTCGTGCTTGGGGTAGACCAGGGTGTCACGGCCACCGGCGATGTGCAGGGTGAGCATCCCGTGGTCCTCCGACACCCGCAGGCCGAGCGTCGTGCCGTAGAACTCCTTGGCCTTCGGGATGTCGTCCACCGAGAATCCGCTGAACGCCTTGACGTGCTCGAACATGTCGGTCACTTCCTTCGTGTCGGGCCCCGGTGAGCATCGTGTCACGCCCTCGGGACGACGCCATCGCCCGAGGCGCGCAGGGCTCGGGCCCGGGCGGGCCGCCTAATTGGCCCGGTCGGCCGGAGGGGAATTGGCCCTACCGGCGGACCGAATCCCCCAATAGCGTCACTTGACGTCACCCGGCGCGCGGCCGGGTGGCGACTCGGGGGAACGGGAGAGATGACGTGACGATGGGGTGCGCGGCCTTGGCGCCGTACCGGCCGGCGGGCGTGACCAGGTGAGCGGGCGCGGCTGGGCGCTGTTCGCCGTGATGGGCGTCCTGTGGGGCGTCCCCTATCTGATGATCAAGGTGGCGGTGGACGGCGTGTCCGTCCCGGTGCTGGTCCTGGCGCGGACGGCGATCGGCGCCGCCGTGCTGCTGCCGCTCGCCCTGCGCGGCGGCCGGATGGCGGCGCTGCGCGGGCACTGGGCGCCGCTGGCCGCGTTCGCCGCGATCGAGATCATCATTCCGTGGTGGCTGCTCTCCGACGCCGAGCACCACCTGACCAGCTCGATGGCCGGGCTGCTCATCGCGGCCTCGCCCATCGTCGGGGTGGTGGTGGCCCGGCTGGCGGGCGGCGCCGAGCGGCTCAGCCTGCTCCGGTGGACCGGCCTGGCGGTGGGCCTGGCCGGGGTGGCCGTCCTGGCGGCGCCGGGCCTGCGCGGCGGGCAGCCGTGGCCGATCGTCGAGGTGCTGCTGACCGCCGTCTGCTACTCCGTCGCGCCGCAGATCGCCGCCCAGCGGCTCAAGGACGTCCCCTCTCTGCCGATGACCGCGGTGTGCCTCGGCTTCGCGGCCCTGGTGTACACGCCTCCGGCGATCCTGACCTGGCCGCACGCGCTGCCCGGCGTGCGGGTGCTGGCCGCGCTCGCGGGACTCGCCGTGGTGTGCACGGCGCTGGCGTTCATCGTGTTCTTCGCGCTCATCCGCGAGGTCGGCGCCTCGCGGGCCCTGGTGTTCACCTACCTCAACCCGGCGGTCGCGGTCACCGCGGGCGTGCTGCTGCTCGGGGAGCCGCTCACCACCACGATCGTGCTCTCGTTCGCGCTGATCCTCGCCGGTTCGGTCCTGGCGACCGCCCGGCAGTCCGGCGGCGAAACCGAGCCCGCCGGGGTGCCGGCCGCCGGGGACGACCACGCCGGCCGGGCCGCCTCCAGCGTGTGACGCCCACCGCGAACCCCCGACCGGCCGATGGCGAGACGGCGCTGTCATCGGGAAACCAATGGGACTCGCGTGATCACAGGGGACTATGTGATGCAGTTCACAAGGACATCACGAAATATCCGGGGATGAAGTCCCCGTTTACCCCTACGTCTCACAAGCGGGGGAGGATTTCCCCGTAAGCGGGATGACCGACCACAAAGGGGGGCACCACCGTGGGCACCACGATCACGACCGCCGAGCGCGGCCACGTTCACCGGATGCGCGCCGACGCGTCGCGCAACCGGGAGCGGATCGTGGCCGCCGCGCGCGAGGCGTTCGTCGAGTACGGCGCCGAGGTGACCCTCGACCAGATCGCACGACGGGCAGGGGTCGGCAACGCCACCATCTACCGGCACTTCGCCGACCGCTCCGAGCTGATCCGGCAGGTGACCCTCGAGGTCATGAACCGGATCGTCGAACTGGCCGAATCGGCGCTCGCCGACACGCCGGACGCCTTCGCGGCGCTCCAGCGTTTCGTGCACGGCGCGGCCAACGAGAAGATCGGGGCCCTCTGCCCGATGCTGTCCGACGGCTGCGAGCTGATCGCCGCCGAACTCGCCGACAAGCGCGTCCGCCTAGAGCGGGCCCTGGAAGACATCATGGACCGGGCACGACGCTCAGGCCAGCTGCGCCCCGATGTGGCGGCCGGCGACATCCTGATCGCGTTGCCGCAGCTCACCCGGCCCCTGCCGGGTACCTCCTGCCTGAACCTCGAAAGGTTCGCGGACCGTCACCTGCAGCTGTTCCTGGACGGCCTGCGCGCTCCGGCGCGCTCCACGCTGCCCGGAAGCGCTCCGACGTTCGAGGACCTCCAGCGGCAGAGCTGACCACCGGCCTGCCGGCCGCCAGAGTCCGCGTACTCCCCGCGCGCCGTCACTCCTGACTTCTCTTGCCATTTTTCGATCAACGTACTGATAGTGAGTCAATTCATGCCTGAAACGGCCCAGGTCCAGCCGGACCCCCGCCGCTGGAAAGCACTCGCGTTCATCGCCATAGCCCAATTGATGGTCGTGCTCGACGCGACGATCGTGAACATCGCCCTCCCCTCCGCCCAGGCCGACCTCGGCATCTCCGACGCCAACCGCCAGTGGGTCATCACCGGTTACGCCCTGGCGTTCGGCGGGCTGCTGCTGTTCGGCGGGCGCATCGCCGACCTGTGGGGGCGCAAGCGCGCCTTCACCGCCGGCCTGATCGGCTTCGCCGCCGCCTCCGCGCTCGGCGGCGCCGCGGTCAACGAGTCGATGCTGCTCGGCGCCCGCGCCCTGCAGGGCGCGTTCGGCGCGCTGCTGGCCCCCGCCGCGCTGTCGCTGCTCGCGGTGATGTTCACCGAGTCGAAGGAACGTGCCAAGGCGTTCGGCATCTACGGCGCCATCGCGGGCGGCGGCGGCGCCGTCGGCCTGATCCTCGGCGGCTTCCTCACCGAGTACCTCGACTGGCGCTGGACGTTCTTCGTGAACATCCCCTTCGCCGTGGTCGCCGCCATCGGCGCCTTCCTGGTCGTCCGCGAGCCGGTCGGCACCCGCAACAGGAGCGGCCTGGACATCCCCGGCGTCGTCCTGGCCAGCCTCGGCCTGGCCTCTCTGGTCTACGCCTTCAACCGCGCCGAGTCCGACGGATGGACCGCGGGCGTGACCCTCGGGCTGTTCGCCGCGGCCGTCGTGCTGCTCGGCGCGTTCGTGCTGGTGGAGAGCAGGGTCCGGGCCCCGCTGCTGCCGCTGCGCGTGATCGCCAACCGTAACCGCGGCGGCGTGTACATGTCGCTCGGCCTGGCCGTCATCGCGATGTTCGGCCTGTTCCTCTTCCTCACCTACTACCTGCAGGCCATCAAGGGGTACTCGCCGGTCCAGACCGGCTTCGCCTTCCTGCCGATGATCGTCGGCATGATCATCGGGTCGACGCAGATCGGCGCCCGCCTGATGACCCGGGTGCCGCCGCGCCTGCTGATGGCCCCGGGCTTCCTGCTCGCCGCCATCGGCATGCTGATCCTCACCCAGATGCGGATCGACAGCTCCTACCTCACCCTGGTGCTGCCCGGCCAGGTCCTGCTCGGGCTCGGCATGGGCACCGCGTTCATGCCGGCGATGAGCCTGGCCACGTACGGCGTCCAGCCGCGCGACGCCGGGGTGGCCTCGGCCATGGTCAACACCTCCCAGCAGATCGGTGGCGCCATCGGCACCGCGCTGCTCAACACGGTCGCCACCAGCGCCGCCGCGACCTGGGTCACCGCGCACGCCGCCGAGGCGGGCAGGCTGGGCAAGGCCGCCTTCGTCAACCAGGCGGCGGTGGCGGGGTACGCCGCCGCGATCTGGTGGGCGGTCGGCATCCTGGTGCTCTCCGCGATCATCGCGATCACCCTGATCGACACCGGTCACCAGGGCGGCGCACCGGTCGCGGCGACCGGCGAGGACGGGCAGGACGCGCCCGCGCTCCCGGCGCTCGCGCACTGACCCACCCCGTACACCGCTGAGGGGCCCGGCCGACGCCGGGCCCCTTTTCGCGCGCCCGGGGCCGTTCCCGGGGGTCCCGCGACTTGACGCCCAATGGGGCTAACCGTTATCTATAGGGGCTAACGGTTAGAGGGGGTGCCATGCGGCAGGAAGTGGTGCTGGCGATGCTGGCCAAGGAGCCGTCGCACGGCTACCAGTTGCGCGCCCGGCTGCGCGACGCGCTCGGCCCGCTCGGCGAGGCGATGAACGCCGGGCAGATCTACGTCACGCTGACCCGGCTGGAGAAGGCCGGCCTGCTGGCGGCCGACAGGCCCGCCGACGGCGCCGACCGGTCGGATCGCAAGGTGTACGCGCTCACCCCCGAGGGCCAGCGGCGGGTCGCCGAATGGATCGCCGAGGTGAGCTGGCCGAGACCCGACCTCGCCGAGTTCCATCTCAAGCTGATCGCGGCCGCGTCGGCCGGGCTGGCCGACCCGATCACCATCGTCGACACCCAGCGCCGCGAGCTGCTGCGCCGGCTGCGTGACGCCCAGCGCGCCGCCATGGCCGAGCCCGACCGCTCGGACGCGGCGCTCTTGCTGGAGGGCATCGTGCTCCGGCTGCAGGCCGACCTGCGCTGGCTCGAGGCCTGTGAGCAGAACTGGACCCACCCAAGGAGTGGCTCGTGAGCGACACCGCCGGCACGCCCCTGCTTCGCGCCCGAGGGCTGCGCAAGGAGTACGGCAAGGGGGAAGGACGGGTGCGCGCCGTCGACGAGGTCGACCTCGACGTCGGCGCGGGCGAGACGGTGGCGATCATGGGGCCCAGCGGCTGCGGGAAGTCCACGCTGCTGCACCTGCTCGGCGGGCTGGACCGGCCCTCGCGCGGAGAGGTGTCGCTGAACGGCCGCCGCATCGACGACATCGGCGAGAAGGCCCTGGCCCGGCTGCGCAGGACCGCCGTCGGCTTCGTCTTCCAGTCCTTCCACCTGATGGAGGAGCTCACCGCCGTGGAGAACGTCGAGCTGTCGGCGCTGCTGGCAGGACGCTCGCCCCGGGCCGCCAGACGGCGCGCGGAGGAGCTGCTGGAACAGGTCGGGCTCGCCGGCCGGGCCCGGTTCCTGCCCTCCGCGCTGTCGGGTGGCCAGCGGCAGCGGGTCGCGGTCGCCCGGGCGCTGAGCAACGAACCGCTGGTCGTGCTCGCCGACGAACCGACCGGCAATCTGGACAGCGCCGCCACCCTGGACGTCCTGCGGCTCTTCGAGGGCCTGCACGAGGCCGGTCAGACGCTGGTCATCGTCACCCACGACGTGCGGATCGCGGCAACCGCCGACCGGATGATCTCGATGCGCGACGGCGTGCTCGTGGACGAGACCAGGTTGACCGGCGGCACCACCGGGCGGCTCGGCGCGCTCGCCGGGCTGGGGGACTGACGGCGATGGGCCGCATCCTGCTCGTGTGCCGCCTCGCCGTGCGCGACCTGCGGCGGCGCCGCGTCGAGGCCGCGCTACTGCTGCTGGCCATCATGGCGGCCACCACGACGCTGACCCTGGGGCTGGTCCTGCGCGACGCGGCCGGCGACCCCTACCAGAGCACCCGGGAGGCCACCAGCGGGCCCGACGTGGTCGCCGGAGCCGGCCGGGCCGCGGGGCTGTCCGGCCTTGAGGAACTGGCCGGCGCCCCCGGCGTCGCCGGGCACAGCCGGCCGTACCCGGTCGCCCCGGCGACACTCCAGACGTCCGGCCGGACCTCCGACGTGCAGGCCGTCGGACGCGACGCCGCGCCCGCGCCGATCGACCAGCCCAAGGTGGTCCAGGGCGGCTGGGTCCGCGACGGCGGCGTGGTGGTCGAGGCCGCCTTCGCCGACGCGCTCGGCGTGCGCGCCGGTGACCAGGTCACCCTGGACGGCCGGCGGTTCGAGGTTACCGGCGTGGCCGTCACCGCCGCCATGCCGCCCTACCCGGGCTCGTCCTGCGTCGTCGCCACCGGGTGCGTGAACGGCGTCGTCCCCGACGGCAGGACATTGCCCGAAGAGATGCTGCGCAATCCCGGACTGGTCTGGCTCACCCAGGCGGACGTGCGGAGCCTCGCCCCCGATCCGGGCTCCCTGTCGTATGTGATGAACCTGAAGCTGACCGACCCCGGCCAGGCCCAGGCGTTCGCCGACGCGAACCAGGGCGGCGCCCTGTTCGTCCAGTCCTGGCAGGGCATCCTCGAGGACGCCACCGAGCTGGCCAGGGACTCCCAGATCCTCCTGCTGATCGGAGCCTGGCTGCTCGGCCTGCTCGCCGTGGCCAGCCTTTCCGTGCTGGTCGGCAGCCGGATGGCCGACCAGACCAGACGCGTCGGGCTCCTCAAGGCCGTCGGCGGCACACCGGGCCTGGTCGCCGCCGTGCTGCTCGCGGAGTACGTCCTGGTGGCCCTCGTCGCCGCGGCGGCCGGGCTGGCGGTCGGGACGCTGGCCGCCCCCTCGCTCACCGAGTCCAGTGCGGGCCTCGTCGGCGGCGCGGGCACCCCGCCGATGACCGTGTCCACGGCCGGACTGGTGACCGCCGTGGCCCTCGGGGTCGCGGTGGTCGCCACCGTCGTCCCGGCCGTGCGCGCCGCCCGCTCCAGCACCGTCGACGCGCTGGCCGACGCGCCACGCCCGCCCCGCCGCGTCGGCTGGCTGATCGCGGTCTCGGCCCGGCTGCCCGTGCCGCTGCTCCTGGCCTCGCGGGTCGCCGCCCGCCGGCCGCGACGGGTCGTGCTGGGGGTGGTCAGCATCGCGGTCACGGTCAGCGGGATCTACGTCCTGCTGGTGCTCAACGCCTTCCTCGGCTCCCAGCCGCTCACCGGCGGATACGACGACGCCCAGGTGGAGGTGCTGCGCCACGTGCTCCTGGTCTGGACGGTCATCCTGCTGTCCCTGGCGGCGGTCAACGCCGTCGTCATCACCTGGGCGACGGTGCTGGACAACCGGCATTCCTCGGCGCTGGCGCGCGCCCTCGGCGCGACCCCGCGTGAGGTGAGCGCGGCACTGGCGGCCGCGCAGGTGCTGCCCGCGCTCGCCGGCGCCGCCTTGGGGGTGTTCCCTGGCGGCTTCGCCCTGTTCGCCGCGATCAACGCGATCACCGGCGGCGACAGCGACCGGGTCACGCTTCCCTCCCTGTGGCAACTGCTCGCCGTGGTGCTGGCGACCGTGCTGGTGGTGGCGGCGCTCACCTCGGTGCCCGCCCACCTCGGCGCCCGCCGCCCGGTGACCGAGACCCTTTGAGCCGGAACGCCCGGGGGCCCGGCGTGCCGGAGTCGCGTGCCGCCGCGACTCCGGCGCCCAGGGGCAGGGTTCACAACCGGCCCGGCAGCGACCATCCACCGCAGTCGGAGCCGAGCTGGAAGAGCCCGCTGTCGTCGCACCCCCGGACCGAGAAGTAGTGGACGGGACCGCTGCTTCCCACGGGGTCAGGTCCCGGCCCGGTCATCGGCCTGCTGAAGCCGCCATTGAACGGGTCACGGCGCTTCACCTTGTACTTCGTGACCTCGTCGTTGCTGAACGAGTAGCGGACCTCGAAGAAGTCCCAGTCCCGTCCGGTCGGCCCCCACTGGAAGACGGCCCGGTCGCCGGATTGGAACACCCGGATCATCATTCGCGGCCCGAGTGCCGGGGACCAGCCGATCTGGCCGTTGCGGAAATCCTGCCGGCGGGCCTTGTTGGCGGCGAAACCGTACTCGGCGCGGGTGGGGCAGCCGAAGACACTGTTCTCACCGCCCACGGCCCGCCATTTCTCGCCGATCAGCCCGAAGGGCTGGAACGCGGGATTGCAGGCGGTGGACGTCGTGGCGGCCGTCGTGGTGCCGCCGGCGTGGGCGGGAGGCCCCAGCAGCATGGTCGCGGAAAGCGCGAGGGCGGCCGTCGTCGAAAAGCAGAGTCGGCGGTTCATGGTGTACTCCTGCGGATCCTCATCGGGAATCGTCCTTTCGAATGGAGTTCTCGTTTTGTCATCGGGTCGAATTCGCTGCTCACCGGAACGGCTCGTCAGCCGGAGCTGTACGCCGCCCGGCGCAGTGTGTTGTCGAGGTCGAGGCGCGCGGAGTCGGTCAGGTTCCGGTCGTAGGTGACGGTGACCGAAATCCCGTTGTCCCACATGGCGAAGAAGGAACTGAACTGCTGGGGAGTGGTCACGGTCGAGCTCCAGCTGCCGTGATGGAACAGGTTGCGGCCCGTCGCCGTGCGCACCACGAACATTCCGAGCGAGGCCGTGGGGCTGCTGGAATTGGCCAGGGCGATGATGAAGTCGTGACCCGCCTGACTGAGCAGCCCGGACCGGGGGTCGTAGGCCCGCGCGAACATGGCGTACTCGACCGCGGAGATCTCCCAGCCGCCGAACGCCCCCAGGGCCCGCGTGCCCGGACCGATCCTGGCGTTCGGCGCGCCACGCGGAGCCAGCGCCGTACGCCGGCAGTAGGACTCGTAGGACTCCTGAGTGATCGTTTGGATGATGTAGCCGAGAATGGCGTAGTTGATGTTGTTGTAGATCTCGCTCACGGGCATGGTGAGGAGATGCTCTGCCAGCGCACGGCGGATCAGGATCACGTCGGAGGAGTCGGCGTTGGGGACTCCGACCAGTCCTGAGCCCTGGGACGTGTCGATGTAGATCCTGCTCCGGTGCCGGAGAAGCTGCTCGACGGTGATGTTGGCGACCCCCGGGGACCACGGTCCGGTGGCGTCCAGAAAGCTCGGCGGCAGCGAATAGAGCGCCGTTCTGAACCCCGCCAGCCGGCGGTCGTCGATGAGCGACAGGAAGCACACCGCGGTGATCGCCTTCGACAGCGAGGCGACGTGAGCGGGCGTTTCCGCCGACATCTGGTTGTACCCGTAGGAGCCGACGAGCCGGTTGTCGCGCATCACCGCCATGCCCGCGTTGCTGACTCCGTTGACGGCCATCCACGTGCCGAGGGCGGAGTTGATGCGATCCTGGACGGTGGTCTGGGCCCGGGCGGGACCGGGCGCCCAAACGACAACCATCACCGCCGTCATGGCGACGGTCAGGAGACGCCTAGCCTGAGCGATCATTAGCCGACCTCTCGGAAAGGGCCGCCGAGCGGCCTGGGAAGGTGAACTGCCAGGTGGGGGATGTCTGCCTGGCTCCACGTTCGCCTGACGGGAGAGTGTCCGGCGATGTGACCGGACAAAGTTAATTAATGTCGGTGAATTCGCAGGTGGCGCTCGATAGGCTGAATTATGGGGAGAGTGTCCGGCGGCGCCGGACACTCGGAAACGGGCGGAATCATGATCTGACGGGGCGGTCAGATGGGATCTGAATCGGATTTACGACCGGCGTTCGCGCGGCGGCTACGGGCGCTGAAGGACGCGGCGCAGATGTCGGTCCGCGAACTGGAGGTCGCCAGCGGCCGCACGCCGCGGCGCCGCGCGGGACAGGAGCCGCTCCGGCTGAAGCGCAGCACCATCGACGGGATGATCAGCAAAACCCGGCCGGTGTGCCCGCAGCAGGAGCATTTCGAGGTGTTCGTCGACACCTGTCTGCTCCGCGTCGAACAATCGCACCGGTCGCCGCCCCGCGGGTTCGGCGACCGCCGGGCATGGGACGCGGCCTATCGGGACCTGCTGGTGGGAATGGCCGGGGCGCGCAGCACGAGCCGGCTGGCGGCGGAGGCGGTCATCCGGCTGAGCGAGGCGAACCCGGCTCCGGCCGGCGACCACGGCGACCACGACGACCACGACGACCACGACGACGGTGACGCGGCCGGCGCGGTCACCACGTACCGGGAACCGGAGACCTTCACCGCGGTCGGCACGTACCGGGGGCCGGAGACCTTCGGCCCGGTGGCGGGGTCAGGGGCGGTGCGGCCGTCAGAGGAACAGATCCTCAGTCCCGCGAGCCCTCCGCCCAGGGTGTCCGGCCGGCGCCGGAGGAGCGACCTGGCCAAGGGGGTCGGCGTGCTCGCGCTGACCGGCGTGGCCGTCGCCGCCTGGGCCCTGTCGCCGCTGTCCAGGAACGGGGCGGGGGGCGCGCGGGCGACGATCGCCCCGGCCGTGGGCGGCGACGGGGTGCTGCGGCTGGGGGCGCTGGTGCCCCAGAGCGGCGGCCTGCAGTTCTTCAACCGCCCGATGGCCGCGGGCGTCCGGCTGGCCATCGCCGACATCAACGCGGCCGGCGGGGTGTTCGGCCGCAAGGTGGTGGGGACCGAGGCCGACGCGGGCGACTCCGACGACCGAGGCGCCCAGGCCCTGACCCGGCTGGTCGCGGGAAAGGCCGATGTCATCATCGGTCCTGTCAGCTCCTCGGCGTCGCTGGCGATGCTCGACCAGGTCAAGAACGCCGGCGTCGTGCAGATCTCGCCCACCGCGACCTCCGACCGGCTCACCGACGCCGACGACGACGGGCTGTACTTCCGCATGGCGGGACCGGACGCCATGCAGGGCGACGTCCTCGGAGGGCTCATCCGCGCCGACGGCGGACGGCGGGTGGGCATCCTCGCGCTGGACGACTCCTACGGGACGGGGCTGAGCGGGCACATCCGCAGGTCGCTGGAGCGTCATGGCGTCGGCCGCGTCCACGTCGAGACCTACGACACCTCCGACGCGAGCTACATCACCGAAGTGCGGAAGATCAGGGCCGCCGACCCCGACGCGATCGTGGTGGTCGGCTACACCGAGACCACGGCCATCGCCCGCGAGCTGGTACGGCAGGGGCTCGGCGCGCGCGGGCACAAGTGGTACTTCACCGACGGCTACCATTCCTCCGGCGAGAGCACCCGCCTGCCCCGGGGCACCCTCACGGGGGCCAAGGCGACCCAGGCGGGCGCCGAGGTGGCCGGCGCCTTCCAGCAGCGGCTGCTCGCCGTCGACTCCGCGCCCACGGACTTCACCTACGCGCCGGAGGCCTACGACGCCACCATCGTCGCCGCCCTGGCCACCGTCGCCGCCGGCCGCGACGACCCGAAGGTCATCGCCGCCACCATGGCCGGCGTGACCAGGGGCGGCGAGCGGTGCACCGACTTCAGGACCTGCGCCGGGCTGCTGGCCGCCGGCCGGGACATCGACTACGACGGCGCCAGCGGCCCGATCGACTTCACCGACAAGGGCGACCCCGCCAAGGCGTCGATCGGGGTGTTCCAGTACAAGGCCGACAACACCTACGTGACCCATTCCCACACGCTCGGCGAACTGCCGGCCTGAAAGGTCCGGCCCGGCCGTGCCCTTGACCTTGCCCCTGGGGGAAGGTTCGACGATGCTCCCCATGCACACGAACGCACTGCGCACCGTCCAGGCCCAGATCCGCGAGCAGGCCGCCGCCTACTGCGAGTCCAGCGGCGTCCCCGGGTACGTCGCCGGTGTCCACCACGCAGACGAGCAGATCATCGTCGCCCACGGCACCGCGAACGTGGCCACCGGCGCGCCGATGCTCGAAGACACCGGGTTCCTGTTCGGCTCCGTCACCAAGGTCCTGACCACCACGCTGGTCCTGCGGCAGGTCGAGCGGGGACTGCTGGACCTCGACACGCCGGTGGTGAGGTACCTTCCCGAGTTCGCCCTCTCCGTGCCGGGCGCGGCGGACAAGATCCTGGTCCGCCATCTGATCTCCCACACCAACGGCATCGACGCGGACCTGTTCTTCCCCGACGCCAGGGGACGCGACGCCCTCACGACCTACGTCGACGGCCTCGCGAGCGGCTGCGGCACCCTGTTCGAGCCCGGCGAGCAGCTCAGCTACTCCAACGGCGGCATGATCGTCGCGGGCCGCCTGCTGGAGGCGGTAACCGGCGTGCCCTTCCCCGACCTGCTCCAGCGCGACATCTACTCGACCGTCGGAATGCAGGACTCCAGCACCTCGGCCGAGCAGGCCATCCTGCGCAGCACGGCCGTCGGCCACTTCCCCGATCCCGAGACCATGGCGGCCAGGCCCACCGGCATGTTCATGCTGCCGGAGACCTGGGGCCCGGCCGGTGGCACGCCGATCGGCACCGTCGCCGACCTGCTGGCCTTCGGCCGCACCCACCTCGCGGGCGGTGTGTCCCCCTCAGGCGCACGCGTCCTGTCGCCGGCGTCGACCGCGCTGATGCAGCGGACCTCGCACGACATGGCGACCCCGAACGTCCCGCCGATGGGCCTGGGATGGGTGCGGTACCCGTTCGGCGACACGACCGTCCTGGCCATGTCGGGCGCGTCGCCCGGCGGCGTGGCCATCCTGTGCGTCGTCCCCGGACACGACCTGGTCTTCACCGCCTTCGGTAACACCTCGGGGGCGATCATGCTGCACGACCGGATCCTGCGGTGGCTCCTGAGCGAGCATCTCGGCGTCCGGATCCCTGCTTTGATCACCGGCCGGGAGCAGGACGTCGACCTCACCCCGTACGCGGGCACCTACCGCTCCGACCAGCTCCGCATCGACGTGAGCATCGCCGACGGCGGGCTTGAGGAGCGCACGACCTACGAACCGGCCGACGAATCGCAGGAGCGGATCTTCACCCGGTTCTCCGGCGGCATGACCTCCGCTCCGCCGCGGCGTTACGTGCCGATCCGGCCGGGCCTGTTCGCGCCCGCCGGATATCCGGTGGAGACGTTCGACGGATACCTGCGGCTCCTGCTCGTCTCCTACCACGACGTCCGTGACGGCCAGGCACGCTTCCGCAACGGCGGCGGCCGCCTGACCCGGCGGGCCTGAGCGCGTTCCGAACACCCTGACCACCGAGTGGGAGAATGTCGAGAGTGATCACGATTGGCCGGCTCGCGCACTACGCCGGAGTGACCAGCAAGACCATCCGCCACTATCACGAGCGCGGTCTGCTCGCCGAGCCCGACCGCGACTCCTCCGGCTACCGGCGCTACACCGCCGCGGACGCCATCGAGCTCGTCAAGATCAGGACCTTGGCCGACGCGGGCGTGCCGCTGGCCCGTGTCAAAGTCCTTCTCGACGCCGACCCGGACACGCTCGCGGCGGCCATCGCCGAGATCGACCACGACCTCCAGGACCGCATGGCGCGGCTGGCGCGAACCCGCGACCGCCTCGCCCGGCTGCGCGGCGACGACCGGCTCTTCGTTTCGCCGGAGGTCGCCGGCCACCTCGACGATCTGCGCGAGCTCGGTGTCAGCGAGCGCCAGGTGCGCATGGAACGCGACGGGTGGATCCTCATGCGAACCGCCTCACCCGAGGACGCCGCCGTGTGGATCGCCGAAAAACGCGAGTTCATGGCCGATCCCGAGTTCCGTGCCCTCTACCTGGAACATGACGACGCCTACGACTGGCCGCCCGACGATCCCCGCCTCCCCGCCCTCGCCGACCGCACCAGGGACTGGTTCGCCCGGCACCACAGCGAATCCGAGACCCGCCCCGTCCACGACCCGACCATCGCCGACCTGGCCGCGCGGTCCCAGCCCGGAGCCTCGTCCCCGGCCTGGGACCGCCTCGCCCGGCTCATGAAGGGGACCGGCCTCGATCGACCGGACCCCTCGGCCTGATCGAATTCCGTTCGGGCCAGGAGGGTGAGAAGCGCTCCCGCCGGAACGCGGCGGCCAGCGGGAGACCGAAGGCGATGCCGGCGGCGCCGAGCGTCGCGATGGCCGTCGCCGGGGTCAGGAGCTCGGCGAGCGCCCCGCCGAAGATCATCCCGGCGCCCTGCGCGGCGATCAGGATGGATCCGGCCAGACCGACCGCTCGCCCGCGCATTCCCTCGGGCACGATGCGGACGAACTCCGCGTTGATCGCGACCTGGTACGCCATGAGCGCGCCGACCAGCCCCAGCAGCACGAACGAGAGGACCAGGCCCGGTCGCAGCAGGAAGCCGAGCAGCGGGACGCTGGCGAGCACGGCGAGCGGGCCGCTGTGCCGCAGCCGGGCCTCGGGGCCGGCCAGGCGGCAGAACACCAGGATGCCGATCACGCTGCCGGCCGGGATGGCCGTCATGAGCAGGCCCGCGGCGGCCGGCCCGGCGCCGAGCCCCGCGGCGTACGGGACCGCGAGCGCCTCCGGCGCCAGGTAGAACCCGGCGAGCAGGGCGAGCCCGAGCAGGCTGCGCAGCCGAGGGTCTCCGAGGATCAGCCCGGCGGCGCCCCCCGACCAGGGCCTCGGCCCCGCGCCGTCCGGTGGCGGGGCGGGGCGCCGGCGCAGGCCGGCGCCCACGATCAGCGCCGAGGCCAGGAACGTGCCGGTGTCCACCACCAGGGCGATGTGCGGTCCCGTCAGGGCGATGGCGACCCCACCGGCCCCGAAACCGGCCAGGTTGGTGACCTGGCTGGTCATGTGACCGAACGCCACGCCGGTGACGTAGCGATCCGCCGGCAGCAGGTCCACCGTCACGGCCATGCGGGCGGCCCTCGCCGGCGCCTCCAGCAGCTGCACGACGAACAGCAGCACGCACAGCGGCGCCAGCGGCATGCCGGGAACGGCCATCGCGGCGACGAGCACGGCCCGGCCCAGATCACACCACACCATGACCTCGCGGCGCGGATGACGGTCGGCCAGGCCCGACAGCAGCGGGCCGCCCAGCAGGGCGGGCAGGTAGGTGAGCGCGTAGGTGAGGGCCGTCAGGGCCGCCGACGCGGTCCGGGCGTAGACGAGCACGGCCAGCGCCACCCGGGCGAGCTGGTCACCGGTCTCGGAGAGCGCCTGGGAGATCCACAGCATCCGGTACTCGCGGACCGCAAGTACCCCGAGAAACCCCCGCCGATAACGGGCCGGCACACGCATCGAGGTGGCCTTTCTCTCTGGGTAATAAGGTGATCGGTCCTGTTAATAAAGCGGGCGTCCCCGGAGCCTGGACGACATCAGTTAACCAGCTGTATTCTCACCTTGGAAAGGAGGGGATCAAATTGATGAAAACGACGATTCTGCACAGCAACATTCTCGGTGGCGTCACCTGGAACCGGAACACCTCGGCCACCAGGTCTTTGTGACGTAAGTACGCCGATCGGCGGTGAGCCGCCGAAACTCCCGCCGCCCCCCGCGGCGTACCGGACCGACGGCTCACACCCGGGAGCGATAATGCGGTTGATCCTAGCCTCGATGCCCTGGGCCGACCTGCACAGTCCCTCGCCCGCCATGGGAATCCTCGGCGCCAGGACACGCGCGGCCCGCCCGGGCACCGAGGTCACCGAATATCACGGCGCCATCCGCTGGGCCGAATATCTGCTCGCCGCCACCAATGGCGAACTCACGCCGGAGGATTACGCGCGCATCGCGGACGACGCGCCGAGCGGACTCGGTGAATGGATCTTCGCGGGCGCTCTGAACGGCCGGCCTGAATGGCGGCTGAAAGAACTCAGGAGCGGCGTCGTACGGCAGTCGGACGCGGAAATCGACGTGGCGGTCAGAATGCGCCGGCTGGCCGATGGATTCGTCGAACAGGCGGTCGCCGAATTACTCGCCACGGCCCCCGACGTCGTCGGTTTCACCACGACCTTCCAGCAGAACACCTCCTCCCTGGCCGTCGCCGGACGGCTGAAGCAGGTGCGGCCGTCGACCCGCGTGGTGCTGGGCGGCGCCAACTGCGAGGGACCGATGGGCGCGGCGCTGCACCGTAACCACCCCTTCGTGGACTTCGTCGTGCGCGGTGAGGGCGAGCTCGTCTTCCCGAGGCTGCTCGACCGCATCGCCGCCGACCAGGACGCCGCCGGTCTGGAGGGCGTCTGCTGGTGGCGGGACGAGCGGTCGATCGCCAACCCGGAGTCCCCGAGCCCCGTCCCGGTGGAGGTGATCCCCGTCCCCGACTACGACCAGTGGCAGCGGGTCATCGAGGCGTCGCCGGTGCTGAGCTACGGCTCGCCCTGCCTGCTGATCGAGGCCTCCCGAGGCTGCTGGTGGGGCGAGCGCCACCACTGCACCTTCTGCGGCCTCAACGACGCGATGATCAAATTCCGCAGCAAGCCCCCGGACCGGCTCTGGGCGGAGCTTTCCGGCCTGGTGCGGCGCCATCAGATCCTCGACGTCTTCTTCACCGACAACATCCTGGACCTGGCCTACTACGACGAGGTGCTCCCCCTGGTGGCCGCAAGCGGCTGGGACCTGCGGATCTTCTTCGAGGTCAAGTCGAACATGCGCCCGGGGCAGCTCGAACGGCTGGCGGCGGCCGGCGTCGTGGAGTTGCAGCCCGGCATCGAGAGCCTGTCGAGCCGGGTGCTCAAGCTCATGGACAAGGGGGTGACGGCGACGGCGAACCTCCGGCTCCTGCGCGACAGCGAGGCCCTGTCCATCACCGTGACGTGGAACTACCTGTACGGCTTCCCCGAGGAGCGCGCGGAGGACTACCTGCAGGTCATCGCCCAGCTGCCCGCGCTCGTGCACCTGCAGCCGCCCCGGGCGGTGGCCCGCGTCGCACTGGAACGGTTCAGCCCGTTCTTCGAGCGCCCCGAGCTGGGGTTCGCTACCCGCAGCCCCAAGCCGTTCTACGGCCTGGTGTACGACCTGCCGGAGGCCGAACTCGGCGATTTGGCCTACTACTTCGACTGCGAGGAGGCGGGGATCACCGGGGACCCGGAGCGCACGCTGCACGAGGCGGTCGGGCGGTGGCAGCGCGCGCACCCCGACTCCACCCTCGTCGTCAGCGAGAACCCCGGCGGGTCCCTGCTCATCGCCGACCGGCGGCAGGGCTGGCCCGTCCGTGACCACGTCCTGACGGGCTGGCACGCGGCGGCCTACCGCGCCCTGGAGCGGGGCCGCTCGGCGAAGGCGCTCACCGACCGTCTCACCGGGGACGACGGCTACGCGGTCGACCCGGGCACGGTCTCCGCGTGGCTGGAGACCGCTCACCGCGACGGCCTGACCTACGACGACGACGGCACCTTCGTCGCCCTGGCCACCCGCGGCGTCCCCCTGCGCGCCTACGCCCGCCCCGACGCCGTGGAGGTGCGATGATCGAGGTCGAGCGGCCGGTACGGCTGGACGCCGCCGACGGGCAGGCCACCAGCCGCTTCGTGGCCTGGTTGCGGGACCGGCTGTCGGAGGGCCTGGCCGTGGCCTGGCGGGCGAGCCTCGATCCACGGCTGGACGCCTCACCGTTGTACCACCTCCCCCCGCCGCTGCCCGAGGGCCCCGGCGAGCAGGACCCGGCGCTGGTCCGCTGGCGGGCGAGCTACCGCCCAGGGGTCTGCTTCTACCGCGTCGGCCCCGGCTTCATCCAGGTGAAAGACCTCCGCGGACCGGGGGGACCGTCCCGGTACACACTCACCCAGGACCCCTACCTCAGCCTGTTCACCCGGTGCCTGACCCCCACGCTCCTGACGGACCTCACCGAGGACGCCCGCCGGATCGCCGACGCGCTGCTCGCCGAACGCCTGCTGATCGCCGTCGGCGCGCCCGGGGACCGATGGGTCACCACGCTGCCCTCGCGCATGCGCCGCTGGCCGGTGCCCAGCTACCTCATCTGAACCGGACGGCGCCGGCCGTCCACGGCGCCGTCGACATCCGCCACCACCCCTGCCGCCCTGGAACGCTCGGTCGGTCCGGAGGCTCGGCCGCTCCCGTAGGTGGCCGTGTTAGGCCAGGTCAGCGGCCGGGTAGGGCCCCGTGCGCGATCACCGCGAGGGGCGGCCCGGCTCCGGTCCCGCGATCCGCCGCGAAACCCGGCTCGCTCCCGCGCGAGGGCCGGGCTCCGTCCGCTGAGTGGAATCCGGGGGTTCGTCATGGTTCCCGTGCGTCACTTGACCGCGACCGTCGAAGGGCGGCGCGTCTTCTACCGCGAGGCGGGCCCCCGCGAGGCCCCGGTCGTCGTGCTGCTGCACGGCTTCCCCACCAGCTCGCACATGTTCCGCCACGTCATCCCCGCCCTGGCCGACCGGTATCACGTCATCGCGCCCGACCACATCGGCTTCGGCCGGTCCGACGCCCCGGCCGCGCGCGAGTTCCCGTACACCTTCGACGCGCTCGCCGACGTCACCGCCGGGCTCCTGGACCGGCTCGGCGCCGGCGCGTACGCGATGTACGTCCAGGACTACGGCGCCCCCATCGGCTGGCGCCTGGCCACCCGATCCCCCGGCTCGGTGACCGCGATCATCTCCCAGAACGGCAACGCCTACACCGAGGGGTTCGTCGACGCCTTCTGGAGCGGCCTGTTCGCCTACGCCGCCGCGCCGGGCCCGGACACCGAGCCTCCCGTGCGGCAGGCACTGACCCCGGCCGTGACGCGCTGGCAGTACCTCCACGGCGTGCCCGACGAGAGCCTGGTCAGCCCGGACACCTGGACCCACGACCAGGCGCTCCTCGACCGTCCGGGCAACGACGAGATCCAGCTCGCGCTATTCCGCGACTATCCCGCCAACGTGGAGCTCTACCCCGCCGTGCAGGAGTACTTCCGCACCTCGGGGGTGCCGCTTCTGGCGGTGTGGGGGGCCAACGACGAGATCTTCGGTCCCGAGGGCGCCCGCGCCTTCCTGCGGGACCTTCCCCGCGCCGAGGTCCACCTGCTCGACACCGGCCACTTCGCCCTGGAAAGCCACCTGGACGCCATCACCGGCTACATCCGCGGCTTCCTCGGCCGGGTCCTGCGCTGACGCCGGGTCCTGCCCCGGCCGAATTCAGCGGGTCCCTGCGCCGACCGTGCTCACCGCGGGCCCTGTGCCGACCGTGCCCCCCGATGGGCTCAGCGTGCCTGATTCGCGGTCATCCGCAGCAACGCGGCGTGCGTCTCCTGGTCGGCCGCCACGATCAGCCCGCCCGTGCCGGTGTGCGGCGGCCGGCCGTCGATGCCGGTCACCACGCACCCGGCCGCCTGGCACAGGGCGATCCCGGCGGCGAAGTGCACGCTGTCGCGCAGATGGCCGTCGGTGACGTAGGCGGCCCGCCGGCCGGCGGCGACCCAGGCCACCGCCAGGGTGGTGGAGACGACGCGCGGCCGGAACAGCGCGACGAACTCCGGGTCGGCGAGCAGGCGGACCGCACGGAATCCCGGCTCGTTCGGGAACGGCGGATCGAGGTTGACGTCCACCAGCCGTGACAGGGGCGAGGGCCGCAGTTCCTCGTCCACGTCGTCCCTTCGGACGTGCGCGCGTTCGCCGTCCGTCCAGAACACCTCGCCGGAGAACGGATCGGCCGACGCCGCGGCGGTGACGCCGGTCCCGACCCGCAGGGCGACGTTCACCGCGACCAGCATGCTCCGCGCGGCGTAGTTCAGCGTGCCGCACAGGGGATCGACCAGCCACATGCGCCCGGTGCCGCCGGCGCCGGTGCGCCCGCTTTCCTCGCCCGTCACGGCGTCATCCGGCCGGGCGGTGAGCAGGACGTCCAGGATGACCTTCTCGGCTTCGAGATCGGCGGCCGTGGCGAAGTCACCGGCGGACTTGTCGTACCGCGTCAGCGACTCCCCGTACATGGCGCGCACCACGCCGGCCCCCGCCCGCGCCGCGCGTACGGCCAGTTCGGCGTCGGTTTCAGCGATCATGTCCGGCATGGGAGCAGGATAGCGACAGGGTCAGGTGAAGACGGCGCCGGTGTAGGGCTCGGTGAGCAGGGCGTCGAGGGCGCGGAGGCCGCGCCAGGCCTTGGTCATGCCGAACTGTGCGGCGAACCGCACGACGGCGCGCACGTCCCCGGGTGTGGCGCCGGCGCCGAGCGCGCGGGTGACGTGGATGCGGAAGCTCTCCTCCAGGGTCTGGTAGAGCACGTCGACGGTCATCGTGGCGAAGGCGCGCTCGCGCACGCTCAGCCGCGTCATGCCGGCGCGCATGCGGGACTGCAGGTCCATGTAGTCGGCGAACCCGGCGTCCAGGCCGCGCATGGCGCCGCGGACCGGCCCGGGGATCGGGCTTCCCGAGCCGCCGGCGTTCACCTCGTGGCCGGGTTCCGCCGGGCCCGGCAGGCCGTGCTCGCGTTCGATGGCGGTCAGGCGATCCAGTGCGGCCAGCGCGGCGGGGTACCCGCTGTCGTAGGAGACGAAGCGGAGCATCTCCCGCAGGTCGTCGGCGGTCAGGCCGTGGTCCAGGCCCATCGTCACGTGGAGCTCGAAGGGCAGCCCGAGGGTCTGCTGGCAGACGTCGGCGACCAGGCACAGCAGGATCTTCTCCCGGGTCGTCAGCTCGGGGATCCCCTCCCACAGGTGCCGGTCGCCGGCGGCGTTCATCTCGGCGAACACCGGGTCCAGCGCCTTCACCCTGGTCTCGGACGGAACGTGCATGGCGGCGCCTCCATAATTGAACGGCTGTAGCGCTACGACTGTAGCGCTATGGGTGTGCCAATACAATGCGGTCCATGGACGTGACCTCCCCGGGCCGGGGCCGCAACCCGCGCGGCCAGGGCGAACGGCTGCGCCAGGAGATCGTCTCCGCCGCGCTGCGGCTGCTCGACGAGCTGGCCGACGACCAGGCCCTGTCGCTGCGCGCGGTGGCGCGGGAGATCGGCATCGCCGCGACCTCGGTCTACATCCACTTCGCCGACCGTGACGCCCTGGTGCTCGCCGCCCTGGAACGCTGCCACCAGGACCTGCTCCAGGCCGTCGACCGGGCCGAGGCCGCCTCCGCCGATCCGGTGGCCAAGCTGCGCGCCCGCACGCTGCTGATCGGCACCTGGGCCCACCAGCACCCCGGCCTGTACAAGGTGCTCCACGAGAGCACCCTCAACCAGCGTGAGGACATGTCGTTCAAGCAGGCGCTGGCCGACCGCACCACCGCCGCCGTCCAGCGGTGCATGGACGCCGGGGCCGCGCCGCCCGGCGACGCCGCGACGGTCTCGTTCGACCTGAGGATGGCCGTGCACGGCACCGTGTCGCAGCGCGTCAACCACCCGAACCTCACCTGGCCGCCGCTGGAGGAGCAGATCGACCGCTACCTCACCAAGCTCGTCGGCGTCCCGCCCGCGTCGTTCCCCGAGCGCGCGGGTCCCGGCGGGCCGTGACAGTCGACACCGGCCCATGGTGCCCGCGTGACCGGGGATTTCTCCGCCACTGATTAGCATCCGAATCGGAGACGTCCGCCAGGTCGGCCGGCCGTCTCCGCAAGGGGATGGGTGCCCATGCCCACGACGGCCGGCGACCCGTCGGCGAGCCGACCCGCCGCGAGGCGCGGAGGTGCGTTCATGCGGCGGTGGGCCAGGCGCGAGGACGAACGGCTGCTGACCGGCCGGGGCCGGTACGTGGCCGACATCCGGGTGCCGGGCTGCCTGGACGCGGTGTTCGTCAGGAGCGGCGTCGCCCACGGCGTGCTGCGCGAGGTGGACTGCACCGCCGCCCGCGAGGTGCCCGGGGTGGCCGGGGCCTGGTCCGCGGCGGACCTGATGGACCTGCCCGCCTGCCCGCACGCCGCCGGCGACCTGCAGGACCTGCCGCCGGTCCCCCGCACGGTGGCCGTCGGCCTGTCCCCCGAGGAGGCGGTGGCCGGCCGGGAGTGGCCGGTGCTGGTGAAGGACCGGGTGCGCTACCCCGGCGAGGCGGTCGCGGTGGTGCTGGGCGAGGACCGCTACCGGGCCGAGGACGGCGCGGCCGAGGTCACCTTCCGTATCGATCCGCTGCCGGCGGTGGTGACGCCGTCCGCCGCCGCTGAGGACTCGGTCCGGCTGTTCGACGGCCTGAGCAACATCGCCTTCGAGGGGTCGGCCGGCCGGCCGATCGATGAGGCGGTGTTGCAGGGGGCGGCGGTCGTGGTGGAGGCCCGGTACCGCCAGCAGCTCCTCATGCCGACCCCCATGGAGTGCCGGACGTTCCTCGCCGTGCCCGAGGCGGACCGGCTGACGGTGTGGGCGGGGCACCAGATGCCGCACCGGCTCCGCCGCGAGCTGGCCGCGCTGCTGGAGTGGCCGCCCGACCGGGTCCGCGTGGTGGTGCCGGACACCGGCGGGGCCTTCGGTTCCAAGAGCGCGTTGTTCCCTGAGTACGTCGCGGTCGCCTTCCTGGCGGTGCGGCTCGGGCGTCCCGTCCGGTGGATCGAGGACCGCCTGGAGTCCATGCTGGTCGCGACCCGGGGCCGGGGGCAGGACCAGCGGGTCAGGCTCGCGGCCGACGCCGAGGGCCGGCTGCTCGCCTACGAGCTGACGATCGACGCCGACGTGGGCGCCTACCCGCACCTCGCCGTGGGGCTGCCGATGCAGACCGCCTGGATGGCGACGGGGCCGTACACCACCCCCCAGGTGCGCGCGACCCTGCGCTCGGTGCTGACCAACACGATGGTGACCTACCCCTACCGGGGCGCGGGCCGGCCGGAGGCGACGGTCGCGCTGGAGCGGTCGATGGACGCGCTGGCCCACCGGCTGGGGCTGGACCCGGCCGAACTGCGGCGGCGCAACCTCATCCCGCCCGCGAGCTTCCCCTACCGGACGCCCACCGGGCGGTGCTACGACAGCGGGAACTACGCCGCCGCGCTGGACCTGGCGCTCACGACCCTGGACTACGACGGGTGGCGGGCCGAGCGGGCCCGGCGCCGGGCGGACCCGGCCGCCCTCCCGCTGGGCATCGGCCTGGCCTGCTACGTGGAGCGTTCCGGCGGCGAACCGGGCGGCCTGCACGAGTTCGGCGGCGTCGAGGCGCGCGAGGACGGCACGGTCGTCGCCAGGTCGGGCACCTCCTCCAGCGGCCAGAGCCACGAAACGGTCTTCCCGGCGCTGGTCGCCAGGACCCTCGGCGTGGACGAGGCGCGGGTCCGGCTGGCCGAGGGGGACACCGGCGAGCAGCCGCAGGGCGTGGGCTCCTTCGCCAGCCGCTCGGCGCAGGTGGCCGGCGCCATGTTGGTGCACGCCTGCGCCCTGCTCGTCGGCCGGGCACGGGAGCGGGCCGCCGGGCTGTGGGAGGTGCCGGTCGGGGAGGTGGCCTGGTGCGACGGCGCCGTGCACGCGGGACCGGCCGTCATGGACCTGGCCGAGCTGGTGAAGCTGACCGGTCCGCTGCGGGTCGACGACCGGTTCGCGGCGGGCATGGCGTTCCCGTTCGGCGCCCACGCGGCGGTGGCCGAGGTCGATCCGGAGCTCGGCACCGTGCGCGTGCTGCGGCTGGTGGCGGTGGACGACTGCGGGACGGTGCTCGACCCCGTGGTGGTACGCGGGCAGGCGTTCGGGTCGGCCGTCCAGGGCATCGGCCAGGCGCTGTACGAGGGCTTCGCCTTCGGCGAGGACGGCGTCCCGCTGCTGGCCGGCGCCCTGCTGGACTACCTGCTGCCGACGGACGCCGAGGTCCCGCCGATCGAGATCAGGGACACGCGCACGCCGAGCCCCGGCACGCCGCTGGGCGCCAAGGGGGCCGGAGAGTCGGGCTGCATCGGCACCCCGGCCGCGATCGTCAACGCCGTGGCCGACGCGCTGCGGATCGCCGACCCCGGCCTGCTGGGGACGCCGCTCACCCCCGAGACGGTCTGGCGGGCGGCCCGCGCCCCGAAGCTCCCGGAGCGGCCGGTATGAAGCCCGCCGCCTTCGACTACGTCGCGCCGCGCACGGTGCGCGAGGCCGTCGAGGCGCTCGGCGCCGGGCGCGACGCCCACGTCCTGGCCGGCGGGCAGAGCCTGATCCTGGAGATGCGCCTGCGGCGCGCCCGCCCCGAGGTGGTGGTCGACATCAACCGCGTCCCCGGGCTCGGCCGGCTGAGCGTGGACGGCGGCACGCTGCGGGTCGGCGCCCTGGTTCGCCATGACGCCTTCGAGGCGGCGGGCGCCGTGCCGGGCCCGCTCGGCACGCTGTTCTCCCTGGCGGTCGTCACCATCGCCCACCCGCCCATCCGCTCCCGGGGGACCATGGTGGGCAGCCTCGCCTGGGGGCACCCCGCCTCGGAATGGTGCGCCGTCGCGGTCGCCATGGACGCCGTCCTCGAGCTGCGGGGCTCCGGCGGGGCGCGCGAGGTCGCGGCGGGCGGCTTCTTCCACGGCCCGTTCCAGACCGCGCGGCGGCCGGACGAGCTCGTCACCGCCGTCCGGTTCCCGCTGCCCGGCGCGGACACCGGGGCCGGTTTCGCCGAGCACCGGCGCACGCACTTCTGCTTCGCCCAGGTGGCCGTCGCGGCGACGCTGACCGTGCGCGGCGGGCTGGTCGCCGAGGCCAGGATCGGGCTGGTCAACGCCGCCGACCGGCCGGTCCGGGCGCGCGCCGCCGAGCGGGCGCTGCTCGGCGCCGAGGTCGTCCTCCCCCCGGCCGGCCACCGGCTCCCCGGCGGCCATCCGTTCGCCCGCGCGGGCGAGATCGCCGCGACGGCGGACGCCGCGCCCGTGGCCGAGCCGTACGCCGGGGTGGACTACAAGCGGCACGCCGTCGCGGTCCTGGTGGGCCGGGCGCTGCGCCAGGCCGCCGAGGACCAGCGGTCGCGTGCCGCCGTGCATCGGGGAGGGCACCGATGAGGATCACCGTCCGGGTGAACGACCGGGAGTACCGGCTCGACGTGGAGCCGAGACGGATCCTGGCCGACGTGCTGAGGGAGGACTGCGGGCTCACCGGCACGCATCTCGGGTGCGAGCACGGCGTCTGCGGCGCGTGCACGGTGCTGGTCGACGGCGCGGCCGTCCGGTCGTGCCTCATGCTGGCCGTACAGTGCGACGGCGGCGCGGTGCGCACCGTGGAGGGGCTGGCGGGCAGGGACGGGGAACCCCACCCGCTCCAGCGGGCCTTCTCGGCCGAGCACGCCCTGCAGTGCGGCTTCTGCACGCCGGGCTTCCTGATGGCGGCCGCCGGGGCGCTGGAGGCCGACCCCGCCGTCGGCGAGGACCCCGAGCGCGTGGCGGCCCTGGCCGGGTCCGGCATCTGCCGGTGCACCGGCTACGAACCCATCCGCCGCGCGATCACCCGCGCCGCCCGCGAGTGGCCGCGCCCCGCGACCTGAGCGTCAGCGGCTGACGGACCTTTTGTACAGGCGCGTGGCCAGGGGCACGAACACCACGAGGATCAGCACCGACCACAGCAGGGACGCCGCCACCGCGTGCTGCAGCGGCCACGCGCCGGGGACGCTCTTGCCGGGGATGGTGTTGCCGAAGAGCTCGCGCTCGGCCTGGATGATCGTGGAGACGGGGTTCCATTCGGCGAGGGCCTTCAGCGGCCCGGGCAGGCGGGCGCTGTCGACGTAGGCGTTGGACAGGAAGACCAGCGGCAGCGACACGATGGTGGCGACGTTGTTGAACACCTCGGGCGTGCGCAGCGCCAGGGCTACCGCCGCCGTCACCCAGGAGAACGCGTAGGCGAACAGCAGCAGCGCCACGAAGCCCAGGACGGCCTCGTGCGGCGCCGAGTGGATCCGCCAGCCGATCCCCAGGCCGACCAGCGTCATCACCACGACGCCGGTCACGTTCATCAGCACGTCGGAGGTGGTCTGGCCGATCAGCACCGCCGACGGTGACATGGGCAGGGTGCGGAACCTGTCGAAGATGCCCTTCCGCAGGTCCAGAGCCAGGGTGTAGCCGGTGATCTGCGCGCCCATGATGACGGACTGCACGAAGATCCCGGGGATCATGTACTCCTGGTAGGACATGCCCGGGATGTCGATCATGCTGCCGAAGACGTAGGCGAACAGCAGGACGAACACGATCGGCAGGATGATCACGGCGCCGAGCTGGTCGGGCGTTCTCTTGATCTTGAGGGCGTTGCGCCTGGTGATGGTCATGCCATCGGCGATCACCATCTGGAGGGCGTTCATCGGCTGTGCTCCTTGATCTTCTCGGTCGCCTCGCGGCCGGTCAGCGTCAGGAACACGTCGTCGAGCGTCGGCCGGCGCAGGCCGGCGTCGCGCACGGTGACGTGCTCGGCGGCCAGCCCGGTCAGCGCGGTGGTGAGCGACGCGGCGCCGTTGGTCACCGGGACGGTCACCCGCATGGCGGTGGTGTCGGTGCGCAGGTCGCCGACGGCCAGCGGTGCCAGCGCCCGCCTGGCGGTCTCGAGGTCGGCCGGGCTGGCCATGGTCAGCTCGATCCGGTCGCCGCCGACCTGGTCCTTCAGCTCGTCGGCCGTGCCGAGCGCGATCACGCGGCCGTGGTCGACCACCGCGATCCGGTGGGCGAGCCGGTCGGCCTCCTCCATGTACTGGGTGGTGAGCAGCAGCGTCGTCCCGCCGGCGACGAGCTCGGCGATGACGTCCCACAGGGCCGCGCGGGCCCGAGGGTCAAGGCCGGTCGTGGGCTCGTCGAGGAACAGCACCGGGGGGCCGGCGACCAGCGCCCCGGCGAGGTCGAGGCGCCGCCGCATGCCTCCGGAGTAGCCCTTCACCGGCCGGTCCGCGGCCGTGGTCAGGTCGAAGCGTTCGAGCAGTTCCCGCGCGCGCTCCTTGCTGCGCCTGGTGCCCAGGTGGTAGAGCCGTCCCACCATCTCCAGGTTCTCCGCGCCGGTGAGGTGGTCGTCGACGGCGGCGTACTGCCCCGAGGCCCCGATGCGGGACCGCAGGCGGTGGGCGTCGGCGACGACGTCGAACCCCGCCACCGTCGCGCGTCCGGCGTCCGGCTTCAACAGCGTGGTCAGGATCCGTACTGTCGTCGTCTTGCCTGAGCCGTTCGGCCCGAGCAGCCCGAACACCGTCCCGGCGGGGACCGAAAGGTCCATGCCGTCGAGGGCGACCACGTCGCCGTACTTCTTGACCAGGCCTTCGGCCACTATCGCGGGGGGCATGAGCCTTCTCTTTCCTGCGTTTTCGCACGCGGCCTGGTACGGCCGCCGCGGGGAGGGATCGCCGGGGGGTCGGCTCCGGCGGATGACGATCACCGGGGGATCAGCTCCGGCGGATGACGATCACCGGGAGGTCAGCTCCGGCGGATGACGATGTCGCCGTTGGAGGTCCTGGCGCGCAGCTCGACGGTGTCGCCGGTGTCGCCGGCCGGCCCGGGGCCGTCGCAGGGGTCCAGGGAGACGCGCACGGTGCCGTGGCTCGTCCGCACGTCAAGGAAGGCGGCGGTGCCCTCGCGGACGCCGGCCTCGACGTCGCCCGAGGAGGTCTCCAGCACGACCGCGCCGCGCACCAGCTCGCCGACCCTGACGTTGCCCGTCGCGGTCCTGGCGCCGACGCCCGCCAGCGCGCGGCCGACGGTGATGTCGCCGTAGGCCGTCTTCAGCCGCAGGTCGCCGGTCACCTCGCCGAGGGTGATGTCGCCGTTGGCGGTCTTGATCACCGCGGATCCGTCGATCTCGCGGATCCGGATCTCGCCGTTGGCGGTGGTGGCGTCGGTGTGCCCGGCCCGGATCACCGTGATGTCGCCGTCGCCGGTGTGCAGCCGCAGCCGACCGGTCCTGTCGAGCCAGATGTCGCCGCCGGAGGTGGAGAAGGCGCACTCGCCGAGGCGGCCCTCGCAGCGGAAGTCCCCCGCCGTCCTGGCGTCGACGCGGGAACCCGACGGCAGCTCCACCCGCACCTCGGTCGAGCCGCCCCACCACGACCACGGGCGGCCCGCGGACTTGGGCGCCCGCACCAGGAGCCGGCCGTTGGAGTACTCCACCTGGGTCTGTGCCGCGCTCCGCGCGTCGGCTTCGTCGGACTCGTCCTTCGGACGTATCTCCACGACCGTGTCGGTACGGTCGCTCGCGTGGATCCGGACGTCGGCGTCCGCGAGCTCGATCGCGGCGAAGATCGGTTCCGGGGTGTCGAAAATCGGCATGGCGGTGCCCCCACGAGGCGGTGACGGGTGTCCCGGCCACCGGGACTGGACGACGGGACGGATGACGGGTGATGGGATGGACCGCCCGCGCTAGCGCACCCAGCCGGTGTAGTGCCGTTCCCCCCGGGACGCCTCGCCCCACTCGTCCGCCGGGCCCGCGCCGGGGCCCCCGTCGCCGAGCGCCCCGGACACCGCCCGGACGAGCCAGGCGTTGACCGACAGCCCCTCCCGGCCGGCCGCCTCCTCGATGCGCGGCTTGAGGTGGTCGGGGACGCGGAGCGAGATCCGTGACGTGCCGCCCTCGTCGGCCTCGGGCACGGGCGGCCGGACGCCCATCGCGACCTCCACCGCGCCCGCCAGCGCGGACCTCAGGCTGGTCACGACCGGCGCCCCCGTGGCCGGCCGGTCCGACGGCGCCGGGGTGACCAGGAAGTCGGGGTCACGCCCGCGCAGCCGGATCTCGACCGAGCCGGGCGCCAGGTCGCGGGTGATCTCGCCCGCGGCGGCCGACAGGGCCTCCATCAGGGTGAGCCGGACGGCCGACTCGAGCGGCGAGGTGAGCCGCTCGGCGAGCGCGCGGGCGTCCGGGCCGCCCGCCTCGGCGGCGACCGTCAGCTCGCGGCGGAGGTTGTCGACATAGGGCGTGAGGTCCATGACGCCACTATGACGCCATCTTGGCGCCACCGCAACCCCCAGATGACGCCAACCGACGTCACTACCCCTGTTCGGCCAGGCCACGGCGCAGGGCGGCACCGAGTTCGGCGAGCTGCCGCTGGGACACCTCGGCGGACAGGATCGCCTGCGACCCGTGGAAGGTGCCCGGCCACTGGTGCAGCTCGACCGTGACGCCCGCCCGCAGCAGGCGCAGCGCGTAGCCGATGCCCTCGTCGCGCAGCGGGTCGAACTCGGCCGTGGCGATGTAGGCGGGCGGCAGGCCGGACAGGTCCGTGGCCCGGGCCGGGGCGGCGTACGGTGTGGCGGTCGCGGAGCCGAGATAGGCCCGCCAGATGGCCGCCAGGTTGTCCGCGTCCAGCCGGGGGGTGGCGGTGAAGTTCCGCGCCGACCACGTCTCCCGCCGGTCGTCGAGCATGGGCTGGTTGAGAAGCTGGTACAGGATCGCCGGTCCACGCTCATCGCGGGCCCGCAACGTCAGCGCGGCCGCGAGGCCGGCGCCCGCGCTCATGCCGCCGACGGCGATCCGCTTCCGGTCGGTGCCGGCCGCTGCGGCGTTCCCGGCGAGCCAGCGCAGGACGGTGTAGGCGTCGTCGAGGGCGGCCGGGAACGGATGCTCGGGCGCGAGGCGGAAACCCACCGAGACCACCACCGATCCGGACGCCTCGGCGAGCCGGGCCGCCGAGGGATGCTCGGTGTCCAGGTCGCCCACGACGCCACCGCCGCCGTGCAGCCAGACGATGGCGCCCCGCGCGGCGTGCGGCCGGTAGACGCGCACCGGCACGTCCGGGTCCCCCGGCACCGTGCGGTCGCTCACCTCCATCGCCGAGGTGTCCGGCGCCGGCAGCGAGGCCACCAGCCTGGCGGTGGTCGCCCGCTCGGTGACCAGGTCGCCGTAGTCGGGCCGTGGGATCAGCGGGACGAAGGCAGCGAGTTCGGGGTCCATGCCGGCCATCCTCCCGGTCACCGGCCCGAAGGTCATCCGCCATCCGTCGGGCATCCCGCCCCGATCGCGCGCCGACCGGCGCACCGGCCGTGCCTATCCTGCTGACATGGAGGCACTCGCCCGTACGGCTGTCGCACCTGGATTCCCACGTCGAAGGCGCGATCCGCGTCGTGATGTTCTACGACACGCTGATGCGACGGCGGGTGGACCTCCCGGCGCTCGGCCGGGCCTCGGCGGGCTTGGCCGAGTGCGTGACCGCGATCCGGCTCCACGGCACGGCCCAGGACTCCTGAAGCTACGGCGAGCCGCAAGGTAGAGCTTTGGTGCTCGTCAGCGGGCCAGCTCTATCTCGTTGGTCTCGGCCGCTGTGGCGTGTTCGTCGTGGTCGCGGAGCATGCGGTGGTCGATCTTCATCTTTCACTCCAAGTTCGTCGTGATCTCTTGCTGATTTCCAAGCTAGGGACGCGGCCCCGCTTCCGGTATCGGGCGATTGCCCGGTCCGCCTGAGTCCGGAGCGTCGGTCTTTGTCGTAGTGGTCGGGGTCGAGGTCGGCGAGGTGGAGCACAACCTGCGCGCATGCCGAGGCGTGGTCGACGCGGCGGCACTGTTGCGCGAGGACACCCCGGGCGGCGCGGCCATCGTCGCCTATCTGGTCGGCGAACAGCGACCCGACGAGCTGCTCACGAGCCAACTGGGTAGTTGGCTACCCGCGCCGATGATTCCACGCGTCTACGTCTGGCTGGACGAGATGCCTCTCAATCGCGCGGGCAAGATCGATCGTCGAGCGCTCGCCAAGATGCTCGATCCCGCACTCCCCCACCCGGACGCAACACGCAACCCTCACGTTGTGCCATTCACTGGCGCGGGCGGGACGGATACGGGAAACTGTCCCGATGCCTGCTGAGTACACCCAAAGTGACCAGTTCCGTGGTGCCCGCATCCACCTGTGCGACCTCTCCGGCCTCGAGATTCGCGACTGCGACGTCACCGGCCTGAAGATCGTGGACTGCTATGGGGGCAACGTCTCCCTCGGTGGCGGCTTCGAGCGTGTCGTTGTCAACGACGTCGACGTGACCGCCTACGTCGAGGCCGAGCTCGACCGGCTGCATCCCAACCGGGTGCTGGCCCGTGAGGCCACGTCCGCCGCCGAATACCGGGCCGCTTGGGATGCCATCGAGAAGCAATGGGAGGAGACGCTTGACCGCGCCAGGCGCCTACCCGAGGCGAAGCTGCACGAGCAGGTCGACGGCGAGTGGTCGTTCGTCGAGACGCAGCGGCATCTGCTGATGGCCAGCGATGCCTGGATCGGCAACGCCGTGCTCGAGGAGGACGCGCCGTACCACCCGTTGGGCCTTCCTGGCGGCGGGATGCCGGCCGAAGCATCGGCGAAGCTCGGGCTCACCCTCGATGCCACCCCGACGCTCGACGAGGTACTCGCGCCGCGGCTGGCCCGCATGGCCACGATGCGCCGGGTCGTCGACGAGCTCACCGAGGCCGAGCTCGATCGGGTGTGTGGTCGCAAGCCGGCGGACTCATATCCGGATCGGGAGTACGTCGTGCGCCGCTGCCTCATGGTGGTGTGCAAGGAAGAGGCCGAGCATCACCGGTATGCGGTCCGCGACCTCACCGTGCTCGAGGCCGGTGCCCGAACCGAGTGAAGGCGCGTCCCGGCAATGGACGGCGATCTCGCGATCCTGCGCTTGACCAGCCCATCTTGCTGTCGGAGCCCCTCATCGCACCCGCACGGCCCAGCCAGGGCGCGGTGCCGACCGGCGAGGTAGTCACGACCGGCTACGGAAAGACCAGCAATGCGGGCTTCCCCAACGAACGACGCGAGGTCTTCCTCGATGTCACGCCGCGGTGGACCTGCGAAGGCATCTACCAGTTCGTGAAGCCGATCACGCCCGGAATGAACTGCACCCGCAAATCCGGCCAGACGGCCGGAGCATGCGGCACTGGGTGATGTCGTCATCGGAATCGTCTCCTGAAATATCTCTGGCCAGTGCGGCAACCCGACCTATCCCACCGTGAATAGGAATGTTTCTCAGCACCGAACCTGGATAAGCGGCAACGTGGGGAGGTAGCCGGCGGTTCATCCACCTGCCTTCAGCCGGAACGCGAGGCGGCGGGGCGCCTGCACGCGATAGCTGTCCGTCACCAGCTCGGCAACCTCGACCCAGTCCGTCTCGTCGTCCAGCACCATTCCCACGACATTCACACCCCAGTCGGCCCGGAAGAACGGAGGGCCGGCATGCGCCAGCGCGGCCAACTCCCCGGGCGGCGCCCGGAAGGTCATCAGGATGGCCGGATCGTCCATATCGATGTACGCCGACCCCCTCTCGTCGGTGGTGTAGACGTGCAGGAACGTCCGCCGGCGAATCCGCCACCGCAGGCCGATCCACGCCGGCTCCTCGTACGCCTCGGGCAGCTCCCCGCAGATCACCCGGAGCCGGCCCACAATGGCGGGTGGAACGTCCGCGATGTCGCTCATCTGTACCTCCCGCGCCCATCCTGCCCGCCGGGTAGGACATCAGAGTCTCCGGGGTTGGCGGGGCGCGCCGACGTCATAGGACTCGGGCCCAGCTCGATCGATCTGCGGATCTTCGTGTCCGTCGACTTCGAGCAGACCATAGATCGCGCCCTGACCCGCAGCATGGCGATGGCCGGATCCGCCGATGCCGCCGAGATCGAACGGTCCTGGCGCCACCGCTACATCCCATCCCAACAGCTTTGATGAACACCAGCGAGGACTGGAGTAGGTGCAGTGCGAGCATGGACACCTCGGCGTGCTCGCGATCGGAACCGGTGAGGGTGCCCTCGCGACCGTAGAAGATCTTGTCGTTGGCGCCGTCCAGTTCTCCACGACCTGCAGCCCATTGTTGATCTCACGGCGGAGTTCCTCGTCGGCGAGGTAGTCGCAGGCGAAGATGGTGCGCACGACCCGGCCGAGTTCTTCCAGGGCGAGGTGGACCGGCTGCTTGGGGCCCCCACTCTTGGACTTCATAAACCGGCGCAGCACCTGCTCGGCCTCGTTAGTGCGAAGGCGGAGCGCGGTCGCGTACTTGATGATCTGATCGTAGTTGCGGGCGATCAGATCCCAGTCGATCGGCCGCTGCTTCAGCACCTTCGCCAGCTTCGGCCACGCGGCCTGGTTCGCGGTCGGCGCGTACAGCTGGATCGCGCCGATGTTCTTCAGCCGGGGCAGCAGCTTGAACTCCAGGACCTCGGTGAAGGCAAAACCCACCAGCGAAGCTCCATGGGTGTCGGTGTAGTTCGCCTCTATGTCGGCGTCGGTGCCGTGCCGCAGCAGCCCCTCGATCATCGCCGCAACCTCCGAGGAGGAACACGACTTCAGCTGTGAGTAGACGCACAGCCGACCCTTGTCGACATGCCAGTAGATCATGACGCCGTAGCCGCCGTACCGGGCGTGGAACTCGGTCATCAGGTTGGAGTCCCAGGAGGCGAACCGCTTTGAGTCCGATGCCGTCGACGTCGACTTCTCCCACCACTTCGGATCCCGGGCCTCCAGGGTCGCATTCACCACGGACACGATCGCGGCACGCAGGTTCTCCCGAGTGATGAAGGTCTGGCGGACGTGCCGTAGCTCGGCCTAGGTGTGACCGTGCTCACCGGTCGCTGACATCTGTCGGATCCCCATGTTGGTGCCGAGCGCGAACAACACGAGCAGAAGCCGCTTGCTCAAGGTCTCCTTGGACAGGACCTCGCGGGTCGCGACCGAGGTGAACAGGTCGGGGAAGTCGGTGATGAACGCGGTGTTCTTCAGGATGTCCAGCAGGTCGATGGTGCCCCAGCGGCGCTGCACCTCGGCCTTCAGAGCGGTGAGGTTCTTCGGCTCGGGCAGCTTGTCGAGCTTCGGGACCGACACCCACGGCTTGCCCTTCCGGGTGGTGATCTTCACGCCTCCCAGCGCCCTGCACGTACACCTCACGGCGCCGCAGCGCCTCCCGCAACGCGATCAGCACGCACAGCTCGTACGGGATTCGCTCGACCCGCCCGGACTCGGCGTCCACCACCGCGTCCCGCCACGCCCACTGCACCACGCCCTCGATCGGCACTCGCTCTGTCTCGGCGTAGTACCGCTCGGTCGCCGCGACCCCCGCGTACCGAGACAGCAAGTCGATCGCGTCCATCACCGGTCGGTAGGCGGTGTTGGTGCACTTGAACTCCAACGCCGCCAGGATCGGCCCGAGCATCCGCCGGTAGTGGTGGGAGTAGGAGCCGCGCAGCTGGTAGCGGATCCGCTCGGAGACAGCCCGCTCGGTAGCCATCAGCTCCCGCGCCAGCGACTTCAGCGTTCCCACCCCACCCGGCACCGCCGGATACACCGCCTCCCGCACCGTGTCGTCGGGGCGCTCGATCGCGGCTTTGATCCTGTTGACGTAGATGCCGCGCTTGCCCCGTACCTTCGTCAACTCGCCGACCAGCTCCCGCTCCACCCGCCGCTCGGCCCGCGCGTTGATCCGGTGAATCAGGTCGATCAGCAGCCCGACCAGCCCGTCGACCAGCTCGGCCTGCCGCGTCCAGCACAATGCCGCCAGCAGCGTGTACCGCACCGGCTCGGAGCTGTCCTCGAAGTCCGAGGGGTACATCCGCATCGCCCGCGTCCGCCACGCCGCCACGATCCGATCCGACACCCCGGAGAAGACCCCGTCCGACAACCCCAGTGACCGAGCCGTCGCCAGCTTCCCGATCTCCGCCAGCAACGTGTCCAACCCCAGCGGACCCGGGTCGGACTTCAACTCCGCCAGCACATGCGGACGGTCCAGCAGATCCTGCAACCTGCCGCACACCACCGACCCCAGTGTGCCCACCACGCCCTCCGAGAACGCCACCTCGAACTTGGAAAGGCCCGACCCCACCACCCGCTCCACCTGGCCGGGCGTCGGCGGCTCCACATCCTCGCTCCGGCATCTGCGGCGCAGCGCCTCAGCAAGCCGCCGGCGACTCGTCTCCGTGGGGCACATCTCCTCCGCCAGCCACCGTGCCCACCGGTCCTCATCCTCCTCCGTCGCCGGCCGCGTCCCGAACGCCCCCTGATCTGTTTGCGGTGATACTCGATCGTCCGCCCCGTCCACCGGTACTTCGCGAACTCCCCGGCGTCGACCTTCACCAGCGACGCCACATAGTCGACCGCGACCAGCGGAACCGCCTGCGGACCGTCCGGGAACCGGCCCTCAAGCTCATAGAACTTCAGCAACAACGCGAACCCCAACCGCGTCGCGCCCGACTTGTTACGGATCAGCTTCCAATCACCCTCGACCAGCGTCCACGAACCGATCAGCTCATCCGGTTCCCACTCCGCGCGCATCCCCACCACTCCCAGACCGAGACCACCACCAGGACATGGCTCACGATCAAGGAAAAGGTCGCCCATTTCACCGGGATTGACCTACTTGCAACCACTACGCGACGAACCCGAAAGATAGCTCTCCGCTACTTTGCGGCTCGCCGTAGCTTTAGGAGTTCCGGGCCGGCACCGGGCAGGTGATCCGGGCCTCGCCCGACGGCAGGCAGGCGTCCGGCCCGCCGGTCCCCGCGTCCAGCACGGCGCCGATCACGCTCGACGGGGAGGAGATCGGCGCGGTGTGGCTGGAACGCCCGGGCCCGCCGGGCCCGCTCGACGACGTGCTGCTGGACCGGCTCGCCATCGCCGCGGCGGCGGTCGTCGAGCGGTACGGCGCGGCCCGCACCACCATGGCCGACCCGGCCCTGGTGGAACTGGCGGTCGGCTCCGGCGCGGACGAGGTGGCAAGGGCCCGGGCGCTGCCCCTGCTGGGGTTCGCCGCCGACGCGCCGGTCCGCGTCGTCGCCGTACGCTCGCCGCTGCCGCTCGACCAGGTCGGCGGCCTGGTCTGCCCGGCTAGCCCGGTGAAGGCGGCGACCCTCTCCGGCGTGGGCGTCATCCTGGCCACCACCGTCGACCCGGCCCGGTTTCCCGAGGGTGTCCGCGCGGGCATCGGCGCGGCGGGAGGCCCCGGCCGGTCCTGGCCGCAGGCCCGTACCGCCCTGCGCTTCACCACCGCGCGCCGGCCGGTTGTCCGGAACGACGACCTCGGCGCGCTGGCGCTCCTGGCCGAGATCCCGCAGGCCGCCTCGCGTGACAACGCCGACGTGGCCGCGGTCGCCCGCGTGGCCGGCAGCCCGGAGGACCTCGCGACCCTGGACGCCTACTGCGCCACCGGCTCCCTGCGCAGGGCCGCCGGCCTGCTCCACCTGCATCACAGCAGCGTCGCCCGCCGCGTCGAACAGCTCGGCAGGTCCCTGGGCGTCGACCTCACCGACCCCGCAGGACTCCTACGGGCCAGGATCGCCCTGACCGCGTGGCGGCTGCTCGGCGACTGAACCGGGACGGCCTGACGTCGACCCGCGGGACCACCGTCAGGCCGCCTCCCAGGCCTGGCGCAGGACGGCGAGCATGGTGCCGGTCTCCTGCGCGCCGGTGACGCCGAACCGGTCGTCGATGACGACGAACGGCACCCCGGTCGCGCCCAGCCGCTGGGCGCGACCGGCCTCGTCGGCGACCTGGCGCTGGTAGCGGTGCTCGGTCAGGGCCTGCCGGGTGGCGGCGGCGTCCAGGCCGATCTCCTCGCCGAGCGTGACCAGGTCATCGACGGTGAAGACCGAACGGGCCGCGCCGAAGTAGGCGCGGAAGGCCAGCTCCCACGCCTCGGTGTGCAGGCCCTGGGCGGTGGCGTGCGCGAGGAACTCGTGGGTCGCGGCGGTGCTGCCCACCTGGTTGTCCCCCACGATGTAGGGATCCAGGCCCTCGCTGTGCGCCAGCTTCTCCACCGAGCCGGTCATCGCGGTGATCTGCGCCTGTCCGAGGCCCATCTTGGCCGCCAGCATCTCCCGGACCGGCCGGACCACCCCGGCGGGGGCGGAGGGGTCGAGCTGGTAGGAGCGGTGGATCACCTCGACCTCGCCGGCGTGCTCGAAACGTTCCAGCGCCGCCTTGAGCCGGTGGTCGCCCAGCCCGCACCACGGGCATATGACATCAGCCCACATCTCGACCTTCATCGCCTTGGGCCTCCGATTTCGTTGGATCTGGGGGTAGGGCAGGGTGCCGCTAGGGTCAGCAACCCCGAAAGGCGCGGCCGCCTTCCCGCGTCCCTCCCCCACTTCCGCGCGAATCGTTCCCGGACGCCAGGACCTCTGTGACGCTCTCAGCCCAAGGTTTGTACGGCAGACCAGTTGGCGCGAGTATGCGCGGTGGGTAGAGTCTGTGTCACCAACTAGTTTGGAGGGATGGAAATGGAACGCGCGCATCTCGAGTCCGCGGCGGCGACCTACTCCTATCTGAGGGGTCTGCTCTCGATCCCGGTGGGCGTCCTGTTCATCCTCGCCGGGCTGAGCAACCTGGAGTGGGGCCCGCTGCGCCAGGTCTGGGTCTTCGGGGCCGCCGTGCTGGCGGCCGGGGTGGCCTACCTGCTGATCACCCGCTATTACACCCACCACTACGGACGGGTCACCCCCTCCACGAGGGCGCAGGTGAAGGCCGTCATCGCCACGATCGTCTGCGCGCTGGTGGTCACCGGCGGCCTGCAGGCGGACTGGTCCCTCGACCTGCCGGTCAACGGCACCGCGATCGCGTTCGCGCTGGTCATGGCGGCCAACTACGCCATACCGGTGGGGCTGAGAGCGCACCACATGGTCATCTGCGGTGCCCTCCTGGTCGCCGGGCTGCTACCGCTCTGGGGTGACGTGGGACCCGACTACAAGATCAACGTGGGGCTCATGCTCATGGGGGTGGCGACCATCGCGGCGGGGATCTTCGACCATGGCGCGCTCAAGCGCACGTTCGGCGCCCCCAAGGACCTCAATCCCGGGAACAGCAATGCTGGAATCTAGTGACGAGGACCTGGTGCTCGACCGCCTGATCCACGAGCCGGGCCGGCTGGCGATCATGACGGTGCTGTCCTCGGTCGCGGCGGCCGACTTCGTGTTCCTCCAGCGCGCGACGCGGCTGACCAAGGGCAACCTGTCCAGCCACCTGGCGAAGCTGGAGGAGGCCGGCCTGGTGGAGATCGAGAAGAAGTTCGTCGGCAAGCGGCCCAACACCAACGTCGGGCTCACCCCGGCCGGCCGTGAGCGCGTCGCCCGGCACTGGGACCAGCTCGAACGCTTGCGCGCCCTCTCGCGGACCGTGGTCCTTCCGCAGGACCCCGCCTCGCCCCGCCCGCTCGGCGGTGAGGTGAGCGGGACCGCCTAGCGCACCGAGCAGAGCGCCGACTCGATCACCGACGTCACCGCGTCCGGGTGCGAGACCAGGGTCAGGTGCGAGCCGCCGCGGAACTCGGTGACCGTCGAACGCGCCCGGCGGGCCATGAACCGCTGCGCGCCCGGGGTGATGATCCGGTCCCCGGTGCTGATGAAGTACCAGGACGGGATCGTCCTCCACGCCACGCCCTTGGAAGGCGCCATGAACGCGCGGGTGGAGGCGGGCCGCTGGGAGGCCCACAGCCGGGCGGCGGTGTCCTCGGGCAGGTCCGAGGCGAACGAACGGGTGAAGACGTCCCGCTTGAGGTACAGCTCCGCCGCCCCCTGGGGCGCCCCCGGGTAGGCCACCTTGTCGTACAGGGAGCCGGGGTCCGCGCCGAGTGCCGAGCCGGTGCCGCTGAGCTGCCCGGTGGTCTCACCGGTGTCGGGCGCCGCGGCGTCGACGTACACCAGGGCCTTGACGGCCGGCACGCCCACGGCCGCGTTCGTGATCACCGATCCTCCGTACGAGTGCCCGACGAGCACGATCGGGCCGGGGATCGTCTTGAGGAAGTCGGCGACGGACGCGGCGTCGGTGGCGAGGTCACGGAGCGGGTTCGCCACGGCCCGCACGGCGTGACCCGCCCGCTGCAGGGAGGCCACCTCGCCACTCCAACTCGACGTACCCGCCCAGGCGCCGTGCACCAGCACGACCGTCACCCCGGCGCGGCCCGGCGAAGGGCAGGGCGCGGTCCGGTTCGCACGGGCGCCGGGCCGTGCACGGTCTACGAGCGCGCTGGGTGGCGCACTGGACGCGAGCGCACTGGACGGCGCGCGTGCCGTCGGGTACGCCTGCCCGGTCGTCGCGGTCGTCGCGGTCGTCGCGGTCGTCGCGGTCGTCGCGGACGCCATGGACGCCCTCGACGGGTCGGCGAGCAGGGCGAGGGCCGTCACGGGCGCGATCACCCTGAGGTGGCGCCGGATGCGCGCGGGTTTCATGCTTCTCCCCCTTGGTCGGTGGGGCGGGGCCGCGCGTGAACGCGGCGGGCGAACAGTGCCGCGTCGGCGACACCGGTGTCGGCGAGGGCGATGACACGGGCGTGCGGGTGGGCGGCCTGGGCGATCCGGGCGAGGACGTGCCCGGGGGGCGTCTGCACGAACAGGGTCGTGCCGAGCTCGCCGAGCAGGGCGGTGACGTCGCGCCAGTTCACCGTGGTCGCGATGCCCCGGGCGAGGTCGTCCAGCACGGCGTCGGCGTCGTGGAGCAGGCGGCCCGTGGCGTCGCCGGCGTAGGGGACGCCGAGGCGGCGCCGGGGAACCGAGGCGAGGTGCTCGGCCATGGCGCCGGCGACCTGGCCGAGCAGCGGGCAGTGCGAGGGGACGCTCACGTCCAGGCGGTGCACGCGGCGGGCCCCGGCCTCGGCCGCCGCCGTGGTGAGGCGGTCCAGGGCGCGGGTGCTGCCGGCCGCCACGACCTGCTGGTCGGTGTCGACGACGGCCAGGTAGACCGGGTCGCCGCCGGTGGACACCGATTCGATCACCCGCCGGGCCTGGGGCACGGTCAGCCCGAGTACGGCGGCCATGCCGTACCCGCGAGGGTAGGCGTCACGCATCAGCTCGCCCCGGTGGTGTACGGCCACGAGCGCCTCGGCGAAGGTCAGCGCCCCGGCGGCGACGGCGGCGGGAAAGGCTCCGGCGGAGTGCCCGGCCACCGCGTCGGGCACGGCGCCTTCGTCGGCCAAGGCGCGGGTCGCGGCGACTCCGGCGACGCAGAGCGCGACCTGCGTGGTCACGGTGGACCGCAACGCCTCCGCGGTGTCCCGCCGGGACGAACCGGGCAGAATCCGCTCCGCCTCGGCGAGCGTCGCGACGACGGCCGGACAATGCGGCAGATCATGGAGCATCCCGGGCCGCTGCGTGCCTTGCCCGGGATACAAAAAGGCAACACTCACGCGAAGCCCTGCGGGTGCGGGCCCCTGGGCGTCCACGGGTCGTCCACCGGGCGCGGGCCGTGGTCGGTACGGGCCATGGGCGCCCATGGGTCGTCCACCAGGTGTGGGCCGTGGTCGGTGCGGGCCAGGACGGGGCCGTCGGAGCGGGCCCATTCGGTGAGGGAGACCCCGCCGCAGGGGGTTTCGAGCTGGCAGTCGACCGTGCCGGGGAGGGCGGCGAAGGCGGCGACCAGCCGAGCGGCCCAAGCCGGCTCCAGCCTGCGCGGGGTCCGGATCAACAGGTCCACATCGCTGCCAAGGTGGGTGACCGGCTCCCCGGTGGCCAGTTCGAAGCCGAGGCTGCCCGTCGGACCCCAGACGGCGGCGTCCGGCTCGTCCGCGAGGCGGACGGCGATGGCGGCCAGGGTGGCGGCGAGCCGGGGCAGACGGGGCCGTCGTGCCGCCACCTTCTCGGGCGGCACCGAGCGGATGACCGCGCCGGCGGGCACCAGGACGGCGTGCCGATGCCGGCGCTCGGGCCCACGCACACCGGCCGGGATGAGACCGGGCGGGTGCGGTGCCCGGCGTACGACGACCCAGGGACAGGCGTCGAGCGACGTGCGAACCCACTCAGGAAGCGGGCCGCCGAGCGACGCCTGAGCCCACTCAGGAAGCGAATCGCCGAGCGACGCACGGGCCGATTCAGGGAGCGGATCGCCGAGCGATAACCGGGCCCACGCAGGGAACGGGCCGCCGAGCGACGCCTGAGCCCACTCAGGAAGCGGGCTGTTGAGGGCGGCGGCGCCGGTGAGTCGCAGCAGGTCGTGCGGGCGGGCGGTCACCTCCATTGCGCGGCGAGCGCCTCGTGGACGCGGCGGGAGGCCGCCCGGGTGTGCCGTGCGCTTGGCGAGGTGAGGCGGCCGCTCAGGTCGCGGGGTCCCTGACGGGCCCGTCCGACGGCGGCCGCGAGCGCCGCCTTCACCTTCTGGACGTCCTCGGGGGTCGGGTCGCCGGCGTCCTGGACGTCCAGGAGTTCGTCGCACAGGCCGAGTTGCGCCCAGTCGGCGACGGCGTAGGACAGCGGCAGGATGCGCCGCCCCAGCTCGTCGAGCTCCTCGATGGTCCTGCGGGTCACCTTCGCGGCGGCCTCCTTGTGCATGGCATGGATCACCACGCCGGGGTCGTCGAGCGCCAGGATCTGACCGGCCTGCGCGCCGTGCGCCAGGAACCCGCCCGACAGCGCCGTCCCGACGATCAGCGCGATCACGGGATGCCCGGCGGTGCGGGCGGTGACGTAGGCGTCCGTGGCGACGGCCAGGGCGTGGTGGATGCCGAGCAGTTCCTCCAGGCGCCCGTACGCCTGGCTGGGCACGTCGACCACGGCGATGACCGGACGGCGGCGTTCGTCGGGCAGGCGGGCGTCCTCGGTGACGACCCTGGTCACCGCCTCGGCGAGCGACAGCCCTTCGGCGAGACCGACCTCGCCCGCGCGGGCCCGGCGGTAAGGGCTGTCCGGGTCCGGTACGACGGCGACCAGGCGGGCGGTGTCGCCGCCCAGGGTGAGATCCGCCGTGATCACCGACGGGATCACCGCGGCCACGTCGCCGTCAGCGAGCGCCCCCGTCCACTTCCGCCCCCGGCTCATCGCCCCTCCCCAACGGCGGTCACGTCGCCGTCGGCGAGCGCCCGCGTCCAGTTCCGGCCCCGGCTCATTGAGCGTCCCCCTCCTGCGGTGACGCCGTCGCCCAGGCGGCCGCGAGGCCGGACGGCTCCGGCGGGTCGGCCGGGTCGACGGCGTGGAGGTGGGCCCGCAGCTCGCCGAGCCGTTGGGAGCGGTGCTCGGCGGGCACGCCTTGTGCCACGGCGTCGATCACGGCGGATCGGATGGCGGTGACGTCGTCCAGGACCAGCGTGTCGGCCAGTGCGGTGCCCGTGCGCTGCGTGCCGCCGTCGATCGACCAGATCAGCGGGTGGTCGGAGGCGTCGAACTCGGCGGCGCCCGCCTCGGACTCGATCACCTGGGGGCCGTCGAGCCCGAGACGGCCCTCCCTGGTCATGATCAGCCGGGTGCACAGGCCGGCGGCGATGCTCATGCCGCCGAAGCAGCCCAGCGCTCCGGCGATCACCCCGATGACGGGCTGAAGGGGACGCAGCTCCAGCAGCGCCGAGCACACCTCCGCGACCGTGGCCAGGCCCAGGTTGGCCTCCTCCAGGCGGACACCTCCGGTCTCCAGCAGCAGGATCGCGGCCGTCGGGGTGCCGTCGCGGTTGTCCCCGGCGGCCAGGGACAGCGCGGCGGCGATCTTCGCCCCAGAGACCTCGCCGACCCCGCCGCCCCGGAATGCCTGTTCGACGGCGATCACGACGGCCGGCCGCCCGTCCAGCCGTCCCTTGACCACGATGACGCCGTCGTCGGACTCCGGGACGACACCCTGGGGTTCCAGCCAGGGCGACTCGATCCGGTCGAAGGGACCGCACAGCTCGCGGGCGGTGCCGGTGTCGAGCAGCGCGACGGCGCGCGCCCGCGCGCCCAGCTCGATGAAACTGGCGCGGTCGAGCAGCGCCCGCCAGTCCGCGTAGACGTCGTGCGTCCTGGACGTCATGTCCGGCTCTCCTCGATGGCCTGCCGTAGGCGCAGGGTGACCACTCCTGGGGTGGCTCCGAAGTCGTTGAGCTCGAAGTTCCCGGCGACGCGGTGGCGGGCGAAGAACCGCTCCAGCACGGTTCGCCATACTGTGTCGAACCCGTCGACGCTGGTGCGTACGCGCACCCGGGCGACGGGGGCCGGCTCCGGGGTGACCAGGACCTCCAGGTCCCCAGAGCCGACCACCCCGGTGTGCGCCCGCCGGGCGGGCGGCCGGTCGGCGGGGAACTCGTAGTTCAGTGTTCGCACGGGCGTACCTCTCGTCAGGTCCGGCATCAAGCCTCCGGTCCGGGGAACGGGATCCGGCCACCTCCCGTCCGGGAATCGGTCTCCGGCCCTCCGGTCCGGGGGACGGGGTCCGGCCCTCCGGTCCAAGGGGCGCAGTACGGCCCTCCGGTCCAGGGGGCGGGGTACGGCCACGGCACCAGGCCTGCGGTCCGGGGGACGGTCTCCGGCCCTTCCGTCCGGGAATCGGTTTCGGGCCACGGCACCATGTCCAGGAAGAGTGCGGCGGCCAGCAGGTCGGCGCTTCCGCCTGGCGACAGCCGTCGTGCCGTGCACTGCCCGTCCAGTTCGGCGAGGGCCGCGCGGCCGGGGGCCGTGCCCGCTCCCCCCTCGGCCAGGACACGCTCGGCGCCGGAGCGCACGACGCGCAGGCCTTCGGGGCCGCCGCGATGCAGGACGCAGGTGTCGTCCAGGAGGCTCATCACCTCCAGCAACGCGTCCAGCCGGGCCACCTCCTCGGTGCGCCCGGCCGCCCTGGCACGGCGCAGTCGCGGCAGGGCGACCTCGATGACGTGCGGGAAGCCGGCCTCGGCCTCACCGCCGGCGCCCCGCGCCCCGTACCGGCGCCGGGCCCGCTCGCCATGCGAGACCCGGCCCCCGGGGAGGTACCGGTCGGGCAGGGCGGCCAGGCCGGCCGCGCGGCAGGCGGCCTCCCGCTCGTCGCCCGCGCCGACGGCGGCGGCGACCAGCAGCCCGAGCGCCCACAGCGCGCCCCGGTGGGTGTTCACCCCACGGGTGGTCCGCAGCATGGCCACCTCGCCGGCACGGCCGAGCCGCCCCAGCTCCTCCCGCAGCTCGCGGAGCGCGGCGTCGGTGTTCGTTCGTGCGGCTGTGGCGGCGGCGGATCGGAACGTGGGGCGCAGTGACTCGGCGGAGGCCAGGAGGAGCGGCAGGTTCATGTCGTGGTGGGCGCCCGGTCCTCGGCGGTCCGTCAGGCCGGGCTTGGGAGTCAGCCACGCCTCCTGGCGGAGCGCCCGGACGGCCAGGCCGGCGAGCACGGCGGGGGACGGTCGCGACGCCCGTGAACGCGCCACGGGCCGGTCACCGATGACGGTCATCGCCGGTCACCACGTCCGGAACCCGGCGGGCGGATCGTACAGGCCGCCGGACCAGGCCACGAGGTCCTCGATGCCGCGAGCCGCCAGCAGGGAGCGGTCGGCCCTGCGGACGTCGACCTTGAGGTCCTCGGGCAGCGCCACCAGGCCGTCACGGCGCAGTTCCTCCACCCGCCGCTCGGTCATGTCACGGCCGACCGGCGTGGCGCCCGCGATCGCGGCCAGCGCTTCGCATCGTTCGGACAGGCTGGTGGCCTTGTAGAGATAGGCGACCCCCTCCTCGGTCACCACATGGCTGACGTCGTCGCCGTAGATCATGATCGGCGGGATGGGCATGCCGGCGTCCTTGCCGACCTGGATCGCGTCCAGGGACTCCACGAACGCCGGGGTGCCGCCGGAGCGGAAGGTCTGCGTGATCTGCACGACGAGCTTGCGCCCCCGCAGCGCGGGCGCCTCGCCGGTCGGCAGGCTCAGCCAGGCGGCGGAGGCGTGCCGGCGGCCGTGCGGATCGTGTCCCATGTTGGGGGCCCCGCCGAACCCGGCCAGGCGGCCCTCGGTGACCGTCGAGGAGTTCGCGCGCGCGTCGATCTGCAGCGAGGAGCCGATGAACATGTCCACGGCGTACTGGCCCGCGAGCTGGCACAGTACCCGGTTGGACCGGAGCGATCCGTCCCTGCCGGTGAAGAACACGTCCGGGCGGGCGGCGACGTATCGCTCGGTGCCCGGTTCCCCGCCGAAGCAGTGCACCGACTCGACCCAGCCGCTCTCGATGGCGGGGATCAGCGTCGGGTGCGGGTTGAGCGTCCAGTGCTTGCAGATCTTGCCGCGCAGGCCGAGCTCCTCGCCGTAGGTGGGCAGGATGAGCTCGATCGCGGCGGTGTCGTAGCCGATCCCGTGGTTCAGCGTGGTCACGCCGTGCCGTTCGTAGACGCCGCGCAGCGCCAGCATGGCCATGAGGATCTCCACCTGGCCGATGTGGCGGGGGTCGCGGGTGAACAACGGCTCCAGCGCGAACGGCCGGGGGCTCTCCACGACCAGGTCCACCCAGTCGCCGGGGATGTCCACCCGGGTCACGTGATCCACCAGCTCGTTGACCTGGACCAGGACCACGCCGTCGTGGAACGCCACCGCCTCGGCGATGGTCGGGGTGTCCTCGGTGGCCGGGCCGGTGTACAGGTTCCCGTCGCGGTCGGCCTGCTCGGCGCACAGCAGCGCGACGTCGGGGGTGAGGTCGACGAACATCCGCGCGTACAGCTCGACGTAGGTGTGGATCGCCCCGACGTCGACCTTTCCGTCGGCGAGCAACTGCGCCATGCGCGTGCTCTGCGGGCCGGCGTAGGAGAAGTCGAGACGGCGGGCGACGCCGCGCTCGAAGACGTCGAGGTGCTCGCGCAGGCTGATCGAGGAGATCAGCAGGTGGAGGTCGTGGACCACCTCGGGATCGCAGCCGGCCAGCGCCTCGGCGAGGAAGTCCGCCTGTTTCTGGTTGTCGCCCTCCAGGGCCACCCGGTCGCCGGGACGCAGCAACGCCTGCAGGGCGTCGCGTATCCGCCCGGCGGCGAGGACCCGGCCGGAGGTGAGGGATCGCACCGCTTCCAGCCGCTCGCGCTTCGCGGTCCGCCGCTGGGTCCAGTCCCGGGTGACCGCCGTCGTGAGTATCACCAAAAGCCCCCAATTGCGCTCCTGGAGTCCGGTACCTCGCAAATGGGGAGAATTAACTCAAATACCAATAAAATCTCCCATTGTACGAAACGGCAGGGCCGGGTTCCGGCAGATGCCCGCCCCGGTGCCGGGCGGGTGCCAGCGTCCTGCCAGGAGTCCGCCAGCCACGGCCGCCAGGCTCAGGCGTCAGGTCGGGAACGGCAGGAGGAGACGCGTGATGGGCAGGAAGACGGCGGAGATCGCCTGGCGGAACGGCATGGTGGCCTCCCGGGACGGGACGGCGATCAGCTTCCTCAGCACCGGGCGCGGGCCGGGGCTGGTGGTGATCCCTGGCAACAACCGCCGCGCCCACCACTACGAGGCCCTGGCCCGCGAGCTGTCCGGGACGTTCACCGTCCACGTGATCGATCGGCGGGGCCGGGGGCTGAGCGGACCGCAGGGGCCGGGCTACCGGATCGACGACGAGGTGGACGACGCCCTCGCCGTGATGGACCACACCGGGACCGAGCTGCTCTTCGGGCACAGCTACGGCGGCCTGGCCGCCCTGCGCCTGGCGCTCAGGCGGCGCGTCGCGCGCCTGGTGGCGTACGAGCCGGGCGTCAGCGTCCACGGGTCGTTCGACGGGAGCTGGCTGCCGGAGTTCACCGCGCTGCTCGCCCAGGGCAGGAAGGGCGCCGCGATGGCCACGTTCCTCAAGCGCACCGGCCTGTCCCCGATCGGCGACGCCCCGATGCCGGTGTTCCGGGTCCTGGCCTTCCTGCTGCTCCATGGGTCCGACGGTGCCGAGACCCGCGCGATGATGCCGACGACGCCGGCCGAGATGGGCGAGATCGTCCGCCTGGACGGAGACGGCCGCGAGTACGCGCGGATCACCTCCCCGGTCCTGCTGCTGGGCGGCTCCAAGAGCCCCGCGTACCTGACGACCCCGCTGCTGGCGGACCTGGCCCGCGGCATGCCGGACGCCCGCCACCTGATCATGGAGGGCCTCGACCACAACGCGCCCGACCTGAACGCCCCCGCCGTGGTCGCCGGCCAGATCACGGCCTTCGCCCACTGGTGAGCCCCCGGGGTCTCCCGACCGCCCCGCCCGGTTCGTCCGTCTGAGGGAACCCGTTGCGTACCTGATCATCCGTCACCGATGATGGGGCCGGATCCATCCGCAGGTTCGTCGATCGTGCAGATGATCGGGAGGCCGGAGATGAGCACGCGCGTCTTGGTCGTGGCCCTGTCCGGGGTCGTCGCCGTGCTCCTGGTGGTGATCGTCATCCTGGTCGCCGGTCGCGGTGACGGCGGAGAGCGGGCCTCGGCCCCTCGGACGGCCACCCCGGCGACCGTGACCGCCACCCCGGCGTCACCCGCCCCGGTGACCCCGGCGCCTGTGCGGAGCTGGGACAAGGGACGGTGCCTGGACGTGGTGGCCGTCGAGGACACCCCGGGCCCCGCCGGCGTGGTGCCCTGCGAGTCCCCCGGGGCGCGGTCGAAGATCATCGCCCTGGCCGCGAACGCGCCGGCCGGATGCCCGCCGCCGACCGACGCCTCCCGCGAGGTCCCGGCCGCCGCCGGCGGGACCGAGGGGCGCGGCGCCTGCCTGCGCAACCTCGCCGGCCCGCATGCCGGCGATCCGGGCAAGGGCGGCGGCATCCTGCGCGTCGGCGACTGCGTCTACATCGCCGAGCCGTCCGACACCAAGGACACCCACCCCCAGGAACGCCCCTGCACCGACAAATGGGGCCCGGGCAAGATCTACGGCTTCTACAAGAAGAAGTCGCAGTGCAAGTACCCCAGCGGCTATTACGACGACCATTACACCAATCGTCGCGACCACTCCAGCAAGCCCGTCATCTGCACCACAGAGGGCTATGACGTCGTGGACCCCGGCGCGCACTACGCCAAGGGCATCTGCGTGCGCAAGCCACGGACCTTCGCCAGTGGCCTGCCGGGCGCGCGGACCGTCGTCGGGGACCTGGACAAGATCTCGTGCGGCGCCAAGAAGGCGTGGTCCAAGGTCGTCGCCACCGTGAGCCACTCGGAATGCCCGAGGGGCACGACGAGCACGCTGGTCGACACCCACTGGTACCCCAGCACCACCTGCCTGCGAAAACTGTGATCCCACGCCCAAAGTGACCGGATCGGCCCGCGGCGGGCCGGCCCGTTGACTAGGAGTGACAGGGACAGGATGAAATGCCCGCCACGACCTACCCTTGGACCATGGCGACAGGAAGTGAACTGGGCGAATACCTGCGGATACGCCGTGAGAGGCTGCGTCCCGGCGATGTCGGGCTGCCCAGCGGGGTCCGCCGCCGGGTCCCCGGCCTGCGGCGCGAGGAGGTGGCGCTGCTCGCCGGCATCAGCATGGAGTACTACCTGCGCCTGGAGCAGGGCCGCGACCAGCATCCCTCCGGCCAGGTCATCGACAGCATCGCCCGCGCCCTGCAACTCGAGCCCGACGCCGAGACCCACCTGCGGCGGCTGGCCCGGCCGGCGCCCAGGACCGCCCGGCGCAGGACCCCCCGGCCCGAGCGGTGCAGCGTGAGCGTGCAGAATTTGATCGACAACTGGACGACCACGCCCGCCCTGGTCCACGGCCGCTACATGACCACTCTGGGCGCCAACGCGATGGCCGTGGCGCTGAGCCCGTTCTTCTCCCCCGGCGTCAACCACCTGCGCGCCGCGTTCGTCGAGCCGGAGATGCGGGAGTTCTACCGCGACTGGGATGACATGACGGCCAAGGCGGTCGGCTACCTGCGGTCGGTCATCGGCGCCTCGGTCGACGACCCCCGGCTGGTCGAGCTGATCGGCGAGCTCAGCCTGGGCAGCGAGCGCTTCCGGACCCTGTGGGCCCGCCAGGACGCGCGCCAGAAGACCAGCGGGATCACCCGCGTGCTCCACCCGCAGGTCGGGGCCCTCGATCTGCACTACGAGAAGCTGGCGCTCCCGGGCGCGCCCGGCCAGATGCTGGTCACCTACCACGCCGAGCCCGGCTCCCCCTCCCACGAAGGGCTGCAGCTCCTCGCGCACCTGGCCACGCCTCGCGCCCAGGACCCGGTCCTGGCGTCGCGCACGCTGCGCTGACCGACCCCGCCTTCGGCGACGACGAGTTCGGGGTGGGTTTCGCCTACGTCGCCAACCGCATGATCGGCCACGGAGACGCCCGCGCCGGCCGCCTGGTCACGGCGGTCCGTGAGTGTCTGCACGGCGCCTGACCCCGGACGGCCCGAAGGGTGTCAGGACGGGCGGCGGCGGATCCATCGGAAGCAGAGGGCCGTGACGCCGAGGGTGAGCAGGGCGTAGACGCCGGTCTCGAGCCACTGGAAGGGCCAGAAGCGGCTGTCGGGCTGGTAGGTGACCTCCTGCCGGTAGCCGAGCCGTTTCATCTCGGCCACGCACGCCGAGAGCCATGACGGCGCGGGGCGGGGCCTCGGCGGCGCGGCGTCGGGCGGCGGGCGGTCGTCGCCGCCGCCCGGCGCGCAGACGGAGGTGGGCAGGGGGACGAGTTCGACGGTGTGCCCGGAGGCGTCGACGGTGCGGCTGGACAGGATCCAGCGGTCGGTGCCGCTCACCTGGACCCGTACCAGCACGGAGCGGTCCTCCGGTGTGCCGATGCCCTCCACGTCCAGGGCGGTGATCTCGCTGAGGGTACGGACGGGCGGCAGGAGATGGGGCCGGACCAGCAGCGGCATGGCGACCTGGACGGCGGTGAACAGGGCCAGGGTGACGGCCATGGCGGGCAGGGTGCGGCGGACCACCATCCCCGTGGCCACGCCGAGGGCGAAGGCGAAGGCCGCGTACCCGATGGGGACGACGCCGCGCGCGGCGAACAGCAGCGGAGTCATCCGAGGGACGTCCTGGGCGGCCGCCTCGTCGAGAGGGCCGGCCCACAGGGTCACCAGGAGGGCGCTCACGCCCGCGACGGCCATGGCGGCCAGGCCGGGGAGCGCGAGTTTGACGGTCAGCCAGCGGGTGCGGGTGACGCTCTGGTTCCACACCAGCCGGTGGGTGCCGCCCTCCAGCTCGCGGGCGATCAGCGGCGCGCCCCAGAAGAGCCCGATGAGCGCCGGCAGGACCAGCACGATGAGGGAGACGACGAGGAAGACGTCCTGTTTGGTGCGGAAGAACAACTGGCCGAATTCCACGCAGTCGCGGCTCCCGGCGACGCAGGCGGCGAGCCCGGCGGAGTACTCGTCGGCCAGGCCCGGCCCGGTGAGGCCGAGGACGACAGCCAGGGCCGCCAGCGCGGCGAACGCCACGGCCGCCGAGACGCGGAACTGCCGCCAGGTGAGCCAGATCATCGCTGGATCTCCAGGACGGGCCGGGGGGCGGCGGCGGGAGGAGGCGTGTCCATGTAGGCCAGGACGAGGTCTTCCAGGCTGACCTGACTGACGGTCCACGCGGGGTCGAGGATCGGCGCGGTGGTGCGGACGATGAGGGTGCTCTGCCGGTCGGTGTGGCTGGCGGAGACGACGTGCTGGTCGGCGGGCAGCCGGCCGGGGTCGCGGCGGGGGCCGGTGAGCCGGTGGTGGGTGGCCAGCAGCTCCTCGGCGTCCCCGGAGATCCGCAGGCGGGAACCGGCCAGCACGATCAGGTGGTCGCACGTCCGTTCCAGGTCGGAGACCAGGTGGGAGGAGAACACCACGCTGAGCTCCTGGTCGGCGACGGCCTCCATCAGGCCGCGCATGAACTCGCGGCGGGCCAGCGGGTCGAGCGCGGACACCGGTTCGTCAAGGATCAGCAGCTCGGGCCGTTTGGCGATGCCCAGGGTGAGGGCGAGCTGGGCGCGCTGGCCGCCGGAGAGCCGTCCCGCCCGGCGGGCGGGATCCAGGCCGAGCCGTTCGACGCGCCGCCGGGCCAGCTCGTGGTCCCAGGTGGGGTTGAGCCGGGCGCCCAGCCGCAGGTGGTCGGCGATGCTCAATCCGGGGTAGAGCGGGGTGTCCTGGGCGACGTAGCCGACCTTGGCCAGTTGCGCGGGGCCGGCGGCGGGGGTGCCGCCGAGCACGGTGATGGTGCCCGAGGTCGGCGCGATCTGGCCGCAGGCCAGGCTGAGCAGCGTGGTCTTCCCGGCTCCGTTGGGGCCCACCAGTCCCACGACGCGCCCGGCGGGGACCTCCAGGGTGAGGTCCGACAGCGCCCAGCGCCTGCCGTACTTCTTGCCCAGTCCCTGTGCGGCCACGACGGCGGTCACGCTATTTCCTCCTGGGCGGCGGTACGAAAGGTCGCCGTGAACAACGCCTCGATGCTCTCGTCGTCCATACCGGCCCGCCTGGCCTTGGCCAGCCACCGCCGCAGCTCCAGGCGCAGCGGGCCGTGCGCGGCCAGCGAGGCGTCGGTCAGCGTCGTGGTCACGAACGTCCCCACGCCCGGCCGGGCGGCCACCAGGCCCTCGTGCTCCAGTTCCCGGTAAGCCTTGAGCACCGTGTTCGGGTTGATGGCCAACTGGGTCACCACCTCCTTGACCGTCGGAAGCTGATCTCCCTCACCCAGCAGGCCCAGTCGCATCGCCTGCCGCACCTGCCGGACCAGTTGCAGATACGGCGACAGGCCCGACCGGTCGTCCAGGTGGAACTCGATCATCACGATTCCCATTCATCTAGTTATCTAGTGCCATAAGTCGCATAATCGGATGCCCGTGTCAAACCGGGGGCTCGGCCGCCACGATGTAGCGCTCGGCGAGTTCGCGCAGCAGGATCCTGAGCTCCGGCGGGTCCAGCACGTGAAAGGCGACGTCGAGGCTCGTCAGGTATCCGACGAGGTCGCGCAGGGAGTCGCCGCCGGTCTCCAGGACGCAGCTGTGCTCGTCGAGCGGGCGCACCAGGCCGCCCGCCGGGGTCACCCGCCCGGCGATCTCCTCGGCGGAGGCCTCCAGACGGACGCGCGCGCGGTGCCTGTAGGCCAGCGAGGCGGTCCCGCGCACGACGTGGCTCGCCGCGTCCTCGGGCGGCTCGCGCGGAGTGAACCTCGGCCCGGTGGGCGTGCGCGGCCGGATGCGGTCGGCCCGGAAGGTGCGCCAGTCCTGCCGGTCGCCGTCCCAGGCGAGCAGGTACCAGCGGCGCCCGGTGTACACCAGGCGGTACGGCTCCACGCGGCGCGAGCTGGACCGGCCATCGTGCCCCTGGTAGTCGAAGCGCAGCTCCCGGTTGTCGCGGCAGGCGCCGGCGATGGTGGTGAGCGTCTCGGCGTCCACGGTCGGGCCGCCGCCCGCCGCCGAGACCGTGGCGTGCCGCAGGGCGTCCAGCCGGTGCCGCAGCCGGGCCGGCAGCGTCTGTTCGAGCTTGGTCAGCGCGCGCAGCGAGGTCTCCTCGATCCCGGTGACCGTGCCGGCCGCCGCGGCGCGCAGTCCCACGCCCACCGCCACGGCCTCGTCGTCGTCGAGCAGCAGCGGGGGCATCGCCGACCCGGCGTCGAGCCGGTAGCCGCCGGTGATCCCGGTGCTGGAGCGCACCTCGTAGCCGAGGATGCGCAGCCGTTCGATGTCGTTGCGCACGGTCCTGGTGGTGACGCCGAGGCGTTCGGCCAGTTCGGCGCCGGACCAGTCGCGCCGTACCTGCAGCAGGGTCAGCAGCCGGAGCAACCGGACCGAGGTTTCCAACATTTCCTCAGTCTGGCAGGCATTGCGGAACCACAGCTTCCACAACTACCAATATCGTTCATCGTAGAGAACAGCGACAAACACTGATGAAAGGTCACATTGTGAGCCTGCGAGGATTCAGCACGATCAGCTTCTGGGCCGACGACGTGACGGCGGCCGTGGCGTGGTACGCCGAGTTCCTGGGCGTGGAGGCCTACTTCACCCGCCCCGGGCCGGACGGGCGCCTCGCCTACGCCGAGTTCCGCATCGGCGACCACCAGGACGAGCTGGGCATCATCGACCGGAACTACCAGCCGCCCGGCGCGGCGACCGAGCCCGGCGGCGCGGTCATGCACTGGCACGTCGACGACCTGGACGCCACCGTCGAGCGGCTGCTGTCGCTGGGCGCCAAGGAGTACCAGCCGATCACCGCGCACGGCGAGACGGGGTTCGTCACCGCCGCGGTGGTCGACCCGTTCGGCAACGTGCTGGGTGTCATGAACAACCCGCACTACGTCGAGGTCATCGCCTCCCTGACGTCGATCTGACATGGACGTCCTCGATTTCTCCGATTCCGGCCGGTGGGAGTCCTGGCTGGCCGCCGAGCACGAGGTCCGGACCGAGGCGTGGCTGCGGATCGCCAAACGGCACTCCGGGCTCGTCTCGGTCACCACGACCGAGGCCCTCGACGTGGCCCTGTGCTACGGCTGGATCGACGGCCAGCGCAAGGCCGGCGACGAGGTGTCGTTCCTGCAGCGGTACTGCCGCCGCCGGCCGAGGAGCTCCTGGTCGAAGGTCAACGTGGCGAAGGTCGAGGCGCTCACGGCGGCCGGGCGCATGCGGCCGTCCGGGATCGCGGAGGTCGAGGCCGCCAGGGCGGACGGCCGCTGGCAGGGCGCTTACGAGTCGCAGCGCACCGCCGAGGTCCCGCCCGACCTCGCGGCCGCGCTGGCCGGCGACGCCCGCGCCGGCGAGGCCTTCGAGCGCCTCGGCCGGTCCGATCGGTACGCGGTGATCCTTCCGCTGCTCAAGGCCCGCACCCCCGAGACCCGCGCCAAGGCCCTGACCCGCGCGCTCACCCGCCTCGCGACGTCACAACCCTGAGGGTGTCTTCACGGCGGGGGCGGCGCGTGCCACAGTGCTGCGGTGGCCGTCTCCCCCGAACCGTTCCTGCCGCGGCACGCGACCCCCGCCGACCTCGCCGCCTGGTGCGCGGTGCTCAGCGAGGGGCAGGCCGAAGCGTCCGGCGGCTCGCCCCCCGCCGCCGCGCTGGCCGAACGGCTGCTCGCCGAGGACGGGCCCCCCGTACCACGCTGGGCCGCCCGCGCCACGGCGGGCGGGCCGGTCGTCGGCGTCGCCGAACTGCGGCCGCGCCCCCACGACCCGCGCACCGGCTTCCTCCGCCTGTTCGTGGCACCGCCGTCCCGGCGCCAGGGGGTGGGGGCGGCGCTGCGGACCCGCGTCGCGGCCGACGCCCGCGCGGCCGGGATGGAACGCCTCCAGGGCCTGGCGCCGGCCGGCGGGCCCGGGGAGCCGTTCGCCCTCACCTGGCCCGGTATGCGGGTCCTGCTGCGTCTGGAACGCCAGGAACAGCGGCTCGACGAGGAGGTGCTGCGCCGCTGCCGTGAGCTCGCGGTGTGCCCGGACCCCGGCGGCTACCGCCCCGCCCACTGGGTCGGCCCGGCCCCCGCGGACGGCGGCCCGGCGGCCGACCAGCACGACACCGCGGTGCTCCCCCGGCACCGGCGGCGCGGCCTGGCCCGCTGGATCAAGGCCGAGCAGACCCTGCTGCTGCGCGAGCGCTTCCCCGGCGTGGACACCGTGACCAGCACCGTCAACGGGAGCAACCTGCCGATGACGACGGTGAACCAGGCGGTGGGCTATCGCCGGGTGGGCGAACGGCTCCTGGTGGAGGTCCCGCTCACCCACCTCGCCGCGGACTCCCCCGGCGGACCGGCTACTCCTGGTGGCCCATAGCCGCCGCGGAATCCTGCACCGCGTCCGCGCCGGAATCCGCCCCCGGATCCTCCGTGGACTCCGCCGCCGGATCCGCCGTCCGCCACTGCCCGCCGCCCAGTACGGCCAGAGCGTGCTCGGACGGGCTGCCGTCCTCGGCCTTGAAGACGATGAGCTTCTGACCAGGGGAGCTGTCGACGCTCAGCACCTCCATGGTGGTCACCACGTCACCGACCACGTGGTGATGGAAGCGCACGGGCGCGCGCGTCCTCGCCCGTACCTCGTAGCGGTCCCACAGCCGCCGGAAGTCCTTGTTCTCCCGCGACAGCTCCTCGACCAGTTCGCGAAGCAGCGGATCCTCGGCGTCCGCGCCCGCCGCGGCGCGCAGATGGGCGACCTTGGAATGGGTGTCGAGCTCCCAGTCGAGGTAGAAGTCGTGCGACGCGGGGTTGAGCAGGGCCAGCCGCAGCAGGTTGTCGTTGTGCTCCAGCCCTTCGTACAGGCCGGTGGCCACGCGGTTCTTCGCCAGCACGTCCAGCCGGCTGTTCACCACGTACGCCGCGATACGGTCCCAGTTCTCCATCAGGCTCAGCAGGCTCGGGTGTACCTTCTCGGCCCGCTCGGTGGCGCGTTTGTACGGCCGGGGGTGGGCGAGCTCGTGAAGGTGCTCGATGGCCTCGTCGTCGAGCCGGAAGGCCTGGGCCAGGGCGGCGAGCACCTGATCGGAGGGGTGGCGTTCCCGCCCCTGTTCCAGCCGGATGTAGTAGTCGATGCTGACGCCGGCCAGCATCGCCACCTCGTCACGGCGCAATCCCGGCGTGCGGCGGTGTCCGAGGGACGGCGGCAGTCCGACCTGTTCGACCGTCGTGAGGTGGCGCCGGGCACGAAGGAACTCACCAAGAGGTCTCTCCTGGTCCATGCTTCCAAGTTACGACGCCCCCGTCCCGGCCATGGTGGGTGCGCTGCACCCCCGCTGATGTGCGATCACGCCCCAGCGGTCACACGAGCACCAGCCCGGGTCACTTGGCGTGGGTGAGGAAGAAGTCCCGGACGTCCCCGGCGAACAGGTCCGGCACCTCCATCGCGGCGAAGTGGCCGCCGCGCTCGAACTCCGACCAGTGCCTGATGTCGTACAGCCGCTCGGCCAGCGGTCGCACCGACTGCGTGATGTCGTGCGCGAACACCGCCACGCCGACCGGTACCGGGCACGGCTCGATCCGCTGCGGGGTCTCACGGGACAGCCGAGCCGAGGAGGCCGCGGTGGCGGTCAGCCAGTACAGCGAGACGCCGGTGAGCATCCGCTCGTCACTGATCCGCGAGCGGGGGTCGGTCCACTGTGCGAAGCGCTCGGCGATCCAGACGAGCTGGCCGACCGGCGAGTCGGTCAGCGCGTAGCCGATCGTCTGCGGGGTGAGGGCCTGCAAGGCCTGGTACGGCGGCCGGTTCGCCATCATCTGCCGGATCTTGACCAGCCGTGCCTCGTCCGTTTCCGACAGCTCGACGCCGGCGTCCGGGTCCGGCCGGGTCGGCAGGTAGTTGACGTGCACCCCGGCGACCCGGTCGGGCGCCACCGCGCCGAGCGCCGTGGAGATGCCCGAGCCGAAGTCGCCGCCCTGCGCGCCGTAGCGTTCGTACCCGAGCCGGCGCATGAGCTCCGCCCAGGCCCGCGCGACCCGGACGACGTCCCAGCCGCGCTCGTGGGTGGGCCCGGAGAAGCCGAACCCGGGGATGGACGGGATCACCAGGTGGAAGTCGCGGGACAGCGGCTCGATCACGTCGAGGAACTCCAGGAACGAACCGGGCCAGCCGTGGGTGATGATCAGCGCGAGCGCGTCCGGCTTCGGCGAGCGGACGTGGACGAAGTGGATGTCCTGGCCGTCGATCTCGGTGGTGAAGTGCGGCAGCTCGTTGAGCCCGGCCTCGTGGACGCGCCAGTCGTAGCCGGTGCGCCAGTGTTCGGCCAGCTCCTTGAGCCGCGCCAGCGGGAAGCCGTAGTCCCATCCGGCGTCGTCGACCTCGTTGGGCCAGCGGGTGCGGGACAGCCGGTCGGCCAGGTCGTCGAGGTCGGCCTGGGGGACGTCGATGCGGAACGGCTTGATCATGGTCCTGCCTCCGGGGGTTCGTTGGATGACCAAACGTTTATATTCCGAACGTTTGTCGCTCGAACGATACCATAATCATTGGTGCGCCTAACGATCCGTTAGGCTTGCCCGCATGGAGAACCCATCCGATGAGACGCCAGCCAGGTGGAAGGGCCTGCCCAGCTGGCTGCTCACCCAGACCGCCGGCCACGCGGGCCGCCTGGTGGCCGACGGGTTCTCCTCCGCCGGCGCCCGCGGCTACCACTACCGCCTGCTGGCGACGCTCGCGGAGTTCGGCCCGGCCAGCCAGGCCGCGCTGGGCCGCCGCAGCGGCATCCACCTCAGCGACATGGTCGCGACGATCAACGAACTCGCCGAGCGCGAACTGGTCGAGCGCGCCCTGGACCCCTCCGACCGGCGGCGCAACATCATCTCGCTGACCCCGGCGGGCGAACGGCGGCTACGGCTCCTGGAGAAGCGGCTGGCCGAAAGCCAGGACGAACTGCTGGCCCCGCTGTCACCCGAGGAGCGGGAGCGGCTGACCGAGCTGCTGTCCCGGCTGCTGGACCATCACGACCGGCGAACCGGAACCTCCGAGGAGCCCTGGCGCTGACCTCATGGCGCCCGTCGGCGCGGCCGGTCACCAGGAGTCGAGGGAGGCGAACAGCATCCCGCCGGCGATCCCGGCGAAGAAGACGCCTATGGCGATGTCCATGACCAGACCGGCCCCGGTGTCCAGGCCGTACGCCAGGGCGTCCGTCGCCAGGTTCACCGGCATGACGCCCATGAACATCCAGGCGAACGTGCGGAAGGCGAGCATGAACAGCCCGTCCCACCAGCCGAACAACAGTCCCCACAGCAGCATCCCGAGACCGAAGAAGGCCAGGTACAGCCAGTGGCCGAGAGTCGTACCCGACTCCGGCAGGAACCACTGCGCCCCTCCCATCACCTCCACGCCGACGACCTCGTCATGCCAGAGCCGGAGCGTGGCCGGCTCCCCCTCCCGCGCCTTGGCGAAGAAGTCCGACGACACCTCACGTGTCTGCCGGGCGCCGCCGGTCCGCTGCCAGGTGACCTCGAAGTGGGTGGTCGTGGTCGTGCTGGTGGTGCCGTTGGCGTCGGTGTGCGTCGTCGTCGTGAGGTAGGTGCGCCGGCCGGCGATGGAAGCCGGTCCCCTGCCGAAACAGTCGCCGGCGTCCCGATCGCATGCCACGACCTGCCGGAACTCCCGGGTCTGCCGGTACGGGCCGACCGCGGCCGTGAGCGCCACCACGAGCACCCCGAGGCCGAGCCCGACCAGGATCCACCGCCTGAGGGAGCGCCTGGGCAACGAGCCGCGGCGCGGCCGGCGGTACCAGCGGAGCCTCATGACCCATCCCCACGACGATCGTTTCGGTCGCCCCCATCATGCTCCCCCGCGGGGCACGGCGCGCCGGACCTCTGGGCCGCTCCAGACGCGACGCCCGATCGCCGATTGTCATTTTTATCCGCCTGTGTAATTATTGCTCGCATGGATAACAAAGTGCTTGTGAGCCTCCAGCGGATCCGGTTCCTCTTCGTCGGCATGGCGGTCGTGTCGGTGGCGACCCTGATCATCGCCGCCGTCCTGCACAACCGGCCTGACCTGGTCAACTGGGTGGTCTGGGTGCGTGGTGGCGCCGTGGCGGTGGCCTCGCTGTGGCTGATCTGGCTCGCCGGGCAGGCGGCCAAGGGAAAGCGATCGGCGTACGTCCGGATCAGGACGCTCTCGATCCTGGGCACGATCGGCATCGTGCTGATCTGCGTGGCGCCCGACAGCGGCTACCCGCTGTGGATGAAGTTCGACCAGGGGCTGATCGGCCTGCTCCTGGCCGGAGTCGCGCTCCTGGCCACCCGGCAGGCCGTGCGTGCCGCGTTCCCCAAGCCCGCCCGGGCTGGCAAACTGGGCTGACCAAGCCCGGCGGGGACGGCCGCCGATCATGGAAAGGCAATGATGCCGACACCCGTTCCGCTAGACCGGGCCCACGCGACCCAGGCCCGCAGAGAACAGATCGTGCAGGCCACGATCGAGGTCCTGGCCGAGCGGGGCTACACGGGCACGACCTTCGACGCGATCTGCGGCCACGCGGGACTCAGCAGCAAACGGCTGATCTCCTACCATTTCGCCTCCAAGGACGAGCTGCTCGCGGACGTGGTCGCCAAGGTGCTCACCGACGCCGCGGCGTACATGCACCCGAGGATCGTGGCCGCGGGCGGCCCGCGCGAGAAACTGGCGACCTACATCCGCTCCAACGTGGAGTTCATCGCCGCCAACCCCGTCCAGATACGCGCGGTCCAGCAGATCGCCTTCAACTCGGCGCCGGCGCCGGACGGGTCCGATGACATGGCCCTGGCCCTGCTCGCCGAACTGTTCGAGCAGGGCCGCCGGGCCGGCGAGTTCCGCGACTTCGACGCCCGGCTCATGGCCATGAGCCTCCGCGCGACGATCGACACCGTCGCCGCCCGGCTCCTGGCCGGCCTCGACGCCACGGTCGCCGCCGAGGAACTGGTCACCACCTTCGACCTCGCCACCCGCAGGTAACGCCCGGATCCATCCCGGCGCGCGGGACGTACGACCACCACCCTTCCGCAATCGGGATGGCCGCGAATTTCTCCGCCTTGACGCGAAATGATGGCCCGACTCCTTACATAGGCACAGGTGTCCGTAACTCAAGGTGTGGAGGAGGCGGCCATGGGGATGCCGAGGAGACCTGACGCGGGGCCGGCCCGTGGATGGTGAGCCGGTCAGGTTCGAGTCCATGTACCGGGAGACGTACGGCCTGATCACGGCGTACGCGGCCCGCCGCTGTGACTCCCCGCAGGATGCGGTGGACGTCGTGGCGGAAACCTTCGCCATCGCCTGGCGGCGGATGGGCGAAGTGCCGGACGGACAGCAGGCCACGCTGTGGCTGTACGGGGTGGCGCGCAAGGTGCTGGCCAACCACTATCGGGTCCAGGTACGCCGCCAGTCCCTGAATGTGGAGCTCGACGCGGAAATGGCGGACCTCTACCAGGCCGCGCCCGACAGCGGGGTGGAGCTGACGGCGATCGCGCATATCTTCCGGGCCCTGCCGGACGCCGACCGGGAGCTGTTGTCCCTGGTCGCCTGGGAGGAACTGGACCGGCAGCAGATCGCCACCGTGCTCGGTATCTCGCGCAACGCCGTACGCATCAGACTCCACCGCGCCCGCAGGCGCTTCGCCCGCGCGCTCGCCGAGGCGGACGTGCACTTCACATCGGAAAGCCGGTCGGCTCCCGCGAAGGAACATCTGTGATGAAGAACAGCGACGACATCGATGTGATCACACGTGCGCTGGCCAGGGTGGAACCGGGCAGGCCGGGAGGGAACGCGTCCGATGCGGGGGCGCGCGCCTTGCTGGCCGCGCTCGCCGCCGAGCGACCCGGCCCGTCCGCCGCCCGTCCCCGCCGGCGTTCTGCCCGGCGGCTGGTCGTGGGGCTGGCGGGTGCGGGGCTGCTCGCCGCGGGCGTCGCGGTGGGGCCGGGCCTGCTGAAGGGGGGCGGCACCCCCTCCTATGCGGTCACCAAGGAGTCCGACGGCGTCGTGTACGTCCAGGTCCGGGATTTCCGCGACAGGGCGGGGCTGGCGAAGCGGTTGGAGGAGCTGAACGTTCCCGCCATCGTCGACTACGCACCGCCGGGCAAGTGGTGCGAGGAACCGCGTGGAACCCACGTCCAGGACATTCCCCGCGGCCTGTACTCCGTGCCGGAGAACATCCCCGGGGAACAGGACAGCCAGGGCTGGCAGATGCGGATCGACACCAAGCTCTTCAAGCCCGGCCAGACGTTCGTCTGGACGATCAGCGACCACAGCACCAGCACGATCCTCATGAGCGGCCCGATCGCCCCTTGTGTTCTCGTGCCCGACACCTCACACGAAGTGAGACCGATCAAGTCCGACTACCGGCTGGCGACCACGAAGGGCGGCTCGCTCGCCGGCTTCCGGGTGGACGAGAAGACCGTCGGAGAGGTCCTGCCCGAGCTCGACCGGCGCGGATTGAGGATCACTTACCTGATCATGGGGGTCACGCCGGACAACCCGGGCGGCTACGCCGAGCTTCGCACACAGACCCGACCCGTCGGCGACGACTGGATCGTCTGGGAGGCGGAGGAGTCCATCCGCGAACCGGGACTGATCCGCCTGCTCGTCACCGACAAGCGCTTCGACAGGAACCCGGTCTACGGCGGTCCACGCGACAGCGTCATCAAGGAACGGTCCTAGAGGTGGTCAGATGGCGGTGGCGCCGCCGTCGGCCGCCAGGGTCGCGCCGGTGACGAAGCTCGAACGCGGTGAGTCGAGGAACAGGATGACCTCGGCGATCTCGGCCGAACGGGCCGTGCGGCCGAGGGGAAGCGTCTTGCCGAGTTCTTCGATGCCCTCGCCCCATTCGGCCAGGATGCCCGCGGTGCGGGTCGGCCCCGGCGCCACGCCGTTGACGCGGACGCCGCTCGAGCCGAACTCCGCCGCCCAGGTACGGGTGAACGAGGCGAGGGCGGCCTTGGTGGCGCTGTAGCCGGCGGCACCGGCGACCCCCATCTCGGCGGGCTCATGTACGAGCAAGGCGTGACCGAGGCCACCCTGGAGGACGTCCGAACCGCGGCGGCGATCCGAGCGGGCCTGCAGGCCATGCACACGCGCGGTGAACTCGACGGCGACCCCGACGACCTCGCCCTGGCCACCCTCGCGGCACTGCAAGGCGGCCTGCTGCTCACCCAACTGCAGCGGAAGGTCCGTCCGCTGGAAGTGGCGCTGGACGCGATGCTCGACCACATCCAGTCACTCACGACACCGCCCGACTGAAGCACCCCAGACACACAGCGGCGGCGCGCTGTGCCGAAGATTCGCGCGCCGGAGTCGCGCGCCTGGGACGTGGGCGGTGTGGATCTCGCGTGCGGGGACCGACGACCGCGTGCCGGGTGATCGGTTCGTGCGGCCGTTGTACGACATGCCCGCGTCGCCCGAGCCGGGCGTAGGCCTCGCGAGGTGGTGGAGATGTTGCTGGGGCTGAACCCCTTGCACAATGGTCAAGAATCGTTGACCATTGCTTGCATGCCTACCGATGATCTCCTTGAGACGTTTCACGTCACCACCGACGAGCAGCTACGCGCCGTCTCCAATCTCACGCGTCACCGGATCATGGCCATGCTCCGCTTCGAGCCGGCGACGATCACGCAGATCGCCCAGCGGGTGGGCCTCGCGAAGGGGAGTTCCAGCTATCACGTGCGGCTGCTGGAGCGGGCCGGCCTGGTGAAGGTGGTGCGGACGCGGAAAGTGAGAGGGGTCACCGAGCGGTACTACGCGATGGCCGCGCGGTCGATCGAGCTGCCGGATCCAGCGCCGGGGCAGCCGGACGTGCTGCTGCGGAATGCGGTGGCGGACCTTGAGGCGTCGCCGGCGGATGATGAGCGGCACGTACGAATGGCACACCTGCGACTCACCAAGGAGCAGTTCACGGAGCTGGGGGCACGCCTGGAGGCACTGGCGGACGAGTACCGGACGCTGTCCGATCCATCGCTGCCAGACGTGTCGCTGGTCTTCGCGCTGTTCCGGCCGGCTCCGCGCCGGCAGGTCGAGGAGGACGCCAAGTGACCGCACATCCGACGAATGATGTGGCGAAGTCGCCCACCGGGTTCGGGCGACTGTGGACCGCGCAGACGGTGTCCTCGCTCGGCGACGGGGTGTCGCACGCCGCGCTGCCGCTGCTGGCATTGACGTTGACGCGGGATCCGATGGCGCTGGCCGTCATCATGGCCGCCGGGACACTGCCCTGGCTGCTGTTCGGAGTGCTCGGCGGTGCGCTGGTGGACCGCTGGGACCGCCGCCCCACGATGTGGGTCACCGACGCCGCGCGCGCGATGCTGCTCGCCGTACTCGCTGCGGCGGCGGCGTTCGACGTGCTGAGCATCCCGCTGCTGGCGGCCGTCGCGTTCCTGCTCGCCCTCGGCGGGCTGTTCTTCGATACGGCCGCCACGGCGTACCTGCCGGATCTGCTCGGCCGCGACCCCGCCCAGCTGGAACGCGCGAACGCTCGCCTGCGCGGCGCCCAGACCGCGGCGTCCGGCTTCGCCGGGCCTCCTGCGGGCAGTGCGCTGCTCGCGCTCGGACGTTCGGTTCCGCTGCTCGCCGACGCGGTGTCGTTCGCGCTGTCCGCACTGCTCGTCCGGTCGCTGCCCGCCGTGCCGCGCCCGGCCGCGAGCGCCCGCGAGTCGCTGCTCCGGCAGGCGCGGGCCGGGGCCTCCTACGTCTTCCATGACCGGCTGCTGCTCGGGCTCGCGCTGCGTCCGGCGGTGGGGAACATCGCTTTCGTTGCCGTGGAGACCGTCCTGGCCCTGTTCGTCCGCGAACGTCTCGGCGTAGGCGCGTTCGGCTTCGGTCTGCTCCTCACCGCCGAGGCCACCGGCGGCCTGCTCGGCGCGGGCATCGCCTCCTTCCTCGGCCGGCGCCTGGGCACCGGCACCGCGCTGACCTGCACCGCCACTCTCGAGGGCCTCGCCATCCTGGGGCTCGCCTCCGCCCCGAACCCGTACGTGGCCGGGCTCGCGCTCGCCGTCTGCGGGGCGGGCATGGGCGCCACGATGGTGCTCGGCCCCTCCCTCCGGCAGGTCATCGTCCCGGCCCACCTGATGGGCCGCGTCGCCTCCACCTCCCGCATGCTCGCCATGTGCGCGGCCCCGTTCGGCGCCTTCCTCGGCGGCTGGCTGGCCACCGCCTACGACCTGCGCACCCCGCTCTACGCCGCCGCCGGCCTCCTGCTCGCCATGACCGCCATCACCGCGACCATGACCAGCAATCGCCGGGTCGAGTCCGCACTACGCGGCACACACCCGCACGCCGGCCCGGCCGAAGAGCGCACTGTGCAAACCACATCCAGGTGACGCCATCGCTCGCCGACACAGCGAACACGCGCGTGCGGGCGCTTCGTGCCCGGAGGCATCGGGAGGTGGCCATGAGCGTCACGGCTTCCACTCCTCGCGCCAGCCCGGCCGGTGGTGGCGGCGTCCGTACGCGAGCAGGCGCACCGTCGGGCAGTCCTCGTCGTCGCTGACCCACCGGCGGCTGTCGGCTGGCCCGCCGCACCCGTGGGCGTGCTCGTGCAGGGACAGGATCGCGAGGTCGGACTCGCAGCGGTCGATGGTGGCCGCCGGATCGTGGCGGACGATGTGGTCGATCGTCGCGCGGAACCTCGGATCGCTGATCTCGAAGCCGTCGACGACCGTCAGCCCCTCGACGGTCTGAACCTCGAAATGCTCGGTGCTCCCTACCCACGGAGCTCCCCCGGCCGCGCGGGCCAGAGCCAGCTCGTGCTCGATGTCGGAGCGGAGCCATGCGACCAGATCGTTCACGGCTGCCTCCACGCTGGGCCGAAGTCGTCGCGGTCAGCGTACGGCCGGGCCACCAGGGTGAGAAGCCTGCCGGGTCATGCGCGTGGCAGGCCGGTGCGGCGGGCCCAGGTGTCGATGGCGGGGCCGGCATCGGTGACCTGTTCGCCGCGGACGGCCAGGCCTTCGCCGAGGGTGGCTCCGGGGCAGGACGCGGCGTAGTCGGCTTCGGTGGTGCCCAGGCCGCTCATGGCGTAGGTGGTGACGGGGTGGATGGTCTTGCCGGTGAAGTCGAACTGTTCGGTGAACGTCGTCATGATCATGGGTGCGCGGACGTTCCAGATGGGTCCGGCCAGCAGGACGACCTGGTATGGGCCCAGGTCGGGCAGGGCGCCGGCGATTGCGGGGCGGGCGTCGGTGTTCTGTTCCTGGACATTGCGGGCGACGGTCTGCTCGTAGTCGCCGGGGTAGGGGTCGGCGGGCCGGATGCGGTAGGTGTCGCAGTCCAGACGACGGCTGATCATCTGGGCCAGGACCTGGGTGTTGCCGACCTTGAGGGTGCGGCGGCCGCCGTAGTGGTAGTTCTCGCCGGAGCGGGAGAAGCAGACCAGCAGGACCGTGCGTGCCGCCGCCGCGGAGGGCGGCGGGCCCGCCGGTTGCGAGGCCGGCTCGGCGGCCGACGTGGGTGCCGGGCGGTCCCGGCCGCCGCAGGCGGTCGCGGTGATCACGGTGCCTCCTAGGAGCAGCGCGCCGCGCAGGACCTGGCGGCGGTCGAGGGCCCGTGGGGTGCGGCCCATCGCCTGTCTCCCCTGGTCAGCTGGTGCGGCGGTTGCCGAGCCAGCTGACCATGGCGGGGTCGCGGTGGTCGAAGTACAGGGAGGCGCTGGTGTCCAGGGCGGCGATGCGGTCGATCTGGCCGGCGGTGAGTTCGAAGTCGAACACCTGAAGGTTGGCCTTCATCCGCTCGGGATCGACGGACTTGGCGTTGACGGGGATGCCCCGCTGGATCAGCCAGCGCAGCACGACCTGCGGCACGCTCTTGCCGTGCGCCTGGCCGATCTCGGTGAGGACGGGGTCGGTGAACAGGTTGTTCTTGCCCGCGGCGAACGGCCCCCACGACTCGATGAGGATGCCGCGCTCGCTGTTGATCTGCTGGTCGGCGGCGCGCTGGAAGAACGGGTGGACCTCGATCTGGTTGACCGCGGGGGTGATCTCGTTGTGGTCGACGATGTCCACGACGCGGTCGGGGTGGAAGTTGGAGATCCCGATCGCCTTGATCCGACCCTCGCGGTGCAGGGCCTCCATCGCCCGCCACTGGCCGTAGACGTCGCCGAAGGGCTGGTGCACGAGGTACAGGTCGAGGTAGTCCAGGCCGAGCTTTTTGGCCGAGGTGTCGAACGCCCGACGGGTGTGTTCTTCGGCGGGATTGTCCTGGACCCACAGTTTGGTGGTGACGAACAGCTCCTCGCGCGGGATGCCGCCAGCGGCCAGGGCCCGGCCGACGGCTTCTTCGTTCTCGTACGAGGCGGCGGTGTCGAACTTGCGGTAGCCGGCGGCCAGGGCGTCGGTGACGGCCCGCTCGGTCCGCTCGGCCGGTATCTGGAAGACCCCGAATCCCAGGATCGGCATCGGGACGCCGTTGTTCAGCGTGACGGTCTGCATGGACGCTCCTTCATCGTGATCGGTACGGCCACTGATGCGGCCGGCCGGTGGCAGGGGTGCCGAGGGCCGCGGTCAGCGTTCGAGCATCGCCAGGCCGGACTCGGTGTGGGTGTCGCCCGCCGCGGGCGGCAACGCCGACAGCCGGGCGAGCCGCCCTTCGGTCAGCTGGAGGTCGGCGGCGGCGGTGTTCTCCTCCACCCGGTGCACGCGCTTGGTGCCGGGGATGGGGACGATGTCCTCGCCCTGGGCCAGCAGCCACGCCAGCGCCACCTGCGCGGCGGTCACCCCCGCCTCAGCGGCGACGGCCTGGACCTCGTCGGCGATCCGCAAGTTGGCGTCGAGGTTGGCGCCGGTGAAGCGCGGGTTGCCGTGCCGGAAGTCGCTCTCGCCGAACCGCTCGGCCGACCTGATCGTGCCGGTCAGGAAGCCGTGGCCGAGTGGCGCGAACGGCACCAGGGCGATCCCGAGTTCCCGCAGCACCGGCAGCACCCGCTCCTCCACGCCGCGCGTCCACAGCGAGTACTCGGACTGGACCGCGGCGAGCGGGTGGACCGCGTGGGCGCGGCGGATGGTGTCCGGCCCGGCCTCCGACAACCCGAACGCCCGCACCTTGCCCTGTTCGACCAGGTCGGCGACAGCGCCGGCGACGTCCTCGATCGGCACGCCGGGGTCGACGCGGTGCTGGTAGTACAGGTCGATGTGGTCGGTGCCCAGCCGCGTCAGGGACCCCTCGACCGCGGCGCGGATGTTGGCGGGACGGGAGTCCAGGGTCCACGCGCCCGCCCCACCATGCGAGATCAGCCCGAACTTCGTCGCCAGGACCACCTGGTCGCGGCGACCCTTGAGCGCCCGGCCCAGCAGCTCCTCGTTGATGTAGGGCCCGTAGATCTCGGCGGTGTCGATCAGCGTGACACCCAGCTCCAGGGCACGGTGCAGCGTGGCGATCGACTCGGCCTCGTCGGTGCCCGAATCGGTGTAGCCGTGGGACATGCCCATCGCACCCAGCCCGATCCGGGACACGTCCAGACCGCCAAGCTTCACATGCTTCATGATCATTCTCCTTGTGTCGCCGCGCCCCGGTGGCCGTGCCGCTCGAAGGGCGGCCCTCTGCCAGGCCGGCCCGGGAGATCACGGCCGCCGCGACCGGGCAGACGCTTCTTTTTCCCGCCCCCCCAGGCGGGGGCCGTGCTTCCAGCCAACCCCTCACCGGCGCGGGGAGACAGTCACCGGCCAAAGGGGTACCGGCAGGGACCCCCTCATCGTGGCTGGCGATGCCTAACCTGGGGATATGGACAACCGCAGCGAGGTCCGGGCCTTCCTCACCTCACGCCGGGCCAAGGTCAGCCCGCAGCAGGCGGGGATCCCCTCCCACGGCCGCCGCCGGGTGGAAGGTCTGCGCCGCGGCGAGGTCGCCGTGCTGGCCGGGGTCAGCGTCGAGTACTACACGCGGCTGGAGCGCGGCACCCTCGCCGGCGCCTCCGAGAGCGTGCTGGACGCCATCGCCCGCGCGCTGCGCCTGGACGACACCGAGACCGCGCACCTGCACCACCTGGCCCGCGCCGCCGCCGCCCCAGCGGCCCGCACCCGCCGCGTCAAGACACCCGAGGTACGGGCCCCGGTCCGCCGGGTGCTGGAGGCGATGACCGGAGTGCCGGCGTTCGTACGCGACCACCGCTTCGACATCCTGGCCGCCAACCCCCTCGGCACAGCCCTGTACGCGCCCATGTTCGCCGCCGGCGAGGTCCTTCCGGTGAACTCCATGCGGTTCACCTTCCTCAACCCGCACGCCCAGGGCTTCTACCCCGACTGGGCGCGGGTCGCCCGCTCGGCGGTGGCCGCGCTGCGCATCGCCGCCGCCCGCAATCCCCACGACGAGCACCTGGTCAACCTCATCGGCGAGCTGTCCATGCGCAGCGACCCCTTCCGCGCCTGGTGGGCCGCCCAGGACGTCTACGTGCACCGGCACGGCACCAAACGCTTCCACCACCCCGCCATCGGCGACCTCGACCTCGACTTCGAGGCGTTCGAGCTGCCCGGCGACCAGACCCTCACCCTCCTGACCTACTCCGCCGAACCGGGAACCCCGTCGGGTGACGGCCTGCGCCTCCTGGCCGCCTGGGCCGCGCGCACCACCGAAACCTCCGCTCGGGTCCGGCACGTCACCGAATGAGCATTCCGGCCTCGGACCTCCTACCGGGGGAGCGCTGTCCCTGCCGATCCGCGTCGCGGCCCGCCGACGTCGATCTCCATCTCGGCCGGTGCCGGCTGACGTCGGCTGGTGAGATCTGCTGTCCGGCTGCTCATCTACCCGCCCGGTTCGACGACGCCGTGTTCGTAGGCGTAGATGACCGCCTGGACGCGGTCCCGGCAGCCGATCTTGGAGAGTAGCCCGGCCACGTGGGTCTTGACGGTGGAGACGCTCACCGCCAGGGTGCGCGCGATCTCCAGGTTGGACAGGCCCCGGGCGAGGAGCGCCAGGGTGTCGCGTTCCCGGCCGGTCAGGCCGGGTGGTGGCCCGGGGCGGCGGGTTCGGCCGGTGGTGCGGGCGAACTCGGCGATGAGGCGGCGGGTGACCGCCGGGGCGACCAGGCCCTGCCCGGAGGCGACCATCCGGACGGCCTCGACGAGCTGGTCGGGCTCGATGTCCTTGAGCAGGAAGCCCTGCGCCCCGCCGCGCAGCGCGTCGAAGACGTACTCGTCCAGATCGAACGTCGTCACGACCAGCACGGTGATCGGGTTCTCGACGGCGAGCCCGGCGAGCTCGGCGGTGGCGGCGATGCCGTCCATGACCGGCATCCGCACGTCCATCAGGACCAGGTCGGGTCGCAGCCGCGTGGCGATCCGCACCGCCGCCGCACCGTCGGCGGCCTCACCGGCGATCTCGATGTCGGGCTCCGACTCCAGGATCGTGCGGAATCCGGCACGGACGACGGCCTGGTCGTCGGCGATCACGACCCTGATGGTCACCGTTCCTCCACGGGGAAGTCGGCGGCCACGGGGAAGTCGGCGGCGACCTGCCATCCGCCGTCGGGACGTGGACCGACGACGAGGCTCCCGCCCGCGTGCCGCACCCGCTCGCGCATCCCGAGCAGACCGTAGCCGCTGCCGGGGTACGGCTCGGCCGCCCGCTCACCGCTGGGGAACGGTCCGGCGGCTCTCCCACCACCGGGGAACGGTCCGGCTGCCCGCCCACCACCGGGGGACGGTCCGGCTGCCCGCCCGCCGTCAGGGGACGGTCCGGCGGCGAATCCGCCGCCGGGGGACGATCCGGCCGCCCGCCCACCACCGGCCGCCCGCCCACCACCGGCCGCCCGCCCACCACCGGCCGCCCGCCCACCACCGGCCGCCCGCCCGCCGCCGGGGGACGGCTCGGCTGGCCGACCATTGCTGGGGGGCGGGCCGGTGGCGGGAGAGGTGCCGCGTGGGTGCGGTGGGGCGGTGTTGCGCACGGTCAGGCGTACGGTCCGGTCGCCGAACACGGTCAGCACTGTGACCGTGGCGCCGGGCGCGTGCCGCCGGGCGTTGGTCAGCGCCTCCTGCAGCAGGCGGGAGGCCGCGAGGTCGGTGGTGAGCGGCAGCGGGCGCGGCTCGCCCCGGGTGCGGGTCTCGACCGTCATGCCGCTCGCGCGCGAGCGCCGCACGGTCTCCTCCATGCGGGCCAGCGTCGGGACCCGCCCGACGCCGGTGCCGGCGTCGTCCTCGCGCATGATGCCGACCAGGGCGCGCAGCGCGGTGAGCGTCTCGCGGCCCTGCTCCCGGATCGCGCGCAGCGTCGCGCGGACCGCTTCGGGGTCGCGGTCGAGCTGCCGGTCGGCGGCGCCCGCCTGGACGACGATCGCGGACAGGTCGTGGGCGGCGATGTCGTGCAGTTCCCTGGCGATCCTGGCCCGCTCCTCCGCCACGGCGGCCCTGGCCCGCTCCTCGCGCTCACGCTCGATGCGCGCCTCGGTCCTGGCCGCGGCCGCCCTTCGCGCCTGCACGAGCAGCCCGGCGAGGGCGGGAGACGAGTAGGCGGCCACTGCCGCTGCCGCCATGGCCGGGACGTCCGCGGGAGCGACGCCCCAAAACGTCAGCAGCCCGCCGACGTCGCCGCCTGCGGCCGTGACCACCAGCCCGCCCACCAGGTGGGCGGCGCAGGAGGCGACGACGACCAGGGCCGCACGGGGCGGCGGGAGCAGGCTCGCGACCGTGTACGCGCACACCACCACGCCGATCCCGAGCAGCGGCGGACGGGTCGGCAGCACGGCCCCGAGCAGCGGGACCACCGTCGCGGCCACGAGCGCGGTGACGGGCCACCTGCGGCGTACGGCGATGGTGGCCAGGTCGGTGGTGGCCAGCAGGTAGCCGCAGGCGACCGCCCACGCGGGCAGCGCCGCCAGCGCGGCGCGCGCCTCCTCGTGGGTGAAGACGAGCAGCAGCCTCGCCAGGCTGAGCACCGCGAGGACCGCGGCGGCGACGGCGTCGCGGCCCTCGGGCGTTCGGACCCCGAGCCGCGCCGTCGCCTCGATCCACCACCTCATGCGCCCGCACGCCCTCCCGCACCGTCACCGGAACCGCGGATCGGCAGCCACCGCCAGTAGGTGACGCACCGCCACGCCCATTCCAGCGGGCCGTAGCCGTACACCCGCAGCCACAGATTACTCACCACCGCCTGCGCGGTCAGGATGCCGACGCCCAGCAGCACGGCCAGGCCCCACTGCGACGAGCCGCGCAGCCCGAGTGCCGTCCCGATCGGGACGAACAGCAGAGCGGCGGTGAAGTAGTTGGTCAGCGCCATGCGTCCCATCGGGGCCAGCACCCACGAAAGCGCGGCGCCCGCCCTGGTCCGCAGCAGGAGCAGGAAGACGGCGATGTAGAACGCGGCGGTGGCGAGCGAGAGGACCATGCCGAGCCTGATCTGCGCGACGTCCGGCGCGCCCAGCGTGATGACCCCGTATGCCGCCAGCGCGGTGACGGCCGCCACGACCACGGTGAGCAGCAGTCGGCCGCGGGCGTCCGGCAGGCCCTCCGGCACCCGCAGCTCGGCCAGCGCGAACCCGAGCGCGAACAGGCCGGGCAGCAGCCCGAGGCCGCCGACGCCGGCCAGCACCCCGGCGACGAGCAGCAGCACCCCGGCCGCGAGCAGGGCCCGGACCGGCACGTAGCTGAGCGGCAGCAGGACGACCAGCCCGGTGACGGCGAACGGCAACAGCACCTCCCCCGGCTGCAGCAGGTGCAGGACGCCGCCCAGCACGGCCATCGCGGCGAACCGCCGGACCAGCAGCAGCCGGGGACGCTCGGAGCGTCTCCGCGCGGACCGCAGGAAGATCCCGAAGCCCACGCCGAACAGCAGGTAGAAGATGGGATAGAACCGGCCGAGGAAGAACAGGCGCAGCGGGGTGGGCATCTGTCCCGCGTAGGCGAACATCTCCATGGTCTGCGGGATGTTGACGAAGATGATCCCGCAGAGCGCGAAGCCGCGCAGCGCGTCGAGCGCGGAGATCCGCTGCTTCGGCGCGACCGGCGCGACCGGCGCGATCGGCGCGACCGAGGCGTCCGGGGAATGCGGCGCGGCCGAGGCGTCCGGAGAATGCGGCGCGACGGAGGCGTCCGGGGAGTGCGGTGCGGGCTGTGGCGGAGCTGGGGTATCCGGCATGGTTCCCACGATCACCCACGCCGGCCCCGCGCCGCTTCGGGCGTGCGGCCACTTCCCTTTCCTCCGCAGGGCCCGGTTCCGGACCGCTCACCTCCTCCGCAGGGCCCATCCCCGCGGGCGCCCCCTTAACTGACCTGCCAAGTCACCATCGGTACGCGGGGGTAGAGCGGCGGGCGCGGGCATTCACAGACGAGATCTGTTTCGGCGTACGGTCAGGCGCGCGTCGTTGTGGTGGCCGGGGTCGGCGGGGTGGTCGCCCTGGTGGTCGCCTACCGCAAGCAACGGGTCACCGAGGCCGGGGAGAGCCGAAAGCAGGCCAAGCTGCACGCCGAACGCTTCGACAAGGCCGGCGACAAACTCGGCAACGACTCCGCCGCCGTCCGCCTGGCCGGCGTGCACGCCCTGGCCGCGCTGGCCGACGACTGGACCGGCGGCCGGCAGTCGCCGGCAGCTCGTGATTGCCAGGACACCGGCGCGTATCGAACTGTGCTCATTGGGCGTGCGGGTCAGTTCTTTGATCCACGACTCGACACGCGCCCTAGTAGCCGGTGGCGAGCGTCGCGCGGTGGGTGAAATCGACGAGCGACTCGGCTGCCGGTAGCGGGGCATAGTCGGGGTTGGCCAGCATCTCCGACGCGATCGCGTCGATCGCCCCGTTGAGGCAGATGGCAGCGGTGTGAGTGTCGAAATCCCTGAAGCTTCCGCTCTGCTGTCCCCGGGCGAAGATGTCCGCCACGATCCTCCATCGCTCAGGCTGGGTACGCATGTTGGTGCCCGTGACGAGTTCGGTCGACGCGAGGCCTTCGACCAGGATCCGGACGCCGGCGGGATGGCCGGCCATGTACGCGATGAGTGTGTGGACGTACGCGGCGATGGCATCGGGCGGCGAGGCGGCGGCACTCAGCGCCTCGGCAAGTTGCGCGGTGAGTTCATCGAGGGTCTCAGTCAGCACCTGCCGGAGGATCTCCTCTTTGTTGTCGAAGTGGTACAGCACTGCGGCCTTGGAGATGTGCGCCCGTTCCGCGATGCGGGCGAGCGTGGCGTTGGCGTAACCGTGTTCGGCGATCAGGTCGACGGCGCACGCGAGGATCTGCCGTCGTCGTGCCTCCTCGACAAAGGTGCGCTTTCGGCCGTCCCTGGTCGGCGTCATCGGTCGGCCGGTCCTGTGGAGCCGGCCACGTTCGACGGGTTCACGCTCAAGTCTCCGATCCATCGCCATTCATCTGACCGCATGGTAGCTTAACTAACCAAGCGGTCAGGACTCAAGGACGAGTCAACGAGCCGTTCTCCCGGAGGGAGTGGCATGTCGCAGGATACTGAGATGCGAGGGGCCGACCAGGCGCCTCAAGAGTCCGGTCGACGGCTGCGGCGACTTGGCCTCGCCATGCGCCGGCACAAGTGGCGCTCGGGCATCGCCATCGTTGGTGTTCTGGCGATGCTGGTCACTGTGTGCATGTTCGCCGCCGCAGCGATCTGGCAGGCCGTCGACGACCGGAAGGCGGCGATGACCACTCACGGGCCATATAGGGGCACGGTGGAGTCGCTGAACTCCCACCAGGTCCCCGACTGGTATGCCGACGCCAAGCTCGGCATCATGGTGCACTGGGGTCTGTACTCGGTCCCGGGCTTCGCCCCGAAGGGCACCTTCGCTCAGGTGTTGAAGACCGACTATGACAACGCGATGGTCTCGCATCCGTACGCCGAGGACTACGAGAACGCCATGAAAGACCCCACCTCGCCGACCGGCCGACACCATGCAGAACACTACGGCGCCAAGCCGTATGAGGACTTCAAGGAACAGTTCGACGCGGGCGTGGCGAAGTGGAACGCCGACGAGTGGGCGAAGACATTCCACGACGCCGGAGCGCGATACGTGGTCATGGTGGCGAAGTACGCCGACGGCTATTCGCTGTGGCCTACCGACGTCACCAATCCGCACCAAGCCGACTGGCACAGCCGGCGCGACCTGGTCGGTGAACTCGCCGCCGCGGTCCGGAAACTGGGCATGAAGTTCGGCGTGTACTACTCGGGCGGTGTGGACTGGACCTTTCAGCGGCACATCGTCAGAACCCTCGGGGACTACGCGTATCTGCCCTATGGCGCGGACTACGCCGACTACGCGATGGCCCAGGTTCGCGAGCTCATCCAGCGGTACAAGCCCGACCTTCTGTGGAACGACATCCTCTGGCCAACTGGACAGAAGCGCCTGTCCGCGCTCATGGCCGACTACTACAACACGGTTCCCGACGGCGTCCTCAACGACCGTTGGACCACCACCGGCTTCTGGCACCGGGTCATGGGCCTCAGGCCGATGAGCTCGGCGTTCGACATCTTGATGAAGCAAGCGATCAAGTACAAGCCGGAACTGACCACATCCAACATCACGCAACCGTCGGTGCCGCACAGCGATTTCACCACACCGGAGTACACCCAGTACCCGACCACACAGCGGAAGAAGTGGGAGATGGTCCGTGGCATCGGCAACTCGTTCGGATACAACCGCGAGGAGACCGACGCCGACCACGCCTCCCTGGAACAGCAGCTCCTGCCCGATTTCATCAGGGCGGTGGCGAAAAACGGCAACCTGCTGCTGAACGTCGGTCCCAGCGGTGGCGAAGGCGTTCTCGTCCCGGAGCAGTTGAGCCGCCTGCGCGGCATGGGCGAATGGCTCGACACCGCGGGCGAAGCCACCTTTGACACGCGGCCCTGGCGTCAGGCGGAGGCGACCACGACGGCCGGCCTGCCGGTGACCTTCACCCAGAAGAACGGCACCCTGTACGTGACGGTCCTCGGCAGACCCACCGGAACAAGGCTCGTCGTCAAGAACCTCCACCTCCAGGGGGCGGCCACGATGCTCGCCGACGGCTCCAAGGTACGGATCGCCTCAGAAGGCAAAGACACCGCTTTCACCTTCACCAAGCCCCTCAACGGCCGATTCTCACCCATCATCCGAGTACCCGAAGCCGCATCCTAGCCAACACACCGCGTCCAGGACGCTGCGGTCGGCGTTGGTCGACTCCAATCGGATCGACTCCACCAGGATGAACATCGCTGAACGGTGCGAGCGGTAGTGCTGGTCCAGCAGCGGCAGGTAGTTGTTGCCGTGGTGGGCCGACACCGCCTCATGCGCGGCCGCCAGCGCATCCAGGCCGCCCCCCTGCTCCAGCTTTGAGCACCAGCCGCTCGGCGCGCTCGGCCATCGTCTCGACAGCTCCGCCCCGGCCTGCTACCCGCGTGAACAACCCGCGGTTCACCTCGGTGCGGATCTGCTTGGTCAGCTCGTTCAGCGTCGAGTAGCCGGGAAGCTCGCACTGCGCGCGGACGAGCTCATCTAATGCCACGTTGATCAAGTCGGCGGGGGTGTCTTTGCCTGAGCCGCCTTACGGATCGCCTCGGCCGCCACCTCTCCACCTCACCGGCCGGCGGAGTGAACACCTCCGCCAGTTCCCGCACCGACACAGCCTGCGTGAACCTCGGAACGGGGCCTTCCGGTCAAGGCAGGATCTCGACGTACCCGTCGGTTCCGTGGACGCGGATGCGCTGTCCGTCCAGGATCAGACGGGTGGCCCGCTCCACGCCCACGACGGCCGGCAGGCCGTACTCACGGGCGATCACCGCGCCGTGGGTCATCAGGCCGCCGACCTCCGTCACCAGGCCCGTGATCCCGACGAAGAGCGGTGACCAGCTGGGGTCGGTGTAGACCGTGACCAGGATGTCGCCCGCCTCCAGATCGGCCTCCGCCATGTCGAGGATGACGCGGGCCCTCCCTTCGACGGTCCCGGCGGAGACCGGCAGGCCGATCAGGGCACCGGCCGGTGCGTCGTCGCGCCGGTACGCCCCGGTGAGCGCCTCGCCGTCCGATGTGAGCACGCGGGGCGGGGTGAGCGCGTGGTACGACCGGAACGCGGCCTCGCGCCGCCGGATGAGCCGGTCGTCCACCTGGTTCGTACGCACGACGTCGTGGAGCTCCTGGAACGTGAGGTAGAAGATGTCCTCCTTCTCGCGGAGCACGCCGGCCCGTACGAGACGCTCGGCCTCCGCCAGCAGGGCCTGCTTGTAGACGAAGTAGCGGCTGACGATGCTGTACTTCGGGTACTCCCGGTACCCGATGAAGGTCCTGACCCGGTCGATCATCCGCTCGGCCTCGGCGGCCTTCCGCTCGCCGTCCGGCAGGGCCCGCAGGCGTTCCAGCAGGTCACGCCGCTTCTCCTCGGCCGCCTGCCGCCCCTGCCGGAAGCGCCGTTCGGCTGCGCCCGGCTCGAAGAGCCTGACGTTGTCCAGGATCACGGGCACGAGCGTGGCGGGGCGTTCGCTCCAGCGCGGCCTGGTGATGTCGATCTCGCCGACGCAGCGCATGCCGTACCGTCCCAGGTAGGCCTCGATGGCGTCACGCGCCTCGGCCCCGCCCGCGAGCTCGGGCAGCTCGTCCAGAAAGCCCTCGTCGAGAACGTCCTTGTCCTGGACGCCCTTGTCCAGAACGCCCTGCAGGAACGCGACCACCTGCGGGCGCGGACGGATCACGTCCGCGACGTCGAGCAGCGCCAGGCCCATCTCCGAGGTGACGTTGTCGGGGGCGGACAGGGTGAGCGTGTCGGCCGCGTTCTTCTCGCCCAGCCATTCCAGCATCCGGTCGTTGAGCCACCACGTGGCCTCCATCCCCGCCATGATCGCCTGCACGCTCACCGGCTCACTGAGGGCCCGCTTGTGCTCCTGGAAGGCCTCCAGCAGGAAGTCGAACAACGCCGGCCCGCTCTTCGTCCGGATGTCGCGCCGCAGGGCGGCGACGGACGACCGGCTGCGCTCGATCAGCTCGGTGACGATGGCCGGATCGGTCTCGATCGGAGCGGGCGCCGCGCCACCGGACGGCGGGCCACCGGCGGGCGGCCCGCCGTCCGGGAGCGAAGGGACGAAACCGTCGCGGTCGAGCACGGTCTCCAGGGCGTCCCTGACCAGCGGATCGCCTCTCCCCATGACGTCCAGGAGCGCGGCGCGGCTCGCGGGCGTGGCCAGGCGCCGGGTGACGTCGACGAACAGCCTCCCGCCGGCCTCGTGCATCGCCACCAGGGCCGTCAGCCGCCACATGGAGAGCCCCAAGGGCTTCATGGGGTCGGTCATCATCTGCCCGTGACCGACGGAGACGTAGACGTGGTTCTCCCGGTCGCCGATCTCCGGGACGGGGAACAACGTGGTGATCGGCCGGCTCTGCACGATGTGGAAGTCGTCCTCCACCAGGCACCATTCGATGTCCTGCGGGCGGCCGAAGTGCGCCTCGATCCGCCGGCCGAGCCGTACGAGCCGCAGGACCTGCGCGTCCGTCAGCGCCGGCACCTCCTGCCGCCGGGGGTCGACCGGCAGTACCCGCGTCCCGCCGTCCGGCGAGGCGTAAACGGCACGCTCCTTGGCGGCGACCGCCCTGCTGACGATCTCGCCGTCGCGCACCTTGTAGACGTCGGGGTTCACCAGGCCGGAGACCAGGGCCTCGCCGAGGCCGAGGCCGGCGTCCACGGTGGCGGCCCTGCGGTCGCCCGTGACGGGGTCGGCGGTGAACATGACGCCGGCCGCGTGCGGGAGGACCATCCGCTGCACGACCACGGCCATGCCGGCCTTCCGGTGGTCGAAGCCGTCGCGCAGGCGGTAGGTCACGGCCCGCTCGGTGAACAGCGACGCCCAGCACCGGCCGACGTGCCGGAGGATCGCCGCGGTGCCCACGACGTTCAGGTAGGTGTCCTGCTGGCCGGCGAAGGACGCCGTCGGCGAGTCCTCCGCCGTCGCGCTGGACCGCACGGCATAGGCGGCGTGCTCGCCGTGCCGCGCGAGCACGCGGGTGATCGCCGCCGCGAGATCGTCGGGGATGGCAATCCCTTCGATGATCTCGCGGATCTCCGCGCTGAGCGTGCGGATCGCCTCCCGGTCGCCGGGGTTCAGCCGCGACAGCCGGTCGAGCCGATCGTCGATCGACGGCGCGTCCGCCATGACCTGCCGGAAGGCGTCCGTCGTCACGCAGAAGCCGGGCGGCACCCGGACGCCGTCGATCCGCGAGAGCTCCCCCAGGTTCGCGCCCTTGCCGCCGACGATCGCGACCTGCGTCTCGCTGGCGTCTCGCAGATCCAGCACGTTCCGCTCGATCATCGCGGCACCTCCGGTACGGCCGTGCCCGGCCGCACCGCCCCGGCCGATCGGTTCAACGATACCGTTGGAGGAATGACCGCCTCGACCCCGTCACCACCGCCCGTCAAGGACGTCTGAGCCGCCGATCAGCCCACGTCGAGGTAGGCCAGTACGGCCAGGACGCGGCGGTGGCCGGTGTGGGTCGTCGGGAGGCCGAGTTTGCCGAAGATGTTGCCGATGTGCTTGTGCACGGCGTTGTCCGTGATGAACAGGCGTTCACCGATCTCGGTGTTGCCGAGCCCGCTCGCCATCAGTGCCAGCACCTGGCGTTCCCGGTCGCTCAGGGAGCGGACGGCGTTCCGGCCGCCCGCTCCCATGAGCTGGGCGACGACCTCGGGATCGATGACCGTGCCGCCCCCGGCGACCCGGCGCAGGTCGTCGACGAACTCGCCCACCCGGCTCACCCGGTCCTTGAGCAGGTAGCCGACGCCGCCGGTGCCGCCGGAGAGCAGTTCGCGGGCGTACACCTTCTCCACGTACTGCGACAGCACCAGCACGGGCAGGCCGGGATGTCTGCGCCGCAGCTCCAGCGCCGCCCTGATGCCCTCGTCGCGGAACGACGGGGGCAGCCGCACGTCGGCGATCACGACGGCCGGCCGATGCCGTTCCACGGCGTCCAGCAGTGCGGGCACCTCGGTGACCAGGGCGCTGACCTCGATGTCCCTGCTGCCCAGAAGAAGTTCCAGGCCCGACGCGAGCAGGACGTTGTCCTCGGCGATCACGACGCGCACGGTAGCTCCGCAGTGATGACGGTGGGCCCGCTGGGCGGGCTGGACACCAGAACGGTCCCGTCGAGGGCGGTCGCCCGGTGGCGGACGCCGGCCAGGCCGGTGCCCGAACCCTCGTCCGCCCCGCCTGTCCCGTCGTCGGTCACCTCGATCAGCAACCGGTCGTCGCGCCGGGTCAGCCTGACCAGCACCCTGCCGGCGCCGCTGTGCTTGGCGGCGTTGGTGAGGGCCTCGGCCACGATGAAGTAGGCGCACGTCTCGACGGCCGCGGGCAGCCCGCCGAGCTCGCCCAGCTCCACCTGGACGGGGATCCCTGACCGCGCGGCCAGCGCCGACACCGCGCCCGCCAGCCCCCGGTCGGCGAGGATCGGCGGATATATCGTGCGGACGACATCGCGGAGCTCGGTCATGGCCTCCTCGGCGCCCTCGTGCGCCTCCTTGAGCAACGTGGCCAGCGCGTCCGCCTCGCCGGGGAGCGACTCCCTGGCCAGGCCCAGCCGCATCGCGATGGCCACGAGCCTGGCCTGCGTGCCGTCATGCAGGTCGCGTTCGATGCGGCGCAACTCCGCGGCATGCGCGTCCAGCACCCCGGCCCTGCTCTCGGCCAGTTCGCCGATCCGCTCGGTCAGCCGTTCCTCGGGCGACGGCGCCAGCGCCGCCAGGCAGCCGCGCGCGTGCAGGCGCGCCAGCCACGGCACGGCCCACCACGACACCGCCCCGGCGACGACGGCCTGCGCCGCGCCTGTGGCCAGCGCGGTGCCCCACCCGATCGCCGGAACGCCGAGGAACCGTTGCGGCTCCGGGAACGCCCACCACAACGGTGCCCCCACCAGGGGGAACACCGCCCCGCCCACGCAGGCCAGCGCGGCGAGCCCCGCGGGGACGCCGACCCCCACCTGCCACAGCGCCCAGCGCAGGTCCCGCCCGGTCTCCGCGTCGTCGAGCGGCAGCCGCCACCGCACGCGAACCCCGCGGGGCGGGAACCGGACCGCCGGGCGCGCGGGTACGGAAAAGCCGAGCGTCGCGGCGGCGCGCAGCCGGTGCCACCCGGCCCACCATCGCAGGCCGGCCAGGAGCCGGGAGAACATCGTCGATCCGGGACCGCACACCACCGCGGAGATCGCGCCGGCGGCCAGAACCGGCAGGAGGAGCGTCGTCGCCACCGCCGCCAGCAGGACGATCAGCAGATATCGGCTGCCGCGCCGTACCTCTGCCCAGCGTTCGCGCATGTCTCCATCCTTCGATAGCCCAGTCTGCCACGCGTCGCGATGACGACCACCAGGGCGAGAGCGCCGAAGCCGATCGATCCGACCAGGTACCTGCTGTCCAGCACAGGGATCGCGGGAAAGAACGCCGGCCAGAGCACGGAGCCGAAATTGTTGATATTGGCGTGGAAGAGCATGACGACCGGAAGGCTTTCCCGCGTGCTGTTGAAGAGCCAGGTGACCACGATGTTGAGCACCATGGTGAAAAAAAGGAATTCCACCATCGTCCCGAGCACCGACGCGCCCGTCCCCCAGCCGGTGAGGAAAAGCGGAAGGTGCCACCCCGCCCAGAGTGGCCCGAGAATGAGCGCGCCGGCCATGGGGCCGTACCGTTCCTGCATGCGGGGAAGGGCGTATTCCCGCCACCCCGGCTCCTCCGCCAGTCCCGTGGTGACGAGCTGTACCAGAAGCATCGGCGGGAACGCCAGAAGGGCGGGCGCGGCGGGCGGGCGCAGCGCGCCGGCCGCCCCTGGCAGCGCGAACGTCGCCGCCATCATGATCACGGGCACCCCGGCGAGGGCGAGGAGATACCATCGCGCGCCGGCCCTGAACCTGAGGAACGCGCGCAGCCACCGCCGCACTCCCGGCCGCCCGTCCACAAGCCGGGTCAGCAGGTACGCCGAGAATATGGGGCCGAGATACGCCCCCGGCATGACGCCCAGGAACTGCGACGTGCCGAGCACCATCGGGTAGCGGAATGGGAACACCGCCAGCCCGTCCGCGGAAAGCACGTACGGCAGCCAGGCCAGCCAGCTCAGGCCGTAGGCGAGGAGAAAGAACCCGGCCATGGGATGTCGGCGGAGAAAAGTCCGCACGGTTCTGTTCGTGTCTGGGGGCATGCCCGAATATTTCCGCAGCGTGGACGTCGCGCGGTATACAGGCCGCCACCGGATTCCGGTTACAGCCTGCTGTACCGGTCGTGGCGGCCTGTGGCGTGTTTCCTCACGACAGTTCGGCGAGCACCAGGGTGAGGGCGCGTTCGACGGCCGCGCGGGACTGGTCGGTGTGGTCGAGGTGGTCGAAGCCGTGCCGGCCGTCCGGCACGTCGATGATCTCCAGCCGCGCCGCGCGGGCCGTGGCGGCCGCGACGAACGTGTCGACGGTGGCGGCGATGGCCGGGTCCTCCAGGCCCGGCCGGCTCAGCACGATGGGCAGCGCCCCCGCGCCGGCGACCGCCTCGGCCGGCAGGAAGCGCGGGTCGACGGGCCAGCCCGGGAACGGGGCCATCAGCGGATAGGTGGCCGCCACGCAGCGCAGCCACGGCGGCGGGGTGCGCAGCCAGTCGGCCATCAGCATGGCGCCACCGGAGAAGAACCACAGCGCCACGCGGTCGCCGTCCACCCGGGGGTCGGCACGGATCACCTCGATCCCGGCCGCGACGTCGGCGGCGGCCAGCGGGTAGCCCGCCGGGTCGTACAGGCGGTGGTCGATCGCGGCGCCGACGAACCCCCGGGCCGCGGCGACCAGCGGGTACCCCCGGTAGACCGGCCACTCGCGCGGCCTCGGCCGCAGCGCCTCCGGGCTGGGCCCGCCGTGCACGATCACCACCGCCGGCCGGGGCTCCGCCGCGTCAGGCGGGTACAGCTCGACCGGGCCGTGCCGCTCGATCGGGCGGTCGTCGACCGGCAGGACGAAAGGGTGCAGATAGTCTGGATCACTCATCCCGGCAGCGTACGCACTCGCTCCCCCGCCCGGACCTGTGACCACTCCCGTCCCCGCGAACCGTGAGACAGTCGTGATCGATCACCGGGTCCCACGTCACGGCGGCGCGGTCGTCTCATCTCTGTGCGGAGGGGGCGGGGGAGGCGGGTGGCCTCCCCCGCGCGGGTGGCGGTGGCCCTTATGGGGCGAACGCCTTGACCTCCAGGAGCCCGACGGACAGGCCGGTGGCGCTCTGGAGCAGCACTCTCAGCCGGGTGGTGCTCACCGTGGTGAAGGTCACGGTGTTGTACTGGTCGGCGGCGCGGGGGTAGCCGCCGGCGCCGGGGACGTCGGCGTAGGCGCTGCCGTTCCAGTACTGCAGCTTCCACGACGCGGGCAGGTCGATGCCGTCGTCGTCGTCGAAGAAGTAGACCTGTGCCCGGTTGAGCGAGACCGCCGACGACCAGGTCAGGGCGCCCCACTGCTCGCCCTGGTTGGGCCAGGTGCCCCAGCGGGGGTTGACCGTGTCGTTGGAGGAGGGCGGGTCGATGCCGTCGTTGAGCGCGGCGACCGACTCCCAGTCGGAGGTGAAGGACGCCGAGGGGGTCGCCGAGGGCGCCAGGTTGCCGCCGCCCGCGGGCGGGGTGGTGCCACCCCGGTTGTAGATCTTGATCTCGGTGAGGCCGGTCTTCGCGCCCGAGGCGTTGGTCATCAGCACCCTGACCCGTTGCGCGGTGACCGGGGTGAACCGGACCACGTTGTAGTTGCCCGCCGGCGTGCCGGGCGTCTTGGCCTGGGAGGCGGCGTCGGTCCAGGTGCTGCCGTTGAGGTACTGGATCTGGTAGGACGCCGGCGGCCGGTAGGTGCCGCTGGCCGGGCGGCTGTCCTTGAAGTACAGCCGGACCTCGTCCAGGGTCTTGGCGCCGCCGAGGTTCACCTCGTACCAGTCCTGGGCGTTCGGCGAACCGCCCGCGCCCCAGTACGGCTCGTTGGTCGGGAACCCGTCGACCGCCGAGCCGGTGCTGGTGCCTGCGCCGGTGTAGGAGGCCGACACGGTGGCGCCCTGGGCGAGGTTGGTCAGGGTGGCGGTGAGGTCGACCCCGGCCTTGGCCAGGGCGTCGACCACGCGCGCGTCGGACTGGACGACCTGTTGCGGCGCCTGCAGGCCCGGGGAGGATGTGCTGAAGGCGACCGTGCCGGCGGTGCCGGGGAAGGTGACCGCGCCGCTGCTCGGGTCCCAGACGAACGGCACGAGCTGGTTGACGGTCGCGACCCTGGTCCCGTTGACGAAGATGGAGTAGCCCTGGGGCACGCCGGGGTACTTGACCACGCCGTCGGCCGGGTTGTCCCAGACGATCGACAGGTCGGCGTTGCGGTAGCGGATGTTGTTGACCGCGAAATTGGCCCAGCCGATGTCGATCGGCGACAGCTCCACCTTGTTGTCGTTGCGGGGACGCAGCCCGGCGACGTCCTCGATCAGCGTCCAGTTGCTGCTGCCGAGGATGTTGTGGTGGATCCACGACCGGTAGGTGATGGACGAGCCGTTCCAGTTGGCCCAGAACTCGTTGGCGTCGGGCCACTGGGTGTTGCCGCCGACGTACTGCGCCCAGGCGTTCCAGTACAGCAGCTTCTTGTAGTCCTCGGTGGTGATGTACGAACTCGGGTAGTTGCGCAGGGCCGAGGAGAACAGCCGGAACTGGACGGTGGAGTTGATGGTGGAGAAGTTGTTGCTGCCGGGGTTGCCGGCCGCCGCGGCCGCGGCCTTGTCCTTCTGGTTGGCGGTGTAGAAGGGGAAGACCGGGTACTCGGCCGGGTCGGTGAACAGCCGCAGCGCCTCGCGGTAGGTGGCGGTGTTGGGCATCAGGCCCACCGAGTACGGGTAGAAGTTGTTGATCTCCTTCCACGGGTCGAGCGCGTTGGTGGCCACGTGCCGGTGCTGCAGCACCTTGGCGGTGGGGTTCCACAGCACGTTGACGACCGCGTTCTGCACGCGGGTGGCCAGCGTGCGCATCTCGGCCGCCTTGGCGGAGTTGCCGATCGCGTCGTAGGCCTGCGCGGCGGCCAGGGCCCCGCTGTAGACGTAGGCGGACTCGGTGCGGTCGAGGTTGCCGCTGCGCCAGTGGAAGGAGACCGCGTCGGCGTCGTTGCCGGTCAGCGCGCCCCAGTCGTACTCCATCAGGCCGTTGTTGTCGTGGTCGTAGAAGCTGAGCTGGCCCTTGGCGTCGCCTTCGGCGTACTTGGCGAGGTTCGCCGCGATGGCGGGCTGGCCGCCGTGGATCTGGTAGCTGCGCCAGGCCGCCTCGCCGATGTACTGGGTGTAGCTGTTGGACCAGTTGGCCGGGTCGCCGGGGTTGTCGAGGAACCGGCCGCCCTTGGAGACCTGCCCGACCGACAGCCAGTCGCCGTAGGCGTACAGGGGGGTGCGCAGGTACTTCAGGTCGTCGATGTGCATCGGCTGGGTGAGCGCGATGGCGTTGTTGTACCCGAGCGCGCCCTCGACCGAGGTGGGGAATTGGTAGGTCTGCCCGGGGATGTTGGCGTCGAGGTTGTTGAACCTCATCAGCCACCAGCGGTAGTAGTAGTTCTTCTTGATGGCCGGCTCGGGCGAGTCGAAGTACGGGATGTTCTGCGCCCACCACAGGTTGTAGGCCCGCACGTGCGTGGCGAACGCGGTCGCGTTGCTGTAGCCCTTGTAGGCGTTGTAGTCGCTCAGCGAATCGGGGATCTCGCCGGCGACGAAGCCCATCACGACCTTGGCGGTGACGGTGGCCCCTGCGGCGACCGAGACCGAGCGGTTGAGCCCGCCGCTGGTGGCGGTGAAGCCGTCGCCCGACAGGCGCGTGGACAGGGTCGTGAGGTTGTTGAAGGCGTTGACCGACCCGGTGAGCTCGCTGCCGCTGCCGGAGGTGGCGTACGGCGAGGTGGCCCGCAGCTGCAGGGTGGTGGCGGCGGACCCGCTGTTGGTGATCGCCAGGTTGGCCACCATGACGTTGTTCTGGGTGATGAACTTGGTCTGCTCGACCCGCACCGAGCCGCTGGTGTGCACGCTCCTGAAGTGGCTGGGCGCCTGCCAGCGCTGGCTGACCTGCTCGCTGAAGGTTCCCGGCGTGACCGCCACGGTGAACGCGCTCTGGTTGCCGACGCTCTCGATGTAGGCGACGTTGCCGGCGAAGCCGAGCGTGCCGGGGGTGTGGGTCTTCATGAACAGCGCCCGGCCGCGCGTCATCAGGATGCCGCCGTCGGCGTCGGAGGGGTCGCTGCCGGGGCGGCCGAGGAGCCGGTCGATCCAGAAGTCGGTGCCGGAGCTTTCGGCGTTGTAGATCGCCTGCATCATGTTGCCGGTGCTGTAGGCGACCGGCGGCGCGGGGACGGCGGGGCCGGAGAAGGTGGGGTAGCCGATCGTCTGCGCCGCTGAGGCGTCGTGCCGGACGCTCATGAAGGTGCCGGCGACGAGGCAGAGCACCACCGTCACCGTCAGCGATCTCGGTCTAAGTCGGGCGAACGTTGGCATCACTTCACGTCCTCGGGGGGTGGGGACAGGGACGGAACGGGTGAAACTTTCAGCCGGCGGGCCCGGACGCGGTCCGCCCTCGTCCTGCCCACCGGCGCCTCCGGATCGTCGGGTCTGACGCGGTCAACGCCGCGTCTGAGTTCACCATCAACGCCGAAAAGCTTTTCGGCAACGTTAAGTTTCGGTAACAGGGGTCTGGTGGGCGGGCCGGTGATCGTAGAAGATCTCCTACGTAAGCTCACGATCCCGAGGTGCTCCGCACCCGCGGACACCGCGAAACGAACGCGAAAGGGTTTCGGTGGGTCGACGTCGCTCCGGATCGGTGACCCTCACCGACGTGGCCAGGCGGGCCGGGGTGTCGGTTGCGACGGCCTCCAAGGCGCTGAACAACCGGTCGGAGGTCGCCGAGGAGACGCGGTCGCGCGTCCGGCTCGCCGCGGCGGAGCTGTCCTTCCCGCCCGGGCGGGAGACGATCTTCGGCACCTCCCGCGTCATCGGCCTGCTCACCGACGAGCCGGGCGGGCGCCTGTCCATCCCGGTGCTGCTCGGGGTGGAGGAGTCGCTGGGCGACACGGAGACCTCGGTGGTGCTGTGCGACGCGCGCGGCGACCCCGGCCGCCGCCGGCACCACATCCGCACCCTGCTGGACAGGCGCGTCGAGGGGTTCATCGTCCTGGGCGAGGACAACGACGTGCGCCCCTCGCTGACCCGCGACATCCCGGTCCCGGTGGTGTACGTCTACGGCGAGTCCGACGACCTCGCCGACCTGTCGGTCCTCGCCGACGACGCGGAGGGCGCGCGCCTGGCCGCCGAGCATCTGCTTTCGCTGCCGCGCCGCCGCGTCGGGCACATCACCGGCCCGAAATCCTCCCGCGCCGCCCGCGACCGGGCGGCCGCCCTTCGCCGGGTGCTGGACGGGCGGGGGCTCGTGCCGGCCGGCGGTGAGCCGCTGTACGGCGAGTGGTCACGCCGGTGGGGACGGCACGCGGCACGCGACCTGCTCGCCGCCGACCCCGGCGTGGACGCGATCTTCTGCGGCAACGACCAGATCGCCGACGGCGTCTGCGAGGCCCTGGCCGGCCTCGGGCGCGCGGTCCCCGGCGACGTCGCCGTGGTGGGGTACGACAACTGGCGGACGCTCGCGGCCGACTGCCGCCCCCCGCTGACCACCGTCGACGAGGAACTCGGGCGCATGGGCGCCATCGCGATGGAGTGCCTGTCCGCAGCGCTGGACGGGCGCCCCGCCTCCGGCGTGATCCGGCATCCGGGACGTCTCGTGGTCCGCGAGTCGACCGGTCCCGCCGCGACGTGACCCCCGGGCGGCCGGCCCGGACATGAAAGGTTTTCGGGGTACCGACCACACCATACGGCCACGTCAGTCGCCCTGGAAAAGCTTGCAGCGTTCCACGTTGACGACTATCTTCGGCAGAAAAGAGGTTCGCATACAGAAAAGGTTTTCCCTTTGATGGCTCCCCCACGACCTGCCACGATCACCGATGTGGCCGCCCGCGCCGGGGTGTCCATCGCCACCGCCTCCAAGGCGCTCAACGGGCGCGGGCAGGTGCGCGCGGAGACCCGCCAGCGCGTCTTCCAGGCCGCCGAGGAGCTCTCCTTCCAGCCCAACGGCCTGGCCCGCAGCCTGCTGTCCGGCCAGACCCGCACCGTCGGCCTGCTCACCAGCGACAGCGTGGGCCGATTCGGCATCCCGGTGCTCCTCGGCGCGGAGGACGCGTTCGGCGCCGGCAAGATGGCCGTGCTGCTGTGCGACGCGCGCGGCGACGTCATCCGCGAGCAGCACCACATCCGCACCCTGCTGACCCGCCGCGTGGACGGCCTGATCGTGGTGGGCGAGAGCACCGACGCCCGCCCGTCGATCAGCCGGGACGTGACGGTGCCGGTGGTCTACGCCTACGCGCCGTCCGACGACCCCGGCGACGTGTCGTTCGTGCCCGACGACGTGGACGGCGCCGCGCAGGCCGTCCGCCACCTGCTGACCCTCGGCCGCCGCAGGATCGCCCACGTCACCGGCCCGACGCACTACCAGGCGGCGCGCGACCGTGCCGCCGGGGTGGCCGCCGCGCTGGAGGAGGCCGGGCTTCCCCTGTCCGGAGGCCAGGTCCTGTACGGCGCCTGGTCGCAGCGCTGGGGACGGCAGGCGGCCGACGTGCTCCTGCGCGCCGACCCCGAGACCGACGCGGTCGTGTGCGGCAGCGACCAGATAGCGGCGGGCCTGGTGGAGGCCGCCCGGGAGCGCGGGCGCCGGGTGCCCGAGGACCTCGCGGTCATCGGGTACGACAACTGGGAGGTCCTGTCCACGGAGACCAGGCCCCCGCTCACCACGATGGACATGAACCTGGAGGCGCTCGGCCGCACCGCCGCCCAGCACCTGTTCGCCGCCATCGACGGCCGGGCCACCCCCGGCGTCCACCGGATGCCCTGCCGCCTGATCATCCGCGACTCCACGGTCTGAGGCCGCGACTCCACGGTCCGACGCGCGGCGTCCCCCGTCAGCCGTCCTGCCCGGGGGCCACGGCGTCCAGCTCGATGAGCAGGACGGACGCCGGCTTCAGCCCGGGACCCGGCAGCCCGAGCTCCCCCAGCACCGCGCCGGTCAGGCGCACCGGCGCGGTGGTCCACTCCGGCAGCGCCGCCCCCGGGGGGAGCGGGCCGGCCGTGCGGACCTCGTAGCGGGCGGCGGGGTCCAGGCCCGGCAGCCGCAGCGGCGCGGGGCCCGAGCCGGGCCCGGAGGCGAGCCGGACGCAGGCGAACACCGCGCGCCCCGGCGCGACCACGCCGTGGACCAGCGTCGAGGGGTCGGGGTGGTCGGCGTGCACGACCCGGCCGGCGTGCAGAAGCGGGCGCAGCCGCTTGTGCAGGGCGATCCACACCGCCAGCTCGTCCAGCTCGGCCCGGCCGGCCGAGGTCAGGTCCCACTCCACGCCCATGTGGCCGAACAGCGCGGTGGCGGCGCGGAAGGCTAGCGGCAGCGACCGCCCCGTGACGTGGTCGCGCGGCGCGCCGACGTGCGCGCCCATCAGCTCCGGGGGCACCAGCAGCCCGGTCCAGCGCTGGATGGCCTGCCGGTCGAGCGCGTCGTTGCTGTCGGAGGTCCAGACGCGGTCGGTGCGGGCCAGGATGCCGTAGTCGATCCGCGCGCCGCCCGAGGAGCACGACTCGATCTCCAGCGCGGGGTGGCGGCGGCGCAGCTCGTCGATCAGCCGGTACACCGCGAGGGTCTGCGCGTGCACGCCCGGCACGCCGTCGTGGACCGGTTCGGCGATGTCGCGGTTGTGGTCCCACTTGACGTAGTCGAGGCGGTACTCGCCCACCAGCGCGTCGAGCCGCCCGAGCAGGTGGGCGAAGACCTCGGGCCTGGCCAGGTCGAGCACCTGCTGGCGGCGCTGGAGGGGCGGCGGCCGGTCGGCGCGCGCCAGGATCCACTCGGGGTGCTCGCGGGCCAGGACGGAGTCGGGGTTGACCATCTCGGGCTCGAACCAGAGGCCGAACCGCATGCCGAGCTCCCGCACGCGGGTCGCCAGCGGGTGGAGCCCGCCGGGCCAGACGTCCTCGTCCACGTACCAGTCGCCGAGCCCGGCGTGGTCGCCGCGGCGCCCGCGGAACCAGCCGTCGTCCAGCACGAACCGCTCCACGCCCACCTCGGCCGCCCGCCCGGCCAGGGCCAGCAGCCGGTCGAGGTCGTGGTCGAAGTAGGTGGCCTCCCAGTTGTTCAGGGTCACCGGCCGGACGGGGCGGTCGCGCAGGGACCGCAGGTGGTCGTGCAGCCGCCCGGCGGCCGTGTCGAGCCCGTCCCCCGACCAGGTGAAGTACACCCACGGGGTCCGGTACGACTCCCCCTCCCCAAGGGTGATCTCCCCCGGTTCCAGGAGCTCGCCCGCGGCGAGCAGTGTGGCGCCCTCGGGGACGCGTTCGGCGTAGTGGACGTGGCCGCCGGACCAGCCGGCGTGCGCCGCCCACACCTCCCCGTGCCGGAACCCGAACCCGGGGGTGCCCGCGACCAGCAGCCCCGTGCCGTCGTGCCCGGTGCGCCCGCGCCGGTTCTCCCGCGCCCAGACGCCGTCACCGAGCGCCCTGCGCTGCGGGGACTTCTCCAGCGCCCAGCGCCCGGTGAAGTCCAGGATCTCCCCCGCCCGCGCGGGCAGCGGCACCGCGCACGTCAGGCCGTCCAGCCGGTACGGCGAGGCCGACGCGCCGGTCAGCTCGTGGCGCATCATGACCACGCCGTGGGGGTCCATGACCAGCTCGCTCACCAGCCGCAGCCCGGCCCGCTCGTCGGCGGCGGCCGTCCGCACCCGGCCGCCCCGGCCCGCCTCGGCCTCGACCTCGGGCGGGCCGTCGCGGGTCCACCGCACCGGCCAGTGCTCGCCGGGGCGCCCGCCGGCCAGGCCGGGCCTGCCGTACCAGCCGTCCCCCTGCGCGGGCAGCAGTGCGGGCGCGGGGAGGAGCGGGGCCAGGACGGGGCCGGTGACCGGGCCGAGGTCGGCCCCGAAGTGGCGCACGACCGGCAGGCCGGGTCCGGTGGCGTCCAGGACGAGGCAGGTGCCCGCGGCGGACAGCACGACAGGGGACAAACGGGTCTCCTCACACTCGCGGGCGGCGGGCCACACTCGGGGGGCGGGAGGCTATCCGGCCCACCCTCCGTTCGTTTCGCGCATGAGCTCGGTCAGGTGGGGGAAGACACGGTCGCCGGCCACGCCGTCGTGCTCGAACTCGTTGGTCACCCAGGCCTGGGTGTTGCCGACCCGGGCGGCCGTCGCGAGCTGCAGGCCGGCGTCGACGTACATGTCGTCGTAGTAGACCGCGGCCACCACCGGGACCTCGTTGGCCGCCAGCCGGTCCGGGTCGTACAGCGGCGGCCAGTCACGCCCGGCGAGCCGTTCCATCGCCGGGCGGAACGGCCGCAGCTCGCGGATCTCCTCGAACATCCACGGGTAGATCATCTCCCCGGTGAACAGCAGCGGCCTGGCGTCCGGGGCGAACCCCGGGTGCCGGGCCCGCTCCCGTTCCGCCGCCTCCCACGAGCCGCGCCCGTAGACGGACTCCTGCAACGCGGCGAACAGCGGGTCGTCGGCGCGGCAGGAGCGGGCGAGCACCTGGTACAGGAACGAGGAGGTCGGCTCCCCGCCGTCCAGGGCCTCGTCCAGCAGCCAGTGCATGCGCTCGTACCCGGGCTTCATCCCGAAGTCGAGGCCGAGGGACTGGAAGCGGCGCACGGTGAGCACGTCCCCGTCGGGCAGCAGGACCTCGCCACCGGCCAGCCGGTCGGCGACGCGCGCGGCCGTCTCGGTGTGCTGGGGGTAGCGGCGGTAGAACGCGGCGTTCTTGGCGGCGACGCGCGGATAGGTGCGCCGGTACACCTCGGCCGCGTCGGGTTCTAGGGCGGGCAGCCCGCCGGTGACGTAGCACTCGGTGAGCCCTTCCGGGGCGCGGGACAGGTACGTCATGGTGATGAACCCGCCGTAGCTCTGCCCGAGCGTCGCCCAGCGCCGCCCCTGGAAGACCGACTTCCGCAGGTGCTCGGCGTCGGCCACGATCGAGTCGGCGCGGAAGAGCGCCAGGTGGCCGGCGGCGCTGTCCGGGTCGTCGAACGCGGCCATCCGCCGGCCGTCGAGGCGGGTGCTGCGCCCGGTGCCGCGCTGGTCGAGCAGGACGACCCGGTGGGTGCGCAGGGCGTGGCCGATCCATCCCTCCGGCCCCAGCGGGCGCGGGCCCTTGCCGCCGGGGCCGCCCTGCAGGAACAGCAGGCACGGCAGGTCCTCGTCCTGGCGCGCGGGATCGACCAGCTCACGGGCGAAGATGGAGATCGTCTCGCCGGGGTGCGCCCAGTCGAGCGGAACGTCGAGTGTGTGCTCGCGCACGTGGATGCCGGGAATGGTGTATTTCAGCGGTCTGCCGTCCTGTTCGCGATCGGCGGCGCCGGACGTCTCCGATGCCGGTGAGGGTGGTTCCCGTCGAGGCAGTATCGCCGCAAGGGGCGGGCCGGCGCGATGTGGCGCGGCCATCGGCCACGGCCGTCACCGAAAGCTGCGAAAACCTTTTATCTAGATATCACGCCGTCTCACCTGCGGTGATGAAATATGCGGTGATTGCCGGTGAAAACTGGGCCTTGACGGGTTAGTCGTTTTCGCCAAAACTCGGGCCCAGCCGAAGGTGAACGCCATGTCACGCCGAGCGCACCGGCCCCCGTCGGCCCTGTTGGTGTTAGCGCTAACATCCCCCACCGTCACAGCGGGCACCCCACCTCAAGGAGTGGTTCCATGAAACGACGATGGTCGGCGATCCTCGCCGGAACCCTCGGACTCGTCCTGTTCGCCGGCGGTTCCGCGAACGCCGCGGCGCCGATCACCACCGCCATCTACACGGCCGACCCCGCCGCGCTCGTCGTCGGCGACACCCTGTACCTCTACACCGGCCACGACGAGGCGCCCGCCGGTGGCACCAACTTCGTCATGCGTGACTGGCACGTGTTCACCTCCTCCGACGCGACGTCCTTCGCCGACCAGGGGGCCAAGTTGTCGCTGGCGAACTTCTCGTGGGCGGGCGGGGACGCCTGGGCCGGCGAGGTCGAGCGCGGGGCCAACGGCAAGTACTACTGGTACGTCCCGGTCAACGGCAACGGCGCCGGGTGGATGGACATCGGGGTGGCGGTCGGCGACACCCCGCTCGGCCCGTTCACCGACGCCAAGGGCGGCCCGCTGGTCAGCGACAGCACTTCGAACTCCTCACCGCTCAACATCGACCCGACCGTCTTCACCGACGACGACGGCCAGGTCTACATGTACTGGGGCTCCTACTACGGGCTGCGCGCCGCCCGGCTCAACGCCAACATGACCTCGCTCAGCGGGTCGGTCGTCACCCCGAGCGGCGTCTCGAACTTCTGGGAGGCGCCCTGGATGTTCAAGCGCAACGGCGTCTACTACCTGGCCTACGCGGCCAACGACTCCGGCTGCTCGGCCCCGGGCTACGCCTGTATCCGCTACGCGACCGCGAGCAACCCCATGGGCCCCTGGACCCAGCGCGGGGTGGTGCTCGACCAGGTGTCCTCCACCACCAACCACCCGGCGATCATCGAGTACAAGGGCCAGTGGTACATGGTCTACCACAACGCCGCGGCACCGGGCGGCGGTGACTTCCGCAGGTCGGTCACCCTGGACAAGCTCTACTGGAACGCCGACGGCACCATGCGGAAGGTCGTGCAGACCAGCACCGGCGGCGGCACCGGCGGCCCGCCTTCCGGCACCAACCACGCGCTGACCGCCACCGCCTCGACCTCGTACGTGTCCCCCTGGGAGACCCTCGGCGCGATCAAGGACGGGTACGTCCCGGCGAGCTCGGCCGACCACGCCCACGGCGCGTACGGCAACTGGGACCACCCGGGCACCGAATGGATCGAGTACCAGTGGCCGTCGGCCCGCAGCGTCGGCCGGGTCGCGACCTACTGGTTCGACGACGACCAGGGCATCGACCTGCCCGCCTCCTGCCAGGTGCAGTACTGGAACGGCGGCGCGTACGTGAACGTGCCGGGGCAGTCGGCCTGCGGCGTCGCGGCCGGAACCTACAACGTCACCACGTTCACCCAGGTCAGCACGACCCGGCTGCGGCTGAACATCACCTCGAGGACCGGGTACTCGACCGGGGTGCTGGAGTGGATGGCCCTGCAGTGACGGCTCACGCACGTTCCCGTCGGAAGCTCCCCGGAACCCGAGGTCACATGCCATGAAACGCTTGGTCATCTCGCTCCTGCTCATCGCCGCCACGCTTGCACCCGCGCGGGCCGCACAGGCCGCCCCCACCGTCACGGTCGTCGACATGTTCGGCAGGACCGTCAACGACTACGGGGTCAAACTGGTCGACTGGGAGGGCTACCTGGCCAATCCCTACATCGAGCTCACCGTCCGCCCCCCGCAGGGGGTGGCCTACCCCGTCACCGTCGACCTCAGGGCCGAGGGCACCTCGCGCCTGATGATGGACCTGCCCAGCCGGCTCACCGCCACCGGCGCCACCAAGCGGCTGACCTTCTCCAGCGCCGCGGACCAGAAGAACTTCCGGCTGGCCATCCACTCCAGGCGCGGGCCCGGCGCTGACGAGCAGTACACGCTCCGCCTCACCACCACCGACGCGGGCAACCAGAGCTCCCAGCAGACCATGCCGATCAGGGTGCAGCAGGACGAGAAGACCGCGCTGCAGCCCTCCATCCCCATCACCTTCGACTACCGCTACGACACCATCACCGGGTACTTCTCCCAGCCGGCCTTCCGCACCGCGGCCGAGGAGGCGGTGAAGGACTGGTTCCGGTTCTTCGACATGGCCCCGTTCGACACGGTGGCGGCGGGCGCGGAGAACAACCACCTGCCGGGCAACGACTGGCAGAACACCGTCAACGTGACCAACAACCAGGCCTACACCGGCATGTACGTGTTCTTCCGCGGCATCCAGACCCCGTACTCCACCGGCTACCCGGCCGCCAACGGCAAGTACCAGACCCGGAGCGGCCAGCGGGTCGCCGGGCCGCTGCACCGCTCGACCGCGATGATCTTCGAGTACGACGAGGCGGGCAAGCAGCTGTTCACCTCGCTGGCCGACGAGGACTGGTACAAGACCGACATCCAGGGATCGGTGCTGGACGTCCACGGCCTGGTCATGCACGAGTACGGCCACGCCGTCGCCTTCCACAGCGACTGGGCGGGCATGCGCGCCTACGCCACCTCCGGCGGCGCCGGCGACCAGGACGTCATCGGCTACCAGGGCCACGCCGTCCCGCTGGACTCCAGCTACCACATCCCCGGCGACCAGCCCAACTGGGACCGCATCAGCGGGCAGAGCGGCGGCTGGACGCACCTGTTCCCCACCCGCCGCTGGATGCTCACCAAGCTGTCCCTGCTGGTGGCCGAGAACGCCGGGTGGCGGCTCAACCGCAACCTCACGCCGTTCCTGAAGCCCTCGATCGTCACCACCGCGCTGCCCCGGCCCATCCCCGGCCAGGCCTACCAGCAGACCCTGACCGCCAAGGGCGGCGTCCCCTTCTACGACTGGGAGGTCACCGGCGGCACCCTGCCCGCAGGGCTCACCCTGAACCGCTTCACCGGCGCCATCACCGGGACCACGACCGCCACCGGCCCCTCGACCTTCACCGTCCGGCTCCGCGACTACGACCGGCTGAGCACCCCGGTCACCAGGACCTTCACCCTCGGGGCCACGAGCGCGAACCTGGCCGTCACCGCCACACCGCCGGCCTAGGCTCAGGAGGTCTTCGGCGTGGCACGCATGCCGACGTACACGCACCTGGTGCCGTCGCTCAGGGTGGAGAACACCACCGGTATGTGGTCCTCGCTGAAGGCGGGGCCGGCGCCGGAGGCGGCGAACACCGTCTCCGTCACCGGCACCAGGTCCAGCTCCAGCGGCGGGGAGAAGTCCTTCATGCCGTCGACGAACTCGTACCGGATGCGAGCGCCACCGTCCCCGTCCTGGGTGACGGTGGTGACGACGCCCTCGCGCGTGTAGGTGCCCACCAGCGGCGCCATGTCCACCACCGGCGGGACGGCCGGGGGCGCGAAGGCGTCGGGCATGCGGACCCCGGCCAGTTCGGCCAGCAGTTCCCTGAACAGGTCGGCGTACAGGTGCCCGGCGCCGCCGCCGTTGGTCAGCAGGACGACCGCCACGCCCGCGTGCGGGACGACGCGCAGGTAGGAGTACTGGCCGATGGCGGCGCCGTCGTGCCCGAAACCGGGGACGCCGTCCCAGTCGTACAGGGTCCAGCCCAGGCCCCAGCCGTCGGCGGAGACCGTCCACTTGTCCGGGCTGTCCGCCTCGCGCCGCCGCATCGCCTCCGCCGCGCCGGCGGACAGGACGCGGGTGCCGTCGGCGGCGACGCCGCCGTCCAGGTGCGCCCGGGCGAACCGGGCGACGTCGCCGGCCGAGATGATGACCCTGCCGTACGGGCCGGCCGAGCGCGGCATCAGGTCCCAGGCCGGGGCCGGGTCGGGGTCGGTGCCGGGATCTCCGAGGTGGCTCATGGCCACCCGGAACCGCAGCGCCTCCTCGGGCAGCGTCATCGAGTGCTCCAGCCCGAGCGGGGTGAAGAGCATGTCCTTCAGCGCCTGGTCCCAGGTCAGGCCGGTCAGCACCTCGACGACCCGGCCCAGCACGACGTACCCGAGGCTGCTGTAGGAAAGGGCCGTACCGGGCGGGCAGTCCAGCGCCACCTCGCTCGCGGCCGCCACGTACTTGGCCACGCAGTCGTCGCCCCGGCCGGAGTCGTAGGTGAAGTCGCAGGTCAGCCCCCCGGTGTGGCTGAGCAGCCGCCGGATGGTGATCGTCTTGGTGGCCTCGGCGTCCGGGGTGGCGAACTCGGGCAGCACGCTCACGACGGTCGCGTCCAGGTCCAGCGCGCCGGAGTCGACCAGCCGCATCACCAGGGTGGCGGTGTAGACCTTGGCCAGCGAGCCGGACAGGAACACCGAGTCGGTCGTCACCTCCACGCCCGTCCCCCGGTGCAGCACACCACTGGCCAGTTCGTGGACGGTCCCATCGGCCAGCACGGCCAGCGAGGCCCCCGGCACGTGGTGGGCGGCGCGCAGTTCGTCGAACCGGGCCTGCCAGCGAGCGGAGTCGAACGTCATCAAGGGTTCTCCTTTTAGTGTTCTGCGCGGCGCGGCGGCGCCTGGGCATGGTGACGGAACCCGGCGCGGTCAGGGCACCGGGGAGAAAAAGGCGGCGGGAAGAAGAGGGCGGCGTCGCGCCGGGCTAGGAACCCGGCTCCGGGTCGCCGGGCAGCTCGCCCGAGGCGCGCAGGGCGTCGCGGTGGGCGCGCCACTCGGCCGCGAGCGCGGGCATCCGCTCGGCCAAGAAGCCGGCGAAGGCGGCCGTCTCCAGCAGCCGCGCCCGGCGGGCCGGGGGCGCGTCGCCCAGCACGGCGAGCCCGCGCCGGGCCAGCGCGCCGAGCGAGGTGTACTCGGCGGGCTTGTCCACCATCCGCAGCCAGATCGCGGGATGGACGCTGACGCGGTCCACGCGTTCACCGGCGGCACGCGACCGCTGGATCCAGGACCACTCCTCCAGCACGGACACGGCGCCGCTCACGGCACTGCGGCTCGCCCGCAGCGCCTCGCTCAGCTCGGCGATGGTCTGCTGCGGCGGGTCGCAGATGAGCAGCCATCCGGCCACCCGCCCGGTCATCGGCGGCAGGGAGTTCTGCCGCGCGAAGTGACCGCCGACCTCGTCGGCGAACGCGACCTCATCATCGAAAGCCATGCGCATGACATTACCGTCATAACTGAAATAACACAAATCTCCGTCATTTCAGTTATTCGGAGTGTTCCGGTGCCTCGGCCGCGCACGCAAGGGGTTCGCCTAGGGACTCTCTGATGGCCTCTCGCCGGGTGGGACGTCCGGCTGCGCCTGGCGCCAGCGCTCGGCGGCCTGGATCATGTCGTGGCCGACGTACCCGAAGAAGCGGCCCATGGCCAGCAGGCGGGCGCCCGCGGGGGTGGCGGTGCCGAGGGTCCCGGCCCCCTCGCGGGCGACCTCGGCCAGGGTGGCGTTCTGCCGGGCGCTGGCCAGCCACGCACGGAACCAGACGTCCGCGTCGATGATGTACCGGTCGCGCCGCCGGCGGGGGTCGCGTTCCCGCCGGACCAGCTCCTGCTGTTCGAGCTCGCCGATGGCCTTGGAGACCGACGCCGGGCTGACCTGAAGGCGCTGGACGAGCTCGGCGGCGGTGAGGCTGCCGCTATCGGTGGTGTACAGGCAGGTCAGCACGCGGGCGGTCATGCGCGGGAGCCCGGTCGCGATCATCAGGGCGGTGAACCGCTCCTCCAGGTCGCGGACGGCGCCGGGGTCGCGGCCGTGGGCGTGGGCGGCGGCCGGCGGCCGCGCGGCCGGGGACGGGGCGCGGCGGCGGGCACGGCCTTCGGTCGCCTGGTGTGCCCGGTCGGCCTGGTATCCGTCGGTCCCGCCGTTGCGGGCCACCTCCCGGCTGACGGTGGAGATCGGCCGCTCCAGGAGCCTGGCGATCTCGGTGTAGGTGAGCCCTTCGGCCAGTCCCCCGGCGATGCGCCGGCGGTCCTGGTGGGTCAGCCTGCCTCCCGGCATCGGTCGCCTCCGCATGGTCCCCGCCCGGCGGGACCGGCGGGCGGATGGACAGTATCGCCTCCGCCCGCCCCTCATTGCAAAAACCGGGCCGGACCGCCTGACGACCAAGGCGAATGGGCCACCGGCCACGTTGACGGTTTGATGAAGGCAAAACGCCCGGGGGCACTCGCCGCGACCGGGAAGCGGCGGTTCTGGACAGGGACGGCGCCGCCGGTCCTCCCCGCCGGTGCGCACCTCCCTGGGCGTCAGGTCGGTGACCTGGGGTGATTCCTTGTGCCCGCGTCGATGTTGCTTGCGTTCGCGGTGGACGATCCCTGCACCGGCGGCCAGGAACGCCGTCGTCCGCTCCGCCGGGACGGTCACGAGAACGATATGTTCAATCACCGAACGTAGCCACGCACAAGGAGTCAGATGTCTGGTAAGCAGCTGTTGATCAAGATCGCCGTCCTGGGCGTCGTGGTCACCTCCCCGCTGTCGTCCACCCCGGCGCACGCCCGCGCCGGATCCCCCGCCACCGTCTCCTCGCCCGCCGGCGCGGCGGACGTGACCCGGCAGAGCGTCCTGGACCGGGCGAAGACCTGGAATCCCGGCACCCCCCAACGAGTGCCGTACAGCCAGAGCAAGTACCACAACGGGTACCGCACCGACTGCTCCGGATACGTCTCGATGGCGCTCGGGCTGAAGGCCCCGGGCCCGAACACCGTGGCGCTCACCTCACCCGGGGTGAGCAGCCCGATCGCGATGTCCGACCTGCTCCCGGCCGACATCGTCATCGACGCCATCGGGAACAGCGACACCCGGCATGTCGTGATCTTCGAGAAGTGGGCGGACGCGGGGCACACGTCCTACTGGGCCTACGAGCAGCGCGGCGGCTACGGCACCGACCACCGCGTCCTCACCTACGGCGTCAAGCCGGGCGGCGAGTTCCACGCCCGCCGCCCGAACGTGCTCGGCGGCGGCTCCCCCGGCACCGGCGGGAAGTACCTGGTCGACACCTTCACCAACGCGACCGGCTACCGGGAGCCGAACCCCGGCGACCCGCAGGGCACCCTCAACAAGGGCACCAACTACGTGTACTGCCGGGCGTGGGGCGCCGAGGTCCGGCAGGGTGGCGAGTTCAACCACTGGTGGCTGCGCACCGACCTGGACCGCACGAACCCCGGGAAGAACGGCCGCGGCGCCTACGTGTCCGCGTACTACCTCGCCAAATGGGGCAACGACGAGGCCAAGGACAACACCGGCCGCGACATCCCGAACTGCTGAGTCGCCACCGCGTGCGGAGCGGGGCGGAGGTTCATCCGCCCGCCCGGCGCGGTCGCGGCCAGGTGACGGCACGACTCGGTGCGTGGGTTCAGGGCCGGGTGGCGGAGACGATCCAGACGGCGCCCTGGATGAGGACTCCGCGGGGGGTCTCGAAGGGCCGCAGGTCGCGGCGCAGCTGCTCGCGGGCCTTCTCGACGACGGCCGGGTCGACGCCGGCCAGGTTGTGGCGCACCGGGCCCATGGCGAGCATGAAGTCCGCCGCGTCGCGGGCGTCGCGCCCGTAGGTCATCGCCGCCTCGACCGGGCTGACGCCGATGCCGGTGAACCCGGCCGCGCCGAGCACCTCGTGGATCCGCTCGGGGTCGATCATCGACCCCATTCCCCGCGCGGCGGGCGAGGGCCCGCGCATCAGCGGGGCGAGCGCCGCGGTGGCACGGGCGTACTCGCCGCCGGGCCTGCCGGGCCCCGGGCCCATGAACGCGAGCCGGCCGCCGGGCCGCAGCGCCCGGCCGATGTTGGTGAACGCGGCGACCGGTTCGCCGAAGAACATCACTCCGCCCCGGCTGATGGCGACGTCGAACCCGCCGCCGGGGAAGGGGAACACCTGGCCGTCCCCCTGCTCGAACCGGACGTTGGTGACGCCCTGGGCCGCCGCGTCGGCGCGGGCCCGCGCCAGCATGGGGGCCGAGAGGTCGACCCCCACCACGTACCCCTCGGACGCCTGTCGCGCGGCGGCCAGGGTGGGGATCCCCGTGCCGCATCCGACGTCGAGCACGCGATCGTGCTCGCCGATGGCGGCGGCCTGGAACAGGGCGTCGTCGAACGCGCTCACCAGGGCGTTGTAGCGGGCGGGGTTCTCGGCCCAGTGGACGCCCTCCCACCCGTTCCAGGCCTTCTCGTGCTCGGTGTTGACGATGGTCGGCATCGGTCTCCTCCTGGTTTCCCGGCGGAACATCACTAAAGTTGAACTCTAGTGTTCGTATCTAGAGTTAAGCTATAGCCATGCCTCGAGTCAACACCGGCGTCCCCAGGGCGCGTAAGGCGAAGGAGACGCGCCTGCGCATGCTGGAGGCGGCGCGCGAGCTGTTCGTCCAGCACGGTTACGGCGCCACGTCTCTCCAGGACGTCGCCGGACGCGCGGGCGTCGCCGTCCAGACGATCTACTTCACGTTCGGCAACAAGCGGGCGCTGCTGAAGGAGCTCGTGGACGTGACGATCGCGGGGGACGGCGAACCCGTCGCAACGATGGACCGGCCGTGGTTCCGCGAGGCCCTCGACGCCGGCACCGCGCGTGACCAGCTGCGGCTGCACGTGCGCGGCACGGCGGAGATGCTCGGACGCGTGGCCCCGATCATCGAGATGCTGCGGGCCGCCGCGGCGGCCGACGCCGAGATCGCCCCGCTGTGGGACCAGGACGCCGACCCGCGCCTCACCGTCCATTCCACGGCCGCGCGCGCCCTGGTCACCAAGCCGGGCGCCCACGCGGGCCTGGCGGCCGGGCACGCCGCCGACCTGCTGTACGGCCTGCTCAGCCCGGAGCTCTACCTGGTCCTGGTCCGTGACCGGGGCTGGACGCCCGAGGCGTGGGAACGCTGGGCGCACGACACCCTGGCCGCCCAGCTGTGCGCCGGCGACCCCGGCTGAGACCTCGCGCCCGCGTCTCAGGACTCCGCGTCGCGGAACCCCGACGGCGTCGTGCCGGTCGCGGCGCGGAATGCGGTCGCGAAGTGCTGCGGCGAGGAGTACCCGAGGTCCGCCGCGATCATGGTGATGGTCAGGTCGGTCTCGGTGAGCAGCAGCCGGGCGCGTTCGACGCGCAGGCGGGTGCGGTACCGGCCCGGGGTCTCCCCGGTCTCGGCGCGGAACAGCTCGGCGAAGTGCGCGGGCGACAGGTGGGTGGCGGCGGCCAGCTCGGCGACCGTGGGGCCCTCGGCCAGGAGCGTCTCGATGAGCCGCCGGGCGTGGGCGACGGCCGGGTGGACGGCCGGCGAGCGGCCCGGCCGCCGGCCCTCGGCCAGGCGGGAGGCCTCGATCAGCACCATGGCGGCGGTGTGGGCCAGCCCGGCCGCGCGCAGCGGCTGCCGCCGGGTCACCTCGCGGAGGAACGACTCGAACGGCGCGATCATCGAGCTCGCGTCCGTGATCACGAAGGGCCGGCGCTGCCGCCAGACCGGGCGCAGTTCGTCCGGCGGCAGCACCACGGCCGGGTCGAGCGCGGCGAAGTGGAAGTGGTACGGCGCCGTGCTGGAGGTGGCCATCGCGTGCGGGACCCGCGGCGGCACCGCCAGCAGGGCCCGCGAGGGCACCTCCCAGGTGCGGCCCGCCACGACCCACCGGGTCGCCGGCCCGGCGAGCTGGAGGTACAGCTCCCAGACGTCGTGGACATGCGTCCCGATCACCCAGCTGGAGGGGGCGTGCTGGTCGCCGGCGTGACTCAGCCCCGGGACGCCGGCCCTGCGCAGATGCGCGTGGAAGCCGGCGCTGAGCCCCGCCGGGCGGTCGATGGACACCAGAGGATTATGTACGTACACCCGGGTCAGGTGCACGCGCGAGCTGGGCCGCTCCTCCTAGCATCCCGGGTATGGCGAACGTAACGGTCCACCCGCCGGCCGGCCTGCTGCCGGGCGATGACGATGTGGCCTTCTACCGTGAGAACGGTTACTGGATCTCCCCGCCGATCCTCGGCGGCGAGGTGCTCGACGCCGCCGAGCGCGGCATGCGCCGCCACCACGCGGGCGAGGTGGACTACCTGCTGCCCGGCGACATGGACGGCACGTGGGGCTGGCGGCCCGCCGACGGCGACGTGCTGCGCAAGAACGACCACGCCTCGCTGCGGGTCCGCGAGCTGGCGGCCCTGGTCGGCCAGGCCGTCATCACCGGGTGCGCCGCGCGGCTCTCCGGCGGGCCGGAGATCCGGCTGTGGCACGACCAGTTGCTGTACAAGCCGCCGAGCTCGTCCGGTCCTGCCAACGTCGGCTGGCACACCGACCGGCAGTACTGGCGAAGCTGCTCCAGCGAGGAGATGCTCACCGCCTGGGTGCCGTTCCACGACATCACCACGAGCGACGGGCCGGTGATGTTCGTACCGGGCAGCCATCGGTGGAGCGAGGGCGCCGACCTCAGCTTCTTCGACCAGGACCTGTCCGCGATCGACCGCCACGCCGCCGACCGCGAGCTGCGCGTCGTCCGGGCGACCCTGACGCGCGGGCAGGTCTGCTTCCACCACTGCAGGACCCTGCACGCCAGCGGCCCCAACCACGGCACGGAACCGCGCCGCTCGATCGCGATCCACCTGCAGCCGGGCGACAACCACCACGTCGTCGCCCACGACCCCGGCGGGAGGACCGTGACCCACGGGATCGACCGGCTGGTCGCCGCCGGGCGGGACGGCTTCCCCGACTACGCCGATCCAGCCGTGTGCCCTCGGCTGTGGCCGCCGTCGGCCTCGTGATCCGGCGGCCCATAGGTCACGGCCGCTGACGGGCCGCCGGGCTCGCCGCCCGCGACCGGAAGCAGGTCCGGGCGTTTGGCCGAGCGGCCGTCGCCGGAGGAGCGGCCACGCAGACGCCTGCCGAGCCAGGGCCCGAGGAAGGCACCGGCCCAGCGCAGTTCGCCGGCCGCCGCGCGCCACGCGGAGGGGGCGGCCACCTGCGGGGACAGCGGATAGGTCCAGGAGTCGCCGCAGCCGGGCAGCCGCAGCGCGTGGGCGACGGCCGCGGCGATGCGCTCGTGCCCGATGACGCTGGCGTGCAGCCGGTCCCGGCTCCACAGGCGCGGGTCGGTGACCACCGCGTGGCCGGCGGTCTCGGCGACGACGACCCCATGGCGCAGGGCCGCGGCGCGGATGCGGTCGTTGAGCGCGGCGGCGCGAGGCCCGATCGGGCGGGCGAGCGCGGTGATCCTGGAGATGTCGGGGAAGGTGATCGTCGCCACCAGGGCACCCTGCGCGGTGAGCGCGGCGAACATCGCCTCGACGTGGCCGGCCACCTGGTCGGCGTCGAACCGGGGACGCAGCAGGTCGTTGACACCGGCCACGACGGTGGCCAGGTCGGGGCGCAGGGCGAGGGCGGGGCCGAGCTGCTCGGTGTGGACCTGGGCGGCGAGGCGTCCGCGCACGGCCAGGTTGGCGTACCGGAGGCCGGGGCTGGTCACCGCGAGCCGCTCGGCGAGCCGGTCGGCCCACCCGCGCAGGCCGGTGACGTCGTCGCCGTCGCCGAGGCCCTCGGTCTGGCTGTCGCCCAGGGCGACGTAACGCAGGTACTCATCGCGGGGCATGAGCGGCCCGCCTCTCCCGCAGGATCGCCGCGCTCCGGCGGCACCAGTCCAGGTTGCCCTGCTCGAAGGCGAGACCGCGCAGGCACGTCAGGTAGGGGCCGATCCGCTCGCCGTGGCGCAGGAACTCCTCCTCGCTCCGATCGCCGCGCATCTGCCGCAACAGCCCGCCCCACAGTTCGATCTTGGCCTCGGCGATGGCGGCCCGCTCCGTGAGCTGGGCGATCAGCTCGTCGACGTCGACGTGGTCGGCGGCCTGGACCTTCACGAAAAGGTCGTCGCGGATGAAGGAGGGCTTGTTGGCGGTCGCCGCGAACCGGTCCAGCTCGGCCAGACCGGCCTCGGTGACCGTGAACAGGCGCTTGTTCGGCCGGGTGTCCTGGACGACCTCGCGGCCGGCGACCAGGCCTTCCTTCTCCAGCTTGGCCAGCTCGGCGTAGAGCTGCTGGGGCAGGGCGTGCCAGAAGTTCGCCACGCCCAGGTCGAACGCCTTGGCGAGCTGGTACCCGCTGAGCTCCTCGTCCAGCAGTGCCGCCAGCACGGCGTGCCGTAACGCCATCGGACACCCCCTCTTTCCCACGGAATCATGTCATGATACTCAATAAAATGACTAATCAGATTCATGAGTAGGAAGGAGTGTTTCATGACCACCGCAGACCTCTCCAGGGCCACCGGAGATCTCTTCAGGGCCGCCGTGGACCGCCGCGATCTCGCCGCCCTGGAAGCCCTGCTCACCGAGGACGTCCGCCTGTACAGCCCGGTGACGTTCTCCCCGTTCGACGGCAGGGCCGCCGTCATGGGCCTGTTCGGCGTCCTGGTGCGCACCTTCGAGGACTTCCGCTACGTCGGGCGCCTCGACGGCACCGCCGAGACCGGCGCCGACGGCACCGAGGCACCGTCGGCCATCCTGCTGTTCCGGGCGGAGGTGAACGGCAAGCAGATCCACGGCATGGACCTCCTCCAGTTCGACCAGGCGGGCCTGATCAGGGAGGTCACGGTGATGGTCCGCCCTCGGTCCGCCGTCCACGCCCTCGGCGAGGCGGTGCACGCCGGCCTCGTCGCCGACGGCCTGTTCCCTGCCGCCCGCTGAGGACCGGCGGGAAGACCGGCCCGGCGACGGCTCGGGCGGGCCGCGATCCCGGGCGACGGCGGCGGCCGTCCCCGGAGTCACGGTGACCGGTCACCGGTGACCGGTCACCGGTCACCGGTCACCGGTCACCGGTCACCGGCGGAAGGTCGTCAGCCGGCGGTCACCAACCTGATGACCGGCAGCTCACGGTCCGTCTTGACCTGGTACTGGGCGAACCGGGGCGAGGCGGCGATGATCTTCTCCCAGGCCCGCGCGCGCTCCTCCCCGTGAAGCTGCTCGGCGGCCACCGGCACCGTACGGCCCTCGATCTCGACCCGGATCTTGTCGGGATGAGCGGCGAGGTTGTAGTACCACGCCGGGTTGCCCGCCGCTCCGGCCGCCGACGCCACGATCAGCCAGCTGCCGTCCTCACCGGGGAAGTAGCCGACCGGGGTCGTCCGCTCCTGCCCGCTCTTGCGGCCGATCGTCGTCAGGACCAGGGCGCTGAAGCCCATCGACGTGGCGCCGCCCTTGCGGCGGATCCGCCTGGCCATCATCTTGTTGACCAATCGGGGCACGAATCCGGCGGGCTGACGGCCGCCGCGGGTCCCCTTGGGGGTGTCGAAGCTCATGTGACCTCTCCTTGGTGATGGCCGGCGCGACGCAGCGCAATAATCAACGAGGCGTACAGTACGCGTCTCCGCCGAACTCGACCGCCTCACCTCACCCCTCACCGCCGAAGGCCGCGAACACTTCCTCAGCGCGATGGCCGAGATCTTCGCCGCGTGCGGAACGGCCCCGCACCAGGGCGAGTGCTGAGACCGCCCCCGGGTGAGTACCGACGTCGGAACTCATCCCAGCGGACCTGGTCCAGGAGCTCGCTCCGGCGTGAGTGCTGACGCTGGACTCAGTCCACCGGGTCCGGGCCGGGTGGGGGGTGCTCGGCGCACAGGCATCCGACGCCCTTCTCGATCCACTCCCGGCCGGTCCACTCCGGGTGCCGCTCGATCATCAGCGCCGAGACCTCCTCGACGATCGTCCGCTCGCCGGCCGCCGAATCGCGGCGGGCCCACGTCTCGTCCCGCAGGAGCCGAAGGTAGTCGCGTACGTCCGCCAGCAGCTCCGGCCCGCCCACCTCCCCATGGCCGGGCACCACGACGCGCGGCGCCCGCTCCGCCAGCCGTCGCATGACCGCGAGCCAGCGGGTACCCGAGACGTCGGTGTCGTGCGGCGGGAACCACGGGAAGATGGCGAACTGCGCGGCCTCCACGAGGTCCCCGGTGAACAGGACGTCCGCGTCCGGCACCTCGACCACCTGGTCGCCCCTGCTGTGCGCCCGGCCGGTGGCCCGAAGCCGCACCACCCGGCCGCCGAGGTCCAGGTCGTACTCACGGTCGTAGACGACATCGGGGAGCGCGATCTCGACGCCCTCCAGCCCGCGCGCGACCACCTCGCCGAGCCCCCGGAACATCTCGAGGTAACCCGGGCCCTTCACCTTCAGGTCCTCGGCCTGATCCCGGTTGACCAGGAACGTCGCCTCCCCCGCGAAGACCTGCGCCCCGAACGCGTGCTCCGGATGGAAATGCGTCGTCGTCAGGTACAGCCTGCGCCCCTTGGCGTGGCCGGCCGCGAACTCCAGCACCTTCGCGGCGTTCCGCGGGCCCAATCCGGTCTCGACGACCAGCACCGAATGCCGCCCGCCGATGACACCGATGTTCGGCACCAGCGGCAACCGCCGGTCGGGAACGACCAGCACGTCACGGGCGAGCTCCCTGGCACCCCCGACATCCACGACGGGTTCCGGCATCACATCTTCTGACACGACATCTCCTCAGCACTGCACTGCTCCCGCCCCACCGCCGCCCACCCCACGGCATCCCGCGACGGCGAACCAACCTGGACCCCCCAGTCCACCGCCCACCTCCGCACCCCGTCCAACACCGATCCCGCACCCCCGATACCGCACCGGCATCACCACCCGCCGCAGCCCGGGCGTTCAATGGGTGCGGTAGATGTCGGCGAGGGTGGTGAAGGCGGTTTTGGGTTCCCAGGGCATGTCGGGGTAGGTGTCGCCGAGGCCGTGTTCCAGGCCCTTGACCACGCCCCAGCTGGCCATGTCGAGGTCCTCCCGGGGGTCGGGGCGGTAGGGCAGGCCGTAGCAGACGAAGGTGCACGCGAAGGCGGCGTCGACGCCCTCGGTGGTGAACACCTCCAGGAGTTCGCGCAGGTAGGTGGCCTGCTCCTGTTCGTCGCGGACGTAGTCGCCGTCGAGCCGTACGGGGATGCCGCCCTCGTACTCGACGATCTCACCGCTGCGGGCGCCGTGGTCGGCCGCGCCGCGGTGGGTGGTGCAGCCGAACTCGGTGATCGCGGCCGGCTTGCCCTGTGCGACCAGTGCGCGGATGCCCTGCTGGTAGAGGCCGGCGACCTCTTTGGAGCGGTGGGCGTCGACCGACACGATGTCGAACGGGGTCCAGTCGACGCCTTCGAGCGGGATCGAGGCGTAGGTGACCTTGCCGCCGAACCGCTCGCGGACCACCGTGACGGCCTTGGCCAGGAAGTCGTTGACGCGGGCGGGCAGCCCGGCCAGCAGCTCGCGCTGTCTCGGCCCCGCCGTGAGGAGGGTGTCGACCCGGTCCCCCAGGCTGTCGCCGGGCAGGAAGCCGCGGTTGAACAGGCTCAGTTCGGCCCCGGTGACGAACACGACCTCGGCGCCCCGGCTGCGGATCCGCTCGGCGCGCCCGGCGGCGTCGGCGAGCAGGTCGAGCGTCGGGTCGGGGTCGAGCTGGTGGGTGAACGGGGAGAACCAGACCTCAAGGCCCAGGTCGGCCGCGTGACCGGCGGCGAACTCGAGTCGGTCCAGGTCATTGCCGAACGTGCGCACCGCCGTGCAGTGCAGGTCGTCACGGATGATCTGCAGCTCGCGCCGGACCACCTCGTGGTCGAACGGCCTGCGGTGGACGCCGTCGAAACTGAATCCGGTGTCGTAGCCGATGCCCTTGGCTCGCATGTGGGGGTGCCCTTCGCTTCGGATGGGGTGCTGCGGTTCGGATGGGGTGCTGCGGTTCGCGGGCCGGACCAGCATGGTGCCGGGAATGTGGCGTTACTCCCGCCCGGCGGTCAGGTGTGCGTGCAGGTCACCGGGCTGCCGGGTCGTCGGGTGGGGTGGCGGGGAGGACGCAGGACAGGGCGTGGCGCAGGATGGTGGCGAAGGTGTCGGTGGTGCCGGGTGTGAGCCAGTGCCGGCCCGCCACGCGGATGGCGGCGGCGACGGCGGCGGCCGTGACGGCCGGGGACAGGTCGCGTTCGGGGTCGGCGCCGGTGCGCGCCGCGATGGCCTCGGCGAGCGGGCCTTCGGCCATGCTGAACGCCTTGAGCGCCTCGCCCTCCAGGGCGGGCGTCAGCATGATCATGCGCAGGCCGGCCTTGTCGGGCTCGGGGTCGGTGTACAGCTCGATCACGGCCGCGATGACGGCCTGGTCGAGCGGCTCGTCGGCGGGCCGGGAACGCAGCGCCTGGCCCGCGCGCCGGGACTGGTCGGCCTGGAAGCCGCAGATCGCCTCCTCCCTGCTGGAGAAGTAGTTGTTGTAGGTGCGGGAGGAGACCCCGGCGGCCTCGGCGATGTCATGGACGCGCACCAGGGCCAGGCCGTGGGGGCCCTGCTCGATGGCCAGGCGCAGCGCGGCGTGGCTGATCGCCTCCCGGGTGGCCTGCTTGTTGCGTGCCCGGAGGTCCATGGCGTCGTCGGTCATGGGCCGACCCTACCCGAACATTGCGTGCCACGCACTAGGTGCGTATCACGCAAGTTGTGGGTAGAGTGCGGCGAGACGCCTGGCACTCACGCATGGAGAGTGCCAACCGCAGGGTGTGTGCCGGGGCGGCGAGATCCGCCGGAGGACGTCCGTCCACCGGCGGGTCGTCCGTCGCGGGCGCCGTCCCGGCAGACCCCCATCAGGAGCAGGAGCAGCAATGGCATCGAAGATGATCGCGTTCGACGAGGCCGCCAGGCGCGGCCTGGAACGCGGTATGAACCAGCTCGCCGACGCCGTCAAGGTGACCCTGGGACCCAAGGGCCGCAACGTCGTGCTGGAGAAGAAGTGGGGCGCTCCCACGATCACCAACGATGGCGTCTCGATCGCCAAGGAGA
>NZ_JANZYP010000010.1 GCF_025506355.1 Sphaerisporangium corydalis
CCACCCCCGAACCCCCCGAACCCTCGGCGGAGGCGAGGACGCGAGGACGCGAGGAGCCACCGGGGCAAAGCATGATCAGGCCGGGGACAAACCGGTGTCACGGGCACCCCGGAAGTCCGCTATTCTTCTTGCTGTCGCCGCGAGAGCGGACGACACGGCAGGTTGCCCGAGTGGCCAAAGGGAGCGGTCTGTAAAACCGTCGGCTCAGCCTACGCAAGTTCGAACCTTGCACCTGCCACACCAGCGCAAAGAGGCCCCTGACCAGCATGAACGTGGTCAGGGGCCTCTTGCTATGTGTCCGGTTGTCTACGGCTCGCGATGGCTCTCTACGGCTGATCGTTCCCAATACGTTCCCACGTGCCTACGAGGCCGTCGCGTCCCAGATACGGCGCATCGCTTCCCCTTGCTGCCCGTGGATGCACGTGGCGTAGACCCGCAAGAGCACGTCTACGCTGTGCCCTGCCCACTCGGCGACCTGTGGAGCGGGCACGCCGGCGTTGAGCCATGTGGACACGGCCGCGTGGCGTAGGGCGTAGGGCACATCCATGAGCGGTGAGGCGGCTTCCTCGGGGGTGAATGCCTTCTCTCTGGCCTCGTGGAAAACCTTCAGATAGGCGCGGTCGGTCATCTCTCCCCCTCGGGGGCCGATGAACACGCGCCCATCGGGGCCGGTGCCGAACTCTTCCAGGTGCGAGCGCAAGAGAGTGACCAACTCCGGATGGATCGGTACGGGTCGTGTCTCGCCGTCCGCTCGATGCTTGAGGGCGCGACGCTCCCGCGGCTGGCCGTTGTTAGTCCAGCGGCTACCGGCGCGCGGTTCGGCGTTGGTGAGTCGCATTTCTCCCCATCCTTCGCCGGGCAGGCTTGTCAGGTGTGCGCGGCGAATGTCTATGACTTCCTCCGGGCGTAGCGCGGCGTAGTACATGCACCCGAAAAATGCCTGCATTCGTTCGCCGCGCTTGCCGTGCTTGCGTACGGCCACGAGGAAACGGCGGGCTTGTTCCACGTTGATTACCGTACGCGGATCCACAGCGCTCATGGTCCGGGGTTTGGTCCACTTCACGCTTTTCAGCGGGTTCCCTGGCAGCGCGCCGATCTCCCGCGCGTATTCCATTGCGTTGTTGAGAACCATCCGCTTCCGGTTGGCAGTATTCGCGGCGGCCAATTCGCCGCTCTTAGTTCGGCTGATTCGATCGAGCACGGCGCGGGCGAGTGTGGCACCTCTACCGGGTTCGCTGAGCGCAGCTAGCGGAATGGTGTGTTCTTCGAACCAGCGCAGCGCTTCGGCATGCTCGGGGGACGGTTCGCTCTTGTCTCGAATGCGCGTGCTGTAAGCCCACCGGAGAGCGCCCCGGCGGGCATCCCGGGATGGTTGGCCGCTATCGCTGGTCAAGAGTGCTTCGGTGGCGTCGGTGAGCGCTTCGGCGATTCCGCGACGGTGATTCGGTGAGGCGTAGGGCCATTTCGTCTCTACGTAGGCGAGGGTGAAGGCATACCAGCTCAGGGGCGACTTCTCTCGTGCCCATGAAACGGGGCGCCCCGTGCGCATGTCGAATGCTTCACCCTCGCGTGAAGCAGTCATCAGCTTGGAGCGGAATGCGTCGGCTTGCGCCGCCTTCCTCAGGGTCTCTTTCCGCAGCTCACCCCCGACCCTCCATAGCACGCGGAATGAGGTGATGGTCCCCTTGGCGTTCTTGCGCGCCTCAATCTTGTACACGCGCACGTCGTACGTGGTGTCTTCCATCAGGCGGCAGAGTCCTCTCGGGCGTCTAGCCAGCGGTCCAGGTCGGTTCGGCGAATCCGCAGTGAGCCGTTTGGGAGGGTGATGCAACGAGGGCCGTTCTTCTTGGCTCGCCATTCGTAGAAGGTTGAACGGGAGATCTGGAGTTCGGCACATACCTCGCGAACGGTGAGCTTGGCGGCCGTGAGCATTCGGCAGGCTCCCTTCGGTTATTGCTGTGCGCCAGACAGGCAAGGGTGAACGGTGTAGGCGGGGGAAGGGCGGCGGCCGGGGCCGGTACGTGGCGGTTCGGGTTCACGCTGGATCCAGCCGAGTTGTTCGAGTAGATCGAGCGGTGTTTCCAGGTCGGCCACCTTGCGGAATCGCTTGCTGGCCACCCCGCGGAATGCCTCGCGGACGGTGAAGCGTTCGGGGCGGGTGCGTTCGAGCCAGGTGTGGACGGTACGTGCGGCTTCTAGGTCGGGGTCGGCGCCCATGGAGTCGAAGGCGGCCAGGGCGTGTGCGGTGAAGTATTCGCCGAGGGTGGCGGCGGCGTTCATGGTGTCGGCGGTGATGGGGTGTCGCCAGCCGTCGTCTATGTGCGCGGCGAGGTGGATGAGGCCGGCGATGCGGGTGACGGCGCCGTCGAATTTGCCTGCCCAGTCGGCGATGTGGCCGAGGTCGCCGGAGTCGGGGCGTAGGCGGGGTTCGGTGCGGTGGCGGTGGGCGGTGAAGACCTCGGCGGCTTGGGGGGAGAGGGTGAGTCGGGCGGGGTCGTCCCAGTCGTGCATGCCGATGACGAGTTGCCGGAGGTTGGTCTCGTATCGGTCGGTGACGTGCTGTGGTACGGGCGGGGGGTCGATGCGGCGGTATCCGACGTTGCTTTTCGGCAGGCTGTAGAGGATGCGTCCCAGGAGGCCCTTGCCGCGGAAGCCGGGCATGTTGGCGATGTCGGCGATGATCTCGGGTTGGACGGCGAGACCCAGGGTCAGCGCGGCGTGTTCTACGTGTTCGGTGCGGCCTCGCCGGTCAACGATGAGGGTGTCGCCGGCGTGGCCTTTGAGAAACAGGTCCAGGTTGGGGATTCCGGAGTAGCGGCCGGCGACGGTGGCGAAGATGCCGCCCTCGGCGCTGAGGACGGCGAGGCGTCCGCCTTGTTCGGCCAGCAGGCTGGCGGCGGCTTCGGGGGTGATGTCGTCGGCCACGAGACGCGGTTTGACCGGTATCTGGATGCTTTCCACGGCCAGTGCGGCGCTTTGGGCTTCGGCGACGGCGGACAGTGCGGCCTCGCCGCGCGCTGCTGTAGCGGCACGCGCGGCTTTATCGGCGGCTTCGACGGCGAGGCGGCGTGATACCTCGGCTTCAACGATCTGCGGTCCGACCCTGTTGAACAGGGCCTTTTCGGCTTGCCGTAGGGGTGAGGTCATGTCGCGGAACACGGCCGACTTTCGCGAGCCGGGCGGCATGGCGACCATGACGAACAGGTTGACCGGCTCGACCCACGAGCCGCGGACGTTGACCACGGCGCGTCCCCCGGCGGCGGTGGACAGTGCGGCCATGGCGACGCATCCCGCGAGGTCGAGCGGGGTTTGGGTCTCTTCGGCGACTGCGGTCATGTGGTCGGCGACCCAGGCGGGGAACACGTGCGCGGGGAAGGGCGGCAACTCGGCGCGTTGCCCGAGCGGCACGGGTGTGTCCCACACGTGCGGGCGTGCGTGCAGTTTGGCCAGCACCTCGCTGGCGCCGACCTGGTGAAGGATGGCGTCAGCGCTGATGTCGGGTCGGTCGGTGCTCATGCCGGGTCCCGGGGTTGGCGTTGCCCGGAGTCGAGCCCGGATCGGATGGTGGCGAACGCTTCACCGGCGGTGAGCCCGATGATCTCGGCGGCGATTTGGAGCGTTGTCTCGGCCAGATGGCGGGGAAGTAGTCCGCCGCCGGTGAGCAGGCCGAGGGCGAATGCCGCGGCATTGAGTGTGTCGTTGCGGGTGCCGGGCTGTGCGGTCAAGACCTGATCGATCTCGCCGCGGAGCGCTCCCAGGGCGTACCCGGCGGCGCGGTCTCCGCCTGTCTTGGCCAGTACGTCCCCCACGGAGGTACCGGCCGGTCGGGGGGCGGGCGTGGTTTGCGTCAGTCTCGTGGCCAGCCAGGCGGGCAGGGGTGCCGGGGTGGCGGGGTTGATGACCTCGTAGGGGCCGGTGCCGTCTGGCAGGTCTACGTAGCTGCCGGGGCCGACGACGTAGCCGCCGGATCCTCGTGTGTCGATCAGCCAGCCGAGGCCACGGCCGCGGTTGCCGGCGGTGTTGCCCAGTGTGGTTCCGGGCGGGGCGGTGTAGTACAGGTGGGTGCCGCCTCGGCGGGTGCGGACTTGGAAAGTCTCCAGCGTGGGGGACGGCTGTCCGGCTTCCTCGCAGACCAGGGCGAGCACGTCTGCCCCGTCGTTGACGCCGGGCCGATCCCATGCGGGCGGGGGCGTCTCGCCTGGCTTGGGGGTGTCCAGATCGAGCACCACGAGCCCGGACGGGCCGGTCGCAATCCCGATGTTGTAGGGCCGCCGCCCCCAGATCCGGCGGATGAGTTCGGGGTCGGTGGTGACGTGGCGCTCCCAGTCGGTGAAGCCCTTGAGGGGCACCTTGTTGTGCATGGTGAGGGGGAAGACGTGCCAGCCGCGGGCGGCGGCGGCCAGCGCGCAGGCGGCCAGGCGCGTCCGCGAGGTGGGTGATATGGGGTGGGCGGTGGTCACGGTCACTCCTGTCGATTGACGGCGCTTGAGCGGGCTGCGAACCGGGGCCGGACCCCCTCTTGCCGGCCTAGGAGGGCGGGCTCGTAGGCCATGGAGAGGGGGCCGTGTCATGCCGCGCGTTGCGCAAGGGTCGGCGCCGTGCCTGCCATGTGGGCGCCGAGTAGGAGTCCGTAGGCGTGGTGTGCCTGCTGGGGCACTGCGCCGTTGCCGATGATCCTCAGTTGCTCTGTACGGGGGAGGTCCAGGTCGGTGACGTGGCCAGAGGGGAGGCCCATCATCCACTCGCCGAACTCGGGGTTGAGGCGGCGGTTTCCCCGGGTGCCGGGTTCGGTGGGGCAGGGCGCGGGCCGTCCGGTGATGGTTTCCCAGCGGTGGATGGCGGGGCCGTAGTCGGTGCCGTCAGTGGCGATCCACCGTTCGTCCAGGCGTACGGCTTGGCCGGGCAGGTAGTACCGGCCGCCGCCGTCACGCTGGTTCGGCCCGCCGTGGGGGCCGTCCGACGCCTTCGGGGTGGGCAGCAGGTTGACCACCACTTCGTTCAGCGGCCGGCTGTTGACGCCGATCAGGTTGGAGGCGCCGGACTTCCAGTCCCGCGCCGCTTGGGCGAGGTGCCAGGGCCGCCAGTTCCGTCCGAAGTCGTCGGGGTCGGCATCAGCGGGATGGGCGACGCAGAACCACCGATCCCGCGCGTGCGGTGCCCCGACTTCGGGGTCACCAGCTCGTAGACATGTCCATCGCGCGTCATACCCGAGCGCGGCCAGGTCGGCGGCGACGACGTCCAGCCCGCGGGAGCGGATCGCCGCCACGTTCTCCAGGAACACGAGACGCGGTCGAAGGACGCCCACAGCCGCAGCGACGTTCTTCCAGATCTTTGACCAGCGGCCACCGATTCCGTCCCTTCGTCCGGCGTTGGAGATGTTCCGGCACGGGAACCCTGCCCCGACCACGTCCGGCCGGTAGAAGTCCCGTACCGCGTGCCAGTCGGCACCGGTGATGTCCCCCAGGTTCGGGATCCCGGGGTGGTGGGCGGCGAACACGGCCGCGGCGAACGGGTCGTTCTCGGCGAACGCCACCACGCGGGTGCCGATCCCCGCGCCGATCGCGATCTCCAGTCCGCCGTAGCCGGCGCACAGCGCCAGCACCCGTTGCGCCGGTGCCTGAATGCGGGAGGGCGTGGCGGTGAGGGGGCTCATGCGGCGGCCCTCATGCTCGCTGAGGTGCCGCCGGGCAGGTGACCCCAGTGGGCGCCGAGGATCTCGGCGTCGGCCACGATCGGCACTCCGCGGAAGGTCAGGGTCATGGCGTCTCGCAGGGCGGTGCGGAGGTGTTCGGCCTTGGCGGCGGGGGCTTGGATGATGACTTCGTCGTGGACGAACAGCCAGAGTTTGGCGGTGGGGTGGCGGGTGGCGAAGGTGTAGACGGCGGCGAGCAGGAGGTCGCGGGCGGTGGATTGGACCATGTAGTTGCCGTTTGCGTAGCCGCGGGCGGGGTCGGCGGGGATGCGGCGCCCGCTGGGGGTGGTCACCGTTTTCTCGGTGGCCAGGCGTGCGGTGTAGGCGATGACGTTCGGGTAGGTGGTGCGCCATCGGGCGATGACCTGTCGGGCGACGTCGGGGGTGACGCCGGTTTGATCGGCTAGGGCGGTGGCGCCGCCGCCGTACAGGGTGCCGAAGGTGCATCGTTTGGACACGGTGCGTTGTTCGGGGGTGAAGTTGGGGCCGTACATCAGGGCGGCGGTGGCGTCGTGGATGTCGACCCCGGAGGCGATGACGCGTTTGAGGGTGGGGTCGTCGGCCAGGGCGGCGGCTACCCGCACCTCTACTTGGGAGAAGTCGCAGGAGATCAGGACGTGCCCGGGGTCGGCGGCGAAGCACCTGCGGAGCCGGGGGTCGTGTTTCTTGAGGGTTTGCAGGGCGGGTGCGGTGATGCTCATGCGGGCGGTCTTGGCGCGCAAGGTGTTGATCTGCGGGTGGACCCGCCCGGTCGGGTCGGCGGCTTGGATGAAGGACTTCAGGTTGTGGATCAGGTTGGAGGTCCGTGCCATGGTCAGACGTGCGGCCACCAGCTTGGCCACCACGGCGGGCAGCGTGGTGGCGTGCTGCTCGGTCAGGGCGGTGAGGGTGTCGGCGGTGATCTGGAGGCGGTCGGTCGGGGTGCGGGGCATGCCGGTGATGCCGGCGGCGGTGAGTTGGGTGTCCAGCCAGGCGGCGAAGCGGGGTGAGGCGCCGCGGAAGCACAGGGCGGTGGTGATCCGCGTCTCTGCGGCGGCGTGCTCGCCCTGGACCTCGGCCAGGAGGGTTGCGGTATAGGGGCGGTCGAGTTGCAGGCCGCGGATGGTGATGGCGGTGGCGCGGGCGGCGAGCCACTGTTCCATGTGGACCAGGTGGGTGAAGGCGCGGCAGCGTGCCAGTAGTGCCGGGAGCAGGCGTCGCGCGTAGAGGGCGTCCAGCCCGGCGTAGACGACGTACGCCTCATCGTGGGTGGGTAGGTGGTTCCAGCCCCAGACCAGCCAGGCGTTACCGGCGCGGTGGCCGGATGGTGCCAGGGCGCGCATGCGGTCGTGCAGTGCGGCCTCGGCGTCGCACAGGCCGTTGTCGAGGTGGCGGGCGGTCAGTTCCTTGAGCCCGTGGCCGGCGCGTTCGTCGGGGTCGATCAGCTTGGAGATCAGGTGGGTGTCGATGACGCGCTGTCCGAGGGCGATGCCGAACACCGCCCAGAGCGCTACGGGGTCGTAGTTGGTGTGGGTGACGAACCGCCGGGCGGGGTCAGCCAGGGTGGCGCGGATCGCGGCGTTCTGGGCGGGGTCGGCAGGGTCCAGGACCCACGCGTGGGTGGCGCTGGCGAACTGGACGAGTCGTACGGTGAAGCCGGGGGCGAACTGGCGGGGGCCCTTGTCGTTGATGGCGCTGGTCTCCACGTCCAGCCCCAGCATCTCCTCCCCGGCGGTGAACGCGGTGAACGCGCGGGGGTCGAATCCGGCGGGGGTGTGGACGGTCAGGGTGTGCCCGCCGATGACGCGCACGTAAGCGGCCGGGGGCGGGGCGCTGGTCATCGGGCCTCCTGCGGGTGGCAGGCCGGGCAGGTCCACAGGACGGGGGCCGAGGCCGGGAGGACTTCCGGCGTGCGGCACCTCTGGCAGGCAGGCGGCCGGGGGCGGGGCAGGGCCGCGGCGAGCCACAGGTAACCGTCGCCGGCGAGTGCGGCGTCGCTGGCGGCGGGGTCGGCGCCCGCGGAGGTCACACCGGATATCGGGGTGTCGGTTTCGTGGTCGACGGTGAACAGGACGGCCTGATCGGCGGGTGTGGGTGTCATGGTGGTGTCTCCCTTCGTCGGAGCCTCGGGGCGGGTGGGGTGCCGCCCCGAGGCGCGTTCAGGGGCAGGGTTAGAACGGGGGTTCGTCGCCGTTCCAGGAGCTACCGGGCGCGCCCGCCGCGGCCGGGGCGGGGGTGTTGGAGGCCCACGGGTCGCTCTGCGGTGTGGCCGGCGAACTGGCGTCGCCGTTGCGGGTGGCCTTGACGGGCTTGGCGGTGGCGAAGCGCAGGGAAGGGCCGATCTCGTCAACGGTCAGTTCCACGACGGTGCGCTTGTCGCCCTCGCGGGTCTCATACGAGCGCTGGGACAGGCGGCCGGTGACGATGACCCGCGCGCCGCGGTTGAGGGACTCGGCGACGTGGTCGGCCATCTCGCGCCAGGCAGAGCAGCGCATGAACAGGGTGTTGCCGTCGTCCCACGCACCGGCTGCGCGGTTGAAGGTGCGCGAGGTCGAGGCGACGGTGAAGCCGGCCACGGCCAGGCCGCTGCCGGTGAAGCGCAGTTCGGGGTCGGTGGTCAGGTTGCCGATGATGGTGATGGTGGTCTCGCCGGACATGAGCGGGTCCCTTCCGTTGGGTGATCAGGTCAGCGGACGTTGAGCAGGCGGGTACCGGTGCGGGGGCGGCGGCCGTTGCCGGCGCAGGTGGGGCACCGGGCGTCGGAGTGGGCGAACACTCGGCTCAGGCGGTAGCCGGTGCCACGGCAGGGGCGGCAGCGAACCTCAGGGCTGCGGGTCAGCGCGTGGCGGTAGCCGACGACGGCGAGCGCGACGGCCGGGGGCAGGGCGAACAGGGCGATGGTGATGGTGGTCTCGCCGGACATGGGCGGGTCGTCCTTCCATCGGGGCGGGTCGTGCGGGACGCCGGCGCGGCATTTCACGGGGTTGTCAGGGCGTGGTGGTGAGCAGTGCGGTCAGGTGGGCGCCGTTCGCGGTCACGAAGGCGAAACCGTTGCTGGTGGGGCGGAATCGGTCCAGGCGGATGCGGCAGGTGGTGCCACGCATGTCCCGCGGGTTGCCGTACGCGGGGTAGTCCACGACGCGCTGAACGTCGTCGGAGTTGGTCAGGGTGAGGCAGGTGGCGTGCTGGGTGTCGGTCGCGGTGACCAGGACGGTTCGGCCGAGGGCGCGCTGGTCGGCCCAGATGCTTCCGGGGGTGACGACGTAGATGGCGTGGATCGTGCGCATGCCGGGGGTCCTTCCGGGGAGGGGTCAGCGGGTGCCGTTGTGGTGCAGGCGGCGGGCGTAGACGTAGAGCTGCCAGCCGATGCGGGGGCGCATGCCGGTTCCCTCGCAGGCGCGGCAGGTGCGGTTTCTGCCGGCGGGGCGGCATCGGTTGCAGGTTCCCCAGGGGGAGGCGTAGCAGAAACAGGTGTAACCGAGTGTGACGACGGGGAGGCAGAGGACTAGCAGGACGATGAGCGCGGTCATGGTGGGCTCCTGGCCGGTTTCCGTGGTTTGCGCAGGTGGGCCGCTAGGCGTTAGGGCGCTGGTAGATCAGCGGATGGGGTGCTAGCGGGGGTGCTAGGTCTAGCGGAGGCGGGCGCTAGACCTAGCACCATTTCGCGGGTCAGGATCCGGTCCCGGACCCCTGCTTTCCGTCACGCTGGGTGATTGCGGTGGTGATGTCGTCGCGGGTGATGCCGCGCCGGTTGGCGCCCTTGCCGCCGGTTTCGGGGGTGCCCCAGACCTGCCCGGTCTTGATGCCGTGCGGTTTGAGGGCGGTGGTGAGCTGGGCGGCGCGGGCGTCGGCCTCCAGCTCCATCCACGGCCCGTAGACCTCGGGCCGCAGTTCGGCGAGCCGTGCCACGACGATCTCGTTCCACACCTTGACCTCGGCTGGGCCGACCACCGACAGGATGTCGGCGAGAAGGTCGTGGGTCGGCGCCGTCACGGTGGGGCCCTCGCCGAGGGCGTGCCCGGTCAGGGTGCCCGCGGCCTTGCGCAGGGCGTGGGCGCGGTCGGCGATGAGCTGGGTTTGGGGGGTGTCCAGGTAGGCGGACTTGACCACTTTGGGCATCGGGGTGGCGCCGACCAGGTAACCGGTGCCGGCGTCGGCCTCGGGCACGAACACCGTGGCGCGGATCCCGTTCTTGTACGCGGAGGTGCCGAGGATCATGTCGTTCTCGATCTGGCCGGCGACGCGCAGGCAGTACCGGATGGACACGTTGGCGCTGATGCCGGTGGGGAGGCTGTCCTTGTCGGGGCGCTGGGTGGCCAGGATCAGCACCACGCCCAGGGCGCGCCCTAGTTTGATGATGAATTCGGCGTCCTCACCGGCCTTGGCGCCGTAGGTGGCGTGCGCGAACAGGTTCTGGCATTCATCGATGATGCAGACCAGTGGGTGAAGTCCCAGAGAGCGTTTGTCGGCGATCTGCCGGGTGACGCGCTTGTCGGGGCAGAGGTCGGGCGGCAGGGTCTTGAGCGTGGCGGCGCGGCGCATGACCTCTTTGCGCAGCAGGGTCAGCGAGTCGGCGGCGTAGGCGATGGCCTCGTCGTGGATGCCGGAGACGTACCGGTGGCACACCTTCTCGTAGGGGTCCAGGTCGCCGGTGCCCTTCAGCTCGTGGAACCATCCCTCGGTGGTGGGGTCGAGCACGATGCCGGCGCCCAGTTCGCGCACGGTGGCGGTTTTGCCCTGTCCGGGGAGGGAACCGATCAGCACGTTGTGCTGGATGAGCGGCACCTTGACGGCACGGCCTCGGGGGTCGTTGCCCAGCGGGATGCCCTTGAACACGTCGTGGATGGTGGCCTTGAGCAGGGGCGAGGTGACGATGGTCTTGGACAGGTCCTTGTCGCCGACCCACAGGATCAGCCGCCCCTCATGGATGGAGGAGTCGCCCTCAGGCCAGATGGCGCCGAGGGGCCGGCGCAGCGCACCGGACAGCCGGTCTCGTTTGTCCAGGACGTCTCCCACGGTCACGCCGTAGGGCAGGTCCAGGTCGGCGCGCCAGCCGGGGCCGTCGCGGGTGATCGGGGCGACGAACCGGATGGCGTCCTTGGGGTTCTTGGACATGGCCTGGGTGATGCCGGGGATGCTGAGCGCGGTCAACGCGCGGATGACGATGTCGCTGGTCAGCTTCTCCACCGTGGAGGCCAGTACGGCGCGCTCGATCAGCGGGCGGTCGGCGGGCTTGCCCAGGACGCCGAGGGCGGCCAGCGCCACGGCCAGCGTCCCCCACTGGGCGGCGGTCGGGGCGGCGGTCACGATCAGCGCCACGATCAGCAGGGTGATCAGCACGGCCAGCGCGATCGGGACCCGCAGCCGGACCCGCGAGTCACGCTGACGCGACAGCTTGAGGTAGATCTCCGGGTCGGCCTTCTGGACCGCGGCCACCCGCACCGGTTCGCCCTCCAGGTCGAACGTCCAGCGCACCATGCCACCCACCAGGCGGACCAGGCCGCGGGGGGAGCGGTAGGCCAGGCGTCCGGCGTACAGGGGGGTGTGGGTGAGCTGGTAGCCGGTGACGTGGGCGTAGTGCCGGCCCATCCAGCTCAGGGTGTGCACGGCCTCGGTGCGCGAGCGCAGCCACAGCGGGACGATCCGGCGGCGGGTGCTGGCCTTGCCCTCCAGTTCGGCCCACCAGTCGCGGCGCTCCCCGCCGGGCTGGTCGACCTGGACCGCGTCGCCCAGAACCCTCGCGCCGGTCGGGGTCTCGGGGTCGGTGGGGGTGGGGGCGTCCTCGGCGGGCGGGTAGGGGTGGCGTCCGGCGCGGGCGGTCTCGATCGAGACCACCTCAGCGACGGGCCCGTCATCGGGCATCTGGTCGTGGGGTTCGTCGGGGAACAGGTCCCAGTCGCGTGCGGGACGCTCGCCGGGGTCGTTGGGCTGGGTCATGATGGGGTCACCTCGTGCTCGTTCATGCGGGCGGGGTTGCGGGGCGCGGCCACTGTTCTTGGCGGATTGGGGGCCGCGTCCCGTACGGGGACGGTCGGGGGCGGGGTGCGGTCGGACCGCGTCTGGTCGGTGCGGTCGGCGGGGGTGGGGTCGGCGGTCGGACCGTGCGGTCGGTCCGCGGCGGTCGGTGCGGTCGGGGCGGGGTCGGTCGGGGGTTCGGTCCGCAACCGGGCGAGCAGTCGTCCGGCGCGGTCGGTCGAGATGGACTGGCCGGTCTGGCGGACCGCGTCGCGGAGCCGGTCGCGGGTCAAGGTGATGCCGCGTGCGTCGTGGTCGGCCACGATGCGCCATCCCAGCGGCATGAACTCGTCCACGTCCGCGGGGGAGACAGCCGTACGGCGAGGCCGGTCGGCGGGCGTCTTAACGGGCTTGGCCGTGCGGGCTGGCTTGCGCGCTGGGGCCGGGCGCGGCTGGACCGGCAGAGGTGCGGGCGGCGGGATAAGGGTGGTCGGGCGGTCGGCGGTCTGTATCGCCTGGCGCAGGGCGGTGATGGTCACGGCGATGTTGCGCTGTATCGAGGCGGCGGCCTCGGCCACCACGATCAGCAGCACCGGTCCGCAGGAGTGGATCAGCACGCCGATCCCGTCGACTCCGGCGGGGTTCATGGCGGGGGTGGCGACGTTAAGCAACCACGTCATCAGGCCGGCGGTCCAGCGCAGTGCGGTCAGCCATCCGTCACGCACGCCGTAGCGGTCCAGGGCGCGGCCACCCACCAGGGCGACGACCAACCCCATGTCCACCATCGGCGACAGCATCCAGGCGATAGCGGGGTGGACGGCGTGCGCGGTGAGCAACCCGAACACGTTGCCCGCGCCGTAGACCATGACCCCGACCGCGATGCCCCATACCGGGCGCCCGACGTTGCGGCTGGTGCGCTGCAACCCTTCGAGTTCCGCCTGAGCTTCGGCGCGGGTCAAGGTGGCAGCGTTCGCGCCGGTCATGGCCGTTCACCTCCCGCGGGGCGGCGGTCGTGGATGGAGTGCGTCGAGCGGGTCATGCCGTGCTTGCGGGTGACCTCAAGGAAGCGTTCGTCGGACTTCTGAAAGGTGGGGAGCTTCTCCCCGTGGACGGTGATGCCGGGGCGCTTGCTGGTGTCGAGCTTGCGGGGCGTCATGCGGCCACCTCCGTGGCCTCGGCGCAGTCCAGGCAGGTGCCGAGGTGGCGCGGCAGCACGTAACCGGCGTCGGTGCCGCAGTCGGGGCAGGTGCGGCGGGCGGTGTTGGCCTTGTCCAGCGCGCGAAGCTGGGCGGGGGTGGCGGTGCGCTTGGGCAGGGCGAACCGCACGTCGTACAGGTAGGCGGCGCGGACGCCGGGGGCGCCGTGCCGGCGCGAGCGCCACAACACCTGTGCTTGCACCCCCTGCCCGCCGGGGCGCAGACCGGCGGCGGTGAGCTGCCGCAGGGTGGCCAGGTGCGGCGGGGCCATCCGCCACGGCCAGGTCGGGATGCCGTACCGGGAACCGGTCGGGTCCCAGAACGCGGCGCGGATGCGACTCATCAGGCAGCCTTCCCGAGGGTGGCGTGGAATTCGCTGTCCAGGTCGGCGGCGTAGACGGCGCGCCGGCACGGGGCGCAGTGGAACAGCACCGGTCCGCCGTCCAGGGGGGCGTGGCAGCGTGGGCAGGGCTTGGCGGCGCCGGCGCGGGGCATCGTGCCGGTTGCGGGCGTGGCCGGTGCGGTCATCGCGGGTCGCCTCCCCTACCGGGCGCCACGGCGGCGGCCGTGAGGAATTCGGTGAGCATGGCCTGGTGGGCGGCGAAGATGACCCCGCGGTACGTCGCGTGGAGGTAGTCGGCCAGGATCGTGACGGTGTCGGCGCGCACCCACGCGGCCCGCTTGGCGTCGTCGGCCCCTGCCAGGGCGGGGAACGCCTCCCTGCGGTTGGTCCCCAGGTGGACTCGGGCGGGTACGGTCACCATCCACGCCTCATCGCTGGCGCGAGGATCGGGCACATACCGCGCCGGGAGCACCTGCCAGGTGACCCCGGGCAGGGTCAGCCCGGTTTCCTCGGCCAGCTCACGGATTGCGGCGTAGGCGGCGCTCTCGCCGGCCTCGACGTACCCGCCGGGCAGCGCCCAGCCGTGTCCGTCCCGTCGTTCGACCATGGCCAGCCACCGCCGCCCGTCCTGGTCGGTGGCGGTCACCACGGCGTCGGCGGCCAGTTGCTCGCCCCAGTGCCCCAGCTCGTTGCGGCCGTAGCGGATGCCGGTCGGCGCGTGGGGGTTGACCGGGCGGCCGTCGACCACACGGAACGGGATCGCGGCCTCGGCCTGCCGGATGGCCCAGTCGATCAGGGCGGGGTCGGCGATCGGGTCGGCCCACCCCTCCCGGACGCCCTTGTCGAACACGTCGGGGTGTGTGTAGGTGCGGGTCATGGCGACTCTCCTTCAGTACCGGCGCGGGCGGCGGAGGCGGGTAGTGGCCGGCTGTCGGCGGGGGGTGCGCACGTCGCCGGAGATGGAGCGGGCGTCCACCGTCAGGGCGCCGGAGGCGGCCAGCTCAGCGGGGGCGTTGATGGCGATGTCACCGGAGATCGCTGAGGCGGTCAGATTGCCGGCGTCGGTGGCGTGGACGGTGATGTCGCCCGAGACGGTGCCCAGCCGCCCCGACCCGCCGAAGTCCTCGATCCGGATGTCTCCAGAGGTGGTGACGGCGGTGACGGTCTCGGTGCGCCCGAGCCGGATGTCCCCCGAGACGGTTTGCACGTTGGCGTGGTCGGGGTAGTCGGCGCGGATGTCGCCAGAGGTGGTGTGGGCGGTCAGCTTGCGGCATCCGTCCATGTCCAGGTCACCGGAGCCCGAGGTGTGATCCACCCACTCCAGCTCACCGCGCGCGGTCACCGGCGCGGACCTGGTACGGACGCGCAGGGCCGAACCGTGCGGCAGCCGGACCTCGGCGCGCACACCCTGCATGCCGGGCACGGGCTGCCCGTTGATGAGGTTCCCGGAGATGTGCATGGTCCCGCCGGAGACGAAGATCCCGGAGGCGACGTTTCCGGTGACGATCGTGCGACCGCCGTTGCCGGTGACGACGGTCACGCTGGGCTGGCTTGTGGTGGGGACGTTGACCGTGAGCACGCGGGTCTCGGCGGTGAGCGTGGCGGCGGTCATGGCGGTGGCGTCAGGGCCATCAGCGGGGGCGGTCAGGGTGACCTCGGCGCGGTCGGTATCGGTGACGGTCACGGTGATCTGCCCGTGCGGCATGGTCAGGTCCAGGACGACAGGACCGGGCATGGGCGCGGACAGCGTCCGGGTGCTGGTGTCGTTCATCGGGCGCCCGCTCACAGCGAGATCCGGTTGGTGCGACCGCACTCGCGGCAGTCGGCGAGCGTCTCGTCCTGGTTCGGCGACAGGGGGTCGGCGGTGGTCTTCTGGCAGTAGCCGCACACCCACTGGCCGAGGCCGCCGACGTTGCACCACGAAGTGGCGACGTAGACGGGGTAACCCTCGACGTAGGACTTCCACGACTTGCGGTGAGCGGGTACGGCCTTGTCCCTGCGAGGCTTGAACGGGGTCATCACGCGGCCTCCCGCCAAGCGGCCTCGGCCTCGGCGTCGATCTCCGCGGGCGTCATACCAGCCCACACACCCGAATCGGGGCGGACCTTCAGGGCGTAGATTCCGCAGACCAGGCGGGCCGGGCAGGGTGCGCAGACCTCCCGCGCCACGGCCTCCCGTGCGGCCTGATCCTCGGCGGACTCGCCGCCCTTGGGGCCGACGTGCAGCTCGGGGTCATACACGCACTCGGCGTTCTCGGCGAGCACGCCCGGCGCACCGGCAATGGCCAGCGCCGAGGGATGAACAGGGGTGAAGGCGGCGCCGTAGGTCCAGGCCGCGGCACGGGCCAGCGTGACCAGGTCGGCGGCGTCCTCGGCGGTACCGCACACCTTGACCAGGCGGCCCTCGTACCGCTCGACGGCCGCCCATACCGGGCTGCCGCTGATGGATGTCCGCCGGTGAAGCTCAGCGGTCACCAGCTCCACGCCGACCGTGTGTCGGCGAGAAGCGCGCTGAGCCCTGGCTAATTTGCCCGTGCTGATCGGGACGGCTTCCGTCATGATGGAGGTACTCCTTATTGACTCGTACGGGTTGTGAGGAGCGAGAAGCGGTCCGTGTCTTGGCGGATGGGGGCCGCTTCTCCGCTTGCCTGGCTGAATCAGCCGAGGTTGGAAGCGAAGGTCATCAGCGCGTCGGCGACGACCGTCAGCCCGTGGAACGCGTTGGTGGCCGTCACAGCGGCCTGTGCGGGCTGGCGGATGATGAAGAACAGCGCACAGACCATGAGCAGGATGGGAACGAGCCGGCGGGGCTTCGGCGTCTGGATCATTGATGCGGCCCTCCTGTAGCGGGAGTGCTGAGGTGCGGGTCCTGTTGGGCGGCCCGCCGCACCTCGGCTCTTCAGTTGACTGTTCGACTCCGGCTTGACGGGCAGGTATGCTGCCCTTTTGAAACATCAAACGTTTGTCGATAGCCCCGATGATGGACCTGTCCCTGAGGCGTTGTCAATGAACATCAAACGTTTGGTGTTTAGGAATTTAGACTGGTAGCGCAGGAACCGGACTAACGGCATGAAAGAGGGATAAATGAGTCAGCCGGGAAAGTTGGGCTTCCGTCAGATCGCTTCGCAGATCCGGCAGGAGATCGTGAACGGCGTCTATCCGCCTGCCACGGTCTTTCCCGCTGAGCCCGTGCTTGCCGAGAAGTACGGCGCATCGCGAAGCCTGGTCAACAGGGCGATGCAGGTACTAGCCGCAGAGGGCATGATCCGCCCTCGGCAAGGGAGGGGAACCTTGGTCACCTACATTCCGCCGATGCTGCACTCGCCGGCGCGCTACTCCAGAGAAGCGCGCGAGGGTGGTCAGGCGCGCGGCGCCTTCGACGCGGAGGTGCGGGCAATCGGGCTGGAACCGCAGCACGAGATCACAACGGAAAGAGCCGTACCGCCGGACGATGTCGCCGACGCCCTCGGGCTGCCGCCGGGCGAGGAGAACGCCCTCGTTCGTCGCCGGCGCCTACTCGCGTCCAGCATTCCGGTGCGTCTGAACGCGTCGTGGTTCCCGCTGTCCATCGCCGAGGGGACGGTACTGGAGGAGGCGGGGCCGGTCATCGTCGGTGGCGTCAAGTCGGCGCTGGCCGAACTCGGCTACCCGCAGACGGAAGCAACCGAGCGCATCATCGTCCGGCCCCCTACGGACGCCGAGGCCGAAGCGCTGGAGATCAGCCCGGAGCGGACCGTTCTCGACATCTTCCACGTGGGCAAGACGGCGGATCAGCGAGCCGTGGAAGTGACCACGACCGTCACGCCGGCTCACTACCTGGTGATAGAGAACAGCTTCCCCCTCGCCTGACGTGCGGCCAGACACGACCCGATCGGAGACCATGCGATGACAGCCACACTGCCGACGCACGCGCGAGCCCTGGGATTGACCGACCCGGATCAGCTACCCGCGTACGTGTACGACCTCGCCGAACTTGACGCCCACATGGCGACCGTGCGGGCCGCCCTCGGCGACATCGAGGTCTACTACGCAGTTAAGGCCAATCCCGATCCGAAGCTGTTGCAGGTGATCGCGCCGTACGTCGATGGCTTCGAGGTGGCATCAGGGGGAGAGCTTGCCCACGTGCGCACGTTCTTCCCTGAGACGCCGATCGCGCTGGGCGGTCCCGGCAAAACAGATGCTGAACTCTTCGCCGACGTGACCAGGTTGCACATTGAAAGCCCCAGCGAGATCCGCCGACTCTTCGCGGCCGGTCGCTCCGCGGACGTGCTACTCCGGGTCAACCTCGACATCCCGATCAGCGGGGCATCCCTGGCCATGGGCGGCGGCGCCACGCCGTTCGGTATGGATCCGGCGGGCATCTCCGAGTGCATCAAGCTGCTGGCCGGCCAGGACGCGGTACGACTGCGCGGCATCCACGCCCACCTCGCCAGCGGCCTGGAAGCGCCGGCCATGCTTGAGCTGGTGTCCGCGATTCTCGATTACGCTCGGGGACTCGGTGCCACCGAGATCAACCTCGGGGGCGGCATGGCCGTGTCCTACGCCGATCCTGACGCTCGCTTCGACTGGAAGACCTACGGCGAAGGGCTAGCCGCTCTACGGCGTCCGGGCGAGACTTTCCGCATCGAGCCGGGCCGGTCCTTGTCGGTCTACTGTGGCCGGTACGTCACGCGGGTCATCGACGTCAAGCGCGTGCATGGCGAGCTTTTTGCTGTGGTGGCAGGCGGTACGCACCACATTCGGACGCCAGCGACCAAGGGGCACAGTCAGCCCATGGTCATTGAAGAGCCGGGGGAGCCGATCACGATCGTCGGTCAGCTCTGTACACCGAAGGACACCATGGCGCGACGCGTCCCGGTAAGTCTGAAGCCGGGGGATGTAGTGGAGTTCCTAATGGCCGGCGCCTACGCCTGGAACATCTCCCACCACGACTTCCTAATGCACCCGAAGCCGAACTTCCGCCACCTGAGAGGCTGAGCCATTCACCCTCAAGAGGCCCGCGACAACCTGCGGGCCTCTTCGCTGTTGCGGGAGCAAGCCAGTGCATCCACACGGACGTGCCGCACGACCGTCCTCAAGGATCTCGCGATGTGGCTTTGACCTGGCAAGACGCCCGGTCGGGAGTATGTCGATAGTCTACATGCAAGAAAGTCAAGATCAACTGAAGTTGCTGCGCTATGATCGTGGATCACGCAGAAGTATCTAGTAGCTAAGGAGACCCAACCATGGAGACCAGCTCCCCCCGATGGGCCGTCACGCTCTTCGGCACTGATGCCGACAGGATCCGCGAAGCCGCAGCTACGAGCCTCGCCGAAACAGAAGACGCGATGCTCAGCGCTCACGCTGTTGGGCGTTCGAAGCATCAGTTCGCGGCGAGCGGTGCCCGTATGACCAATCAATTCGAACGTCTACTGGACAACATCATGGAACTCGACATCCCCGGCACGCGGGTAGTTGAGCATCTTGCAGTCTTCTACAAACTAGTCCTCGTGCATGACGTGCTGCTCTTCCCTTACCGAGCTGACACGAAGGAAAGGGTGGAGCCAAGTGATAAGTGGCCAAAGAAAGTATCTAAGATAGTTAGAGAGCTGTTCGCCTTCGCGCCTGAGCGTCGATGGGAGACACCTTCTTTATTCGAAACGGGCGCGGATAATAAGGTAGAACTACGTGCCACGTTGGCAAGCTTGCCGGAAAGTACTCAGCTTGTCCTCGTCCCGTATGTGATGAACCTTTCGGGGCTTCGCGCGGCATGGTGGGGCCAGGCAGCGCTGGCAGGCAAGGGGAGCCTTCTGCAATGGGTCCATAAGCCAGAGTCGCTGCTTTCGCAGAATCAGACTAGAGCGACTGGTGTGCCCCCGTACTCGGCTCATAGCTTTGATGCTGGCGACATGCCCGAGGCAAAGATGACTGTTAGGTCTGACGCTGAGCGCAAGTTCAACGTCCCGCCCGTAACGGAACAGGAAGCGTCACACTCTGACGTTATTGAGAACAATGAAGGATAACCAGCCGTCGCTACCTGGAATTGATCAGGGTCGGGTTACTCCCAAAGTCGTCTGGGAAGGTTTCGACCCCAGTCGAGTAACTCAGGCCAGACATCTTATCGGCCTTACCAAGAAAGAAGTGGCTGAACGTATCGGCGTTTCAGCCGCAGCGGTTAGTCAATACGAAACAGGTAGCATTCGCCCGCGTCCTGAGGTGATTCCGCGCCTTGCCGAAGCATTGCGGGTACCCATTAATTTTTTCATAGCCGGGAGGCCACACGGGAAGCTGGATCCATCGATGGCCCACTTCCGAAGCTTGAGGTCCACTTCGGGAATGCAACGGAATAAAGCGCTCGGATTTGCGGAGCAGGTTTGGGAGTTGACGTACGCTCTCGAAAAGAGAGTCCAGCTACCACCCGTAGATCTTCCTGGCTTCGCTGGAGGGGAGGTCCATCCGGGTTCAGAGTTGCCTCAGAACCCGATAGAGGCTGCTAAAGCATTGCGAAGCTATTGGCAGTTGGGAAGAGGGCCGGTAACCCATATGGTGCGCCGAATGGAATCGCACGGAATCGTGGTTGTTACACCTGACGCTGACGAGTCCGCTTCTAAGGTAGATGCCTTCTCTAGTGCTAGTCTGCCGCGCCCTCTTGCCGTACTGACCCCTAATCGGTCGAATGACGTATATCGACACAGATTCAGCGCCGCTCACGAGCTTGGCCATCTGGTTCTGCACGCTGTCGCTACAGGTGAGATTCAGCAAGAACGAGAAGCCGACACCTTTGCTGCTGAGTTCTTAACGCCACGGGCAAGCGTTCTGCCCATACTTCCTCGCCGAATCGATTTTTCGCAGCTTATTGCTATTCAGCGTACGTGGGGCGTCTCTATCCATTCGCTGATATACAGATATCGAGAGTTTGGCCTGGTATCTGACGCGACCACTAGCCGAGCGTACCAGCGTTTGCGAGGTCTCCAGGGACAATCTGGATTCAGTCCGGAATCCACTGATGGCTACCCAGGGGAGCAACCGACCATGCTTCGGCGTGCATATGAGCTGGCTGAACAGCATGCCGGACTGACTGTCCCTCAGCTCGCATCAGAGTTGGCATGGGAGCCTGTTCGAGTCCGACAATTGTTGGGAATGAATAATATTCGCCCGGTTTTGCGAATAGTCTAGTATGAAGATGGAAGATGGGGGACTGTGAAAGCTTCTTCAGAGTCCCCCATCCGCATATTTCCAGTATTTCTAGCCCTGTCTGTCACTAGTGGGGTTCGTGTGCCTTTCTCGAATCTGGCCTTAAAGGATCGCTGTCCCATCAGGCCGAGGTCCATGAAGGACTAGGTAAGAATTAGGCTGGTCGGGTATCTTTTCGTGTCGCATATAGAAAACGCGACCCGTGATATCGATGTAGCGCCCTAAGCTATTCCGATGCATCCATGCCTCTTCGCTTACCCAATCTCGGCGAACTCGCTTGTGTTGTGGATTCCTTTTTCGGTCATTCATTAAAGGGTTCTCGGAGTAGATGGCGACGCTTTCTGCGGCATCTGCTTGGTCTCGATTATTGTAAAGCTCAACCTCGATTCGAACGACCCTGTGCCACCACCGTTGAGTGAGGGCATGCCGTTTTAGGCGTCTGCCGAGGTTCTCCGTGATGCCGATGTAGATGAGTTGATCACCGATTCCGTATAGGCGGTAGAGAGTCGTCGGGACTTGGATGGAGAGATTCATGGGGAGGATGATGCCAGGCGACACCGACATCCGTGTGGTCTGTGACGAACCTGGTAAGTTCTCCGCTGGTGGCCAGGGCAATCGAGCGCTGGCTGCCAGGCGCGGGACGTGGTACTAGATAGGTGATCCCATCTTGTGCTGATCGGGTGTGTCATGCTGCTTTGGCGCTACGGTAGTGCTGACTAGCATGATGCTCGGTGAATGGGCTGACGATCGCGCAGCGTAAGCGCGTGAGTGGGAGCTGTGGAACTATAATCTGCTGACGGAACTGACAGAGCCGACAGAGTCCGTGCCGGGGCGTGTTCGCGCACCTCAGTGGGCGACGCGTATCGTCGGACCCTACCCTGACAGAATTTGACAGAATTAGCCGCATGCCTGACACAATGGATTGCTCGACCATGCCCGGCTTTGCCGCCGAGGGCTGGATCGGATTCTGTCAGGTATTCTAGCTATTTTGTCGGATTTTGTCAGATAGCCTCAGACGCTATCCGAGCGTGGGTCTGATCTCGACGAACGTCGCGCAACCGTGGATTACGTCGGTTCCGTCAGTTCCGTCAGGAATCCTGGTACCCGAGTCGATAGCCTGCCGCCTCCGGAGACAGCGATTCGTAGGGCGATCCGACGCGCTAGAAGGCGCTGTGGCGGTCGCGCGGCGTTATCTCAGAGGTAACGTGTGGCCGCGAGCTTCACGCTCATAGAGGGGCGCTGAGACGTGAGTGTTTCCCGATGTGTTCCCATCGGCCGACGAGAACACACAAGCTTGCAGGTCAAAGTGTTTTTGGGCTTGGTCTGTAAAACCGTCGGCTCAGCCTACGCAAGTTCGAACCTTGCACCTGCCACACCAAGCAGAAACGGCCCTTGACCAGCGTAAATGCGGTCAAGGGCCGTTCTCGTTGTGTCCGGCTGGGATCGGGTCTCTACGGCTGGCTGTGCCCAATGCGTGCCCAAGGATTCACGGGGCCGTGGCGTCCAGGATCCGGCGCATGGCCTCCCCCTGTTGCCCATGGATGCACTTGGTGTAGACCCGCAAGAGCACGTCCACGCGGTGCCCGGCCCACTCGGCGATCTGAGGCGCGGGGGCGCCCGGCGTTGAGCCACGTGGACATCGCCGGGTGACGCAGGGCGTAGGGCGCATTCATGAGCGACGATGCGGCTTCCTCTGGGGTGAACGCCTGCTTTCGAGACTCGTGAAAGACCTTGAGGTACGCGCGATTAGTCATCTCACCGCCTCGCGGGCCGATGAACACTCGCCCATCAGGGCCGGTGCCGAACTCCTTCAGGTGGGAGCGAGTCGCGCCACCAGGTCAAGGTGAATCGGTACTGGGCGCGTCTCACCGTCCGCGCGGTGCTTGAGCGCCCGGCGCTCTCGCGGCTGGCCGTTGTTGGTCCAGCGGCTGCCGGCGCGTGGAAGCTCCCGCAGGATCTCGCGCACCGTATGTATGTAGCCGAGACGCGACAATCAGCGACATCGTACTAATTCGCTATCTTCCTCGAGGTAACGCAACGCCCTAGCTTGGAAATGGCCAGGACGGGAGACGGCAGGGGCCGAGCACTACGCGACTGCGGAATGATACTTACGAATGAGCCTGATCGAGGAGCGCGCCAATGCTAAGCGCAAGTTCTGGCCGATCTCGTGACGCGGCGGTGCGACTCGAACATGTGAACCAATCGTAGTAACGGGAGTGTGGATTTCTCCCGTAGATAGCTTGCGTGGCCGCCCTATCGCTTGCGTCTTTTCGTTATTAGAAATATTAACGCCAGGCATATTATGTGTCGCCATCCAATAAGCTCTGTGGCGTGCGCTAGGGCGCTTGTTGGCTTAGCGGTTCTTGGACGAAGGCGCTTCGGCTGCTTTTCGTTGATCTCCAATAAATGTTGCTCTGTTGAGTTGTTGACGAGTACGGGCTTTCTTGACTTCCTATACCAAATTATCATGTAGCCCAAAGTAAAGCTGAGCCCGCTGCCAATCCACCATGGATACAGTAGCTGGGTAGCCTTTGATGCCAGGCAATCAGCCATGCGTGTTGCATCGCGTACGTCCGGGCAGAGCTCCCAGCCGAGCTGTTGCTGTACCGGAAATGCGGCAATTAAAAGAGCGCTCGCGCCGATCACAGCACCTGTTGCAGCGGCTCTAAGCAGGGCAGTCAGCCAGTGTGTCGGTCTTTCAAATCTAAGGAATCCCCCGATGGTTAATAATAGCAGAGTGCCGATTATCGTGGTGGAAGTATCCCAGCCTCCATCTTCGGATAGAGTCGCAAGGCTAATGCTGATTGGAATTGCAATCAACGCCGCTGGATCGATCTTTGAATCATTAGTACGTGTAACCATGAGGATACGATAGGTGATCCACATGGCTGGCTGTGGGCTCTTTGCCCATCTGGCCTGCGCCCAAGTAGCCAAGCGAGACAGAAGCACACCAGCACGCCCACGCTTCACCAGCCAATCAGCGGGCATTGCGCTGTAGGAGGACCCCCTGTCGGCCGCTCCTCGGCGGCTGGCCTGGAGGCCAACGTAGACATGCGTCGTATTCGCGTCGCGATACATGTTCGGTAAGTCAAAGACTGAGAGTTTTACCAGTTCAGAGGCCTGTTTGTGGTTCGGTGGACAGCACTCTGTAAATCGTCGGCTCAGCCTACGCAAGTTCGAACCTTGCACCTGCCACCGGGATTTCCCCCAGCTCAGAGCCCCGTAAGGGGCTCTTTTGCTTTCCAGGGGCATGCAGTCAAGCGCAGCGACCTTGAGAGCCGGTAGGCCGTCGTTGGGTCACAGAGAAACGGCCGTGAGTTACGCGGCCGTGGCGCGAGTCGTTAGGTGAACTGGGCCGGAGTCGGCTCCCTATTCGACTCGTCGCGTTGAGGCCGTACGCTCACCGTGAGTTGTAGCAGTCGGGTGCCAGGGTGTCGGACGTTCCGGTGGGCTGGGGTTAGCCGCGTGGGGCGTACATGATGATTAGTACGCCGATCAGGCAGATGGCTGCTCCGGTGATGTCCCAACGGTCGGGGTGGAATTTGTCCACCGCCATGCCCCAGGCCAGCGAGCCTGCGATGAACACGCCTCCGTAGGCGGCAAGGATGCGGCCGAAGTTGGGGTCCGGTTGGAAAGTGGCGACAAACCCGTACGCGCCTAGGGCCACGATTCCGGCGCCGACCCACAAGAGGCCACGGTGTTCCCTCACTCCCTGCCACACCAGCCAGGTCCCGCCGATCTCGGCGAGGGCGGCCACCAGGAAGAGCAGGAGGGAACGCGCGACAGTCATGGCCGGGCCGGTCGTTGTCGGTTTTCGGGCATCACACCCGGCCCCTGTCCGCCAACGAGGTCGCCATCCCGGCCCGATCCGCCAACGAATTCGTCATCCCGCCTCGATCCGCCAACGAGGTCGTCATCCTGGCCCGATTCGCCAACGAGGTCGTCATCCTGCCCCGATCTGCCGACGAAGTCGCCATCTCTGCCCGTGTCCGTTGGTTCGGAGAACGGCAGCGGGCAACAGGAGCTGCCCGCGCACGCCACCAGGTCGTCGCACCCGGCGTTCACCGCCTGGATCAGTGTTTCCCGGATCGTCTGGAGGTCGGAGATCTTTCGCTCCACCTCTGCCAGCTTGCCCGACGATCGCGCCCGCAGGCCGCCGTCCGGTTTGCCGTGACGGTGTGCCGTCGTCTCGACCAGGCCGGTCACCTCGTCCAGGGTGAATCCCAGCCGCTGCGCGACCTTGATCACGCGGAGGACGGTCACGGTATTCGGCGGGTACAGCCGATGGCCGCCGTTGGTGCGCTGCGGCTCCTCCAGCAGGCCCCGCCGATGGTAGTAGCGCAGCGTCTGGGCATTGACCCCCGCCGCTTCCGCGACCTCTCCCGTACGCAGCCAATTCCCGCTCATGACGCCACCCGAGGAGCCGCGCCGCCAGCCACTGCCTGGGGAGCCGCGCCGCCCGCCCGGGACGCGAGCCCGTCGAGCACCGTGACGTGAGTCGCGGGAACGTGGATGTCCAGGGTCAGGATTTCACCGGCAGGAGTAAGGGTGAAGTCGAAGAAGGAGCAGCAGTTCGTCTCACGTGCCATCAGTTCGCGGGCGGTCTCCTCTATCTGTCGTCCGGCTTCCAGAGTCAGCCGAAGGTGTGTCGGTCCTACGCGTTCCAGGGCGCGCGACGCCGAGGCGAACAGGTCGTCGAACTCCGCCACCCGCAACGGACGGTCCTCGGTCGGAAGCGTGCATTCGGCCGGCGTCCAATCCATGGGCCCTCCAGGTGCCGAGGCCGCCGCCCGTCTTTCCCGCGAGCGTCGTCCCTTTCAGACGGTAAGCCTGTACTCCGGTACAGGATGCAACCCCCGAAACCATGGATGGCCCGAGCGGCGGCTTGACCTGCACCGGCACCGTTGTGGACAGTGCACTAGGGCGTCCCGTCGCGCTCGCTTCCTTGGGTGAGGCGCTGGAACTGCCGTTCGTGCACGCTCGCCACCCACTCCCAGCCGGGCTTGGCGGACGGGCCGACCCGCAGGTCGCTGGGATCGTGGCCGTCGCGCAAAGCGAGCACGTACGCTCGGTCCCGCTCGATCCGTGCGCGTACCTGATCGGCTCCGCCGACGGACCCGTGGCCGGGGACGACGACATCGACATCGCCTGCCACGCCGTCGAGCAGCCGCAGCGCGGCGAGGTAGTCCTCGATCGGGTCGGTGGTGCCGTTCAGGTCGAGCATCGGGATCAGGACGTCGGACAGCATGTCGCCTGCGATGAGGACGCCGCGCTCCTCGATCAACAGCGCCGCGTGGCCCGGGGCATGCGCCTCGTGCTCGATGATCCGGACCTCGGGGCCGTCCCACGGAATTCGCGCCGTGGCCGAGGGCAGGCCGGTGATGAGGCCGAGCAGGTCCAGCGGTACGTCGTCGGGGATGCCGAACCGGCGGGCGTCGATCCCGTTCGACAGCCGGGCCCTGACGGTGTCCGCGCAGCGGGCCGTGCCGTAGCGGGGCGCTTCGCCGAGCCCGGGGTGCCAGAGCAGGTGATCCCAGTGCGGATGGGTGGAGAAGGCCACCACGACGGTCTGCCCCGAATCGGACAGGTCGCGTGCGAGGCAGGCCAGTTCGTCCCCGTGTACCCCGGCGTCGACGAGCAGCACGCCGTCCTGGCCCTGCACGACGACGGCGTTGCTCGCGCAGAACTCGCTCTGGTGGACCAGCACACCGTCCGTTACCTGCTTCAGCACGGGTTGGCCTCCTTCACGTCCCGGACGGAGTAGTGATGCAGCGTGACGCCCTGTTCGAACGATCGCTGGTCGAGCAGGTCGAGCTCGATCGGCATGTCGTAGTCGTCGAACAGCGGCCTGCCGAAGCCGAGGATCGCCGGGTGGGTGCAGAGCAGCAGTTCGTCAAGGAGGCCCGCCCGGAGCAGCTGCGTCGCGAGCGTCGCGCCGCCCACACTGATGGTGCCGTCGGTCCCGGCCCGCAGGGCGGCGAGTTGCTCGATCGCGTCGTCTCCGCCGATGATCCGGGTGTTGTGATCGGCGCTGAGGCGTGTGCGGGAGACGAGGATCTTGGGCTTGGCGATCCAGAGCTCGCCGTACTCACGCATGAAATCCGGCAGCGACGCGTCCTCGGGCGCCCGTGGCCAGTACTCCTCCATCGTCTCGTAGATGACCCGGCCGTGGACCATCAGCGCGAGCTCCCGCGTCCGCGCGTTGAACTCGCGATGCAGTTCCTCGGTGAGGCGCAGCCACTCGCCGGCACCGTTGTCCCCAGGAACCTGCTCGATCCGCAGGTCGAGGGACACGTTCATGAAATAGACGAAGCGGCCCATCATCTCCTCTTTCACTAGTGGTTGCGATTTGCAACTACTATAGGGAGGGCGAAATACCTGTCAAGGAGGAATCGTGCAACCACGGTCCGGGTGTCCGATCAACGCCGCCGTCGAAGTGCTCGGAGATCGCTGGACGTTGCTCGTGCTTCGCGACGTCATCTTCGGCGACCGCCGGTACTTCCGGGCGCTGCTCACCGGGTCGATGGAGGGCATCGCATCGAACATCCTCGCCGACCGCCTCGTACGGCTCGTCGAGGCGGGGCTCCTCACCCGTGGCACCGCGGCGCGGGGGCAGCGCGCTCGGTACAGCCTCACCGAAGCCGGCATCCGAACCCTTCCGATCATCTACGCCCTCGGCGACTGGGGCCTCGACTGGCGCCCCGGCAGCGACGAGCTCCGGAGCCGGCAGGAGATCATGCGCGCTGAGGGTCCGGCGTTCGTCGAGGAACTCATGGACGAGCTCCGCGTCCGTCACCTCGGCGCCCCGCCGATGCCGCACGACGGCCCAGGCCCGCTCGAGCGCCTCGACGCCGCACTGCAGAGCGCGCGACCGCTGAGTACGCGACCGCTGAGTACGCAAGGGGCGCACAACGAATCGGACGGTCCATGACCTCGCCCAGCACCGCACCCGCACAGGTCCCACCAGCCTGGGACCACGCGGGCCGATGGGGTCAGCGATGTCGGCGGTACCGCAGCTCCACGATCCCGCTGCTGGAGGGGGCGCTGGAGACCAGGTCGAGCTGGTAGGACCTGGGAACGCCGTCGAACAGCCGGGTGCCCTCGCCCGCGACGTAGGGGAACATGCTCACGTGGAGCTCGTCGATCAGGTCGAGCCGCATGAGCGACCGCCAGAGGCTGACGCCGCCCCAGACGATGATGTGGCCGTCACCGCCCTGCCTGAGCTTGTCGACCTCCTCTGTCGTGTCGCCGGCGGCGATGGTGGTGTGGGCCCAGTCGGCGGTCGTCAGGGTCCGGGAGAAGACGACCTTGCGACCGGCGTTCAGGATGCCGGAGAACGGGTGGTCGGTGGCCGTCGTCATGGACGCGCCGATGGACTCGTAGGAGGTACGGCCCATGACGTGCGCGTACGCGCTCCGGAGAAAGTCGAGGTGCGCCGGGTCGTCGGGCTCACGGTTCTCGGGCAGGTCGAAGCAGAACTTCCAGAAATCGGTGTCCTCGTCGGCGAGAAGGCCGTCGAGGGAGTAGTTGAACACTGTCGCTATCAGTTTCCGCATGATCAGAACTCCGTGGTCTCGGGTCGTCTGGGGGTCGTGCTCACTGGGGAACGGGCCGCGGCGCTCGCGTGGCAGCGGCGGCTGTGGCCTGTCGCCTGGGGTTCAGACGCCATTGCCGCCCGAAACTCATCGGCATGAAGCGCGTGGCGTCGCCGCCCAGGGCTGGGGGCGGGCCGAGGTGACCACGTCGTGCGGCCGGCCCAGGGGGATGCGGCTGATCTCGCCGAGGCGGTGAGCTCGCTGAGCGGACGAAAGGGGACGCGTCGGAGCGCGGCTCAGATGACCTTGAGCAGCGGCTTAGATGACCTTGAGCAGTTGTTCGGCCAGGACGGCTGCCGAGGCGGGGTTCTGTCCGGTGAACAGGTTGCGGTCGACGACCGTGTAGGGCTGCCACATCTCGCCCTTGGTGAAGTCGACGCCCAGGTCGATGAGCTCGTCCTCCAGCAACCAGCGGGCCTTCGGGCCGAGCCCCACCGCGTTCTCCTCATCGTTGGTGAACGCGGTGACCCGGTAGCCGGCGAACGGCGAGACACCGTTGATCCTGGTCGCGAGCATGGCGGCCGGGGCGTGGCAGACGATGGCGAGGGGCTTGCCGGAGGCGAGCGCCGCGGTCAGCAACCGGCCGGCATCCGCGTCGAGGCACAGATCCTCCATGGGGCCGTGGCCGCCGGGGAAGTAGACGGCGTCGTAGTCCTCCAGACGGGCGTGCGCCAACCGGATCGGCCGCCGCATCACCTCCGCGGAGCGGATGACCTCCTCGAGATCGATAGCGGCCTGGGCGCTGCCGGCCATCTCGGGCCGCAGGCTCATCATGTCCACGGTCGGGACCACCCCGCCGGGGGTCGCGACCACGACCTGGTGACCGGCCTCGGTGAGCGCCTTGTACGGGGCCGCGAACTCCTCGGCCCAGAATCCCGTCGCGTGCCGGGTGCCGTCCTTGAGCGTCCAGTACGCCGCCCCGCTCATCACGAAAAGCACCTTCGCCATCGGACAGCCGCCCCCTCGTCCGCAGTAACCCGGTCGCCACAAAGCCCTGACCAGGACGTTCATCCCCCATCATGATCGAGGCCACACCGCCGCTCCGGTTCGAAGAATTATGCGTAGGCGGCTTTCCGGGACTTCATGTGAATCTCGGGCTTGGGTGGTTTTGCTTTTCGCTTTCTCGGACCTTTCGCTACTCTGCTCATCGTGTTCTCCCTCGTTAAAATTGCTCCCGTACCCACTACGAGTGACAGCTTTTCGCCGGAGTCGAGCGAAGCCCAGGTCAATCGCCCCACTCGATATGCGCCGTACAGTTCGCCTATGTCTCTTCTCAGAAGCCTGGCCCCCATCAAGGCGGGTCAGGTAACCGTCAGCAAGATGTTCATGGCGTTGATCATTCTTGTCTCGGCGGTGGTGGGTGGGGTGGTGACGAGCCTCCTGCCGCGCGGCGACGTCCCGCTGATCGTCGCTGAAGGGCATGCTCAGCTCACCATGCGAGGGTCGGGCTCGTTCCAGCCGGATGATGGAGTGACGGCGTTACTTCCGGCCAATGTGTGGTGGACCGACAGTGGCGGTGGCGAGCATGTTGGAGGCCGTCCCTCGTGTCTTTGGGACGAGAAGAACAAGGGCAATGAGAACAAGTGGTCCAGGGTGGAGGCCGGTTATCGGTGGATGAAGATGCCGAGCGGTGGATCGTATCCCCTGGTCGCCTGGCTCAGGTGCCCTTAGCTTCCGGAATATGAGCAGCAGGCGGTCGGGTGGGGGGTCAGGAGGCGAGGAGGTCGAAGTGGAAGCCGATGAGGAGGAGGGTCGCGGCGACCAGGCGTAGGGGGGCGGCAGTGGGGTGTCTGAAGCCGTCGGCCGTCCAGTGGACCAGGGCGGTCAGGGCGAACCAGATCGCGCAGCCGGCGCCGGTGCCGGCGATGGCGGCGACGATCACCAGGGTGATGTTGGCGGGTGTTTCGAGCTTCGAGCCGGTGAGGTGCCACAGCGGGTAGTTACGTAACGCGACGTAGATCGCTGCGGACATGCCGATGATCCCCGCGGCGATCAGGGTGACGAAGTGGACGACGAGGTTCGTCTCCGTGGGGCGGTCTATTTGGACCTGGGCCGCCCGCAACCGCGTGGGGCCGACGATGTCGAGCACGATGGTCGCCCCGCTCGCGAAGGCTGTGATCTTGCCGAGGCGACCCAACCAGATCATGGGCATGCCCAGCAGGTCGTTGCCCAGCGTCGACCTGCCCTCCGACCACATCCGCCATGCGTCGAAGTAGCTGATGTCAGGCATGACCGGAGCCTAGAAGTCGCGGAGGTGGTTGCCTAGCGGATGGTGAGGGATCACCCGTGCCGGTACTGAATGCCCGTCGCGATATCCCCGCGTAATTCAGGGCGGCCGGAGGCCGCGGGTCAGGAGCACTCGCGCATGATGTCCGCCAGTTCGTCGGGTCGCATCGGCGGTTCGGGTAGGGGGTGGGCCGCTGAGGCGCGTAGGCCGTCGAGCATGAGGGCGAGCTGGCGGCGCCATGCCTGCGGCCTGACGTGGGCGGTGGCCTCGACCGTGCGGGCGGTTCCCCAGGTCACGAAGGCCATGTCCTCGAGGGTGACGTCGCTTCGCAGTGCTCCGGAGTCGCGCGCCCGCTCGATGATCTGCTTCATCAGCTCGTACCCGCGCACGTGGCCCTCGGTCGGGGGTGCCTGGGGGACGCGGCGGCAGACGAGGTCGTTGTAGCCGCGGTCGGCGGCCTGCAGTTCGCAGATCCGTTCCAGGAAGTGGACCAGGCACTCCCACGGATCGTCCATGGCCAGGGCCTGCTCGGCGAATCGCACCACGGTCCCGGCGCGGTCGGCGAAGACGGCTCCGATCAGGTCGGCGCGGTCGGGGAAGTGGTTGTACAGCGTGCCGCTGCTCACCCCGGCCGTACGGGCGATCTCGTCCAGGGAGACGTCCAGCCCGCGCGCGGCGTACAGCTCCTGGGCGGCCTTGATCAGCAGGTCACGGTTGCGCTGCGCGTCCTTCCTCAGTGGCTTCGCGCGAGTCGGCATGAGAGCGATCCTACCTAAGTTGACCGCATTCCCAACTTATGGCTACGCTCCAAGAAGTTGACGGTACAGTCAACTTACGGAAATCCGATCGAGGAGCTGACCTCTCGCATGCCCAGAACCCTCGCGATCTTCGGTGCCGGCCCCGTCCTGGGCCTGTCCCTCGCCCGCCGATTCGGCAGTGAAAGCTTCCGCGTCGCACTCGTCGCCCGTACCACCGAGAATCTCGGCCATCTCGTCGCCAGGCTCGCCGAGGACGGCATCGAGGCGGCCGGTTTCGTCGCCGACGTCTACGACCGCGAGCAGCTCGCGGGTGCCGTCGCGGCCATCACCGCGGAATACGGCCAGATCGACGTGGCCGAGTTCAGCCCGGGGGGCGGCGACATGGGCGAGGGCATCAGGCCCGTGCTGGACGTCGACCCCGAGAATCTGCAGTTCATTCTCGACCGCTTCCTGCTCTCGGGTGTGGCCCTGGTCCGGGCCGTGCTGCCGGGCATGGTCGAGCGCGGCGACGGCGCGATCTTGTTCACCGCGGGACAGTCCGGCGTCCACCCGGCGCCGTTTCTCGGCAACATCGGCATGGCGCAGGCGGCGCTGCGCAACTACTACTCCAACCTCAACCGTGTGGCCGCCGGCCAGGGGGTCTACGTCGGCGCCGTCAACGTCGGCGCGCTGATCGAGGGCAGCGTGCCGCACCGGGCGATCATGGCGTCCACCGAGCCGCTCGGGTTCGAGCCGGAGGTGATCCACCCTGACGTGTTCGCCGAGAGCTTCTGGGACCTGTACGCCAAGCGCGACCGCGTGGAGGCTCTGGTCGGCTCGTTCGGCCAGTAGGACCTGCGAGGGGCAGGCAAGTCGAGAGCAGTACGCAGATTAGAGAGCACTGCTCTTGACTGTGACGGGTTGTCGGGGCATGCTTGTTCTTGAGCGAGAGCAGTGCTCTCGTAAGGAATCTGCCGAGGAGCCTGCCATGACCCGCTACATCGAACCGAGCCGTATGGACCACCTGTTCAACCGCACGGTCGCGGGCCTCACCCGGCTCGGGGTCAGTGTCTGGGGTTCTCGGATCCTGTACGTCCGCGGCCGGTCCAGCGGCGATTGGCGGACCACGCCGGTGAACGTGCTGACCCTGGACGGCACCCGGTACCTGGTCGCGCCTCGCGGCATCACCCAGTGGGTGCGCAACGTGCGCGTATCCGGTAACGGCGAACTGCGCGTCGGCCGTCGCGCCGAACCGTTCACCGCCACCGAGCTGTCCGACGACGAGAAGCCGGCCATCCTGCGGGCGTACCTGAAGCGCTGGGGCTGGGAGGTCGGCAGGTTCTTCGAGGGGCTCGACGCGAACGCGTCCGACGAGCAGGTGCGGGCGATCGCTCCGGGCTTTCCCGTCTTCCGGATCGACCAGGGGGCCTGAACCCTCCGCTGGTGGATGCCGGAAGGCGGGGGATGGCCGTGGCGAGTCACAGCGGTCAGGTCGTCAGGGAGAGGAGCAGGGCCCCCGCGATGGCGATGCCGTAGCAGGTTGCGGCGAGGGCCACGATTCGGGTGCGGCGGTGTTCGGTCCAGGATGTGCGGGTCAGCAGCCAGGCCAGGGCCGGGAGGACCAGGATGCCGTGCAGGCTGATCCCGTGGACAGGCTTGAGGAAGCCGCCGAGCTGGTAGGCCAGTCGCTGGTGGCCGGTGTTGACCAGGGTCACCCCGCGGGCGATCATGGCCGCGCCGGAGGCCAGGCCGATGAGCAGGGTGACGAAACCGGCGCGGATCGCCAGCCGCATGCTCGGCGGCTGGTCGGGGTCGGTACGCAGGGCGTGCGCGGCGAAGGTGACCAGCACGGTCACCAGGACGGCGCCGCCCACCGCGAGCATCAGCGAAACCGACCTGTTCACCGTGGTCTCGGTGTTGAAGTGTGACGGGACATGCCGCCATGCCTGGAGCGTGGTGCCGCCGACCTCGACGACGCAGTCGGCGGCGAAGACCGCGAGCAGGATCGTCCGGGTGCGCGGGCCGACGCGCAGGTAGGAGGTCACCCAGGTGATCGTGATCAGGGTCAGGCCGAACGACAGGCCGAACGTGGCCGGCTTGCGCCACGACACCGGCCCCTCCCAGGGCCCGCCGCTCACCGCGAACACCCCAAGGTGGAACACTCCGGCCACGAGCAGGGCCGCTCCCACGACGTAGCAGGCGCGCTCGACCCCGCGGGCGTCCGTCCAGGACGACGCCAGCGCGGCGAGGCCCCGGCGGAGTGCCGTCTCGTTCGTACGGTCGGCCGCTGCGGTGGTCATGGGCACTCCTGGGGTGGGGCGGTGATCGCCCACCCCAGGCTGGTCGTCCTTTTTCGGCCCTGAGGAGGGAGCGAACCGGTCGCCTCTCACGCTGCCGAATGCCCGGCGCCCGCGCATCGTGCGGCGGGCGGCTCCCGGTGTACGCCGGGGGGAGTATCCGAGGGGTCAGGGGAGGTTGCCGCGCCAGTAGGTGCCGCAGACGCGGAGTTTGGCGGTTCGCTTGAGTACCTGGCGGACCTGGCCGAACGAGATCTCGGTGCCCCAGTACTGGTGGATGACGGCGGTGACCGTGGTGCCCTTGCCGTTCCAGATGCGGACCGGGATGACGTGGCGGCCACGGTAGGCGCCGTCGTACCAGATGTCCGCCACGGGCTGCCGGTTCTGGGTGCGCTTCTTCACCTGGAGCGTGTGCCGGCCGTCCCTGCTGACGAGGGTGATCGGCGACAGCCCGGGAATGTAGGTCGACTGGCGGCAGGCGGCCGCCTCGGCCGGGAGCGTTCCAACAACGGGGAGCAGGGTGGCCGCTCCCAGGGTCAGGGCCGTCAACGAGCGTGCCAGCCGAAGACGCATCGCCGTTCTCCTCGCGTTTCGATGTCGTGGGTCTCCCGGAGGACCGGCCCAGACGCTCTGGGACGGGCGGGGGCCGGTCCTCCGGGAGGCGGTGAATGGCGAGTGCAGCGTAAATCGGGGAGCCCGCGCGAAAAACAGCATTCGATGGGTTCTCGGTGCGGATTCTCAGGGGCGCGGGGTGTCAGCCGTTGGCGAGGGCCTGGACGCGGGAGAAGTCGCCGTTGAAGAGGTCCTGGTCGCCGGGGAAGGTTCCGTGGTCGGCGAACTGCCAGATGGTCTGGTAGCCCCAGTTGTACGGCATCGGGCCGGGCGAGCCGTTGTAGTTGGCGAGCATCAGCGGGTTGGTGGAGGAGAAGTCGCCGGAGTTGCCGGTGCACTGGCTCCACCAGCTCGTCGCGGTGTAGATGACCGGCCAGCGGGTGGTCCTCGCGTGGTACTGGTTGCTGAAGGAGAGGATCCAGTTGACCATGCCGGCCGCCGAGAGCCCGTAGCAGGTCGCGCCGTACGGGTTCCACTCCATGTCGAGCAGCCCGGGAAGCGTCCTGCCGTCCTTGGACCAGCCGCCGCCGTGCGCGATGAAGTAGTCGGCCTGGGCCGCGCCTGACGAGGTGTTCGGGGTGGCGAAGTGGTACGCGCCGTGCACGATGCCGACGTTGTAGGCGCCGGTGTACTGCTGGCTGAAGTACGGGTTGACGTAGCTGGTGGACTCCGTCGCCTTGACGTAGGCGAACCTGGCGCCGTTGGCGGCGACGCTGGACCAGTTGACGTTGCCCTGCCAGCCGCTGACGTCCAGGCCGGGGGTCTGCGCGGCGAACGGCCGGATGACCACGTCACCGTTCCGCGGTGGTTCGTGCTTGGCGACCTGCGATCCCATCCAGTCCATCTCGGGATGGGTGACGGGGTTGACGGGGGTGGGGGCGGCCACGGCGGCGGGGGCGCCGAGCGTGACCGTCATGGCGGTCAGCGCCAGAACGGCGAGTGCCTTGGCGCGGGTGGTGAGGGCAGGGCGGGGCGATTGGGCGGGTGATGCCACGTGATCCTCCGAGGGGGGTGTGCCCGGGGAACGGTCGCGAGACCGCGGCGGGTGTCCGTTCGGTGGCCGGATCGTGGTTGGCCGTGCGCCGCGGTGTCGGCAGAGCGGGTGGGCTCCTTTAAGGGGATAAGACCGATTTCCTTAGTAAATATCCTTCATCCGCCTCATGATGAAAGGTGTAAAGTTTCCTAACTATCCCAGTCTGATTGGCAGATCCGGCACCCACCGCAGGTCGTGAGGGGCGGACAGGCCAGGAGTGGCTTCGAGGTCCTGGGCCGATGGCGGGCTCCCCGCGCGAGGCGGTCAAGGGGTGGCTGGAGCGGGGCTGGATCTGGGGTGGACGGCGATGGGACATCGTTGGACATACCCCACTTTCGGTTGCCTCGGGCAATAATATATATTTGCCTTAGGCAACCAGATGGAGGCGGTCATGGCGTCGAAGGAGAGCTGCGGCGAGCTGCTGGTGCGGTTGAGCGACATGGGCACCGTGATCAAGGCCGTGAAGCGGGACCTGCCGTTCGTCGGCCCCCGTACCGGCCTGGCCCTGCTGGTGGCGCTGCACAGGTGCGGTGAGCTGCGCATGGGCGAGCTGGCCGACCTGTTCGACGTCGACCAGTCCGTGATCAGCAGGCACGTGGCCGACCTGGAGGAACGCGGCTGGGTCGAGCGCGTCCCCAACCCCCGTGACGGGCGGTCCTGGTACGTCCGGCTCACCTCCGACGGCCGGCAGGTCACGGAGAAGTCGCTCGCACGAGTCCGCGATCTCCTGGCCAGCACGCTCGACGACTGGACCGACGAGGAGATCATCAACCTCGCCGGCCTCCTCGCCAGGCTGCGCGACAGCTTCGACGCCCACCGGGACCGTGCCGCCGCGCACCACTCCCGCATGCCAAGGACGGCCCCCCCACCGCCCCCGACTCCCGCGGTCTCCGCGGTCCAGGCACCGGAGGTCACCACGGCCGCCGGCGCCGCCCAGGTAGTGAGAGGAATTCGATGACAACCGCAGTACCGGCCGGGGTGCGGGAGGCGGCGCCTGAGGCGGCCGCGCCGATGTCGCACCGGGAAATCTTGGAAGCGCTGTCGGGACTGCTACTCGGCATGTTCGTGGCGATCCTGTCGTCCACCGTCGTGTCGAACGCCCTGCCCACGATCATCGCCGACCTGCACGCGGACGAGACCACGTACACGTGGGTGATCACCGCGACGCTGCTCGCGACCACGGTCTCCACCCCCATCTGGGGAAAGCTCGCCGACCTGGTGAGCAAGAAGATCCTGGTGCAGCTCGGGCTGGTGATCTTCGTCGTCGGCTCGGCCATCGCCGGCGTCTCGCAGAATCCCGGGATGCTCATCGGCGCCCGCGTGATCCAGGGCCTCGGCGCCGGCGGTCTCACCGCGCTGGCCCAGGTGATCATGGCGGCGATCATCTCGCCGCGCGAGCGGGGCAGGTACTCGGGCTACCTCGGCGCGGTCTTCGCCCTCGCCACCATCGGCGGCCCGCTCATCGGCGGCGTGATCGTGGACACGTCCTGGCTCGGCTGGCGGTGGTGCTTCTACGTCGGCGTGCCGTTCGCCCTCATCGCCCTGATCGTGCTGCAGAAGACGCTGCACATTCCGGTGTACAAGCGCGAGGTCAGGATCGACTGGGCCGGCGCGACGCTGATCACCGCGGCGGTGTCCCTGCTGCTCGTGTGGGTGTCGTTCGCGGGCAACAAGTACGACTGGATGTCGTGGCAGACCGGCGCGATGGTCGGCGGCTCGCTCGTACTGGCGCTGCTGTTCCTTCTCGCGGAGTCCAGGGCCCGCGAGCCCATCGTCCCGCTCCGCCTGTTCCGCAACAGCGCGATCAGCCTCGCCGTGGTGGCCAGCCTGCTGGTGGGCGTCGCCCTGTTCGGCGCGACCACGTTCCTGAGCCAGTACTTCCAGCTCGCGCGGGGTGAGACGCCGACGATGGCGGGGGTCATGACCCTGCCGATGATTCTCGGCCTCGCGCTGTCGTCGACCATCGTCGGGCAGATCATCACCCGCACCGGCCGCTGGAAGATCTTCCTCGTCATCGGCGGCGTGTCCCTGACCGCCGGCCTGGGGCTCATGGGCTCCCTGCGGTTCGACACCCCTTACTGGCTGATGGCGATCTACATGTTCCTCGTCGGCATGGGCGTCGGCATGACCATGCAGAACCTCGTCCTGTCCGTCCAGAACCAGGTCAGGCCGGAGGAGCTCGGCGCGGCCAGCTCGGTCGTCGCGTTCTTCCGCACCCTCGGCGGCGCGGTCGGCGTGGGCGCGCTCGGAGCCGTGCTCGGCCACCGGGTCATCCAGTACCTCGACGAGGGCCTCGCCAGGCTGGGCCTGCACACCACCCTGACCAGCGGTTCTGTTCCCCACCTCGCCGACCTGCCCCTCCCCGTGCGGCTGGTGGTCCAGGGCGCCTACGGGCACGGCGTCGGCGACGTGTTCCTGTACGCGGCGCCGTGCGCGCTGCTGGCCCTGGTCGCCATCCTGTTCATCAAGGAGATCCCGCTGCGCACCGCCAGCGCCGAGGAGATGCGCAACGCGGGCACCCCGGAGGACGGGAACAACGGCTCGGGCCCCGGCCGTCACGCCCAGCGTGAGGTCCCGGAGCGGGTCACCGTGCCGGCCGACTCCGCGTACGGCACGCAGGAGCCCGTGCCGGTCGGCGCCTCGGTCGCGGCGGCGGAATCGGACGTCCCGGTCACGACGGAGGCGTTCGTCCCCGCCCAGGCGGGCTTCATGGAGCCCCTGGAGGGCGGCGGCGTCCGGGGGTTCGTGCGGGGCGTCGGCGGGACCCCGGTGGTCAACGCGACCCTGACCCTGATCGATGTGCGCGGCGCCCAGATCGGCCGCGCGGTCACGCGGGACAGCGGGGAGTACGGCCTGTGGGTGCCCGGCGTCGGCACCTACGTCCTGATCGCCTCCGCGCTCGAACACGACCCGCAGGTGGCGACGCTGGCCGTCGGTGAGGCGCCGCTGGACTTCGACCTGGTGCTGAACGGGTCGGGCAGGCTGGCCGGCACCGTCCGCGACCCGGAGGGCAAGCCGGTCGTCCAGGCGACGGTCATCGTGACCGACGCGCGCGGCGAGGTGGTGACCACCGGCGTGACCGGCCCCGACGGCGCGTACGGCTTCGCCGGGGTGGCGGCGGGCAGCCACACCCTGGCGGTGAGCGCCGCGGGGCACCGTCCGGCCGCGCTGCCGGTCGAGGTCGGCACCGGACAGACCAGGCTGGACGTCGAGCTGCTGCCGACCGTCCGGGTGCGGGGCACGGTGCGCCTCAAGGACGGCGGCCCGCTCGCCGACGCGCGCGTCACGATCCTCGACGGGTCGGGCAACGTCGTCGGCTCGGCGACCACCGGGCAGGACGGCGAGTACGGTTTCACCGACCTCGCCGGCGGCCGGTACACGGTCGTCGCCACGGGGTACCCGCCGGTGGCCAGCGCGCTCGACCTCACCCGCGAGGGCGACGACGCCTACGACCTGTGGCTCGGATACCCCGAATGACCGGAATGCCGCCGGTTACGGGTCACGTGGGGGCCGGGCGTGCCCGACACTGAGGGGAGGAGGAGGCGGAATGATGTCTGACACCCAGACGGTGGCGCCCGTCGACGCGTCGGTCCCCATCGAGGAGTACGAGGCGTACTGCGCGGTCGAGCATCAGCTCGGCGTCCTCTTCCGGCGCTCCCGCGCCCTGTCCGCCGAGATGGGACGCCAGGTGCATCCCGAGCTGGAGCCGGGCGCGTACGGGCTCCTGGTCCGCATCGGGGACGCGGCGCCCGCCCGGCCGAGCGACCTGGCGGCCTACTTCGGCGTCGGCAAGGCCACGATCAGCCGCCAGCTCAAGGTGCTCGCGGAGCTGGGCCTGATCGGGCGCGAGCCTGACCCGCTGGACGGCCGCGCCCACCTGCTCGGGCTCACCACCGAAGGGCGCGAGCGGCTCGACCGGGCGCGCTCGGCCCGGCAGAAGCGCTTCTACGCGCTGCTCGGCACCTGGCCCGAGAAGGACGTGCGGCAGCTCGGCCAGATGCTCGCCCGCTTCAACGCCCTGGCCGACAAACTGGACTGACACCTCGCACGGCCCGTCCGTCCACACCGCGTACCTGCCGGCGGTGTGGACGGTCGGTCATTTGGTGGGGAGAGCGGTGGGTCATTTGGTGGGGAGGGCGACGCCGCCGCTGTTGCCCGGCGCGTAGACCGTGATGCCCTGGGGGAGCGCCTTGAGCTTCTCGATCTCGGCGCAGGTCTTGCACCGGTCGTACCCGTCCTGCCGTGCCTTGTTCGCGTCGGCCTGCGCGCGGGCCTGGGCGACGGCCGCCTGGGCCTCGGCCACTCCGGCGAAGGCCGCCTGCGCCCGGTCGACCGAGGCCTGGACCTGGGCCGGCAGCGAGACCTTGACCAGGTTGAAGCGCAGGTCGATCAGGAAGTTCGCGCCCAGCATCTGCCGGAGGTCGCGCTCCAGCGTGCTGTTGACGGCGTTCTGGACCTTGATGAGGTTGGCGTTGTTGTCCTGCGGCGCCAGCCGCACCGGCTTCTGGGCCGCGCCGTTCTCCACGAAGGCGCAGGAGGAGACGAGCTCGGCGCAGCGGAACACCCCGATCTGGCTGCGCAGGGCGTTGTCCACGACCGGCCGGATGGCCTGGCCGAAGAAGCTGGACCAGCCCTCCTCACCGTCGTAGGGGTAGCGCATCTCGTTGTCCTGGCCGCGGAAGCGGCGGGTGCCGAACTTGTCGTCGAACAGCTTCAGGGTGTCGTGGTCGAGGTTGAGCGTGAAGTACAGCGTCCCCTCGATGCCCATGTTGACGCCGTCGCCGCTCGGGACGGTCACGACGTCGACGCCGAGCAGCGTGCTGCGCTTGGGGTCGGCGGTGATGGTGTAGAACCGCTGCTGGGCCGGGTACTTGTGCACCTCCGACCACCAGCCCGTCCACGTGACGCCCGACGCGGGGTCGATCACCTGGCGGACGAGGTTGTCGTCGAGCGGGCCGCCGTCGCGGACGACCGCCACCTCCCCGCCGTTGGTGCTCTCCCAGCCGCCGAACAGGCCGAACAGGGTGACGATGGCCGTGACCAGCGCCGTCGCGACGGCGACGAAGATCAAGGTGGGGCGTAATGACATCGGTGCCTCCTAGAACCGCTCGTGCCGAAGGGGTGGGCTTCGTCGTATGATCTCCCTTCAAGGTAGATTTCGTTGAACAATACGACAAGCCCCTGATATGACCATTTACTTACGGTCTTTCTGGCGAACGGGCGCGTGCGGGTGGGGCCGCCCGATACGGTGGAACCGAGGTCACGGGGGATCACGTCGCAGGTCAGTGGGCCTGGTGCCGCTGGCGGGACGTTTGGTGTCATAGCGATGCGTGTCACTTCCTGACACCTATGGGGATTGGGCATAATCTGTCCCGCTATGGAGACGCGCTGGGTCGGGCCTGACGGCTACGAGATCACACCCGCGACGCGTGGTGATCGCCAGGTGCTCCGCCTCCGACGGCACGGCGAACTCGTGGTCGACTGCTTCAGCATCGACGAACTCCGTCAGTTCGTGAACCTCGCCGAGCTGTGCGAGGTGATCACGGTGCCGTTCGGCAGCCGTTCCCCGCGCGGGCGGCAGGAAGCGCTCCGCTGATCGCTGACGACGGGTCCGCGCCGGGCGTCTTCGCACGTCCGGCGGCGGCTCCTGCCAGGCCGCTCGCGGACAGGCCTGGGGGCACCCACAGTGGGGTCCCCATAAGGGTTCCCGGATGGGCGTTCTGATTCGCATCGGTCGCGGGGTCCGTGTATGGTTACACCTGTCCGCAGCGCGGCGCGGTGACGCGAACGCGAGCGAGACCGGCCCCTTTAGCTCAGTCGGCAGAGCGTCTCCATGGTAAGGAGAAGGTCTACGGTTCGATTCCGTAAAGGGGCTCGACAGCGTAAATGCCCTCTCCCGGATTGTCGGGTGGGGCTTTTCGCTTGTGGGTATCGGCGCGTGCAGACCAGTCGCCTGAAATGGGGAATTGCGGGGGCCCAGCGATCAGGCATACTGGGAGCACCCAGCCCAGATCGGGCACGCGAAACCGCGTACGCGATCGTCGTACAGGTCAGGTATCCTCTAGAGGCCGGTCGAGTTCACCGGCCCTGAAGCGGAGTAGCTCAGTCAGGCAGAGCAAGCGGCTCATAATCGCTGTGTCGCCGGTTCAAGTCCGGCCTCCGCTACTACCCTGCCCGGTCCCTCTGTGAAGAGTGGCCGGTTCGGGTTGTCCATGTGTCCCAAACGTAGAAAGGCACTCCCACGTGGCTGCCACCGACGTTAGGCCGAAGATCACGCTGGCCTGCCAGGAGTGCAAGCACCGCAACTACATCACGCGGAAGAACCGGCGCAACGACCCGGACCGGCTTGAGCTGAAGAAGTACTGCCCCAACTGCAAGTGCCACCAGGCGCACCGCGAGACGCGCTAGGGAAGTACTGCCGGCGGCTCCTCACCCGGCCGGGCACCGACCTGCCCCTGCCGGAAGGCCCGCTGCGCGGCGCGCTTGGCCGTTCTCGGGCCAGGCGCGCGATCGGCGTTCTACCCCCGGAAAGCTGATCCGCCCTTCCACGCGGCAAGGCCGATCTCGTTTCGACGTCCGATGATTCGACGTTCGCTGCGGGAAGATCTTCACGACGCGGGAAGCCGGTTCGTCATGTCACGCGGGATGATCCGCTTTGCCATGCGACGAACCCGGCCGTCCTGCCGTGCGAGGGAAGCCGATCCGTGCCGTGACGCGTTCGTCGGCGACTGCCGAACGTTGTTCTGTTACCGTCGGGCTCGTCAGCTGCGCGTTCCGAGAGGGCTCAGCTTCGCGTTTCCGAAAGGGCACCGGCACGATGGCATTGAACCGTGATTTCGTCGGACGGACGTACCCGTCGTCCACCTCCTACGAGGTGGCCCGCGTCAAGATCAGAGAGTTCGCCGCCGCGATCGGCGACCACAATCCGATCTACCGCGATCCCGAGGCCGCCAAGGCGGCGGGCCACCCCGACGTCGTCGCGCCGCCGACGTTCCCCATCGTGTTCAGCCTCTCCGGCGCCGGAGAGGCGCTCGCCGACCCCGAACTCGGCCTCGACTTCGCGATGGTGGTGCACGGCGAGCAGCGCTTCGAGTACGAGCGCCCGATCTACGCCGGTGACGAGCTGCTGTGCACCTCGACGATCACCGAGATCCGCAGCGTCGGCCGCAACGAGCTGCTGACGGTCACCAGCGAGGTCACGACCCTCCAGGGCGAGCCGGTCTGCAAGACCTACAACACCATCATCGAGCGCGGAGGGGCGGCGTAACCCATGACCGCGACCGTGAAGTACGACGAGGTCGAGATCGGCCACGCGATCCCCGCCGCCGAATACGCCGTCCACCGCGTCAACCTGGTCATGTACGCCGGGGCGTCGGGGGACTTCAACCCGATCCACTGGAACGAGCGGTTCGCCAAGGCCGTCGGCCTGCCGGACGTGATCGCGCACGGCATGTTCACCATGGCCGAGGCCGGCCGGTTCGTCACCGACTGGGCGGGCGACCCGGGGGCGGTCCTGGACTTCGGCGTCCGGTTCTCCTCCATGGTGGTCGTCCCGGACAACGAGGACGGGGCGGTGATCACGGTGAGCGGAGTCGTCGAGGAGAAACTGGACGACAATCGCGTGATCGTCGCGCTCACCGCCAGGTCCGGCGACTCCCGCGTCCTGTCCAAGGCTCGCGCGACCGTCCGCCTCGCCTGACCGTCCCCGCGCGAGCCCGTGTCCCGGCGCTGCCTGAATGCTTCCGTGTGAGCTGGGTACGGGGGCGGGATGAACGAGCCGTCGAAGCAGGAACGCGTAGCCGCTGATCAGCGTGCGGAGACCAGGCCGGACGTCGGCGAGGGCACCCGCGCGGAGGCGGGGCCGGAGAACGTGATCGCCTCCCAGGTGCTCTGGGATTCGAGCCTCGCGACGTCGCGGCTGGACCAGGAGATCGCCGTCCCTCCGGCGGAGAACGACGAATCGGCCGGGAAAGCCGAGACGCCGGTGTCGAAGGCCGAGAAGTCGGGGTCGGCGGAAGAGAAGGACGTGCCGGTACACGAGGATCACAAGGACGCCGAGGCCGACCACCACGAGCGCGAATCCCGCTCGCCCGCCGACCGAGCCCGCGACCTGCGCCGCCCGAACGTCAATCACTGACCCGTCCCGACGGAACGGCCGAGGCCGGCCCGGACGATCGACGGGCCACCGAGGTTGGCCGATCTCCTTGACCGTCCCGACGGGACGGCCGAGGTCGGTCCAGGCGTTCGACCGTCTCTGCGGGAGGGCCGGGGGTCGGTCTAGGCTGAGGGCCGGCGCGTGGTGTTCGCGCGCCGGGCTCGCCACCGCCGGGCTCGCCCGCGGGGTTCGTCCATCTAGATCGTTCTTCTGGTTCATCCTTCGGGTTCGTCCGCCGGATCCGTACGCGCTGGGGAAGGTGCATGGCTGACCGTGTGGCAGGGGTGCGGCTCGCGCCGTACACCACGTTGAGAGTGGGCGGGCCCGCCCGCGCCTTCGCCGAGGCCCATTCGGGCGAGGAGCTCGTCGCGCTGGTGGCGGACGCCGACCGCGTGGGCGAGCCGGTGCTCGTCCTCGGAGGCGGCAGCAACCTGATGGTCTCCGACGAGGGGTTCGACGGCCTGGTGATCCGGGTCACCTCGCGAGGAGTGGACGTCAGGGACGACGGCGACCGGGTCGTGGTGACCGCGCAGGCGGGGGAGGACTGGGACGCCCTGGTAGCCCGCGCCGTGGCCGAGGGCTGGTCCGGGATCGAGTGCCTGTCCGGTATCCCGGGCCTGGTGGGGTCGACCCCGATCCAGAATGTCGGCGCGTACGGGCAGGATGTCTCACAGACCGTCGTCGGCGTGCGGGTGTACGACCGGCAGGCGCGCGAGCTGCTCGACCTCGACGCCGGGCAGTGCGGTTTCGCCTACCGGCACAGCGCCTTCAAGGCGGATCTCGCCCGCTACGTGGTGGTGTCGGTGACCTACGCCCTGGAGAGGTCGGTCAGATCGGGGCCGGTTGGGTACGCGGAGCTGGCGGCCAGGCTCGGGGTCGAGATCGGCGACAGGGTCACCCTGCGCGAGGCCCGTACGGCCGTGCTCGCCCTGCGCCGGGGCAAGGGCATGGTCCTGGACGCCGCCGACCCGGACACCTGCAGTGCCGGCTCGTTCTTCACCAACCCGATCCTGACCGCGCCGGAGGCGGCCGAGCTGGAGCGCCGGGCCCCGGGGTTCCCCCGCTGGGCCGTGCCGGGGGGCGCGGTGAAGGTGCCCGCGGCCTGGCTGATCGAACATGCGGGCTTCCCCAAGGGCTACCGGCGCGGCCCGGCGCGGATCTCCACCAAGCACACACTGGCGCTGACCAACCCGGGCGGCCTGGACCTCACCGGCTTTCCCACCGACCCCGAATCCCAGACCAGGGCCGCCCCAGCCATCGAGCCCCACGCTCACACCGACACCCAGGGCCACCCGCCCGGTCCGCACGCGGGTCCGCACGCTGGCCCGCACGGCGGTTTGCACGCTGGCCCGCACGGCGCCCCGGCGACGGCGGCCGACCTGCTGGCCCTCGCCAGGGAGGTCGTGGAAGGCGTCGACACCAAGTTCGGCGTCACCCTGGTCAACGAACCCGTGATGATCGGCCTCCACCTCTAACACCAATCGCCGTACCACTCCCCACTCCCTCGGCGCCCCAACGAACCGCTGAGGCGGAGGGGCGCCGGGCCAGAGGTCGGGAGGGGCGTGGACGCTGTAGGTCGCCGGGCCCGGTCGGTAAAGGTCCTCGCTTCGCTCGGGCAGTTTTTAGGGCCTCCCGGCATGGCTGGTGTCCGCTTCCCCACCCTTCCGCGCCCCCTCCACCTCTTCCACCGCTTCCGCTCCTCTACCCCTCCTGCCCCACCGTCCCTTGCGCCCCGACCCGTTCGCGCCGGGCTGATCCCCACTCGGCATCGTGGGTTTCTTGTTCGGCGCCGATGCGGTGGGAAGTGGCACGGTCAATTCGGCGCCGAACTACGGTGATCGACCGGAGCACGTCTGCCGAACCCAGCCTTTGTTCCCGGCAGGCAGGTAGAGCGCTATTGATTCGGTGGTCAAGAGGGCCGGTAGGCCGTGGAGAACACTGCCCGAGCCGAAGGCGAGGACCTTTGATGGTGAAGCAGGGGGTAGGCGCGACATGAACGGGGTCGGTGGGGCGGGCTAGGCGGTCGGGCCTTGGAGTGTCGTGGGCTGGTTGGGCTGGTAGGTCTTTGGTGTAGTGGGGGGATCGGTAGGGCCGGTAGGCCTTTGGAAACTGCCCGAGCCGAAGGCGAGGACCTTTTCAGGTGGGTTGGCGCCGAAGAGGGCGCCGGATTCGCCGTTCCATTTCCCGCCAGTTCGGCGCCGAGCGGAGATCTCGCGATCGAGGGTTGAGCAGGGTCTCCGTGAGGGAGCGGCAAGGTGTCAGAGGAGGGGTTCGGCTAGGAGGAGGAGGCCGAAGATGGCGAAGGCGGCGGCGGCGCCGTAGCGGATGACCTTCTCGGGGAGGTGCTTGCCGATCAGTCGGCCGGCCAGGATGGCCAGCGCGTCGGCGGCGACCATGCCGACGGTGGAGCCGATCCAGGTGCCGAACCAGCCGTGCTGCGTCGCCAGCGTGATCGTGGCGAGCATGGTCTTGTCGCCCAGTTCGCTGAGGAAGAACGCCACGGTGACCGCGACCAGCGCGCTGCCCGTGGTGCGCTGTGCCTTCCTGGACTCGTCGTCGCTCAGCTCGTCACCCCGCAGCGTCCACACGGCGAAACCGAGGAAGGCGATGCCGGCCGCGATGGCGATGGCGGTCGTCGGGAGCGCGTCGCCGATGAGCCCGCCGAGGCCGACGCTGAAAAGGTGGACCACCGCCGTGGCGACGGTGATGCCCGCGAGCACCGGCCATGGCCTGAATCTCGTGGCGAACGTCATGGCCATGAGCTGGCTCTTGTCACCCAGTTCGGCCACGAAGACGACGGCGAGGCTGATCCAGAACGCTTCCACAGGGGGGTCGCCCTTCCTTGTCGTGCGACCGGGCCGGGAAGCGGGCACCTGAGGGAGTTCGGGGTGCGTCGACCTCGGCCCGGCAGCGTGATCGTGCAACTGCTGCCGGACCGAAGGTCTCGTCCGCCTCGGAATCGAGGCCCGCGCGACCGGGCTTTCGCCAGCATGTCGATCACGCGATTGGGACTACTCCCCTTCGGTGTTTCACTCCAACCTTAACGGATCGCTCCAGCCAGCTTTCCGGCAAGACCGGGTAAAGGACGCTCGTGTCGCGACGTGGCGGGCCGGAACCCCGTGCTCGCAGGGCACCGCGCACCAGGTAAAAATCCGCGAGCTGGATGGTGCGGGGGGTCAGGTGAGGAGGGAGAGGCGGTGGGCGGCGGCGGAGGCTTCGCCTCGGGTGGAGACGCCGAGTTTGCCCAGGATGTTGGAGACGTGCACGCTGACCGTCTTCGCGGAGATGAACAGCTCCGACGCGATGTCCCGGTTCGACCGCCCGAGGGCCACCAGCCGGAGCACCTCCAGCTCCCGAGGCGTCAGGTCGGCACTGGCCAGGCCGTTCCCGCCGGACGGCACGGGGGCGGTGGCGAGGCTGACGCCGACGCGCCGGCACAGGGTCTCGATCTCGGTGATCAGCGGGCGGGCGCCGAGCGCGTCGGCGATGGGGTAGGCGTCGCGCAGCCGCGCCGACGCCCCCTCCCGGTCGCCCAGCCTGGCCGCCGTCGCGGCGGCCTGCGTGAGGGACACGGCCCGGGGGTAGGGCCGCCCGAGGACCTCCCAGGCCGAGGCCGCCGCGTCGAAGTCGCCTGAGCACATCAGCCGGTACGCCTCGGCGACCGGGCCGTCGGAGGTCATGGTCGCGACCAGCGCGTCCGCCCTGGCCCGGACGGCCCGCGCGGCATCGGGGGCGGCCGTGGCCGCCGCGTCGCAGACCAGCCGGTTCTGCGCCATGGCCCGCCAGCCGAGCATGGCCTTGCTGGAGTGGGCGTTCCCCGTCGGCGAGAGCAGCTCGTCCGAGGCCTTGAGCGCCTCGAACGGATCGCCCTTGAGCAGGTGGAGCTCGACGACGAGGCGGACGTTGGTCATCCACTCCTGCGCGTACTCCTGGGGCTCGCCGTGCAGGGCGCCGACCTCGCTGAGCAGGCGCTCCAGAAGCTCGACCTCCCCGCGCCCTGCCGCGATCTCGCACCGGACCCGGAGGAGGTGCTCGCGCGTCCTCGGGACGGGGTCCATGGTCAGGGCGTGTTCGACGACCTCGACCACTTCGTCCCACCGGCCGAGCGCTTCGAGGGCCTCGGCGCGGTTGTTGGCGGTGAACATCCCTGAGACGCGGTAGCGGCCGTACTTCTTGGCCAGCGCCTCGCCTTCCAGGGCGAGGTCCACGGCCTGCTGGGAGCGGCCGAGGTTGTTGAGCGCGTCCACGTTGTTGGCCATGGCACGCAGGACGATCTGCGCCGAGCGGAGGTTCTCGCCTATCGCGACGGCCCGCTCGTTGGTCTGCAGCGTCGCCTCCAGGTCGCCCGCGAGGGACTGCCCGAGCGCCAGGTTGGTCAGCAGCTCGGCCTCAAGGCGGTCGTCGCCGATGCCGCGCGCGATCTGGAGCGCCTCCTCGGTGAGGGCGGTGCCCTCGACCGTCTGGTTGGTGAACATCAGGAACGAGCCGAGCCGGTGGAGGACCCGGGTGCGGGTGGCGCTGGGGCCGGGCACCAGCCGCTCGGCGTACCGGAGGTCGTCGAGGCCGCCCCTGCGGCCCTTGTCCACCTTGAGCTGGGCCCGGCGGACGAGAAGGTGGGCGACGCGCTCGGGCTCGGTGTTCTCGTCCAGCTCGGCGAGCGCGCCCTTCACGAACTTCATGCCGCGGTCGGTGTCACCGCTGATGATCGCGGCCTCCGACGCCATCTCCAGCACGGTGACGTGGTCGGCGCCGATGCGCTCGGCGGCGTCGGGGACCCGGTCCCACAGGGACAGCACCCGCTCGAGGAGCTGCATCTGCTCGGTGTAGGCGAAGGCGTTGACCGCCTTGCCCGCGGCCTCCCAGGCGGAGATGAGCGCCCAGTGGTGGTCGCGGGCGGAGAACCAGTGATGGGCGATCTCGATGGCGGCCCGGCCGGGGGGCACGAGCTTGCGGTCGCGGTCGATCTCCTCGGCGAACCGGGCGTGGATGCGGTTGTGCTCGCCGGGCAGCATCTCGTCGTGCACGGCCTCGCGGATGAGGGAGTGCCGGAACACGTACGCCCGCCCGTCGGACACCTGGATGACGTTGCCGGCGATGGCCGGCCGCAGGGCGTTCTCGAGGTCGACGTCGGACAGGTCGGTGACGGCCGCGAGCAGTTCGTGGCCGAGCCGGTTGCCGCCGGCCGCCGCGATGCGGAGCACCCGCTGGGTCTCCTCGGGCAGCCGCTCGACCGATCCGATGATCAGGTCGTGGAGCGACTCGGGGAAGCCGCAGTCGTCGTCGCGCTCGACCAGGGCCTCGACGAACAGGGGGATCCCCTCGCTGCGCTGGTACACGTGCGTGACCCAGGCGAACTCGGGCACGCCACCGCGTATCCCGGCGATCTGGGCGGCGACCTCGCTCTCGCTCAGCCGGGGCAGGTCCAGCCGTACGACGCCCTCGACCCGGCTCAGCTCGGCGAGCACCGGGCGCAGCGGGTGCTGGCGGTGCAGCTCGTCCGAGCGGTACGTCATGATCATGAGGACCGGCGCGGTCCTGAGGTTGCGGCTGAGGAAGGCGATCAGGTCGCGGCTGGACCGGTCGGCCCAGTGGATGTCCTCGATCACCAAGATGACCGAGCGGCGCTCGGCGAGCCGCTCCAGCAGGGTGAGGAACTGCTCGAACAGGCGGGCCCGGCCCGTGTCGGTCTCTCGGTCGCCGCTCGGCTCGCCGAACTCGGGCAGCAGCCGCGCGAGGTCGCGCGCGGCGCCGTCGGGGAGCAGCGCGGCCACCTCGGCGGCGCTCATCTCCTTGACGAGCTGCCGGAGGGCCGCGGTGAACGGCGCGTAGGCGAGGCCTTCCGTGGAGAGTTCCACGCATCCGCCGATGAGGATGTGCGCCCCGATGCAGGCGGCGTCCTCGGCGAAACGGGTGACCAGACGGGTCTTGCCACCACCGGCCTCACCACCGAGGAGCACGGCGGACGCGGCCTGCTTGCGTGCCTGCTCGAAAGCGTCGGAGAGTGTTTTGAGCTCTGCTTCCCGTCCTACGAAAACCGGACTGACCATCCGACCCATCATGTCTGCAAGCATGTCATGACCCATTACATCGATCGCCCTATTTATCAGCGCATAAGCGGTCCGTTTCGCCGCCGTAGGGGTCGGGAAACGGCCCCTGGCCGACCGGCGCTGCGGGCCGGTCGGCTCAGGGTGGCTGGGCGGCCCGGCCGGGAGGGAGGTTCCGGCCGGGCGTCACCGCCCCGGGTCTTTCCCGATGGGATCGACCCATGTCCAGGGGGTCTCGCCGCCCGGACGTGCGGTCAAGGGCACTTTCGGTTCCGGTCGGGAAGGACCGGGACCGTCCGGGGCTCGTCCGTGCGGACGAGGGATACCCCGGACTCCAGGAGTTCGTTCGCTCCGCGCGGTGCCGGCGGGCGGTGCGAACCTGACGGAGCGCGATCACGAGGTGCGGAGCTTGCCGAAGGCGGCGCGCAGACGCGGGTGCGAGCGCTCCCCGGACTCCTTGTTCTTGCCGTTGACGGCGAGGCGTGCGAGCCTGTGGTCGGCCGCCTCCTGCTGCAGTTCGGCCACTCGGCTGGTGATGAGCTGGTAGTGGATCTCGGGGGCCATCTCGGTTCTCCTTGAGGTTGTTTCTGCTGATAACTCAAGAATCCGGCTAAGGCCCCCATGTCCACATCGGGCGGATGTCTTATCTCCTGGGGTACCTCGTCCTAGGACCGCCTACGACCCCCGCCTTGTGCCTTAGACGCGGGCGCGGCGCCTAGGCACACCCTCCGGATCATGCCTAGGCCGCCCGTGGGTCAGGGTGTTTCCGCTGGTCACGGCCCTGCGGCCCGGGACGCGCGGGTAGGGGGGTACTTAGGTCAGCCAGGTGGCCGTCAGCCCGGTGTCGGGCGGCAGCGGGGTGGCCGAGGCGGGGCGCAGGGAGTCCAGCACCAGCGCCAGGTAGCGCTGCCAGCCGTCGGCGGGCCGCTCGGCCAGCCGCAGCGTGCTGACCAGCATGAACACCAGCCGGGGCAGGTCGTCTCTGTGCAGGTCGGCCCGCACCAGCCCGGCCCGCTGGGCGCGTTCGACGACGGTGGACAGGGCGGTGAAGAACCGCGACTTGAGGCCGGCGGTGAGGGTGGCGGGCCCCTTGGCGGCCTGCAGGATGCCGAACTCCTCGCCGGCCATGGTCAGGGCGGCTTCGAGCACGGTCACCAGGGCCCGCCACGGGTCCTCGTCGGCCAGGGCCCTGACGATCGCGGGCTCGACACCTTCGGCGTAGCAGGTCTCCAGCACGGCCTGGAGCAGCTCCTCCTTGCCGGGGAAGCGCCGGTAGAGCGTCGCCACGCCGACCCCGGCCCTGCGGGCCACCTCTTCGAGCGGGACGTCGATGCCCGACTCGGCGAAGGCGTCGCGGGCCGCGCGCACGAGCCGCTCGGCGTTGCGCGCCGCGTCCGCCCGGAGCGGGCGCGGGCCGGTGGTGCCGCCTTCAGGGAGAGGCGGCCGGGCGGAGGCGGCCTCAGGTAGCGGGCGCGGGCCGGTGGTGCTGTCCATCGTGAACGATCCTAACAGATAGTGAACTATCACTTGTGGTAGCCTCGAAGCGCACGGTCACCCAGTGGAACCCGTCCTTGGCACCGACGCCAGGCACGTCCGCCTCACGAAAGGAACCGGGCGATGACCGAAACCCCGCTCGCGCCGACCCATATCAGGCGAGACCGCTTCGACCCCGTCCCCGAGCTGGCCCGGCTGCGGGCCGAGGAGCCGGTCAGCCTCATCCAGTCCGTCTTCGGCCTCGACCGCGAGGCCTGGCTGATCACCCGGTACGAGGACGTACGCGAGGTGCTGGGGGACGCCTCCCGCTTCAGCAACAAGATGCGGTCCCCCTTCGCGCCCGGATCCGAGCCCGAAGGGCAGGCGTCCAGGCGGGCCGTGTCGGGCGTGCTCATCGGGTACGACCCGCCGGACCACACCCGGCTCAGGCGCCTGCTCACGCCCGAGTTCACCATGCGGCGGATGCGGCGGATGGAGCCGCGCGTCGAGGCCATCGTGGCCGAGCACCTCCAGGCGATGGAGGACGCCGGTCCCCCCGCCGACCTGGTGAAGTCCTTCGCGCTGCCCATCCCCTCGCTGGTCATCTGCGAGCTGCTCGGCGTGCCGTACGGCGACCGGGAGGCCTTCCAGCGCCGCAGCAGCGCCCGGCTGAACGTCTTCGCCGACCTGGAGGAGCGGGTGGCGGTGATCGCGGAGTCGCAGGCGTACATGGGCGAGCTGGTGGCGCGGCAGCGGGCGAACCCGGGCGACGACATGATCGGCATGCTGGTGCGCGAGCACGGCGACCAGATCAGCGACGCCGAGCTGATCGGCGTCTCCGACCTGCTGCTGATCGCCGGTCACGAGACCACCTCCAACATGCTCGGGCTGGGCACCCTCCTGCTGTTGCTCAACCCTGACCAGCTCGCGCAGGTGCGCGACGGGGACCAGGTCGACCAGGCCGTGGAGGAGCTGCTGCGTTATCTGTCCATAGTCCACACGGTCGTCCCCCGCACCGCCAAGGTGGACGTCGAACTGTCCGGCCAGAAGATCAAGGCGGGCGAGACGCTGATGCTCTCGATCCCCTCGGCCAACCGCGATCCCGCGTTCGGGGAGGACCTCGACCAATTCGACCCGGCCCGCGAGCTGGCGGCGCATCTCGCCTTCGGGCACGGTATCCACCACTGCCTGGGCGCGCCCCTGGCCCGGATGGAGATGCGCATCGCCTTCCCGGCCTTGCTGAAGCGTTTCCCCTCGCTGCGCCTGGCCGTGCCGGTCGAGGAGATCCCGTTCCGGTCGTTCTCGGTGGTGTACGGGGTGGAGTCCCTGCCGGTGGCCTGGTGAGAGTCCCTTTCCCTCGCCGGTTCTCCGCCCGGCGCGAGGCCGGGCGGGGGGCTGTGGGCGACATTTGCTGAAATGTCGTCTGACCTCTCGGCGGGTGGCCCGGTTTGGAACAATCACGCTGGTCGGCGATGCTGGTGAGGTGTCAACTCTGACTCCCTCGTTCGCCGGGGTCGCGTCATCGAACGCGACCCTGCGGGCATTCCTGCAGGGCCTTCCCGGGGTCGATCGCGTGGGCGCCGACCAGCGCGCCGCGATGCTCGCCACCCGTTCCATCAAGACCACCGCCAAGGCACAGGCCATCGACCTGGCCATCTCCATGGTCGACCTGACCACTCTGGAGGGCGCGGACACCGCGGGCAAGGTGCGCGCGATGTGCGCCAAGGCCGTACAGCCCGATCCCGGCGACCCCTCCGTCCCCAAGGTGGCCGCCGTGTGCGTCTACCCGGACATGGTCGCGGGCGCCGTACAGGCGGTCGGGCGGTCCGGTGTGCGGGTGGCCAGTGTCGCCACTGCCTTCCCCAGCGGCAGGTCCTCCCTCGACGTCAAGGTGACCGACACCGCGTTCGCCGTGGCCGCCGGGGCCGACGAGATCGACATGGTGATCGACCGGGGCGCCTTCCTGTCCGGCGACTACCGCAAGGTCTTCGAGGAGATCGTCGCGATCAAGGCCGCCTGCGCCCGCGAAGGCGGGCCGTCGGGGAACGGGACCGCCAAGTCCGGGAACGGGGCCGCCAAGAAGGGTTCCCCCGCCAAGGGCGACGCCCACCTGAAGGTCATCCTGGAGACCGGCGAGCTCGCGACGTACGACAACGTGCGGCGGGCGTCCTGGCTGGCGATGCTGGCCGGGGCCGATTTCATCAAGACCTCCACCGGCAAGGTCTCCCCGGCGGCCACCCTCCCGGTCACGCTGGTGATGCTGGAGGCCGTGCGCGACTTCCGCGCCCAGACCGGGCGCATGGTCGGGGTCAAGCCCGCCGGCGGCATCCGCACCACCAAGGACGCCGTCAAGTACCTCGTGCTGGTCAACGAGACCGCGGGCCCCGACTGGCTGGACCCCGAATGGTTCAGGCTCGGCGCCTCCAGCGTGCTCAACGACCTGCTGATGCAGCGCCAGAAGATGGCGACCGGGCGCTACGCCGGTCCTGACTACTTCACCCTCGACTGAGGCGGGCCCCATGTTCGAATACGCACCGGCGCCCGAGTCGCGGGACATCGTCGACATCCGCCCCTCCTACGGCCTGTTCATCAACGGCGAGTGGGTCGACTCCCTGGGGGACGAGCGCGACAAGACCGTCAACCCGGCGAGCGAGGAGGTGCTCGCGGAGTTCACCCTCGCGAGCGAGGCCGACGTCGACCGGGCCGTCTCGGCCGCGCGCAAGGCCTACGAGTCGGTCTGGGGCCAGCTCCCGGGCCGCGAGCGCGCCAAATACCTGTTCCGGATCGCCCGCATCATCCAGGAGCGCTCGCGCGAGCTGGCGGTGCTGGAGTCCCTGGACAACGGCAAGCCGATCCGCGAGTCGCGCGACGTGGACCTTCCCCTGGTCGCGGCGCACTTCTTCTACTACGCCGGCTGGGCCGACAAGCTGGAGCACGCCGGGCTCGGCGCCGACCCCCGGGCGCTCGGGGTGGCCGCGCAGGTCATCCCGTGGAACTTCCCGCTGCTCATGCTCGCCTGGAAGATCGCCCCGGCGCTGGCCTGCGGCAACACCGTGGTGCTCAAGCCCGCGGAGACCACGCCGCTGACCGCGCTCGCGTTCGCCGAGATCTGCCGCCAGGCCGACCTGCCCCCGGGCGTGGTCAACATCGTGACGGGCGCCGGGGCCACCGGTCAGGCGCTGGTCGGCCACCCCGACGTCGACAAGGTCGCCTTCACCGGCTCCACCGAGGTCGGCCGCATGATCGCCCGCTCGGTGGCCGGGACTCGCAAGAAGGTGACGCTAGAGCTCGGCGGCAAGGCCGCCAACATCGTGTTCGACGACGCCGCGCTCGACCAGGCCGTCGAGGGCATCGTCAACGGCATCTTCTTCAACCAGGGCCACGTCTGCTGCGCGGGCTCACGGCTGCTGGTCCAGGAGTCGATCGAGACCGAGCTGCTCGACGCGCTCAAGCGCCGCCTCTCGACGCTGCGGCTGGGCGACCCGCTCGACAAGAACACCGACATCGGCGCGATCAACTCGGCGGCCCAGCTCGCGAAGATCAGGTCGCTGACCGAGGCGGGGGAGCAGGAGGGCGCCGAGCGCTGGTCCCCGTCCTGCCCGATCCCGGACAAGGGCTACTGGTTCCCGCCGACCCTGTTCACCGGCGTCGCCCAGTCCCACAGGATCGCCCGGGAGGAGATCTTCGGCCCCGTGCTGTCGGTCCTCACCTTCCGCACCCCGGCCGAGGCCGTCGAGAAGGCCAACAACAGCCCGTACGGCCTGTCCGCGGGGGTGTGGACCGAGAAGGGGTCCCGCATCCTGTGGATGGCCGACAAGCTCCGCGCCGGCGTCGTCTGGGCCAACACCTTCAACCGCTTCGACCCCACCTCGCCGTTCGGCGGCTACAAGGAGTCCGGATACGGCCGCGAGGGCGGCAGGCATGGACTGGAGGCGTATCTCGATGTCTGAGCCCTGTGAGCACCGCCGGGCACCCCGCAGATCCCGCCGGGGGCAGGCCACGCGCGGGCACTCCTTCGCGCGGGCCGGCCGCACGACCACGACCGGCCGCCAGGGCTGGTTCGCCCACCGCTGCGGGGTGAGCCGCTGCCGCCAGGTGTTCGCGCCGGTACGGCTCTCGCCGGAAGAGATGACCTGGAGAGGCGATGACTGAGCCCAGCAGGCTCGCCGTACGCAAGACGTACAAGCTGTACATCGGCGGGGCGTTCCCGCGTTCGGAGAGCGGAAGGTCCTACGTGGTGACCTCCTCCAAGGGCGACTTCCTCGCCAACGCCTCCCGGGCCTCGCGCAAGGACGCCCGCGACGCGGTGCAGGCGGCCCGCAAGGCCTTCCCCGGCTGGTCGGGCGCCACAGCGTACAACCGGGGGCAGATCCTCTACCGCGTCGCCGAGATGCTGGAGGGGCGCCGCGCCCAGTTCGTCGCCGAGCTGGTCGACGCCGACGGGGTGTCGGCGCGCAAGGCGGGCGAGCTGGCCGACGCGACCGTGGACCGGCTGGTCTGGTACGCGGGCTGGTCGGACAAGATCGGGGCGGTGCGCGGTGCGGCGAACCCGGTCGCCGGGCCCTACTTCAACCTGTCCACCACCGAGCCGACCGGCGTGGTCGCCGTGGTGGCACCGCAGGGCGCGCCGCTGCTCGGCCTGATCTCGGTGATCGCCCCGGTGATCGTCACGGGGAACACCTGCGTGGTGGTCGCCTCCGAGCGCGCGCCGCTTCCGGCGATCACTTTGGCCGAGGTGCTGGCGACCTCCGACCTGCCGGGCGGCGTGGTCAACCTGCTGACCGGCGCGGCGCCCGAGCTGGCGCCGTGGCTGGCGTCCCACATGGACGTCAACGCGATCGACCTGACCGGCTGCGCCGCCGAACTCGCGGTGACCTGCGAACAACAGGCCGCCGAGAACCTCAAACGCGTCCTGCGCCCCCCGAACGCCACCCCCGACTGGCTGGCCACCCCCGGCCTCGACCGCATGACCGCCTTCCTGGAGACCAAGACCGTCTGGCACCCCACCGGCATCTGAGCCCCGGCCCGCCGGCTCACCGCCGGCCCGGCGTCCGAACCCGGCCGGGCGGTTCACCGTGGCCGGGGGTTCTTGGTACGGCGGGTGGGGACGGCGGTGAGGGGGTCTTCCGGCCAGGGGTGGCGGGGGTAGCGGCCGCGGAGTTCGGCGCGTACGGCGCGGTAGCCGTCGCGCCAGAAGGACGCCAGGTCGGCGGTGACGGCGGCCGGGCGGCCCGCGGGGGACAGCAGGTGGACCACCAGCGGCACCCCGGCGACGCTGGGCGCGGCGTCCCAGCCGAACAGCTCCTGGAGCTTGGCGGCCAGCACGGGCTGGTCGCCGGAGTAGTCCAGCCGGATCCGCGACCCCGTCGGTACGGTGATCCGTTCGGGGGCCACCTCGTCCAGGCGGAGCTGCCAGGTCAGCAGCCGGCGGAGCGCCGCCGTCACGTCGACCCGTTCCAGGTCGGCGCGGCGGCGCAGGCGGGGCAGGGGCAGCCAGGAGGCGGCCGCGGCGAGCAGGCCGGCGTCGGACACGTCCGGCCAGGGGGCGCCCAGCACGCGGTGGCAGAACGCCATGCGGTCGCGCAGGGCCACCGCGTCCGGGGTCCAGCGCAGCAGTGACAGCCCTTCCTGGCGCAGCCCGGACAGGATGGCCTCGCCGACGTCGGCGTCACGCAGCGGGACCGAGGACAGCTCGACCGCGCCCAGGCGCTCCACCCGCCGGGCCACGACGTCGCCGTCCCAGCGGACCTCCTCGGTCACCTGGTGGAACGGCCGCGCGGCCTCCCTGGCCACGTCCTCGTCGATGACGACGGCCTGCCTGATCCTGGCGGAGGCGGCGCCGGCCGGGCGGTCGGCCACGGCGATGGCCAGCCATTCGGCCGAGGCGAGGTGGGAGTCCCGGGGCAGGGTCGCGGCCGTGCCAGAGACCATGAGGTACCCGCCGGAGCGGCGGCGGGCCACCCGCTCGGGATAGGCCAGCGCCACCACCATCCCCGCCACCACATCATCACTCCCACCATGCCCACTCACCCGGCTCCCGGCCCGGTTTCCGCCGCTTCGGGCGTGGGTGTCGGTGCCGTTCGTGGGCTCGGCGCCGCTTCTGAGGGACTGGGTCAGGCGGCGGGTCTCCTTGCGCCAGTCCTTCCAGTCGTTCCTCCGGGCCTCGCGCCACACCGCCACCAGGTCGTCGGGCGCGGAGTGGGGGAGGTCGCCGGACAGCAGCGCCACCACCTCGGCCGCCGCCGGGGGGCCGTCGATCAGGGCGCGGGCGAGCCGGGGGTGGACGCCGACGCCGGCCATCCGGCGCCCGCGCGCGGTGACGCGGCCGTCCTCCAGGGCGCCGAGCGCGTGCAGCGTACGGCCGGCGACGGCCATGGACGCGGCGGGCGGCGGGTCGAGCAGCGACAAGGTCGAGGCGTCGGGGGTGCCCCAGAGGGCGGCCTGGAGGGCGAACCCCGTCAGGTCGGCCAGCGCGATCTCCGGTTGAGCGTGGTCGGGCAGCCGGTCGTGCTCGGCCGACGTCCAGCACCGGTAGACGGTGCCCGGCGCCTCGCGACCGGCCCGCCCGGCCCGCTGGGTGGCGGACGCCTTCGACACCCGCACCGTCGTGAGCGACCCGAGCCCCCTGCCCTGGTCGGTGCGCGGCTCGCGCGCCAGCCCGGCGTCCACCACCACCCGGACCCCGGGGACGGTCAGGCTGGACTCCGCCACGGACGTCGCGATGATGACCCGCCGCCGCCGGCCCCGCGCCAGCACCTCGTCCAGGGTGCCGGCCTTGCCGTGGACCTGCAGGACGTCGGTGCCGGGAAGGTCGCCCAGCGCGCCGGCCACCCTCGCGATCTCCCCGACCCCCGGCAGGAAGCAGAGCACGTCGCCGGTCCGTTCGGCCAGGGCCCGGCGGACGACCCCGGCGACGTGCGCGAGCAGGGCGGGGTCGACGCGCATCCCGTGCGGGGGCGTCACGGGCCTTTCGGGGGGTGCCCAGACGACCTCGACCGGGTGGGACGTGCCCGCCGCGCGCACGACGGGCGCGTCGCCGAGGAGCCGAGCCCAGGGGGCGGCGTCGGCGGTGGCCGAGGTGGCGACGAGCAGCAGTTCGGGGCGGATGGTGGCCCGGACGTCCAGCAGGAACGCGAGCGCGGTGTCGGCGTCCAGGTGGCGCTCGTGGCACTCGTCGAGCAGGACGGCGTCGATCCCGTCGAGGCCGGGGTCGCGCTGGAGGCGCTGGAGCAGCACCCCGGTCGTCATGACCTGCACGTGCCTGCCGGGACGGTGCTCGCCGCGTACGGTGAAGCCGACCTCCTGGCCGACCTCGGACCCGAGGAGCCACGCCATGCGGCGGGCGGCGGCGCGGGTCGCGATGCGCCGGGGCTCGGCCACGATCACCCGCCGCCGTGGGCCGTCCCCGTCGAGGCCGGCCAGCACGAGCGGGACCAGGGTGGTCTTCCCGGTGCCTGGGGGCGCGGTGAGGACGGCGGCGCCGCCGTCGCGCAGGGCCGCGAGCAGCTCCGGCAGGGCGTGCCTGACGGGCAGGCCGTCCGTCCGAGCGTCGTCCACAGCAGTGCCCTCCCGGCGGTCTCCCCGCACACGAGGCTATGCCGTCGGCCCGTCGGCGGAGACCACGGCCGATCCGGTCGTAGGGCGCCAAACGGGAGGAACTACCATATGACATCTAATGACTAACTATGGTGAACTTTGGCTGACCGCAGGTCGGCCGGTCCGGGACCGGGACCTTGCGGGAAACCGGAAACATCCGGACCGGCAACTGTCGCGATCCGGCACTCGCCCGGCGCTCCCGTGAACGTCATGATCCTCACGAGGAGGCGTTGATGGCGTGTCATACCTTGGTGGCCCCCGCCTACGAGCCGGAGGTGACCGCCCCGCTCAGCGACCCCCCGCCGGCCGGGCCCGCGCGGCGTACCGGCGCCGGACGGCGGGCGCTCACCCGGGCGCTGGTCGCCGCGGCCGTGGTCGCGGTGGTCGTGCTCTTCCGCGACCGGCTGCCCAGCCCGGGCGAGGTCTGGCGCCTGATCACCGCCGCGCACCCCGGCTGGCTCATCGTCGCGGTGCTGGCCGAGTCGGCGTCCATGCGGGCCTTCGCCCGGCTGATCCGCCACCTGCTGGTCGCGGGTGGCGCCCGGCTGACGCTTCCCCGCGCCCTAGCGGTCACCTACGCGCGCAACGCGGTGTCCAACTCGCTGCCCGGCGGCCAGGTGCTCAGCGTGGCCTACACGACGCGGCAACTGCGGCGCCTGGGCGCCTCGACCCCGCTGATCGCCGCGACGCTGCTGCTGACCGGCGTCTTCTCCACGCTGACCTTCATCGCGCTCGGCGCCGTCGCGCTGGTCGCCGAGCCCGCGACCCGGGTCACGGCGCTGTGGGGCTTCCTGGCCGCCGGGCTCGTCGCCGCGGCCCTGGTGCGCTTCCGCCCGAGGTGGCCGGGACGGTGGCTCGCCGGGCGCGGCGCCAGGACGGCGGCGGTGCTCGCACAGATCAAGGGCGCGCGGGCGGCGATCTCGCTGACCCCGCGCGACCGTCTCACGCTGCCCGCGCTCGCCCTGCTGAACTGGCTGCTCGACCTGGCGTGCCTGGCGGCGGTCTGCGCCGCCGCGGGCGTCTCGGTCGGCCCCCACACGGTGCTGCTCGGCTACGTCGCGGCCAAGGCCGCGGGCGTGCTGGCGCTGGTGCCAGGCGGGCTCGGCGTCGCGGAGGTCGGCATGGCCGCGACCTTCGTCAGCGCGGGGATGACGGGGGTGGCCGCGGCCGCCGTGGTGGCGGTCTACCGCCTGATCTCCTACTGGGCGGTGCTGATCGTGGGGTGGACCGCCTGGCTGGCGCTCGGCCTCATCGTGCCTGGAGGGCGTCCAGAGCGACGGCCATCGCGATGACCAGCCGCCGGTCGAGGCGGGGGTCCTGGATGTCCACGAGGTAGCGGTCGCGAAGCCCCCACTTGCGGTCCACGGAGAACGCGATCTGGGCGCCCGCCTTGAAGTCGAAGTGGTACGGCAGCCACGACAGCGAGTCGACGAACCGCCGCAGCAGGCTGACGAAGACGTTGCGCTCCTGGCCGGTGAACGTCGTCATTCCCGGCTGCTGGAAATGCCAGGTCGAGCGGATGAGCGACGCGGCGAACTCCTTCTTGAAGAACCCGATCGGCTGCCCGGCGTGGTCCAAGATGTCGTATCCGCTGCCGAGGTCGATCACCTTGCGCGCCTTGAACCCGGCGAGCACGAACTGCCGCGTGTCGTCGGTGTACAGGGTGACCTGCTCCTTGAACGCCATCCGCTTCTGCTCGGCGAAGGCGACCATCGGACCTTCCGACCCGTCGGGCTGTTCCAGATGGACCACATAACGGTTCACCATCATGGTGATCTTCTGGCGAACGAGCAGGCGGCGCTGCGCCTGCAGGGTTGGGAGGTCCACTTTGCTCTCCATCGTCAGGGGATTGCCACCCTAAGGGTTTTACCGCGCGTGCATCGCGTGCCTCGCACGGTGAACCGTACGACGAATGACTTTCCCGGAACGGGGCAGGGGACTCGATCGTTGGGAGCAATGAGAAGCCAACCGGGGGAGGAGACTCTATGTACAGGTCGAGAGAGCACAAGATGATCGCGGGTGTCTGCGGCGGCATCGCGGAGAGCTGGGGCTGGACGCCCACGATGGTGCGTCTCTTGTTCCTGCTGTCCTGCATCCTGCCCGGGCCGCAGTTCATCATCTACCTCATCATGTGGGCCTTCATTCCCAAGGCCCCGGCCGTTTCCGGCCGGTACTGAGCCCGCCGCCCATCGGGCGCCATAAACGTCCACTCGTAGGACGTATGCTCGACATGTGAGCGAGCGAATCGTACGGGCGCGGCCCCTGGCCCTGCTCCAGGACGACCTGGTCGACTACGAGAAGGCCATGGAACGCATGACCGAGCTGGTCGGCGCGCGGCAGCGCGACGACCGGCCGGACACCCTGTGGCTGCTGAGCCACCCTCAGGTCTTCACGGTCGGCAAACGGACCGCCGCCGAGCACCTCCCCGACCCCGCACACGGCATCCCCGTGATCCCGACGGGCCGGGGCGGCCAGCTCACCTACCACGGCCCCGGGCAGCTCGTCGGCTACCTGATCGTCAAGCTCCGGGCGGACGAGGGCGTCGTCGACTACGTGCGCGAGGTGGAGCTCCGGCTGGTCGAGGCGCTCGCGCGGCTGGGCGTCGCGGCGGAGCGCCGCGAGACCCCGCCCGGCTCGGAGCTGCTGACCGGTGTGTGGACGCGCGACACCGGGCGGAAGATCGTCTCGATCGGCATGCGGTCCAGCAGGGCGGTCACCAGCCACGGCTTCGCGCTCAACGCTGACGGCGACCTCGACCCGTGGCACTACGCCGTGCCGTGCGGCATGCCCGAGGTGGACATGACGTCGCTGGCCCGCGAGCTGGCCGGGCCGCCGGACGCGGAGCACGTCCGCGCGGTCGTCGCCCAGGCGTTCGAGGCCGCCCCCGAATCCTGAGGCGCCGCGCCTCCCCGAGCACGCGCGCGGCCCGAGGCCCGCGCGGAGCACGCACATCCCGAGCCGGGCACGCGTACGGCCCGCGCCGAAGCCGGGCGCGGGCCGTACGCGTGAGGGTCAGACCAGCGGCTCGGGGGAGGACGTGTCCATCGGGACGTCGTCGACGTTGCGGCGGGGCCCGGTGAACCAGTTCTTCGCCGACAGCGCCCACCACAGGCCGATGCCGATGAGCACCGCACCGACCGCGAGCGGCGCGTAGTTGACCGACGCCCAGGCGAAGTCCTTGTTGCCGGGGACGCCGGCCGGGACGATCGGCATGATGAAGTACAGCGAGATGACGGCGATCTCGATCACCGCGATCCAGCAGAACACCTTGTACTTGGCGCCCAGCGTCCACGGACCGGGCTTGAAGGCGGCGCCCATGCGCAGCCGCAGCCAGATCGGGATGAGGAACGCCAGGTAGAGCCCGATGACCGCGATCGACACGACGGCGAGGAACGCGACGGGCGTCGTAGTGCCGGCCGGCGCGTACAGCGCGGGGATCGTGATCAGCAGGGCGACGACGCAGCCGGCGATGATGGCGTTGACCGGCGTCCGGTTCTTGTCGACGCGCGACCACAGCCGCCACCCGGGGACGGCGCCGTCACGCGAGAACGCGTAGGTCATGCGGGACATCGAGGTGACGCAGCTCATCCCGCAGAAGAACTGGCCGATCGTCGAGATGCCGAAGATCACGGTGGCCAGGCCGGGCGTCAGCGAGGACGTGAAGATCGCGCCGACGAAGCCGAACTCCTTGTTGACCGCGTCCACGTCGGTGGCGGCGAACAGGAAGGCCAGCAGCAGGATCCAGCCGCCGATCGCCGAGTAGAAGATCGACTTCCACAGGCCCTTGGCCGCGCTCATGGCCGCGCCCTGGGTCTCCTCCGACACGTGGGCGCACGCGTCGAAGCCGGTGATCGTGTACTGGGTCAGCAGGAACCCGAGCGGCAGCACGTACAGCCAGAAGGACGGGCCCGAGGCGCCGTTCCCGAACCCGGAGTTGTTGAACTGCTCGAACAGGAAGCCGACGTTCTGGTGCTTGGACGGGCCGAAGATCAGGATGAGCACGACCGCGGCCGCGCCGAACACGTGCCACCACACCGAGATGTTCTGCAGGATCGAGATCAGCCGGTGGCTGAAGATGTTGATCAGCGCGTGGAGCACCAGCACGATCGCGAACAGGATGAACGTCTGCTGCAGCAGGGGGCCCTCGGCCCAGCTGTCGCTGAACCGGCCGATCGTGATGTTCAGGAACGTCGCGCAGCCGTAGTCCACCGAGGCGGTGACCGCGATCAGCCCGATCAGGTTGAGCCAGCCGGTGAACCAGCCGTGGATCGGCTTGCCCAGCTTGGCGGCCCACCAGTAGATGCCGCCGGCCGTCGGGTAGGCCGACACCAGCTCGGACATGCAGAAGCCGATGATGAGAATGAACGCCGAGATCAGCGGCCAGCCGATGGAGATGGCGATCGGCCCGCCGTTGTTCCACGCCTGGCCGAACGTCGTGAAGCAGCCGGCGAGGATCGAGATGATGGAGAACGAGATCGCGAAGTTGGAGAAGCCACTCCAGCTACGCGAGAGCTCCTGCTTGTACCCGAGTTCGGCCAGACGTTCTGCGTCGTCGTCGGTGTAGGACTGCTGGGCCATGGAGGCCTCCTTGCGTGGCGCGGTTACGCGGTGATGCGGGTTTCGCCCATCAGGCCGGGGCAGCCGATGGCGGGGGGTCGGCCGGGGTTTCCGGCTGTGGAGGGGGTGGTGGTGACGCGGGGGGCCGTCGCCGGCCCCGGACGTCGTCGATGAGCGGGCCGAGACCGGGATCGGTGAGGTCCCGTACGGCTTGCGCGAACTTGTCGGCGGCTTCGGCGTGGTAGTCGAAGTCGGCTGCCGCGGCCTGCTCGGCGAGCAGGCCGTGATGGACGCTGAACCACAACGTCCAGGTGAAGTTGGACATAGTCAGATAAAGCTGGACCCTTGACGCGGGATCATCGCCCCCGAAGTAGGCGCGCGTCAACCGCCCGACCATTTCCCGGTCGTAATCCGCCTCGGCGGCGATGTCCCCCAGCTCGAAGGCCGGATCGTTGTTCCCGGAGAGCTGGTAGTCGACGATGCGGACCGCCGACCCGTCGAAGATGAAGTTCTCCGGCAGCAGGTCGTTGTGGCATGGGACGGACGCCGGCCGGCGCACGTCCAGCGCGGCCTCGATGTCGGCCACGACCGGCAGCCAGTCCTCGAAGCCCTCGGGGACCTCCAGCCCGTGGGCGTGGCAGAGCGCGAGCAGTTCGTCGAGCTTGCGGAAGATCGAGAACTCGGTCGCGAACCTCGGCCCGGCGTGCAGGCGGCGGCAGGCCTCGGCGATGCCTTCCGTCATCGCGGGATCACGGACGGCCGCCGCGTCGAGGGTGGGGCCGTCGATGTACTCCAGCAGCACCGCGTCGGGGAGCTCCAGGAGCACCCCGGCGCCGACTCCGGCTTTGGCGGCCCTGACGGTGTTGACGATCTCCAGGTCGAGGGGGATGCCGAGCCCGGCCTCGGACACGCGCGGGTCGAGGATCCGCAGCAGCCAGCGGTCGCCGGCCTCGGTGTCCACCCGGACGATCCGGTGGCTCAGCCCGCCCTTGATCTGGGTGGGGACGACCGGCCGGCCGGCCCAGGCCGTGACACGTTCGAGCGCCGGGCCGAGGAGATCTGGCACGCGGGCCTCCTTTGGTCTACCTTCAGACCATTGATCTGATTCTGCGGGCTGGGTGTTACACGGGGGTACCGATGGTGAAACTTCCCGCCGAGGCGCAGGCCGTGGTGGTCGGCGGCGGCGTCGCGGGATGCAGCGTCGCCTATCACCTGGCCCGGCTCGGCTGGACGGACGTCATCCTGCTCGAACAGCACGAGCTGACGGAAGGCACGACCTGGCACTCGGCCGGTTTCGTCGGCCAGCTCAGGTCCACCGTCACACAGACTCGCATGATCATGTACTCGGCGGGACTGTACCCCGAGCTCGCCGAGCTGACCGGACTCGACCCCGGCTGGCACGGCGTCGGCGGCCTGCGGCTGGCCACCACCGGCGAGCGTCACGAGGAGCTGCTGCGCCAGGCCGGCGCCGCCGAGACGTACGGGCTGGACATGGAGATCCTCTCGGCGGACGCGGCGCGGGACATGCTGCCGATGATGGAGGTGGGCGACGTCCGCGCGGCCCTGTGGCTGCCGGGCGACGGCTGGCTCGACCCGGCGAGCCTCGGGCGCGCGCTCGCGGCGGGCGCGGAGAAGCTCGGCGTGCGCATCGTCACCGGCGTCGAGGTGACCGGCATCGACGTGCGGGACGGGCGGGTGCACGGCGTCCGGGCCGGCGAGCAGTTCGTCAGGACCGGCACGGTGGTCGACGCGGCCGGGGCGGCGGCGGGGCGGGTCGGGAGGATGGCGGGAGTCGACGTCCCGATCGTGCCGATCAAGCACCAGTACGTGGTGACGCGCCCGTTCGGGGTGCCGGCGAGCACGCCCACGGTGCGCGACCCGGACAACATCGTGTACTTCCGTGAGGACGGCGGCGGCATCCTGGTGGGCGGGTACATCCGCACGCCGGACGTCTGGGAGACCCCGGCGCCGCTGGCCGAACCCCGGACGCTCTTCGAGCCCAATATGCCGAAATTTCGTGAATCGTGGGAGTCGGCGGCCCGGCGGCTCCCCGCGCTCGCCGACGCGGGCGACGCCGAGGACGCCGCCGCGTTCGGCAAGGTCGTCCACGGGCCCGAGGCGTTCACCCCCGACGGCGAGTTCCTGCTCGGGGAGACCTCGGTGGCCGGGATGTGGGTCGCGGCCGGGTTCTGCGTGCACGGCCTCGCGGCGGCCGGCGGCGTCGGCAAGGTCATGGCCGAGTGGATCGTCGACGGCTCGCCCGAGTACGACGTCTTCGGCATGGACATCCGCCGGTTCGGCGCCCACGCGCGCGGCGCCCGCTGGGCCCGTGCCAAGGCGCTGGACTCCTACAGCAAGTACTACGACATCGTGTACCCGGGCGAGGAGCGCACCGCCGCCCGCCCGCTGCGCCGGTCGCCCGCCTGGGGACGGCACGCCGAGCTCGGCGCCGAGTTCGGCGAGAAGGCGGGCTGGGAGCGGGTCAACTGGTTCGCCACCGGCCCGCAGGACGCTGAGCCCTCGGGCGGGACGCGCTCGGGTGAGGCTTCCCCGGGTGAGGCTTCCCCGGGCGGGACTTCCCCGGGTGGGACTTCCCCGGGTGGGTCGAACGCGGGTCGAGTGAACGCGGGTGAGGAGAACCCGGGTGAGGCGTTCCGGCCTGCCGGGTGGGCCGGGCGGTTCTGGTCGCCCGCGATCCGTGCCGAGTGCCTGGCCACCCGCGACACCGCCGGGCTGTTCGACCAGACCTCGTTCTCCAAGCTGGAGATCACTGGCCTGGACGCCCTGCGGCGCCTGTGCGCCAACGACATCGACCGCCCCCTCGGCTCGGTGGTCTACACCCAGATGCTGAACGAGCGCGGCGGCATCGAGGCCGACGTGACCGTGACCCGGCTCGCGGCCGACCGGTTCCGCATGGTCACCGGGACCGCGTTCGGCGTGCACGATATGGCGTGGCTGCGCGGCCACGGCCTGGAAGTGCGCGACGTCACCTCGGCGTACGCCTGCTACTGCCTGTGGGGGCCGAAGGCGCTCGCCATCCTGGGCGAGCTGACCGGCGACGACCTGACCTTCGGGTACATGCGGGCGCGGGAGATCAGCGTCGGGAACGTCCCGGTGCTGGCGCAGCGGGTCACGTTCGCCGGCGAGTTCGGCTGGGAGCTGTACTGCCCCACCGAGTACGGGCTGACCCTGTGGGACACGCTGATGGAGGCGGGCCTGCCGCACGGCATGCTCCCCGCGGGCTACCGGGCCCTGGACTGCCTGCGGCTGGAGAAGGGCTACCGCGTCTGGGGCCTGGACATCACGCCCGAGACGACGCCCATCGAGGCCGGCCTGGGCTTCGCCGTGCGCGACGGCGGGGGTTTCGTCGGCGGCGACGCGCTGGGGGCGCTCCGGCGCACCCTGTGCTGCCTGGTCCTGGACGACCCCCGGCAGGTCTGCCTCGGAGGCGAGCCGGTGCGGGTCGGCGGCAAACCCGCCTCCCGGGTGACCAGCGGAGGCTACGGCCACCGGGTCGACCGCTCCATCGCCTACGCCTACCTGCCGGTCGACGCGAACGGCGCGCCGTTCGCCGGGCGGGTCGAGGTCGGCGTCAACGGCGCGTGGGCGGGCGCCGCGACCGTCGCCGAGCCGCTGTACGACCCGGCCAGCACGCGGGTCCGCCGCCTGCCGGTCGCCTAGGAAGCGCCACCGGGATACGGCCGACCGCGTTCCGGGACGTACGGCCGTCCCGCGTCCCGGGACCGGGAAAGCGCCCCTTCCACCCCCTCGGGTGTGGCGGCGCGGCGTCCCGAGGCGACAGTCGTTCGACAGTTGTGTGGAGCAGGGTTGAGAACGGCCGGGGATGTGCATAGATCTACGCGATCCCCTTGGCTGAGCGGCGGCGTCGCCCCGTGCGAGCCGCGCCTCGCTGAGCCGGAAAGAGGAGGGAAACCACCAGGCGCGACCTCATTGACGCCCGAGGAGGGCAAGCATGGGCAATCCCCACGACAACCGTACGAACAGCACCACCGGCTCGGCGCCAGCCGCCGGCCCGGCCCCCACCGTCGACATGATGGACCCGGCACTGATGCGGGACCCGTTCGGCGGGTACGCGCGGATGCGCGAGCAGGCGCCTCTCGTCCGCGGCTCCTTCTTCGGGCGCGGCACCCCGATCTGGCTGGTCACCCGGTACGACGACGTCAAGATGGTGCTGGGAGACCCCCGGTTCGTGAACAACCCGGCCAACGTCCCGGGCCTGGACATCGAGAACATCCGGGAGAAGGAGATCGAGGCGCGCGGCATCCCCCGCGAGTACGCCCAGTACGTGCTGGACAGCGTCCTGGACGCCGATGGCGCCGACCACATCCGGCTGCGCAAGCTGGTGTCGCGCACGTTCACCGCGCGCCGGGTCGCGGAGCTGCGGCCCCGCGTCGAGCAGATCACCGAAGGCCTCCTCGACCGGCTCGCTGGCACCGCCGACGACGGCGTCGTGGACCTGATGGAGCACTTCGCCTACCCGCTGCCGATCACGGTCATCTGCGAGCTGGTGGGCATCCCCGAACAGGACCGCGCGCAGTGGCGGGAGTGGGGCAAGGCGCTGGTCACCCTGCAGTCGGGCGGCATGGCCGACGCCCTGCGCGACATGGTCGGGCACATCCACGAGCTCATCGAGCGGCGCCGCGTGGCGCCCACCGCCGACCTGCTGTCCGGGCTGATCCGCACGCACGACGAGGACGGCGACCGGCTCAGCGACACCGAGATGGTCACCCTGGTCCTCACGCTGATCCTGGCCGGGCACGAGACCACCGCCCATCTGATCGGGAACGGGACCGCCGCGCTCCTCACCCACCCCGACCAGCTCGCCCTGCTCCGCAAGGACCCGGGGATGATGCGCGGCGCCGTCCACGAGCTCATGCGCTGGTGCGGGCCCGTCCAGGCGACCCGCCTGCGGTACGCCGCGCGTGACGTCGAGGTCGGCGGCATGCCGGTGGCCAAGGGCGAGGCGGTGATGGCCGTGCTGGTGGGGGCCAACCACGATCCGCGCGAATTCGACCACCCGGAAAGGCTCGACATCACCCGGGAGCCGGACGGCCGCAGGGAGAACCACGTGGGGTTCGGGCACGGGCTGCACTACTGCCTGGGCGCGGCCCTGGCGCGCCAGGAGGGTGAGGTGGCGTTCGAGGCGCTGCTCCGGCGCTTCCCCGATCTCGCCCTGGCCGTCCGGCCCGAGGAGCTGGAACGGCAGATGATGCCGGGTTCGTGGCGGCTCGCCCGGCTGCCGCTGCGCCTCTGACCCCCCGCACGACCGTGGCACACCGGCGGCGAGGCGACCCGGGTTGGCGAGGGGCCCGGATCCCGCGACGGCGGTGTGCCCGGCGGTGGGACGGCTGGGGGCCGGTGGGCGACCTCGCGGCCGGGAGGCGCGGGAGGCGTCAGAAGGTGAGGGGCGGCAGTTCGGTGCGGGTGGGCAGGCCCTGCCAGGGACTGGCGCTGGCGACGGTGAAGGCGGCCAGCGCCGAGCCGCGCCGCAGGCGGTCGGTGGGGTGCAGTTCCTCCAGCAGCGCGCTGAGGTACCCGGCGGCGAACGCGCCGCCCGCGCCGACCGGGTCCACGACCGTGACCGGCGCAGCCTGGGCGTCGTACCGCATGCCGTTGACGGTGGAGCTGGCCCCCTTGGCGCCCCGGGTGATCACCAGCTCGCGGATCGTTCCAATCACCGGCTCGATGATCTGGAGCTCGTCCTGGTTGGCGAACAGGACGTCCGCGCCGGTGGCCAGCTCGTTGAGCGCCTCGACGGCCTCCTGGCGGTCGATCCAGAGCTGCGGGCGGTAGTTGACGTCCACCGAGACCGCGACGCCGGCGTCCCTGGCCAGCTTGATGGCGTGGTGGGCCGCGCTCCAGGCGGTGCCGCTGAGCGCGGGGGTGATGCCCGTGACGTGCAGCACCTTGGCCGCCTGGAGGGCACGCGCCGGTACGTCGCCCGGGCCGAGCCGCGAGCCCGCCGACCCGCCTCGGTAGTGGACGACGTGACCGACCCGGCCGATGCGCCGCTGCCTGATCGCGACGCCGGTGGGCGCGCCGGGGTCGGACTGCACGTGGGAGACGTCCACCCCCTCGCCGCGCAGCACCGTGACGACCCGGGCGCCCAGTTCGTCCGCGCCCACCCGGCCGAGCCAGGTCACGGAGTGCCCGAGCCGGGCGAGGCCGACGGCGGCGGTGAGCTCGGCGCCCGCGACGTCGAGACGTACGTCGGTGTCGTGGCGGAGACGGTCGGCGGAGATGACGCCCAGCGCCTCTCCGAGCGTGAAGACCTCGGTCATGTCAGCATCTCTCGTGCCATGCGGAACGCCCATCTGCCGCGGATGGCCGCCAGCATGGCAGAGACCGATGCGCCCCACAACGCGATGCGGACTTCCGGTCGGCTCAGGCGCCGAACGCGTCCATCGCGGCCTGGCAGAAGGCCTTGAGGTCGTCGGGCCTGCGGCTCGTGATCAGCTTGTTGGGCCCGTTGGCGCAGACCATGACCTCCTGGTCGACCCAGGACGCGCCCGCGTTCGTCAGGTCGGTCCTGAGGCTGGGCCACGAGGTCATCGCGCGGTCCCCCACGACGCCCGCCTCGATCAGCGTCCACGGCGCGTGGCAGATCGCCGCGACGGGCTTGCCGTCGTCGAAGAACGACCGCGCGAACCGCACGGCCTTCTCGTCGAGGCGGAGGGCGTCGGGGTTCGCCACGCCGCCGGGCAGGACGAGGCCGTCGAAGTCGTCGGCGCTCACCTCGTCCACGGTGGCGTCGACCTTGAACCGGTCCGCCCTGTCGAGATGGTTGAAAGCTTGAACTTCACCGGCTTCGGTGGAGATCAGCCGGGGGGTCCCACCGGCCCGCTCCACCGCCAGCCACGGCTCGGTGAGCTCGATCTGCTCGATTCCCTCCGTGGCCACCAGAAAGGCGATCGTCTTGCCCTGAAGCATGTCGACTCCTTCGAGCTCGGGTTCTCCGTAGTGAACCCGTGCCCGGCATCGCCCCGGGTATGCGCAGGTCCCCGAGGGGGAGCCCGCCGGGGCTCACATCTCGTCGAGGAGCTTGGTCAGGAACCGCCTGGACTCGGCGACGGTGGAGGCCTCGACGCACAGCCGGTCCATGACCTTCATGTAGGGGTCGGTCTCGTCGCGCTTGTCGAGGTACAGGGCGCTGGTGAGCTGCTCCATGTAGACGACGTCGGGCAGCTCGCGCTCGTCGAAGCGCAGGATCGTGAACGGGCCGCCGGCCGCCGCGTGGCCGCCGTGGCCGAACGGGACGACCTGCAGGCTGATGTTGGGGCAGTCGCCCAGCTCGATGAGGCGCTCGACCTGCGCGCGCATGACCTTCGGGCCGCCGAGCGCGCGCCGGAGCGCGGCCTCGTCCAGCAGGGCCCACAGCCTCGGCCCGTCTGAGGAGACGATGCGCTTCTGCCGGGTCATCCTCAGCGAGATGCGGCGCTCGATCTCCTCGGCGGACGCGCCGGAGTGCCCGAGCATGATCACCGAGCGGGCGTAGTCCTCGGTCTGCACCAGGCCGGGGACGAACTGGATCTCGTAGGTGCGGATGACCGAGGCGGCCTCCTCCAGCCCGACGTAGAGCTCGAACCACGTGGGCAGCAGGTCGCTGTACTTGTGCCACCAGCCGGGGGCGTTGGCCTGCTCGACCAGCAACAGGAAGGTGGCGCGCTCGTCGGTCTCGCCCACGCCGTACAGGGTCAGCAGGTCGGCGACGTCGCGGACCTTGAAGCCGACCCGGCCGAGCTCCAGCCGGCTGATCTTGGCGTGCGAGGCGCGGATGGCCTCGCCCGCGGCCTCACGCGTGATCCCCTTGGCCGTGCGCAGCCGGCGGAGCTGGGCGCCCAGCAGGATCCGCAGGGCCGTCGGCCCGCCGCCGGTGTAGGAGTTGATGAACCCGTCCGCCGCGCCGTCGTGTCCGAGTGCCGAAATCATGCGAGCTCCCTGGGGCCTCGGATGAATGAGCCGTCAGTCTCTCATCCCCGGTACGTAGCCGTATACAGCATCTCATCTCGTGGATCTTTCAACAGTACGTTGGATGAAGGATGCACACAGATCGTCCTATGTCACGATTCCGTGGGAAATTAGTGATCTGCACGTGCATCTGCTCTTGCATCTGTACGCGACGTGAAGAAAGATTGAGCGTCCGACGTCATGTCCCGACCGCGTGAACGGCCCGACGTAGTGAGGACCTTGATGACCGCACACCTGGTACGCCGGCAGTCCGTCGTACGGGGGGAGGCACCCTGGTGGCTACTCCCCGCGATGGAGGGCAACCTCTGGGAGCCCGTCGGCGCCGAACTGCGCGCCCTGGGGCGCACCGGCGCGCCGGTCAAGATCGCTCGCGACTTCACCGTGCTGACGTTGAACAACTGGGGTCTTGACGAACTGGCGTCCGACGCGCGCCTGGTGGTCTCCGAACTGGTCACCAACGCCGTGCGGCACGCGGGAGAGCCTACCCGGCTGCGCCTGCTGCACCGCGCCTCCCATGTCGTGTGCGCCGTCTTCGACCCCCGGGAGCAGCCCCCGGTCGTCACCGACGCCGACTACTTCGCCGAGACCGGCCGGGGGCTGTGGCTCGTCGAGAGCCTGAGCTGCTCGTGGGGCTGGCGGCTGCAGGCGGGTCGCGGCAAGCTGGTCTGGGCCGCGTTCACCGCTCCTTCCGCGGTCGGCCGCCGCAACTCCGCCTGAGCCGCTCACCTCAGGGTGGAGCCGGGCGCGCCGCTCGCCTGGACGGCGAGGCGGCGCGCCGGTCACCTCAGGGGGAGCCGAGGGCCCGCCACAGGACGACCCACTGGTCCGGGTGGACGAAGGCCACGACCGTGCCGGGCCGGATCCCCGCACCGGCGAACGCCGTGTCCACCCTCCTTGCGCCGTACCGCGTGAGCAGGGAGGCGCGGAGCGAGCCGCCCGCCCCGCCGAAGCCCAGCTCGGCCAGGTCGCCGTATGCGGCCGCGTCGCCGGGTGGCAGGAGCGGCACCGGCCGCCGGTCGACCCGGAGGATGGCCGAGTCGACGCGGGGCACCGGCCGGAACGCCTCGCGGCCCAGCCGGCCCGCCAGGCGCCACGAGTACCACGGCCAGGTCCGTACGGTCAGCAGGCTCCAGCGCCCGAAGCCGCCCGTGCGCTTGCGGGCGTACTCGAGCTGGGTGACCAGCGTCGCGGACGACAGGGCCGGCGCCCGCAGACACCAGTCCACGATCCGCGACGTGACCGAGTACGGGATGTTGCCGGCCACGGCGAACCGGTCGCGAGGCGGGCGGGCGGCCAGGAAGTCGCCCCTGACCACCTCGACGCGGGCGTCGTCACGGGTCCCGGCCGCCAGCCTGCCCGCGAGCAGGGGGTCGATCTCGTAGGCGACGACCTTTCCCGCGCGCCGGGCCAGGGCGCGGGTCAGCACGCCCTCTCCCGCGCCCGGTTCCAGTACCGTCTCGCCCGGCGCGGGGGCGGCCGCGCGGACCACCCGCGCCAGCGCGTCCTCGTCGACCAGGAAGTTCTGCGACAGCTCCCGCCTGGCCCGGTCGCGGCCGGTGCGCCCGCCGCCCTTTCCTGCTTGGTCGCGGGGCTGGTTCCGCCCCTGTTTCTGGATATGCGAATAGTCGCCGTGCGCGAAGGATCGTGCCACTTCCGATGCCCTTCCGGGTCCGAGATGAACAAGGTCTCGGAGGCCCTGGGCACGCAGGAGCGACCAGCGGGTTCAGTGGTGGGGAAGCCCCGCTAGATGACGCGTTCCTGACGAGCCAGAGCCCGTCGGACGCGGGGGCGCTTCACCAGGCACGGTTCGCGGTGAACCGGCCGGTCGGCGAGGTTGAGCGGGAAATTGAGCACGTCCACGACCCTAAGAAAGGCCCCGCGAGGCCCGCAACGGATTTATCCACCCCCACGCTTCGCCTGCTCCACTCCGCCCGCCCGTTCGCCTGCTCGGCCGCTCCGCCGCCGGCGGCCGGGCGCGGGTCCGCCGGGTCCTCCACCCAGGGGTGGAGGGGCGGATCTCCACCGGTGCGCCGATCCCGTGGCGGGCGCGGATCCCTACCGTTTCGAGGCATGGACCCCTTGCAGACCGCGGCGCTCGCGATCGTCGTGACCGTACTGATCGTCTACCGTCAGATGAGGACCCGGCGCGCCGCCGGCCAGGGTCTTCTGTACTTCGCCCTGGCCCTGATCGCGGTCGGCCTGTTGTCGGGTGGCCTGGTCGGCACGCACGATGTGCCGCTCAGCGTGGGCTTCCTGGTCGTGGAGCTCGCCTTCGCGGTCGGCTTCGGCGCCGTACGAGCCCGCACGGTGCGGGTGTGGCGTGACCGCGCGGGGGTGGCGTGGGCCAAGGGCACCGTCTGGACCCTCGCGGGCTGGCTGGCCTCCCTGATCGCGCGCATCGGCCTGTACGCCGCCGGACGCGGCCTCGGTCTGGACACCGCGCCCACCTCGGTGCTCCTGTTCGTCGGCGTGACCATCGGCGTGCAGGCCCTGCTCGTGGCCCGCCGCGCCCGCGACCTCCCGGCCGAGCGGGTCTCCACCCCGTCCGTCCCGGCCTGACCCGGCCGGGGCCCGGCATCGGAGTCCGGCGGGGCGGCCGGTATGTTCGCGACATGGCCAGGACCCGCGTGGAAGGCCTGAGCCCCGCCCTGGTGCCGAGGTTCCTGGCCATCCTGGTCTTCGTGATCGGCGAGGCCCGGCAGGAGCCCGGCTTCGCCCTCACCGGCCGTGGGCTCCTCACCGCCGCACTGACGTTGTTCATCGCGGGCACCCTGATGATCATCACCAGGCCCGTGGCCGTGGCGCGCCCGCCGGTCGTCGTGCTCGGGATCCCGGTCAGGCTGGCCGCCACGGTGGCGGCGTCCCTCGGGCTCCTCATGGTGAGCGCGGAGGGCGGGCCCGCCACGGCCGCCCTGATGTTCGCCGTGGGGGTGGCGACCGTCAGGTACCCGCTCGCCTGGTCGGTGCCCGTCGTCGCGATCGCCCTGGCCGGCCTCGGGCTGCTGAGCGTGGCGGAGCGGCGCTGGGACGAGGAGATCGGCCTGGTCGTCAGCACCTGCGTCGTCTTCCTGGTCGCCAACTCGATCAGGCAGGGCCGGGCGGCCAGGAGCGCCGAGGCCCGGGAGGCCGTGCTCGCCGAGCGGGCGCGCATCGCCAGGGAGGTCCACGACATCCTGGCCCACTCCCTGTCCGCGCAGATCGTCCACCTGGAGGGGGCGCGCCTCCTGCTGCGCGCCGATCGCTCCGAGGAGGCGCTCGACCGGGTCGAGCGGGCCAGGGACCTGGCCAAGAGCGGCCTCGAGGAGGCGCGCAGGGCCGTCTCCGCGCTCCGCGAGGACAGCCCGCCCCTGCCGGTGGCGCTCAAGGTGCTGGCCGAGGAGTTCCTGGCGACCACGGGACGGCCCTGTGAGCTGGTCGTGACCGGCGTGGAGCGGCGCCTGGCCCCCGAGGCCGAGCTGGCCGTGGTCCGTACCGCACAGGAGGCTCTCACCAACGTCCGCCGCCACGCGCCCGGCGCCGGGGCGGCCGTACGGCTGGACTTCGGGGACCGGGTGTGCGAGCTGGAGGTGACCAACCCGGCCGGCGACGGCCCGGGCACCAAGGGCGGGGGGTACGGTCTCGTGGGGATGCGGGAACGGGCCGAGCTGCTCGGCGGGACCCTGGTGACGGGGGACGCGGACGGCGGCTTCCGGGTCGGCCTCCGGCTGCCCGCCGGCGACGGGACGGCGCGGGGCGGGGCGCCCGCGAGGACGGATGGCGTGGCGTGGCGGAGACACGTGCGGAGGGCGGGACGGGGATGACCGCCCGGGTGCTCGTGGTCGACGACCAGACGGTCATCCGCGAGGGGCTGACCCTGCTGCTCGGGCTGCTGCCCGGCATCGAGGTGGTCGGCTCGGCCGGGGACGGCGAGGCGGCGCTCCGGATGATCGAGGCCGAACGGCCGGACGTGGTGTTGATGGATCTGAGAATGCCGCGAATGGATGGAGTTGAGGCGACCAGACGTGTTCGGGCGACATTTCCGGATACGCAGGTGGTCGTTCTCACGACTTACTCGGACGACGAATCGGTGTTCGCCGCGCTCCAGGCCGGGGCCCGGGGCTTTCTCACCAAGAGCGCCGACGCTGAGGAGATCTCCCGGGCCATCGCCGCGGTGATGCGCGGCGACGCGCAACTGGATCCGGCGGTCCAGCGCCGCCTCCTGGAGACCATGACCCCGCCCGCCCCCGCGCGGGGCACCGGCGCCGCGGGCCGTGAGCGGGGTGCCGTACGGCAGGGGAACGGCCCGCCCGACGGCCTGACCAGGCGGGAGGCCGAGGTGCTCCGCCTGATGGCGCGGGGCCGCTCCAACGCCGAGATCTCCGCCGACCTGTTCATCAGCGAGGCCACGGTGAAGACCCACATCAACAATCTGTTCGCCAAGATCGGCGCCCGAGACCGCGCGCAGGCCGTCGCCTACGCCTACCGCCAGGGCCTCGCCACCCCCTGAACGGGCCCCGGACGAGGGAATGGATGTCAAGCGAAATACGTTGTCAGCGGAATACGTTTAAAGCTGAATCCGCTTTCAGTGAAAATGTGCCGACAGTGAAAAGTCTGTCGCGCTGATCGGATATCTGGCAGCGTTAAACTGAGATTTTGCGGCGCGTAAAAGCCGCGATTACCAGACGACTAAAACTGGGAGCAGGTGACAACGGTGACCCCGAGGCGTTCTTCCCGTGACCCGTTCGCGGCGGCCTTCGAGTCCGTCTCGCAAGCCGCGGAGGGGCAGCAGCCCTCTTCGTTCATCGATCCGCTCGGCCAGCGTCTGCTGCGCGAGCGCATCATCTTCCTGGGGCAGGAGGTCGACGACGAGATCTCCAACAAGATCTGCGGCGAGCTGCTGCTCCTCTCGGCCGAGGACGCGAAGCGCGACATTTTCCTGTACATCAACTCACCCGGCGGTTCCGTGACCGCGGGTATGGCCATTTACGACATCATGCAATACGTCCCTAACGATGTCTCGACGGTGGCGATGGGGCTCGCCGCGTCGATGGGGCAGTTCCTGCTGTGCGCCGGGACCACGGGCAAGCGCTACAGTTTGCCGCACGCGCGCATCCTGATGCACCAGCCTCTTGGCGGGATCGGCGGCACGGCGTCCGACATCAAGATCCAGGCCGAGCAGATGCTATACACGAAGAAGATGTTCGCGGAGCGCATCGCCTTCCACACCGGCCAGACCGTGGAGCAGATCGAGCGCGACTCCGACCACGACCGCTGGTTCACGGCCGAGGAGGCCAAGGACTACGGCTTCGTCGACCACGTGGTGCGGAGCGCCAACCTCGTCCCCTCCGCCGGCCCGGTCTCCTGACCGGCCGGGTCATCGCACGACCTTGAACCACTAGCGGAGGCATCATGAGTGATCTGAGCCGGACAGGCCCCACCGCCGGGGTGGCCCCCGTCGACAGCCGGTACATCATCCCGACCTTCACCGAACGCACGTCGTACGGCGTCAAGGAGATGAGCCCGTACAACAAGCTCTTCGAGGACCGCATCATCTTCCTCGGCGTGCAGATCGACGACACCTCGGCCAACGACGTGATGGCCCAGCTGCTGACCCTGGAGTCGATCGACCCCGACCGTGACATCAGCATCTACATCAACTCGCCCGGCGGTTCGTTCACCGCGATGGCGGCGATCTACGACACGATGCAGTTCGTCCGGCCGGAGATCCAGACGGTGTGCATCGGCCAGGCCGCGTCCGCGGCGGCGGTGCTGCTCGCGGCGGGCGCGCCCGGCAAGCGGGGGGCGCTGGCCCAGTCGCGCGTCCTGCTCCACCAGCCCTCCACCGAGGGCAGCTTCGGGCCGACGAGCGACATGGAGGTGCAGGCCCGCGAGATCATCCGGATGCGCGCCCTCCTGGAGTCCCTCATCTCCAAGCACTCCGGCCGCTCGCTGGAGACCGTGCGCAAGGACATCGAGCGCGACAAGATCCTCACCGCCGAGCAGGCCAAGGAGTACGGCGTCATCGACGACGTGTTCGCGAGCCGCAAGCGCAAGCCGACCCTGGTGAAGAAGGCCGGCTGACCGACCACGGCGTACGCCGGCCGGCGCGGGTCGTCCCGCGGCCGGCGTGGCCGTGGCGCCGCCCGCGGGAGGAGTCCCGGCGAACGGCGCCATCGAACGAAGAAGCTCAGGCTCAGACCTGGCCGGCCTTCTCCAGGGCCTCGCAGCAGGTGCCGACGATCAGCCGGGTGACCACGTACGGGTCGCAGTTGGCGTTCGGGCGGCGGTCCTCGATGTAGCCCTGCTTGTCCACCTCGACCTGCCACGGGATGCGCACGGACGCGCCGCGGTCGGACACGCCGTAGCTGAACTCGCTCCACGGGGCGGTCTCGTGCATGCCGGTGAGCCGGTTCTCGATCTCGGCGCCGTACCCGGCGATGTGCTCGTCGACCTTGGTGCCCAGCGCCTCGCAGGCGGTGATGATCGGGTCGTAGCCCGAGCGCATCGCCTGGGTGGAGAAGTTGGTGTGCGCGCCGGCGCCGTTCCAGTCGCCCTTCACCGGCTTGGGGTCGAGCGTGGCCGAGACGCCGAAGTCCTCGGCGATGCGGTACAGCAGCCAGCGGGCGACCCACATGTGGTCCGACACCGCGAGCGGCCCGGCCGGGCCGATCTGGAACTCCCACTGACCGGGCATGACCTCGGCGTTGATGCCGGAGATCGCCAGGCCCGCCTCGACACAGGCGTCGAGGTGCGCCTCGACGATCTCGCGGCCGAACACCTCGTCGGCGCCGACGCCGCAGTAGTAGAAGCCCTGCGGGGCGGGGAAGCCGCCAGCCGGGAAGCCGAGCGGGCGGCCGTCCTTGAAGAAGGTGTACTCCTGCTCGATGCCGAACCACGAGTCCTGGTCGGCGTAGCGCTCGGCGACGGAGGTCAGCTGCGCGCGCGTGTTGGTGACGTGCGGCGTCATGTCGGTGAGCAGGACCTCGCAGAGCACCAGGACGTTGTCACCGCCCCGGATGGGGTCCGGGCAGCTGAACACCGGCTTGAGCACACAGTCGGAGGCCTTACCCGGAGCCTGGTTGGTGCTCGAACCGTCAAAGCCCCAGATCGGCAGGCCCGCGCCGTCGGCAAGGATCCTGGTCTTCGACCGGAGCCGCGCCGAGGGTTCGGTGCCGTCAATCCAGATGTACTCGGCCTTGTAGGTCACGACGATCCCTTCAGCAAGGCAGACCCCACTCGTGTCCGCAACGCCGAGGTTGTCAATGAGCCGTTTCGGAGCTGTTGCCCGTTCATGAACGCCATGTGAAATCGTTCACGAATCACCCGCTCCGGGCATACGTCACTACTGCTCAGATACCAGGCAGGGGTGTCCTGATGCGGAGATCACACCCCGAACGCGAGCCAACCGGCATCGTCACGATAGTGGTCGGCCAGGCGCCGCCGCGCGGCCTGCCGGTCCGCCTCGCTGTCCTCGGTGTGGGCGAGATCGGTGGCGTACGCGCGCAGCAGGTCGTGCATGCCGTGCCCGGCGGCCCGCGCGGGCCCGATGAGGTGCGCGTGGGCGAGCAGGCCGAGCAGCCGGCGGGCGTCGTCCGGCGGCACGCCGATGAGGGCGGCGGCGGCGCCGGGATCGAGGTCGGGCCCGGGGTGCAGGCCGAGCAGCCGGAACGCGCGGGCGGCGTCGGCGGGGAGCCGCCGGTAGGACCATGAGAAGACCGCACGAACCGCCGCCCTCGGATCACCGCCCGCGTCCAGCAGGTCCAGCCGCCGCCGCTGGTCGGCCAGCTCGGCGACCAGTTCCGACAGCGGGCTGGCCGGGCGCGCGCTCGCCAGCTCGGCCGCGATGCGCAGCGCCAGCGGCAGCCGGGCGCACTGCCGGGCCAGCGCGGCCGCGGCCCCGGGCTCCTGTTCCACCCGGCCGCCGACGAGGGCGCGCAGCAGCGCCGACGCGTCGGGCGCGGGCAGCAGGTCCAGGTCCAGCCTGCGGGCGCCGTGCAGGGCGACCAGGCCGGCCAGCGAGTCCCTGCTGGTCACCACGACCACGCAGGACGGCGTGCCCGGCAGCAGCGGCCGGACGTGCTCGACCGACGAGGCGTTGTCCAGGACGACCAGCATCCTGCGCCCGCTGATCTCGGTGCGGTAGCGCGCGGACCGCTCGTCGGTGTCGGCAGGGGCGTCCGGTGCCGGGACGCCGAGGGCCGCGAGGAGCCCGGCGAGCGCGTCGGCGGCCGGGACCGGCCGGCGCGGGTCGTACCCGCGCAGGTTGACGTAGAGCTGCCCGTCGGGGAAGTCGGCCCGCGCCCGGTGCGCCCACCGCACGACGAGCGCGCTCTTGCCCACCCCCGCGGTGCCGGACACCACGACGACCCCCATCACCGGCGGGCGGGCGGGCCGGCTCAACGCCGTCAGGGCGGCCAGCTCGGACTCCCTGCCGACGAAGGCCGGCACCTCGGCGGGCAGTTGCGCGGGGACCGGGCGCGCCGCGCGTGCCTCCCTCGGCCGTCTGGTCCCCGCCGACGGGCTGCCGCGCAGGATCGCCTGGTGGATCTCGCGCAGTTCCGGGCCGGGTTCGGCGCCGAGCTTGTCGACCAGATGGGCGCGGACGCCGGCGTAGGTGTCCAGCGCCTCGGCGTGCCTTCCGGCGGCGGCGAGGGCTCTGATCAGCACCCCGGCCAGCGGCTCGGCGAACGGGTAACCGGCGGCGAGCTCCCCCGCGGGTCCGATGACCTCCTCGGGGCGGCCGAGCCGCAGCTCCGCCCGTCCCCACTGCACGGCGGCGTCGAGCCGCTGCCTGCTCCACGTCTCGCGCATGCGCGCGGCCCAGGTCCCCGGCAGGTCGGCCAGCGCGGGCCCGTCCCAGAGCGCCAGCGCCTCCCGCAGCAGCTCCGACCTCTCGTCGTCCGGGAGTCTCTGGTCGTACGCGGTCATGACCAGCGCGCGGAACCTGTGCAGGTCGACCAGGTCGGGCTCCATCTCCAGCGCGTAGCCGCCGGTACGCCGGGTGAGCGCGACGGTCCGCCGGGTCAGGTCGCCGGAGGTCCGCGCCTGCTCCAGGATCCGGCGGATCCGGTTGACGTAGGTGTAGAGCACCCCGCGGGCGTCGGTCGCGGGCGCCTGGTCCCACACGCGGTCGATCAGCGTGGGCCAGGGCACCAGCCGGCCCGCGTCGACCAGCAGGGCCGCCAGGACCGTCCGCTGCTTGGCCGATCCGAGGTCGGCCGCGTGGCCCCGCACGGTCCATTCGACCGGCCCCAGAAGCTGGAACACCACCCCTCCCCGATAACCACATTTATTACGACAAATGGCGATATGGCGCTTCCAAATTTAATTCAGATTTCGTCCAGGCACCTCATGGATGATCCAGGACGAGCCCCTCATCGCCTCAGCCGTCCACCCTTGACGCCCCTGACGCCCGAGCACGGCTCACGCCCCGTTTCGATGCCTCAGAAGGGCGCATTCCGTGCGAACACGAAACGCCATCGCGAGCCTGTCCGTCGCCTTCGCCGCGGCGACCGCCACACTGGCGACCGCGCTCCCGGCCTACGCGGACCTGTCCGCCGTGGAGCTGCAGACCAAGACCGACCAGTACATCTTCACCGACTCGATCGGCACCTTCCTGCAGGAGCGGGCGGCGCAACCGTACGCCACCCAGATCGACTGGTCCTCCGACGGCTGCTCCTGGGCGCCGGACAAGCCGCAGGGCTTCGACTTCCTGCCCTCCTGCCAGCGTCACGACTTCGGCTACCGCAACTACAAGCGCCAGTCCCGGTTCAACGAGGACAACCGCGGCCAGATCGACATCAACTTCAAGGACGACATGTACGACGTGTGCCGCAAGTACAGCGGCACGCAGGCGTACAAGGGCGTGATCTGCCGGGGCATCGCCGACACCTACTACGCCACCGTCCGCAACCTCGGCGGCACCTGACCACGCCCCGGCCCGCGGGACCGCCGGGCCAACGGGCCCGGCGGTGTTCGGCGAGCTGGTACTCCCTCCCGCGTGCCGGCCGGCGGCCGTCGGGCCGGTCAGCCGGTGGGGACGCGCAGCCAGTACGGGGAGCGGGCGCCGGGATCGTAGGGGCTGTCGAGGCGTTTGGCGAGGACGGCGGGGAACCCCTGCTCCCTGGCCACCTTGAGCACGGCCGCGCCGTCGCCGGGGAACCACGGGGTCGTCTGCCAGTGCGGGCCGCGCAGGGCCAGATGGTCCAGGGTGCGGCGCCGGTCCTGGTAGCTCCGCCCGAGCAGGTCCCCGCTGTTCAGCCGCAGCACGTCGAAGATCATGTAGACGGGCGCGCCGTCCATCTCGACGATCTGCCCGTCCAGGACGGTCGCCAGCCCGCCGGCCGCCTTCCCGAGCGGCTCCAACTCCGGATGGTCCCCGGCCGGCAGGACCGTGCCGTCCGCGTCGTACAGCCGCACCCGCCCGCCGCCGGTCGCCGCGAGGACCCGCTCGCCGCCGAGGTCGAACTCGAAGCCGTACGCCGCCGGGTCGCGGGGCAGGCGCTTGCGCTCCACCGGGACCATCGGCCGCAGATCGGACGCGGGCGGTAACCCGGTCGCCGGCGGCGGGTCCATCCGGTGGATCATCCAGCTCTTGCCGTCGGTCCTGAACAGCACGTACTTGCCGGAGAACCGTGAGCCGCGCATCACGACCATGACCTCGCGGTCCGACCACTTCTCGGTCTCGTAGGTGCCCCGGTCCCAGATGAGCATCAGGCCGCCGCCGTACTCGCCCTTGGCGATCTCGCCCTCGAACGTGGCGTACTCGATGGGGTGGTCCTCGGTGTGCACGGCGAGGTGGTTGGTCTTGGGGTCCATCGGGATGCCCTTGGGGATCGCCCAGGAGGCCAGCACGCCGTCGCGTTCCAGCCGCAGGTCCCAGTGGAGCCTGCGGGCGTGGTGCTCCTGGATGACGAAGGTGTCGTCATGGCCCGTGGGGAGGGACCCTGGTTCGGGGACGGGCTCGGGGGTGCGGGCGGCGTCGCGCTTGCTGCGGTAGGCGTCCAGCTTGTCGGCCGACATTGCCGTTTCGTACCCGCGCTCCGGCCCTCGGCACCTACGAACCGTGGTGGACCTTCTCGGGTTCGGGGTCGTTCCTGAGGCTCCGGGGTTCGTCGTACCCGATCGTCCCGGGCTCGCCGGCCGGTGTCCCCGACGGCGTCCACGCGGCGGACAGGGCGCCGCCGAGCAGGCCGAGGACCAGCCCGGCCACGAAGCCGCCCAGGTTGACGTAGAGCACCGACAGGATGGACAGCAGGACGACCACCACGCCGAGGAAGACCCGCTGGGCCGGATACGCCCAGATCAGCGGGCCCAGGACGATCAGCGTGATCGAGATCAGGTACGTCAGCCCGGCCTGGGCGGAGTGCAGGAGCAGCGGCAGCACGTCGAGCCCGAAGGGGACGCTGAGCATCTCCACCCCGGCCAGCAGGGTGAGCAGGCCGCCCCAGAACGGCCGCGAACGCCGCCACGACTTCACGATCTCTCCCTTCGGGACGGACGCGACCCGGCCTTTCCCAGGTCCGCCTCTAGAAGCATTCGTGTACACCGGGCAGGACGCGCGCCAGGGAATTGGGCACGATGAGGGACTCGGCGCTGTTGGCCAGCTGGATCTGCCGGACGTCCTTGACGACGACGACGGCGGCGTACTGGCCGGCGGCGCCCGGCGTGCCGTGGACCCCGGACAGGGTGGGCAGGGTACTGGCGTCCCTGCCCACCTGGAAGTTCGTGTACATCGTGTACCCGGTGATCATCTTGGCGAAGACGACCTGGTTCTGCGCGCGCACCGGCTCGCCCAGGTCGCCGCCGGTGAGCTTGATCGTCGCGACGCCGACCGGGGTGTTGACGAGGTAGCTCTGGCAGAGGTCGAAGATCTCCGCGCGCCGGGCGGTGGTGACGTAGGCGGGGACGGTCCCGTTCGTGGTCTCCACCGGGTCGCCGAATTCGGTGACGTTCCATGCCCGGATCACGCTGGCGGTCACCTTGAGGTCCTGCCCCGCGATCACGAACGAGGCGTTGACGGCGCCCCAGACCGTGGCGCAGCAGAGCAGCAGCGTCGCCACCGCCGTCGCCGGAAGAAAGATCAACGCGAAGCGCTTCCACCGCACGCGCCCCTGTTGACGCATGGAACTCCTCATCTAGCCCCGCCGCCTGCCGAGTCATCACACCGTGACGAACCCCACGGCTTACGGCCGAGCATGATGATCTTCGTACTTCCCCTCAACCGGCCACGCCGGATATCGCGGTAAGTTTGCGCTGAACCACACCAGGAGCCCGCACGAGAGCCCCGGCCATGGCATCTCTTGACGTGTCACCACGAAGATGATGGCCGGACGGCCGGTGCGCGTCGCTCAGGCGTGGACGGGGACGGCTCCGCGCACGTTCAGCATGATCGCGTAGACGGAGGTCGTGGCGGTCATGAACAGCCAGTTGCGCTTGAGGCCGCCGAACACCAGGTTGGACGTCTTCTCCGGGAGCCGCAGCTTGCCGACCAGCGTGCCGTCGGGGGCGAAGCAGTGCACCCCGTCGTGGGTGGCGGCCCAGATCCGGCCGGTGTCGTCCAGCCTGATCCCGTCGAAGGACCCCGCCGTGCACTCCGCGAGCACTTCGCCGCCCGACAGCGTCCCGTCGTCGCGCACGTCGAAGACCCGGAGGTGCTCGCGCCTGGTGTCGACGACGTACAGCCGCGTCTCGTCCAGGGAGAACGCCAGGCCGTTCGGCCGGGCGAAGTCGCCCGCCACGACGCGGACCTCGCCTGAGGGGTCCACGCGGTACACGTGGTCCGCGCCGATCTCGCTCTCGGCCCGGTGGCCCTCGTAGTCGCTGGTGATGCCGTAGGAGGGGTCGGTGAACCAGATGGAGCCGTCCGACCGCACCACGACGTCGTTGGGGCTGTTGAACCGCTTGCCCTCCCACCGGTCGGCGAGCACGGTGACCGAGCCGTCGTGCTCGGTGCGGGTCACCCGGCGCCCGCCCTGCTCGCAGGAGACCAGCCGGCCCTGGGCGTCCAGGGTGTGGCCGTTGGTGTAGCCGGCCGGGGCACGGAACGGGCCGACGTGGCCGGTCATCTCGTCCCAGCGCAGCATGCGGTCGTTCGGGATGTCGCTCCAGACCAGGTACCGGCCGGCCGGCACGTACGTGGGTCCCTCGGCCCAGCGGCAGCCCTGGTAGAGCCGCTCGACCCGCTCGTCGCCGCCGACCCCGGCGAAACGCTCGTCCAGCACCTCGAACTCGGCAGGGATGTTCTCTGTCATACGGCAAGCAAACCGCACCACCGCCCCGACGACTCCTGAGGGGTCGGCGGCGTACGCCCGGCCGGGGATCTCAGCCGGTGGGGGACAGGAGCAGGGTGTCCGGACCGCAGGCGACCAGTACACGCGGTAGCAAAGCGTGAAATGTCATACCAAGCTATGACTTTTGGTGAAATGTGGCTGGAACGTGCTTGTCGATCATTCGCAATAGATCACACCCACACTTGCCTCCAGAGATCTTGGAGGTGCTGGTGGACCACAGCAGGCGTGGGTTTCTGACAGCGGTCGGCGCGACGGGCGGCGCCGGGGCGTTACTGGCCACGATGGGCGCGCTCGGCTTGGCGCCCACCGCGGAGGCGGCGGCCCGTACGGCGTTCGACCCGCCCCGGCCGTCCGACTTCACCCTCACCGGCAGGGGCGCGAAGAAGGTCGTCGTGCTCGGCGCCGGCGTCGCGGGCCTGGCCACGGCCTACGAACTGGGCAAGGCCGGGTACGACTGCACGGTGCTCGAAGCCCTCGACCGGGTCGGCGGGCGCAACTGGACCATCCGGGGCGGCGACCGGATCACCGAACTGAACGGCTCCACCCAGGTCGCCCGGTTCTCCGACGGCATCTACATGAACGCCGGCCCGGCCAGGCTCGCGCAGTGGATGGTCACCATGGACTACTGCCGCGAGCTGGGCGTCCCGCTGGAGGTGTTCACCAACTCCAACGCGCAGGCGTACATCTTCAACGAGTCGGCCGGGATGACCGCGCCCGTCGCGTGGCGGACCGCCAAGGCGGACGTCTACGGCTACATCTCCGAGCTGCTCTCCACGGCGACCGACAGCGGCGCGCTCGACGCCAAGCTGACCGCCCAGGACAAGGACCGGCTCATCACCTTCCTGCGCGGCTTCGGCTCCATCGGCACCAAGGCCGCGGGCTTCGCCTACACCGGCACCGAGCACCGCGGCTACAGCGTCAACCCCGGCGCGGGCGAGCAGCCCGGCACCATCCTCGGGCCGGTGCCCTCCCTGTCGGAGGTGCTCGCCAGCGGCGTCGGCCAGCGGTTCTCCTTCGAGTTCGGCTACGAGCAGGCGATGCTCATGTTCCAGCCGGCCGGTGGCATGGACGCCATCCCCAAGGCGTTCGCCCGCGCGGTCGGCAAGGACAGGATCCGCCTCAGGTCCGTCGTCACGAAGATCACCGACCTGCCCGACGGGGTCGAGGTCGAGTACCAGGACAAGGACGGCAGGACCAGGAAGATCAAGGCGGACTTCTGTGTCGCCGCGATGCCCCCGCACATCCTGGCGAAGACCCCGCACAACCTCGGCCCCGACGTCCAGGCCGCACTCGCGACGCCGACCGTCACCTCCTCGGGCAAGATCGGCCTGGAGTACCGGCGGCGGTGGTGGGAGACCGACGAGAACATCTACGGAGGCATCACCAACACCGACCTCGACCTGTCCGTCATGTGGTACCCCTCCTACGGGTACGGCCAGCGGCGCGGCCTGGTCATCGGCTACTACAACAACGGCGCCAACCAGGACGCGTACGCCGCCCTCAGCCACCCCGAGCGGGAGAAGCGCGCGGTCGCGCAGGGCGTGAAGATCCACGGCGCCAAGTACCGCGACGAGCTGGCCACCTCGGTGTCGGTCTCCTGGCGGCTCCAGCCGCACATCGAGGGCGCCTGGGTCGGCTGGCCGTCCCGAACCGGCGGCTACCAGCTGCTGAACAAGCCCGCCGGCCACGTCCACTTCGCCGGCGACTGGCTGTCCTACCTCATCGCCTGGCAGGCCGGCGCCCTGGAGTCCGCCCGCAAGACCGTCACCGACCTGCACACCCGCGTCCTCACCCACTGATCCCGCCGCAGTCCTCCGGCCCGGCACCGGCTGCGGCCGGAGGAGACTGCCCCGGGGGACCGTGAACCGGCCGGACCGCTTTTCCGACTGTGCTCGGTGACGGGTGAACGGGAGGGCGGGATGACCGACGAGCTGCTGGTGCTGAGGTGCCGGCTCGGCGAGCGTGAGGCGCTCGCCGAGCTGGTGCGAACCTGGCACGCGCCGGTCTGGACGTACGTGCGGCGCATGCTGGACGCCGAACGGGCCGACGACGTGGCCCAGGAGGTGTGGCTCGCGGTGCTCCGCGGGCTGCCACGGCTGAAGGAACCCGCCCGGTTCGCGCCCTGGCTTTTCATGATCGCGCGGCGCGCGGTGGCGAACCGGCTGCGCGAGGAGTACCGCTTGGCCGCGACCGCGCCGGAGCCCGAGGAAGGCCCGGCCGACGCCGCCGACGCCCTGGTCGACCGCGCCGAGATGCTCGCCGGGCTGTCCGGGCTGCCGCCCGCCGAACGCGAGATCCTCGTCCTGTTCTACCTCCAGGACCTCCCGGTGGAGGACTGCGCCGAGATCTGCGCGATCCCGGTCGGAACCGTCAAATCCCGGCTGCACCGCGCCCGGCGCATGCTGCGCGACCAGCTCGTACAGAGAGGCTTCCAACCGTGAACGACGAGCTCGTACAGAGGTTTCCGGCCGTGACCGCCGGTGGAAAGGGGTCCGGGCCGTGAACGATGAGCCGCGCCTGTCGGCGGAGGAGATGATCGGGCGGCTGTCGGGCGCGCTCTCACCGTGGCGGCGCGTCCGTGGCGTCGTCGCCCTGGTCGCCGGCCTGGCCGGCGCGGTCCTCATCGGATCGCTCTGGGCCACCGAGCCCGGTCCGCTACCCGGGCGGACCCGCCTCGCCTTCGCCATGCTCACGCTGTTCTGCCTGGCATGGGCCTGCTACGGGGGCTGGGCGGTGACCCGCCGGGCGCCGCTGTTCGCCGCAGACCGCGTCGTCGCCGGCTGGCTGGCCCTGACCGCCTCGGCCGCGACCACCGCGCTCATGGTGACGGTCGCCGCACGGCGCGGCTCCGGCCTGGCACCGGCCCTCGCCGCCGGGTCCGCCCTCGTCGCCCTCTCGATCGTGCTCACCGTCCGGGCCCATGCGCGGCGCCGCGCGCTCCTTCGCCGCAAGCACGAGCTCTCCGGCGAGCGGGACGCGGGCCGGGGGACCGGCGGGACGTGAGTGGAAGCTTTGAGCTGGCATTGAGGTGGCTCGGGTAAACGTAGGGTCATGGACCGGCCTGACAGGGTGCTCGTCGTCGACGACGAGCCCAACATCCTCGCGCTGCTGTCGCAGACACTGCGCCTGGTCTCCTTCGAGGTGCGGACGGCGGAGTGCGGATCCGACGCGCTGACGGCCGCGGCCGCGTTCGAACCCGACATCGTGGTGCTCGACGTCATGCTGCCCGACCTGGACGGATTCGAGGTGGCGCGCCGGCTCGGCGAGGTGCCCGTGCTGTTCCTGACCGCCAGGGACACGGTCGAGGACCGGGTCCAGGGGCTGCGCCTCGGCGCCGACGACTACGTCACCAAGCCGTTCAGCCTGGAGGAGGTGGTCCTGCGGATCAGGGCCATCCTGCGCCGGAGCCGCGCCGCCGGGCCGTCCAGGGAGCACCTGCTCAGGTACGCCGACGTCGAACTCGATCCCGACGCGCACGAGGTGCGGCGCGGCGGCGTCCTGGTGGAGCTGTCGCCGACGGAGTTCAACCTCCTCGCCTACCTGCTCACCAACGCCGGGCGGGTGGTGAGCAAGCCGCAGATCCTCGACAGCGTCTGGCGCTACGACTTCGGCGGGGACGCGAGCATCGTGGAGTCCTACGTCTACTACCTGCGCAAGAAGATCGACCGCTGGGACCCGCCGCTCATCCACACCGTGCGCGGCGTCGGCTACACCCTCAGGACACCGAGGAGGGGTGAGACGTGAAGCCGCCAGGCAGGTGGACACTGCGCGCCCGGCTGGTGGCGGCGGCGGTGGCGCTCACCGCCGTCGCGCTGGTCCTGGCCAACGTGGTGGGGCTGACACTGTTGCGGGACTACCTGGTCGACCGGCTGGACGACCAGCTCACCTCCACCGTCATGACCGCCACCTCCGGGATCATGCTGGCGAAGCCGCTTCCCCTGCCCGAGACGCGCGTGGCCGCCCCGCTGCAGGTGTCCCCGAACCGCATCGTCAAGCGGATGATCGGCGACCAGGGTTTCTACATCTTCGGCCCCGGCGGGAAACTGGCCGGCGAGTTCCCGGGGCAGGCCGCCAACCGCCCGGACATCGGCCCCCTCGACCAGCTCAAGAAGGACGAGCCGTACACGGTGGCCGGCACCGCCGGGCCGTCCTGGCGGGTGTTCGCGGTCGACCTCCCGGACGGCGGGACCGTGGTGATGACGGCGTCGCTGGCCGAGGTCGAGGCGACGCAACGCTGGCTGATGGCCATCGACGCCGCCGTCATGGCGGTGGTGCTGCTCCTGCTCGGCCTGGCCGCGACCGCCCTGGTACGGCTCGGCATGCGCCCCCTGACCAGGATGGAGGAGACCGCCGGGCAGATCGCCGCAGGGGACTTCAGCCGCCGCGTGCCCGAGACCGACACCCACACCGAGCCGGGCCGCCTCGGGGCCGCGATGAACGTGATGCTCGACCGGGTCGAGGCGGAGATCGCCGCGCGGGTCGGCTCCGAGGCGCGGATGCGCCGGTTCCTCGCCGACGCCTCCCACGAACTGCGTACCCCGCTGACCTCGGTCCAGGGCTTCGCCGAGCTCTACCGCAGGGGCGGCACCCCGCCGGGCCCGGCCATGGACGAGACCATGCGCAGGATCGAGGACGAGGCCACCCGCATGGGCCTGCTGGTCAACGACCTGCTGGTCCTGGCCCACCTCGACGAGGAACGCCGCCTGGCCGAGGAGCCGGTGGACCTGCTGGAGATCGCGGTCCAGACCGTCAGGGACGCGCGGGCGCGCCTGCCCGAACGGCAGGTGCGGCTCACCGCGCTCGGCTCCGCGCTCAGCCCGGTCATGGTGCTCGGCGACGACGCCCGGCTGCGGCAGGTGGCGACCAACCTCGTCGCCAACGCGCTCGCCCACACCCCCGAGGACGCGAAGATCACCATCCGGGTCGGCACCGGCACGGCCGCCGCGTCGCCCGCCGCCGCGCTCGGTGCCGGAGGACCGGGACGCATGGGCGTGCTGGAGGTGAGCGACACCGGCCCCGGAATCCCCGGCGACCACGCCGCCCGCGTCTTCGAGCGTCTCTACCGGATCAGCCAGAGCCGCTCGCGCGCCGACGGCGGTGCGGGGCTCGGGCTCGCCATCGTGGCCGGGATCGTCAAGGCGCACGGCGGCCGGGTCGAGCTGGCCACCGCCCGGGGGGAGGGCGCGACCTTCCGCGTCCTGCTGCCCCTCCAGGACGCCGAAGTCCCCGTCGCCTGATCCCGGCGGTCCGTACCGGCGGCCGTACCGGCGGCGCGGCCGCTCCATGGCCGTCCGTTCGATGGCCCGCGACCGCTCCGGAGCCCGGATCGGCGGCCGGGCCGGGATTCCGAGGTGGCTCCCAGGTGGTTCGGGGGTCGTTCCGATCTCCGGTCAGCAGCATTCGGTGCATGAGAAGAACACTCGTGGCGGCGGCGTTACTCGCCCTCGCCGCCGGATGCGGACAGTCCCCGCCCACCTCCGGGGTCGCCTCGGTGCAGGGCACCAAGACCCCTGCCCAGGCCACCGCCACCCCGACCGGCTCGTCCGACCCCGAGGAGAAATCCCGGAAGTTCGCCGCGTGCATGCGGGAACACGGAGTCGAGATGCCCGACCCCGAGGCCGACGGCGGCAGGATGAGGATCACCATCCCCAAGGGGATCGGCAAGGACAAGATGGACAAGGCCATGGAGGCCTGCCGCGCCCTGGGCCCCATGGGCGAGAAGCGCGGGCCGGTGCCGCCCGAGGAGCAGGAGAGGCTCCGCGCGTTCGTCAAGTGCATGCGGGACAACGGCGTCGACCTGCCCGACCCGGACTTCACCGACGGCGGCGGCGTCAGGATCGGCGGCCCGAACAGCAAGATCAAGCCCGATGACCCGGTGTTCAAGAAGGCCGACGAGGCCTGCAGGGACAAGCTGGGCGGACCCCTCAAGGCCGGCGAAAGCCCCCGAGGGTGAGCGGCACACGGACGGAGGCCCGCGTGAGCACGACGGACGAACCAGAGGCGTACCCGCGGCGTAACCGCCGCGCCAGGACGGTCGCGGTCGTCGCGGGCTGCACGGCGCTGCTGGCCGGCGCGGTGGCCGCGGCGGTCGGCGTCGGGGGCGGTACCGGCACGGCCGTCGCCGAGCGGACACCCCCCGCGACCGCCAAGGTCACCCGCACCACGCTGACCGAGAGCCAGAGCGTCGACGGCACCCTCGGCTACGGCGACACCGCCACCGTCTCGGCGTCCTCCCCGCAGGGCACCGTCACGTGGCTGCCGTCCCCCGGCGCCGTGATCACCCGGGGCCGGGCCGTCTACAGCGTCGACGCCGACCGGGTGCCCCTGCTGTACGGGAGCACCCCCCTTTACCGCACCCTGAAGGACGGGGTGGAGGGCAAGGACGTCGCGATGCTGGAGCGCAACCTGGCCAAGCTCGGCTACGACGGCTTCACCGTGGACGACGAGTTCACCTGGACCACCCGCGAAGCGGTGAAGGAATGGCAGGAGGACATCGGCGTCCCGGTCACCGGGCAGGTCGAGCCGTCCGCGGTCGTCGTCCACGACGGCGCGTTCCGGGTCGCGGACGTCAAGGCCACGCTCGGCGGTCCGGGCAGCGGCCCGGTGCTGACCTACACCGGGACGACCCGTCAGGTCACCGTCGCGCTCGACGTCGCCGACCGGCACCTGGTCAAGAAGGGCATGAAGGCCACCGTGGAACTGCCGGACGGCTCCACCGTGCCGGGCACCGTCAAGGACATCGGCAAGGTGGCCACCGAGAGCACCACGCAGGACGAGACCACGACCACCATCGAGATGCTGGTCTCCATCCGGGCCACCAAGAAGCTCAGGTCCTACGACACCGCGCCGGTGAGCGTCACGATGGTCGCGGCACGGCGGAAGAACGTGCTCACGGTGCCGGTCAGCGCGCTGCTCGCGCTGGCCGAGGGCGGGTACGGCGTGCAGGTCGTGGAGGGCCCGGTCACCCGGTACGCGGCGGTCACGACGGGGATGTTCGCCGACGGCAAGGTCGAGGTGACCGGCGTCGACGACGGCGCCACCGTGGTGGTCCCCAAGTGACCCTCGACGACACCACCCCACCGGCCGCCACCCGCGCCGAGGCGGTCGCCGAACGCTCCGTCCGCGCCGACGCGGTGGCCGAGTACTCCGAACGCTCCGAGCGCTTCGGGCCCGACGAGGTCATCGTCGAGCTCAGCCAGGTCAGCAAGCTCTACGCCGGCGACGTGGCGGCCCTGCGCGGGGCCACCATGTCGATCGGGTACGGCGAGATGGTCGGCATCGTCGGCCCCTCGGGCTCCGGCAAGTCCACGATGCTGAACATGATCGGCACCCTGGACCGGCCGTCCGGCGGCACCGTGCGCATCGCGGGCCACGACGTCGCGACCCTCACCGACCGCGAGCTGTCGGCGCTGCGCGCGGGCACGATCGGCTTCGTCTTCCAGCAGTTCCACCTGGCCGGCGGCGTGCCCGTGCTCGACAACGTCGCCGACGGGCTGCTGTACGCGGGGGTGCCGCTGAAACGGCGGCGCGGGCGGGCGATGAAGGTGCTGCGCCGGGTGGGGCTCGCGCACCGCCTGGACCACCGGCCGCACGAGCTGTCCGGCGGCGAGCGGCAGCGGGTCGCGATCGCCAGGGCCGTGGTCGGCGACCCCGACCTGCTCCTGGCCGACGAACCCACCGGCAACCTCGACTCCACCTCCGGCGCCACCGTGATGAGCCTTCTGCGCGACCTGCACGAGAGCGGCACCACCGTCGTGGTCATCACCCACGACCGCGACATCGCCGCGACCCTGCCCCGCCAGATCGAGATGCTCGACGGCCGCGTGACGCACGACTCCCACCCCAGGCGGGTGGCGGCGTGCTGACCGTCACCGCGGAGCGGAGCGGCGCCCGGCTGACGCGGGCCCGGCTCAGCCCGCGTGACGTGCTCAGGGTCGGCGGGGCGGGGCTGCGGACCCGGCCGCTGCGGGTGTTCCTGTCCGCGCTCGGCATCGCGATCGGTATCGCCGCGATGATCGGCGTGGTCGGCATCTCCGCCTCCAGCCAGGAGGACCTCAACCGGCAGCTCTCCGCGCTCGGCACCAACCTGCTCACCGTCTCACCGGGCAACGACCTGTTCGGCGAGGGGTCGCACCTCCCCTCGGAGTCGGAGAGCATGATCGGGCAGATCGGGCCGGTGACGTCGGTCACCGCCACCGGGCACACCACCGCCAAGGTGTACCGCAACGACCAGATCCCGGAGGGCCAGTCCGGCAGCATCGCGGTCCTGGCCGCCCGCCTGGACCTGCCTAAGGACGTCGGCGCGACGCTCGTCAGCGGCACCTGGCTCAACGAGGCCACCCACCGCTACCCGGCGGTGGTCCTCGGGTCCCGCGCGGCCGACCGGCTCGGCGTCGTCACGGCGGGTACCGAGCAGCGGGTGTGGCTCGGCGGCCGGTGGTTCACGGTCGTCGGCGTGCTCGCCCCGGTGCCGCTGGCCCCCGAACTCGACACCGCGGCCCTGGTCGGCTGGCCGGTGGCCGAGGAACGGCTCGGCTTCGACGGCTACCCGACGACCGTCTACGCCAGGGCAAAGGAGGAGCACGTCGTCGAGGTCCGGGAGGTCCTCGGCGCCACCGCGAACCCCGAGCACCCCGACGAGGTCGACGTCTCGCGGCCCTCCGACGTGCTGGCCGCCAAGCAGGCCACCGACGCGACGCTGAACGCGCTGCTGCTCGGCCTGGGCGGTGTCGCGCTGCTGGTCGGCGGGGTGGGCGTCGCCAACACGATGGTCATCTCGGTGCTGGAGCGCCGCGCCGAGATCGGTCTCCGCCGTTCCCTGGGGGCCACCCGGGGGCAGATCCGCCTGCAGTTCCTGGCCGAGTCGGAACTCCTGTCGGCCCTCGGGGGCGTCGGCGGCGTGCTGCTCGGCATCGGCGTCACCTTCGCCTACGCCGCCTCCCAGGGCTGGCCGGCGATCATCCCCGCCTGGGCGATGGCGGGCGGCCTGGCCGCCACCTTGGTCATCGGCGGCCTGGCCGGCTTCTACCCGGCCGTCCGCGCCGCCCGCATGCCCCCCACCGAGGCCCTCGCCGCGCCGTCAGGCGGTCACTCCATCACGGAGTGGAGGAGCGCGACGACACTCAGGGCCATGGTCAGGGCCACATCCGTGTCGCCCGTGACGCCCAGCGCCGCGCCGATCGCACCGGCCACCCCGAGGATGACCACCCAGCGCTGGGGGATCCGCGTGGGTCGTCGCGGTGGGGGCGTATTCTCCGCCGGGTTTCGCCACGCTATTCTCATCGTTGGTTCCTTTCTTCGGTTCACATTGGGGAATGGACTCAGAGCGGCCCCTGTCTCGACCACAGCGGGCCGCTCATTTTTGTGACCTGTACGGCCACGTGACCCCCATCCTCCTGGAGTGATCTTCGCTGTGCAAGAGCATCTGCACGAGTAGATGACTCCTCATATGCATGGCCATCTGCACGTGCATGCACTCTCCGGGCTAAGGTGTGTACCGAACGTGCTTCGGTCGGCGGCCGCTCCGGCGACGCCCGCCGGGGCGGCGCCCGGTGGACCGACCGGTACGCGACAGCACTCCGTGGAAGAAACGCCTGGTCAGAGGAGATGATGATGGCCCCGCACGAGGCGGACGCCGACAACGCCGCCGGCACTCGGTACAGCTCCGCCGTGCTGCGGATGGTCCTCGGACAGCAGCTCCGCCGGATGCGGGAAGAGCGTGGCATCTCGCGGGAGACCGCCGGGTACGTGATCCGGGCGAGCGACTCCAAGATAGGCCGCCTCGAACTCGGGAGAAGCTCCTTCAAGCCACGTGACGTCGCCGACCTGCTCACCCTGTACGGCGTCACCGATGATCGCGATCGTGAAGCGCTGCTGGACATCGCGGCGCGGGCCAACCGGCCCGGCTGGTGGCACCGGTTCAACGACGTGCTGCCCCCGGGGCTGGGCTCCTACCTCGGGCTGGAGGACGCGAGCTCGGTCATCCGGGCGTACGAGGTGCACGGAGTCCACGACCTCCTGCAGACCGAGGAGTACGCCCACCGGCGGTTCGGGCTCCTCGACCCGGAGGCGCCACCCGGTCGCGTCGAGCGTCGGGTGGAGATGCAGATGACGCGGCAGAAGGTGCTGACCCGGCCGGGTCCGGCCACCCTGTGGCTGGTCATGGACGCGGCCGCCCTCTGGCGGTCACCCGGCGACCGGGACCTGACGCGCGCCCAGATCAGGCACCTGATCGAGATGTCCCAGCTGCCGAACGTGGCCCTGCAGATCGTGCCGTTCGGCACGTACGTCACGCCGGGGCTGCCCTTCAGCATGCTGCGCTTCCACGCGAAGGAACTGCCGGACGTGGTGTACGTCCAGCACCTCACCGGAGCGCTGCTGCTGGACAAGCCGGACGACGTCATGGGCTACCTCGACGTGATGGACTCCCTCAGCGTGGCGGCCATCGGCCCCGACTTCGCGGCGGACGTCCTGCACGACATCCTCAAGGAGATGTGAGGACGCCCCCGGCGGGTCAGCGGGGGACGGCTTTGACCCAGCCGCGGTCGCCGTCCAGGAAACCGGCCATCGTCAGCCCCTCCGCGCGGAGTTCCGATTCGAGGTGGTCGTCGTCCAGGCGCCTGGTGAGGAAGGAGTGGGTCCAGCGCCGGTCGCCGGAGCCGTACACCATGGTCGCGGAGAGGAGGCCGGGCCCGGGCCTGCTGACCTCCGTCATGCCGATGGCGCGGCCGTCGTCGGTGACCCGTTCGAAGGGCTCGGCCGTGTCGTACCACTCGGGGGGCTGCCGCTGGAGGATCACGCACCCGTCGTCGGCGGCGTGCTCGCGGCAGGTGCGCAGGAACGCGCGGCGCAGCTCGTCGTCGGGGGTTTCGATCACGTACGACATGAGCAGGACAACGTCGAACCGCCTGCCCAATGCCAGGGACTGGATGGGGGAGCGGACCGTGGTGGCCCCCCGGATGTGCGCGAGCATCTCGGGCGACTCGTCGACGGCGGTCACCTCGTGGCCGAGGGCCAGCAGCCCGTGGGTGACCCGCCCGGCGCCCGCCCCGAGCTCCAGGATGGACGCCCCCTCCGGCACCGCCGCGTGCACGCGCTCCGGCTCGCCCCTCGCCGTGAGCGTGGCGTAGAGATCGACCGCCGACCCGTCTGGCGCGATCGTCCCTGGCCCGGTCCCGTGGTACGTCTTCCGCGAAGTCATGATCCCCATCCTGCACGACGTCCGGTCCCCGGTCCGCTCCTGTCGAGCGACGGGCGCGCGACGGGCGCGCGACGAGCGCGCGACGGGCGCGCGACGGGCGCGCGACGGGCGCGCGACGAGCGCGTGACGGGTGCGCCCCCGGCGCTCACGAGGTGAGGGCCGGGGGCGCGGACGGGTCGTGACCCGGTGTCACCGCTTCCAGGGTTCGAAGTAGGCGACCGTCGCGAAGTCCATCTCCAGGGAGTCCGGCGGGGTCCCCCCGCTGGCGCTGGTCCCGGCCACGAAGAGGCGGACCCCGACGCCGGGGACCGCGTCCACCGCGATCGCGTGGGCGGCGTCCCGGGCGGCGACCTGGCCGTCGTAGTGCCCCACCCAGGTCTGCGCGCCGCTCGCGGCGTCGTAGGCGATCGTCACGTAGTCGGCGCCGGCCGCGTCGTCGGTGCTCTCGCCGGTGACCACGACCTTGCTCCCGTCCGGGGTCACGGCGACGTCCCACGCGAGGTCATCGGTCCCCGCCTGGCCGTTGTACCGCTGCACCCACGACCGGTGCCCGGTGGCGGTGTCGTAGGCGATCGTGGTGTAGTCCGACTTCGTCCCCTCCCCTGTGGTGTTGCCGGTGACGTACACCGTGCGGCCGTCGGGCGCGAGGACGATGTCGTGCGGGTTGTCGCTGTCGTGCGCCGGGCCGTCGTAGGTGTCCGTCCACAGCTCCTTTCCTGTGGCGGTGTCGTAGGCGATCGTCGCCACGTCGGTCTGCGTCCCGCTGTTGGAGTCGGCACCGGTGACGAACACGACCTTGCCGTCCGCGGCGACCGCCATGCGGGTGGGGATGTCGATCCCGTTGTCGGTGCCGTTGTGGTCGGCCGACCAGAGCTGGTCGCCCGTACGGGCGTCGTAGGCCACGGTGCCCCAGTCGGTGAGACCCGTGCCCTCCGGCCCCGAACCCTGTCCGGTGACGAAGACCTTGGACCCGTCCGGGCTCACCTCGACCACCCGCGCGTCGTCGGTGCCGCCGCCCGGCCCGTCGAAGTACTTCGTCCACGTGGGCGTGCCGGTGCCGGCGTCGTAGGCGACCGTGACGAAGTCGTCCTTGCCGCCTTCGGCGAGCGTGCTCATGCCGGTCAGGTAGACGGTCTTCCCGTCCGGGCTGACCGCGACGGCGTTGGCGAAGTCGGCGAGCTTGGCCGCGTCGTGCCGCGCGACCCAGAGCTGCTTGCCGGTGACGGCGTCGTAGGCGATCACGACGGCGTCGTTGGCGGTGTCCTTCCCCGCGCTGACGCCGGTGATGAAGACCTTGGACCCGTCCGGGCTCACCTTCATCCCGGCGACCTCGTCATAGCCGCCGTCGCTCGCGTACCCGTTGCTCCACAGCTCGACCCCGGTGGCCGGGTCGTAGGCGACCGTGGACATCCGCGGCTTGAGCAGGCCGGGGGAGGGGTCGAAGCTGACGCCGGACACGTACAGCCGCTTGCCCTTGGGGTCCAGGGCGACGAGCTCGGCGGAGTCGCTTCCGCCCGCGGCCCCGTAGGTGGCCGCCCACGTCTCCTGCACCGGGCGCACCAGGACGGGGACGGTCACGGTGTGGTGGCGGTCCCGCCAGGTGAGCCGCCCGCCCTGGTAGACGTTGGTCGGCGCCGTGGTCCGCGTGAACGTCACCGTGAACGACTTGCTCTGCCCCGGCCTCAGCGTGAGCCTGTTCGGCTCGACCTTGGTCTTGATCCCGGCCAGGCCGTCCGTGGACGCCGTGTACGTCGCGGTCGAGTCGCCGACGTTGGTCACCCTGCGGGTGACCTTCTGGGTGGTGCCGGACAGCCGCCCGACCGAGATCGACGGCACGTTCATGTCGCTCGGGTCCAGGGAGTACCCGGCCCTGGCCAGCTTCGCGCAGGTCTCGGCCCTGACCCCCTTGGTCGTCGCGCACAGGAAGGCGATCCAGTCCTTCATGCCGCTGTCGTAGGTCAGGCCGGGGTCGGCGGCGCTGTTCGGGGTGACGTGCCCGGCCCCCTTGGCGAAGATCACCTTGGGGTCGGTGGCGGGGCCGTCCAGGACGTCGGCGCCGGTCGTCATGAGCGCCGACTTGACGGCCATCGGCGACCAGTCAGGGTGCAGGTCCTTCAGCAGCGCGGCCAGCCCGGCGACGTGCGGGGCCGCCATCGAGGTCCCGCTGAGGAAGTTGAACTCGTTGCCGTTGTTGCCCGGCGGCGCCACGGCCGCCAGGATGTCCTGCCCCGGGGCGACGACGTCGGGCTTCAGCAGGTCGCCGCCGCCGGCCATCAGCGGGCCGCGCGAGGAGAACGCGGCGACATAGGGCGCGGGGACGTTGTCGCTGATCTTCACCTGGTCGATGGTCGCCGTGGCGCCGGGGGTGGCGGCGTAGTCCTTGACGGCCTGCCGGTCCTTGACGTCGAGATGCACCGTGGGCACCACGTGCAGGTCGGCGTTGAGCGAGTTCTCGTCGACGTTGGTCAGGAGCACGCCGACGCCGCCCGCCTCGGCGACGGCGGCGCTCTTGTTCAGCCGGGGTGTCACGCCCCGGTCGCAGACGACGATCTTGCCCCGCACCTTGGCGGGGTCCAGGACCGGTGTGCCGCCGTTGTCCTTGGCGGTGTAACACTGCTCCACGCGCGTCGCGTCGGCGCCGGGCAGCGCCGCGGCGGTGGCGTCGACCAGGGGCGCGGGGCCCACCTTCGCGGCGGCCAGCGACACACCGGTGTAGACGGCGCCGTTACCGAACGTCACCTTCCCCTGGGTGCCTCGGTTGTGCGTCCCCGCCGCGACCGTGGTGATCCACGGAGACGGGTGCGCCACCGTCGAGGCGGCCGGACCGTCGTTCCCGCCCGCCGCCGAGACGAACACGCCGGCCTCCGCGGCCGACAGGAACGCCATCTCCACCGGGTCGAGGAAGTCCGTGCTCGTCCCGGACACGGAGTAGTTGATGACGTCCACGCCGTCCGCCACCGCCTGGTCGATGGCCGCGACCAGGTCGGAGTTGTACCCGTTGGCCGTTGAGGCGTCCTCGACCGACCAGAGCGCCTTGTAGGCGGCGATCCTGGCGCGCGGCGCGATGCCGCTGATCTTCCCGAACGACGCGGCCGGTCCGGTCACCGGGACGTCGAAGTTCCCGCCCGCCGTCGAGGCCACGTGCGTCCCGTGCCCGTTGTAGTCACGCGGCGACAGGTACTCCCACGGCAGGAACTCCTTCAGCGCCGCGTCCCCGCCCCACCCGGCGTCGAAGTGCCGTGCCCCGACCAGCTTCCCGTTGCACAGCCCGCTCTTCCACGAGTCGTCGCCGGGCGTCTCGCACCCGCCGTCGAAACCACGGACCGGAGGGAACGGCTTGCCCTTGCTGTCGGTGCCGGCGAAGCTCCTGGCGTCCGGCCAGATCCCGCTGTCGATGACGCCGATGACGAGCCCCTCGCCCGCGCCGTGCTTGCCCGTCGGGCCGCCGAGCTGATCCCACAGGCCGCCGCGCGCGTCGAGCCCGAGGAAGGACGGCGTCGACGACGTCGACACCGACACCTTCTTGTCCTCGGTGACCGCCACGACGTCGGGGTCGGCCCGCATCTCCGCGGCCTGGGGCGCGGTCAGCTTGGCGGCGAAACCCTCGTACGAATACACGTACTCGTACAGCTTCTTGCCGCCGCCCACCTTCCTGAGCGCGTCGTCGTGCCGGCTCCGGAGATGGGCCACGTACCTGGTCACGTCGGCGGAACGGCGGTCGACCTTCTCGCCTCGCTTGGGCTTGGTCGTGGGCAGCCCGGCCTGGTCCCCCTCGTAGGTCACAACGGGGTCCTGCGCCATTTGCACAATGTAAATCTTCTGCTCATCCGGGGCGGCCTCGGCCGAGACCGGGCCACCGGGCCAGGCGGTCACGGTCAGCATCAGCCCGGTGAGCGCCATCGCCGCCGACAACCGTCTGCGAGCATGGCCAGGGGATTTGGATAGGTCCATCGTTGCCCTCCGCGCATCGCCGCTGATCAAGCGGACGATCGCCGAGGCTAACGAGAGCGGGCATCAGCCGTGATCCGTACCGTATACGGATTTTTGGGCCGCCATTTCGCCAAAGTTCGCCAAGGGTGGTCCGGTAACCTGCTCGTGGTGATCGAGAGGGGGTGGCCGGGTGTCCTTGGGCCCAGCCCGCGTCGCCCACTCAGGCTCCTTGTCCGGCACGCTCATCGGGCGCCGATCCGAGCTCGCGCTCATGCGCGCCGCCGTCGCCTCCCCGCCCTCCCTGGTCCTGGTCGAAGGAGAGGCGGGCATCGGCAAGAGCCGTCTGGTGCGCGAGCTTCTCGCCACCCGGCCGCTCGCCGGGACCCGCAGGCTCGTGGGCCAGTGTGAGCAGCTCCAGGAACCCCTGCCGCTGTCCCCCGTGCTCGACGCCCTGCGCCTGACCGGCGGGGAGCTCGCCGCGTCCCGGCCGCGCAACCCCGTGGTGGGGGCGCTGGCCCCGCTGCTCCCCGAGATCGCCGAGTACCTCCCGCCGCCCCCGCCCGCGCTCCGCGACCAGCGGGCGGAACTGCACCGGGTGTTCAGGGCCGCGGTCGCCCTGCTCGACCACCTCAGCCCCCTGGTGCTCGTCCTTGAGGACGTGCACTGGGCCGACAGCGGCACGCACGACTTCCTGTCCTTCCTGGCCTCCCACCAGCCGCAGGACGTCTCGCTGATCGTCACGCTGCGCTCGGCCGTGGGGCTGCCGCCGATCCGTGCGGCGTTCGCCCGCGCCCCGCACGGCCCGGCGCTGTCGGTGGGCCTCACCCCGCTGAACAGGTCCGAGGTCGAGCAGCTCGCCGAAGGCATCCTGAAGGCCGAGCTCCCCGGGTCGTTCGCCGCCCCTCTGTACGAGAAGACGGGTGGCATCCCGTTCGTGGTGGAGGAGGTGCTCCGCACCCTGCTGGGCAGCCTGCCCGCCGACGAGATCCCCGGACGGCCCGACGTCCTGGCCGACCTCGCCGTGCCGACCGTGCTCCGCGACGTCGTGCTGCAACGCCTGAACTCGCTCGACGACACCGCGCGGGAGATCCTCGGGGCCGCCGCCGTCATCGGCATGACACCCGACGACCGGCTCCTCGCGGAGGTCACCGGGCGCGGCGCCGCGGAGATCGCCGGTGCCCTCGCCGAGGCCCAGGCCGCCGGCCTCCTGCACGAGCAGGACGGGCGATGCCGGTTCCGCCACGCGCTGGCGCGGCAGATCGTGGACGAGTCGGTGCCGGTGTCCGGCCGGCGGTGGCTGCACCTCAAGACGGCCCGCGCCCTGGAATCCGGCCCGGGACCCAGGCCGGTGGCCAGGCTCGCCCACCACTTCCGGCACGCCGGCCGCACGGCCGAGTTCGTGGACAACGCGGAGGCCGCCGCCGACACCGCCCTGTCGCACGGCGACGACGCCACGGCGGCGCGTTTCCTGCTCCAGGCACTGGAGGCGGGCGACCTGTCCCAGGACGTGCGCGTACGACTGGCCCTGCGGCTCGGCCGCACGGCGGTCGACGGGCTCGCCCACGCGCGGGCCGTACCCATCCTCGAACGCCTGCTCGCCACCGAAACCCTCCCCGCCCACCCGCGAGGGGAACTGCGGTTCGCCCTCGGCCGGCTGCTGCGCCAGCAGGGCGAGGCACGGGCGGGCTACCTGCGGATCGAGAGCGCCCTTCCCGACCTCGGCGACCGCCCGGCGCTCCTCGGCCGCGCGCTTTCCGTCCTCGCCGCCCCCGAGACCATCGTGGACCGGCACATCAGCGAGCACACCGCGCACTGCGACCGCGCTGAGGAGGTGGCCCGCCGCAGCGGCGACCCCGACGTCGCCATCGCGGTGCGCATCACCCGGGCCTCGCTCCTGCTGGAACAGGGCGATCCCGCGAGCTGGCGGCTGATCGCCGAGCTGCGGCGCGACGACCGGCTCCGCGCCGCGCCGCGCGAACACGCCCGCGCCTGCCTCAACTGGGCCCAGGGCGCCCTGCACATCGGACGGCTCCACCAGGCCGAGGCCCTGCTGGCCGAGGGACGCCAGGTGGCCGGCCAGGCCGAGTACCTGCGGGTGGCGGAGGTCGTCGAGCTGGTGACCGCCGCCGCCGACCACGCCGCGGGACGGTGGGACGGGCTCTCACCCCGCCTCCGCCGCCTGGGAGGGGCCTCGGCCACCTTCGCCGCCGCGACCCTGGACGCACGGCTGCTGCACGGCGCGCTCCTCGCGGCCACCGGCCCCGCCGAGGAGGCGATGGCCCACCTCAGCGAGGTGATCTCGATCGCCGAACGGGTCGGCGCCGTGTGGCCGCTCATCCCCGCGCGGACGGCGCTGTCCCGGCTGCTGCTCTCCCTGAACGACGCCGCCGGCGCGGCCGGGCACGCCACCGCCGCGCTGACCCAGGTGCGCGCCAAGGGCAACTGGGTGTGGGGCGCCGAGACCGTGCTGTGCCTCGTCGACGCCCTGGACGTCCTCGGCCGCGCGCGCGAGGCGGCCGACCTGGTGGCCGAACTGGCCGCGGGCATCACCGGCGCCGACGCCCCCATCGCCCAGGCCGCCCTGCTGACCGCCCAGGCCATCCTGACCCGGAGCACCTCGCCTGAGGCCGGTGACCGGTCGCTCGACGCTGCACGTACCATCCTGCGGGACGCCGGCCTGCGCTACGAGGAGGCCCTGACCTGCGAACGCCTGGGCCGCTGGCGCTGCGAGCACGGAACCATCGGCGGCGGAACGACTGTGGGTGGAACGACCGACCGTGAACCGGACAGCGGAGCGCTCCTGCTGGAGAGCGCATTGCGCACGTACGGCGAGATCGGCGCGGACCGCGACATCGCCCGCGTCTGCCAGATAATGCGACAGAACAGCGTCCCCATCCCGTACCCCTGGCGGGGCGGACGCCCGTCCCACGGCCAGACGCTGTCCTCGCGGGAACGCGAGGTGGCACTACTGGCGGCGGCGGGCAAGACCAACCAGGAGATCGCCGCCGTCCTGTACCTGTCCAGACGCACGGTCGAAAGCCACATCTCCAGCGCCCTCCGCAAACTCGGCTACCTCTCCCGCAAGGACCTCCGGGAACTCCTTAACCACTGACCCCGTTATTCGCCGGCCACCTCGCCGAGGACGGTGTGGACGGCGGCGGCGACCCTGGCGGGGGAGTAGCGGGACCGGGCCGAGGCGCGGTGACGGGCGACGACCCCGGCGTCCGGGCCGGTGGACGCCAGGACCAGGAGGCGTTCCCGCAGCTCGGGCACGTCCTCGTACAGCACGTCGGGGTCGTCGCCGCAGACCTCGGGATAGGAGCCGATCCGGGGCAGGAGGCAGTGGTTGCCGGTGGCCATCGCCTCCAGCGTCGCCACGCCGAGGCTCTCATGCGTGGCCGTGCTGATCTGGACGTGACTCTGCCACAGGGCCGCGTAGTAGTCGTCGATCGGCAGATCCTCGCCGCGGACGACGCGGCCGGGAAACGCCTCGGCCATGTCCCGCAGCCGCCCCGCCCAGGAGGACCGATCGGGGAAGTGCCTGGTCACCAGGAAGCGGGCGGCGGTGCGTTCGAGGATCTCCGCCGCCACGTCGAGGAACACCCCTGGCTGTTTCGCGGTGTTCGGCGCGTGGTTGAACACGATGGTCACGCCGTTTCCCGCGCGTGGCCGCCGGGCCGCGTCGATCCTTTCGAGATCGATGGGCAGGCCCACCGCGCGTATTCTCCCGGTCAGCTCGCCGGCCGCCTTCTCGCTCACCGAGAACACGTTGCCGAGAATCGTGTTCCGCATGTACTCGCTGACCACCAGGACGCGGTCCGCCGCCATCAGGTTCCCCAGGTCGGCCCAGCGCAGTTTCGGATAATGCTCGAACCGGAAAAGGTCCGTCTCGTCCCAGTGGCTGCCGTGCGTGTAGGTGACCAGGGGCAGTGCGGCGGTGTCGTCGAGCACCCACCGCAGGTCCGCGGTGAACGGCCACAGGGCGTGGAAGGCGAGCGCCACGTCGTAGTGGTTCACGCGCACCGCCGCCTCGACGGCCGCGAGGATCTCCCCGGTCCAGACGGTGAGCCGCCGCGCGTCCGACTGGATGACGTCCACCTGGAGGCCGAGCCCGCGCAGGCCCGCGACCAGCGCGTCGGCACACGTGACGCTGTACCCCAACGCGCCGCTCACCCCGGTGGGCCCGGCGTCGGCCGGATGAAGATAAGTGGCGATAAAAAGGATTCTCAATCGGCACCTCCTATGGGAGATTTCCGTTGTCAGGGGTGACGGAACAGTAAGCCGATCGGATCCCTAATGTCGATCTTTGATGATCTGAACCAGAATCGACCGGCCGGGGCGCGGCTCTTCGTCGATCGGCACACGCCGTGCCGGGAGTTCGCCGAGCGCCTCAACAACGATCCGGCGCAGCAGGTCGTCCAGGTTTATGTGGGTGTGGGGGGCAACGGGAAAAGCGCACTGCTCCGTACCCTCCAAAGGCGGTGCGTCTACCGCATTCCCCGCGAGCATTGGGAGGAGATCCACGGCTATCCGGATGAATTCTTCGTCGACGCGCTGAGCCGTGCCCCTGGCGCGGAGAAGGTGCCGGTGGCGCTCCTGGACTTCGGCGCCCAGCCGTCCGGGGTGAACCGTCCGCAGGAGCCGCTCAGCGCGTTGTTCATGCTCAAACGGCAACTGGCGGAGGCCGGTGTCCGGACGCCCCGGTTCGACTTCGCGGCCGTCGCGTACCTGCACCGCTCGGGCGCGGACGTCCGGGCGCTGGTCAACGAGCTCTTTCCCCGGTCGGAACTGCTGTCGGCCGCCGGCGTCGCCGACGCGTTCCTGCAGGTTCCCGTCGTCCAGGTGGGCACGGCCCTGTTCGAGTGGTTCAACGGCAGGCTCGACAACCTCATGGAACAGCGCAAGCTGCGCCGCAGGGTGCCACCTGAGGTGGTGGCCGAGGTGCTCGCCCTCGCCCCGGAACCCGATCTCATGGAGGCCCTGCCCCGGCTCTTCTGCGAGGACCTGCGCGCGGTGCTGACCGGCCGCCGCACCCCGCACCGCATCGTCCTGCTCTTCGACACCTACGAAGCGGTGGCGGGAGAGGGCAGCCGGTCGCGGTTCGGCAACGTCGGCGGCCCGCGCTGGATCAGGTCACTGCTCGGCAACCTGCCGCTCGCCGACGGGGCCATGGCGGTGGTGGCGGGCCGGGCCGCGCCCACCTGGTCGCGGGCGCTCACCGAGCCGATCCCCGAGCGGTACGTCAAGATCGACGCGCTGGGGGCGCTGCCCGACCGGTTCGCCCGGGTGTACCTGGAGGAGGCGGGGGTGACCGACCCCGAGCTCCAAGATGCGCTCGTCTCCTACGCATCCGACGAGGCCGGCCTGGTCCATCCCCTGCTGCTCGGCCTGTCCACCGACGTGGTGCTCACCGCCGCCGAGCGCGGCCGGAACCTTCAGACCGCCGACTTCCCCGCCGACCCCGAACTGCGGGACAGGGAGCGCGCGCTGGCGGCCCGGCTGCTGTCGCGGATCAACGACGACCTGGAGGAGGCCGTGGCGGCCGTCTCCGCCGCCAGGTCGTTCGACAGCGACCTGTTCTTCCACCTGGGCGCGCAGATGGACTTCCCGGCGACGATGGCGGTGTTCCGGCGGCTGACCGCGTTCTCCTTCGTGACCCCTATCGCCGGAGAACAGCGATTCGCCCTGCACCAGTTACTGCGCCGCGCCATCGCCAACATCGCGCCCGAGGTCGTCCTCCAGGCTCACGAGGTGCTCGCTGCTTACTATGGTGCCGTGCCGCGACCAGACGAGTTCACCCGGCGGATAGAGCACATCTACCATCGCGCCCAGCTCGACCCGGCGGCGGGGGTGACGCTCTGGCTCGCCGAGATGGACCGGGTGCTGGCCCTCAGCCGGTTCGACCTGTGCAGATCGCTGCTGAGCGTGCTCGGCGACCTCGACATGCCCTCCCCCGAGGTCGCGGAGGCCTGCGACTACCAGGTGGCACGGGCCGAGATCGCGCTCGGCCGCTGGGAGGAGGCCGAGGAACGGCTGCGCGCGCTCCCCGGGGACGCCGCCCACACCCACCTGCTGAAGGGTGAGCTGGCCTTCGTCCGGGGCGACTTCGAGGCCGCGAAACGGCACGCCGACCAGGCGCTCGCGGCCGGCGAGGACGGCGCCGCCCGGCTGCCGTACCTGATGTTCTCGGCCAACATGATGCTCTTCCTCGGCCGGTTCGACGACGGCAAGCGGCTGTGCCGCGAAGGACTCGCGATCTTCGGCGTCGACGGGGACGGGAACACCGCCGTCCTGTGGCACTCGCGCCTGGCGTCCATCGAGTTCTTCTCCGGGGACATCGAGGCGGCCAAGGAGCAACTCGCGCTGGCCGCCCGGCGGCTGGACGCCGTCCCCGAGGCCGACCGCGACCGGCAGGCCGAGGCCGGGCTGCGACACGAGGAGGCCGTCATCGCCGAAGCGGAGGGCAGGGCCGCCGACGCGCTGCGCGGCCAGGCCGAGGCACTGCGCATCCGCCGCGAGATAGCCGACGTCCGGGGCGTCGCCCACGGCCTCAACGGGCTGGGGCTCGCCGCCCTGCAGATGGGCGACGCCGCCGAAGCGGAAGCGCGCTTCGTCGAATCCGCCGTGTTCGCCCGCGACCTCGGGGAACGCCTGCTGTACGCCAAGGTGACCCGGGGCCGCGCCGAGGCGGCGACGCTGGACGGGCGGTTCGACGACGCCGACCGGCTGGCCGCCGAGGCGCTCGCCGAATTCGAGGCCGCCGACATCCCCTACGACGTCGTGCACGCCTGGATCACCCAGGCCAGGGTGCATCGGGCCCGCGGTGACGAGCGCGCCTGGCTGGAGTTGACCGACCGGGCCCGCAGGGAGATCGAGAAGGAGGGCTTCGGCAGCCTGTACGCACGCTGTCCGGAGGTCCGGCCCCCCTCGGCCGAACGCATCGGGCGCGCCATGACGGCGTTCGCGGCGGGCGACGCGTTCGGCGTCCCCTGGGAGGGCTCGGGCCCGGAGTCGATCGACGCCGACCGCATCGGCGAGCTCCCCGCACCCGCGTGGGGCTGGCCGCGCGGCTCGACCTCCGATGACACCGCCCAGATGCTCCTGGTCTGCGAGCTCCTGTCCGACACCGACGGCCACCCGACCGCCGAAGCGTTCCTGGCCCGGCTCGCCGCCGCCGAGGACGAGATCCGAGGCATCGGGCCGACCACCCGCCGCGCCCTGGACCGCTTCCGCGAGACCGGCGCCCTTCCCGAGCCGACCCCCGGCGAACGGGCCACCAACGGTGCGGCGATGCGCATGCTCCCCGTCGGCTGGACCACACCCGCCACCGACGACGACCTGCGGCGCCACCTCGTGGAGACGCTGGCGATCGGCACCCACCGCGCCCCCGAGGCGATCGCTGCGGCCTGCATCGTCGCCGCGATGGCCGCCTGGGCGATCGAGGGCGTCGGCCTCGACTCCGTCCTCGCCGCCGCGCTCACCGAGGCCGACTGGGTCGCCGGCCGCTACGCGGAACCCACCGTCGTCCGCGCCGCCCTCGCCGGCACCTGGACCCCACCCCCCGACGGCATCACCCTCGACGCCCTGGGCACGGTCGCCGCCGTCGTCCACATCCTCCGCACGACCACCGACCTCGGCTCCGCCCTCCGCCAATCCGTCCTCCTCGGCGGCGACACCGACACCGTCGCCGCCCTCGTCGGCGGCATCCGCGGCGCCATGACCCCCACCGACCTAGACGACCTCCCCTGGCTCCCCATCGTCGACTTCACCCTCCCCACCCCCCTCACCACCCGCCTCCACCGCCTCCGCGCCGACCACTACAAACAGTGACCAAGAAGATCGCCACCGGAGCCGAGAAGATCGCCACCGGAGCCGAGAAGATCGCCACCGGAGCCGAGAAGATCGCCACCGGAATCCGATCGGCCGCCCGGCCGATCGCGGTGCTCGCCGGGGCCGGGGTGTCGCAGTCCGCAGGCGTGCCGACCGGGCAGGACCTGCTGGAGAGCGTGGCCCGGCAGCGCGGCGAGGACCCCGGCTCCGACCCGGTCGCCTGGTACCTCCGCTCGGTCGGCGGCTTCCCCGACTACTTCGGCATGGTCGGAGACGGCACCGACGCCCTCCCCGAAGCCATCTTCGACCAACCCGCACCCACTCCCGCCCACCGAGCGATCGCCCGCATGACCGCCGCCGGCCTGGTCGGCCCCATCCTCACGACCAACCTCGACCGCCTCCTGGAAAAGGCCCTACGCGAACAGGCCCTCCCCTTCGAACTCGCCTACGACCTCAACACCCTGACCCGAATCCTCAATAACCTGCGCCCACCCCCCGACGGTCCGGAACGGATCGATGATCAGTCGGCCCAGACCGTTCACAAGGTGGTCGTGCTCAAACTGCACGGTGACTACCGCGACATCGGTATCCGGCACACCGCCCTCGGCGACCACATCTACCACGGTGTGATCGACGACCTGCTCGACCGGTTGTTCGCCGAATTCGACCTCCTGGTCTGCGGCTGGTCGGCGAGCTGGGACGTCCCCTTACGCCGCGCCCTACGCCGAGCCACCCGAGGCCAGATCTGGTGGCTCCAATGCGGCCCACCCTCCGCCGCCGCCCAAAGCACCTTCGCGGCCCGCCATCCCATGGTCGCCCCCGTGACCAGCTCAGACGAAGGCCTGACAACTCTCAGCACCCTCCTCCTCGACCCAGACCGCGACATCTAGCCCGCTCCCGCTCGACATGGGCTGCCATATCCAGCGCGCTCCTGCTCTGTACAAGCCGTGACATTCAGTGCGCTTATTCTCGGTACAGGCCGCGCTCCGTGATGTAATCCACCACCGGGTCGGGCACCAGATAGCGAATCGACTGGACACGGCTGACCCGCTGCCGGATCACCGTAGAGGAGATCTCCCACACCGGAACATGAAGCAGCGTCACCCGCTCACGCCCCAGCAGGCTGGAGCCGCCCAGCTCATACCCCGGCCGCGAACAGAACACGAAATGCGCCAACTCGCCAAGCGAACGCGCCTCCCGCCACGTGGCAATCGACGCCAGCACGTCAGCCCCCGCGATGAAGAACAACTGAACGCACGGCCCATGCAACCGCCGCAGCTCGCGAAGCGTGTCAACCGCGTACGTAGGCCCGGCCCGATCCACCTCCATCCGGCTCACCGAGAACCGTGGATCAGCCGCGACAGCGAGCCGCGTCATCACATACCGCTCCTCCGCCCCCGAAACCCTGAGCAGATCCTTCTGCCAAGGCCTCCCAGCCGGCACAAAGAGCACCTCATCCAGCCCAAGCCGATAAGCAGCCTCACTGGCCTTCAACAAATGCACATTATGAATGGGGTCGAACGTGCCCCCCATAATGCCCAACCGGACAGCCATGGCCCAGTATCAGTACTCAACGAGGGACCTGTCCGCTCCGCTCCGTAACGCTACCGCTCGGCGTACTCGCGAAAGAGCAATCAGCCCACTCGGGCGACAAGCGCGGAGAGTTCGATAAGCGAGTCGACTCGCCAGTCTGCTGCGCCCTGGATCGCTGGGTCCTCGGCCCACAGATGCCCCCACGGGCCTCGACGGACGAAAGCGGTCAGCCGGTCATCTGCCACTGGAGGTGTGATCAGCGCCGACCGCGGCGGAAGCCCACGTACATGCATCACCGTTCCGTCCCTCCGAGATCTCCGCTGAAGATGCTGACCCGTACGGCGTCCGGTGCGGGGAGGTGACAGCGGACCTGCTTACCGATGGGAGTGAGGGCGACGTCCCAGCCGGGGGCGAGAGCGTCGAGCAACCACAGGCCGCGCCCGGACTCGGCCTGGTCGTCGTCGGGAGCCGTACTTGAGCGGACGGGCAGGCGGGCCGGATTCGGGTCATGGACCTTGACCCAGACCCCCTTGCTGTCCTGCTCCACCTCGACGACGACCGGCGCCCAGTCACCACAGGCCCGCACAGCGTTCCCGATCAACTCAGAAGCCACCAGCCGAGCCGACTCCGCCACCTCACCATCGACCCCGGCGGCAACCAGCCGCGCGAGCGTCACCTCCCGAACCGCCCGCAGGTTCTCCTCACACACATTCATGTGCACCACGAACCCACCCGGCCTCGCAGCCAAGTAAAACCCCAAGGCAGCCCTCGCCTGCTCACCCGTCACAGTGGCCCTCCTGTACTAGGTACGTTTTTCCGCGAATCACCAGTTTGGGACACCTAGGGCATCTAATTGACTACCCAAAGTGACGGCGACTTCCCGTAGATGATGAAGGCTTTCCAAGATTGGGCGCAAGGTTTCGACCCAACTCGGTCTCACTATTCGTGGAAGAGGCCAGTCTCACCTGGGGGTGGAGTGCCAGACTGCCCCCATGCCCAACGCGCCAGTGGTTCCGACGGTCCGACGCCGCCGCCTCGGCTCGACGCTGAAACACCTTCGCAACCAGGCCGCCCTCACCCTGGACGAAGCGGCCGCCGCAATGGGCTGGAAGGCCCCAAAGATGTCCAAAATCGAGAACGCCTCCGCAACCATCCGCCCAGCAGAAGTCGCCACCCTGCTCAAGGCGTACGGCGTGACCGACCCCGAGGTCTTCGCCGCCCTGGAAAGTCTGGCCCGGGACGCGGGGAAGAAAGGGTGGTGGCAGACGTATACCGGCGTCGTCTCGTCCGCATATGCGGACTACATCGCTCTCGAATCCGACGCCGAGCGCATCTGCGAGTGGTCACCACTGCTCATCCCCGGCTTGCTACAGACCGCGGCCTACGCCCGTGAGAACATCGCCGGCATCACGCACTTCCGTACTCCAGACGAGATCGCCGCGCTGGTCGAGGTGCGTCAAGCACGGCAGTCCGTCCTCAGCCGTCCCGGCAACGCAGTGGAACTCTGGGCGATCATCCACGAAGCAGCCCTGTATCAACGCTTCGCCGTACGGCCCGCCATCATGCGCGAGCAGCTCCGCCGCCTGCTCGACGCCGCTGAGCTGCCCACTGTGACGGTTCAGGTCATGCCGCTGGACTCGACGGCGCATCCAGGCATCTTGGGCGGCTTCAGCCTCGTCACCTTCCCGAGACCGATCCCAAACCTCGTGCTATTTGAGAACCTCAGCGGTGCGACCTACGTTGAAGGCGACGACACGACGCCCTTCGCAAAAGCTGTTGAACGGATACGCGCCTCTGCGCTATCAGTTGAGGACTCCCTCGCCCGCATCGCGAAGCTGGAAGAAGGTAGCAAGAGATGAACGGGTCCAACGCCCATCTCTACGCGTACGACCTCTCCGCCGCAACCTGGCGGAAGTCCTCCGCCAGCGGCGCCGAACACAACTGCGTCGAGATCGCCAACCTCCCTAACGGCGCCAAGGCCGTACGAGACTCCAAAAACCTGGACCGCGAGCCCCTCAGGTTCAGCGCCCTGGGCTGGGCTACTTTCCGTCAAGCTGTGCTAAGCCCTTGGGCCTAGGGGACGGGGGTTGTGGAGCTGCTAATGAAAGAAACCGATTTCCGGAGTATCCGGAGTGCCGATGAGCAGGGCTCGGTCGAGGAAGGTGTTATTGGTTTCGCAACTGATCTCCGGAAGGAGCACGCACGCGTAGCAGGCTGCGAGGTTCAGGCTGTCCGTTCCTGTGGCCTCTGACTCCATGCACGGAGGATCCTGGGAACACCAGGAGATGCGGTCCATCGCCGTTCTCAGAGACTTACGCAGCTTGTGTAGTTCGCCTTGACCCACTACACCACCCAGGCTTCCGGCGGAGTCGCTCGTGGCGGTATAGATGAGCACTCCGGCCATATCTGCGGACGAGTAGATACGTTCTCGAAGGGCAGCGGCGGGGTAGCCGCAGTCCAGACTCCACTCGTTGATCAGGGCATGGGCGAGGGTGTGCAGCAAAACGAAGCGGGGGGTGATGGGCGATCGGATATCCGATTTTGGGGGCCCGTCCTGGGATATTTCCGCCCGTCTGATCAATTGCGCTTGGTGGTTGTCGCGCATGCGGTTCGCTCGGGCCAAGGGACCTTCGCTCCCCTCCCACGCGCGTAACAGGTCTCCGTCGAGTCGCAGGAAGACTCCTTCGCCACGGACCTCGATGGCCGGCAGCCAGTCGCTTTCCTGGCGGGACAGGGCTGCGGGACGAGATAGCGGGAACTCTGGATCAGGCATCTCTAATCTGGTGAACGACTGAAGAGCCCGCACCTCGCGCAGTCTTTTCACGAGCATGACCTTATCGAGACCTTGAGGAATAGGATCGGTCAGATCCACCTTAGCGGCTTCGCACTCGAAATCGTCGTCTCGGGTGACATTGGTGGTTCCCTCGGTAAGCTCTTTGTACTCCTTCCCTCGCAGGCGGGCAGACGCGCTGGACGGAGTATCGTTGTCGTCGCTTTTCTCGGTGTCCAATGCCAGGTGTGCAAGAAAGGCTTTCAGTACCTGCTCTTGAGTGTAGTGGGTGGGTGCGGTGATCGTGCGGATCGCCACCGCCAGCGCTCCCTTGTCGTCCTTATAATCCATCAAGCTTTCTAGGTGCTTGTTTACAAGCCCGTGAACCGCCTGCGAGAACGGTGGAATGGACAGTGACGAACGCTGCACGGGGAACCACGCTGCGGACGAACCTCGCTGCAACGCTCGTGGGCTTTCCGTGCAGTCGTCCTCCCCTGCATCGCGTCCCAACCATGGACGTCCGCCTTTGCAACGCACTCCGATGGACTCCAGTGCCCCTCTGCTGAGTGCGCCTTCCATGGAAACCGGCTTAGCTTCACAGGAACACTTGACGACGATAGACCTCAAGGACGCGGTTCCACCTATGTTGTGCAGGCTCAACTCATGTCGTCCGAGCAGGTCTCCGTTTGAAGCGTCGGCCCTGTAGTGCAACCACTCCCAGTACGGGAAGTCGTCAATATGCCCATTCGCGCAGGCGACGACGAAACGGGAGGGGGTTAACGGTCTGTCACAGGCACCGCATCGACTCTTCCCACGCGGAGAGCCGAATCTGGAGAAGGGTTGCAGGGTTTTACATTCCACGCAAGAATACATCTCAGGAAACAGTCGTACCCGAACGCCGTCGCCGGCGGGGGGACTCGCTGCGGGTGGGAGCCTGAACTTCTTGACGCCCAGCCACTTGCGGAGATTGGGTTCGTAGATGACCGGCGCTTCGTCGATTCTCCAGGTGTGCAGGCCACTGATGATAAAGGATCGATCCTCCAAGGCCACCATCGAGCCGATACCATAAGTCGTGATCATTTGGGTGCGTCGGACGGCTCCCTGAGGGGCCCGTGACCGTTCTGTGACGCCACGCCGATCGCTGGCCTGACGTCGGTTCGAGCCAATACGAGAAGCCATGTCACCTCTCCAGGTAAAGGTCGGACTCCACGTCCACGTCGCGAAGGCTCCAGAGTGTTGAAAAGCCGTCCTCAAGGTCCTCATCCGAGTAGGACCGCAGAAGTGCTGCGTCATTCGGCCTTGGCATGCTCCGTTTGAACGAGTACGGGGCCTCGTACATTAGATCGGCATTCGTTTCGGCGAGATCCCGCCATCGCTCGATGATTTCCTCGAGATCCTTCCGAGTGGCATCGACTTCCTCCGGTGCCACACCCTTGACCCTAGCGAGGATGTCGTTGCAGAGCTCCTCAAGGAAGGTGAGAAATCCTTCTACATCGCTCGCGGCGGTGTTGGGACGTGCCCGAGCATGTATCAGGCGGGCGAGGCCGATCAACACGGCGTGGAGGCCACGGTCGCGTGCACGGGCGGAGAAGGGGGTGACGCTGGTGGACTCCACTTGGCGGTAGAGGGCGGAGTGGTAGGAGACGAAGCTCTCGTAGTGAGACCGATCGCGGGAGCGCGCCGCGTTGAAGAGCATCACGACGAGGCCGGGGTGTCGTCGGCCGACTCGGCTCGTCGCCTGGATGTACTCGGCCGTGGTCTGCGGCTGACCCATGACCGCCATCAGACCGAGGCGGTCCACGTCCACGCCGACCGAGATCATGTTAGTAGCGAGCACGGTGTCGAACGCGTCGTTCGGCAGTGCCAGCTCCAGTTCCTTCAAACGTCTCGGGATGTCGCTCGATTTCACTCGACTAGTAAGTTCTGCCTGTACATCCGCTGCACGAGCTTGGACGTTCGCCCGCTCGGCCAGCAACTTCAGGCGGTCCTGGACGTCGTCGTTGACCTGTAGTTCGGCGGCGGCGAGGAGGCGAAGGCTGTTGAAGTAGCCGATCAGGGTCCAGTAGGCGTCGCGGACCGCGTCCTCGCCCTTCACGTGCAGCGCGTGATGCAGTAGTGCGGCATAGGCACGCACCAGCAAGGTCGCCTGGCTCGTACTAGGCGTCATGAGGCCCACGTAGAGTCGTGAGCCTTTTCGGTCGGGTGGCGCCTCCACGGCGAACCAAGAATCTCGGGAGTCCAGGCCGGCAGGCGGAAACTGGTTGACGCCCCTGTCGAACAGCGCGCGCCCTTGGTCCGCGGCCCGACGGATCGTCGCAGTAGAGGCGATGATCTTTGGTTGGTTGGACGCGATGTCGATCGCGGTCTCGTAAAGTCCTGTGAGGGTTCCCAACGGTCCGGATATGAGATGCAGCTCGTCCTGGACGATCAGTTCCGGTGGTGGAGTACCGTCCGTCCTATCGAGATTGAAAATTGCGGCGACGTCCGCACGCCAGGCGATCTGAGCGAACTTGTCGACTGTGGCGATGACGAGGGTGGGCCTGGCTTTGTAGACGGCCTGGTCCACTACGTGAACGGGCAGTCCGGAGTGGAAATCGCAGTTTCCCGCCGGGCAGGTAATACTCATTGTGGTGAGATCGTCAGGCACCTCGTAGTCCCATTCGCTCATCTTGGTGCCGCACCACGGACAGTTGCGGAGCTGAACGGGATTTTCTTCCTGTAACTCCGCTCCATCGCGAAGCTTTTTGATACTTGCCGCGGCCACTTTGAGTGTGTTCGGGGTGGCAGCCCTGCCTACCCACATACCAAGTGAGATCTGCTCAGTGCCGAGTCGGGCTATGCTATTGCGCCGCATCAACTCCATGGCGCAAATGAGCGTGGCGGCGCGTTCAAACTGCTGCAGGGTTAGCAGTCGCAGCGTGTAACGCATCAACGCGGTGACACCGCCTCCCTGCTCTCCTTTGCGTAGCCGACGGAGGAACACGGTGTACGCGATGAGGCCGAGGTAGGCCTCCGTCTTGCCGCCACCGGTCGGAAACCACAACAGGTCCGCGATTGAACGGTCGGGGTGATCGTGGTCGGTGATGCTCTCCAGACAGAGAAGCACGAATGCGATCTGGAACGGACGCCAGCGGCCGGTGAGGCCCACATCCCCTTCCATGCGTGTCTTGATCCACGAAGTTCGTCCTCGCTGCACGGCCATCGCCTCGTTGGCGAGACGGAAGGCGGTCATCGCTTCTGAGTTCTGACCTAGCAGGGCGATACCGCCTGCCATACGGTCCGCCACCTGCTCGCACAGGCGTATCTGCTGTCGGGCGACTTTGCTGTATTCGCCGTCCCTCAGTTCGTTCGCTTCCATGGAGCGCTCGGTGATCCAGGCTCGGTAGCCCGACAGCAGATCGCCCAGGGCGCTGAGCACCGCGTCGTTCGGTGCCTCAGCCAGATGGAGCATGTCCAGGGTTGGGACGTCGAATTCGGGGTTCGAGTCGGCGAGCAGTACGTCGTAAGTGGGAACGAAGGACGACCAGAGCGCTGAGATCGCGGCCGGAGAGACCTTTTGGAGCACCGCGCCTCGTGCGGGAGGAGGTGTCCAGTCCCAGTCGGCCGCGCACCCGTGGCCGACCGCAAATGTCGGGGCGTGGCGGTGCAACAGTTTGTTGGCCAGTACCTCATCCTCGTCCGCCCCCACGGGAACCGGTCGCTCCACCAGGAGAGGGATCCCTGTCTGGCCCTCTATTCGAAGATGGGGTTGAAAGAAGCAGTGCGAGTCCCTTAGGGCCCCTCGACCGACTTCATGCACGTTGACCAATGTGGCAGTGACGGCGACGGCGTTCGCAACGGGCCGCCGGACCCGTATGCGCAGTTCGAGCCCGGACGCCACCTCCTTTGTCACCGGGCCATGCCGGGTCACATCGATCTTAAGCGGGTCGATCATCAGCGGCCTGCGACGCCACCGTACGTTCAACTTCTCCGTGGAGCGTCGTTCGATTCGTTGGGCCTTCACGAGATTGCCGTCGGAGTCGATCGGCTCGTACACGGCGGCGCGTACCGTGATTGTCACAATCTCGGAGCTGGTCGGGTCGACCGCGAAGGTGAGGCCCATCGAGGAGGGGGTCTGGACGTTGGCCAACGAGACCCCGGTGTCGGGGATCTCCTCGACAGCCATCCGGGCCGGCGCAAGATCGGCGTCCTTCTCGCTCTGCTCCTCCTCGTGGTCGTCCCGGTCCTCGCGACGAGGAAAGAGAATCCCTGTGGAGTACGTGGTGACGGGAGGATCCGGGATGATCTCACGCTCTCCCCCGACGGGCCCTAGAAGATCCTTTTCGAGGTTTTCGACCAGCTCGCTGCGGAACCGATAGTGATCGGCGTGTTCAGCCATGGTCGCCCTCCTCGGCCGCAGCAGGCTTGTCGTAGCTGAATCTGCCGAGTCCACCCAGGCGTGGTGCCAGCCACACGCCGTGACCGCCGAGTCCGGCCGTCGCGCCTGCCGAGACGACGCCGGTCACCGTCTCGACGGAATCGATCGAGACGCCGGTGATCGTCGCGGGCCAGGAGGTCGGTCGGTGCTCCTTGCGGATCCGCATGTATGTGTACAGGTCCGCCGCGAACGCGTCTGAGGTGAGGCCGATGGGATGGCCGTGATTCCTGAGTGACACCACGTACGTGGGACTCTTCTCGATGTCCGATGGTTCACCATCGACGCGCCGAAGGATCACTTCGTCGCCCGGCCTCACCTTGTCAACGAATAGCTCCTGCAGGTCGAGGGCCGTATGGTGAAACTGAACGTTCGGAAGCTGGATGTGGTCGCCCGCAGGCTCCCGGGAGCAGACGTCGCGTCCGATCAGCTCCAGCCCGTGCCGCCAAGTCTTCTTCCCCATCCGATAGAGGCCCCAGCGTTCCAGCCGGAACGCTTTTCGAAGGTAGAGAGGAGCGATCTGGAGAGGGCGTAGATGCATCAGCTCCTGCCGCGGCCGGGATAGCGCCACGTACAGCGTGCGTGCCTCCTCGGCCGCGTCGATAGGGCGGGGGCCGTCGTTCTGCAGCGGGCCCGGGTCGACGACGATCACGCGGTCGAACTCCAACCCCTTCGCATGGTGCACGGACGACACCACAAGATTCGCGGGAGGTTGGGCGGTCAGCTCGTCTGGCAGACCGCCAGCGGCGATGACCGACCGCATCCGTAGCAGATCAACGGTCTGACCACGTCCGCGCGTGGTACGAAGAAGCAGATCCCACAGGCGAGCGTGGTCGGTTCCGCCGGCGAAAGGTCGGGCTTGTAACGCCTCCTCAAAGCGGGTCTGGGTGAGAATCGACGTGTCGGTCGCGCGGAACAACGAGGCGAGCCAGGCCGGGGCCACCCGGTCGCGCGCGGACCGTTGTCGTCTGTGGGAGACCCCTCCCGCATGAAGCCTCTCGGACACCAGCAGGGCTTGACCGTTCGTACGGCAAAGGATCGCCGTAGTTCCTTCATATTGCTGGAGACTCTGGCGAACGAACTCGTCCTCAAGGTCACCCATGAGCAGGGTCCCTAAGAGCGCGTTGCGCAGGTCTCGGTATGCCAGCTCTCCAGAGGTCTCTACTCCCGCCTGGAGTAGGGGAGCGAAGGAGAGGACGGTCATAGCCTCTTCGGTCTGAGCCCGGAAATTCTTTGTGAGACGCAACTCGACCAATTCGTCTTCGAAGCGGACGCGAAGCCAGTCGAAGAAACGGCCGTTCTCTGCGGCTCGGGTCGTCGGATCGGCGACCTGGAACCCATAGATGGCCTGGGCCGGGTCGCCGACCACGGTGAAGCCGCAATCATAGGTGTCAAGCAGGGTCTCCACCAGGTCACGGCGACTGCCGACGAGATCCTGCACCTCATCGACCACCAGATGGCGAAGGTTTTCGTACAGCTCATCGACGTCGGGATCCCCGATGAGGTCAGTGGCCGCTTCGATGCGCTCGTCGAAACCTCGTGCAAGCCAGTCACCATCGGCGTCTGTTACGAGGAGCAGTTCCAAAGCCCAGGAGTCGAAGGTCTGTACTCGAACGTGTCGGGCCGTGTCACCGTGACGTGCGAGCCGCTCCTTGAGTTCGCGGACCGCCGCCCGTGAGAAGCTCAGGACCAGGACCTCACCCGCGTTCACCTCGTCGCGTGTCATCAGGGCATCGAGGCGGCGTACGAGGGTGTGGGTCTTGCCGGCACCAGCCTCGGCGATCACCAAGGTTCGTGCGTCGACAGGAAGCCGCACGACCTTCTGCTGTTCCGGAGTGAGCCGGGGGTCACCGTCATAGGGACCGTTCATTTCTTGCTCCACAGGTGCTCGAACCGGGTGAAGGCGAGCTTCTCACCGAAGTTCGTGATGTTGTCCTGGACATCGAGGATGAGGCAGACCTCGTTTCCGCCGTTCTTCGGTCCTCGCAATCCGCGGCCGATCATCTGCTGGTAGACATTGGGACTATAGGTGGGACGGGCGACGACGACCGCGCGAGTGGCCGGGGCGTCGAATCCTTGGGCAAGCACCCCGTAGTTCGCGATGACGCGGATCCGACGGTTTCGGAAGTCCTCGATCACACGGGCTCTCTCCGAGCTCGGTGTCGCGGATTCGATGACCCTTGAGGAGATCCTCCGGTCATTCAGACGGGCGACCAAGAGGCGGGCGTGGTTAACCGAGGCGGCGAACAGGAGGACCGGCCAGTCGGGGTCAAGTGAGGCGATCTCCTTGATCAGCATGCTGTTACGTTCCTCGTCGGCCGCCAGCCGTTCCTCGGCACTGGCCGGCAGTCCACGGAAATCCGCCTTTTTGAGCTCTTCCTGCGTGAGGCTGATCGTCGCGCCGACCAGAGGTCGGTGTTCCACGCGTGCCAGTACCCCCTGGTCCTGGAGGATCTCGTACGGTTCGCCGTCGAACACGCCGTCGTCGAGCCGCGTCGAGCCGAAGCGATCGATGAGGAGACGGGTCTGATCCTCGTTCGTACTGCGATATGGGGTAGCGGTGAGTCCGATGAGAGGCCGCTCTGTCTTCGTGTAGGTAAGCCCGAGATGGCGGAAGATCTCGGTGTAGGTGGGGGCCAGAGCTGAGTGCGCCTCATCGACGATCACGACGGCGGCGCGCCGGAGCCACTCGTAGTCCTCGTCCCTCAGGCGGTTCTTTAGCGAGTCGTCGATGGCCACCACTAGGTGGGCATTGGAGGTGACAGGCGTCGCCGAGTTGCCGTCCCAAAGTCGGCTGATCGTCAGCCGCTTCTTTGGAGGTCCCACTTTGGACCAGAGGAAGCGCCAGCTCTGCACGGCCTGTTCGCAGAGCTCACGGGACTGCGCGATCCACAGCACCGGGCCCATGACGCTATGTGCCTTAATCGCGTTGATCACGGCTTCCACCGCGACGCGTGTCTTGCCCGCACCGGTGGGGAGCGTCAGCATGGCACGCCCAGGACGCGCGCGGTCCAGCAGCCGGAACATGTTGTCGGCCAGTTGCTTCTGATAAGGATGGAGGGTCGGTAGATCGACAGGCCCGTCGACGATCTCCTCTGCCGGCGGGGGGACGGCCTTGGTGCCCGCGAAGCTCTCTGGAAGTCCCAGGTCGCTGGTGAACCGGCGGGCCGTGCTGTCGCCCCTGAAGGTGGTGGGGGCCTCAGGGAGACGGGCGGCCAGATCTTTGCCATGGTGGCGGAGAATGGCTTCTCCGTGAGCGTTCAGCGCCAGTTCGGCTATCCGATGGGCATCTGGAGCACGACCCTTCTCGGTCTGCTCACCTTCCACCAGACCCTGAGGAAGTCCTCTTCGTAGGGCATCCTCGCCGACCAACAGGAGGATCTTGTCCGCCGGATCCTGCGTCTCGCGGGCGCGGCGCATACGCTCGTCGTCCCGTTGCTGCTCCCTATACTTGAGCACCGAACGACAACCTGCCTCCGCGAGCCCCAGTCCCAGGACTCGGTCGACCGCCATGAGGGCAGCGAGGTCGTCCGCGGGACGGAGCACCAACACGCTCCTTTCCTGAGTGGCCTCGTTCAGTGTCTGCGTACGCATCCCGTTCGGTGTTCTGACAACCTCGTCCAGTTCACCGCACCGCACGAGAGACCACCCCGTGACCTGCGAGCGATGGTTCATCTTCAGATGTGGGAACTCGTCGACCAACAGGACCGGCTCGGACTGTGCCACGTACCGGATTTCCTTCTCGACCACCTGGGAGAACCGAAGCATGCCCCATGTTTGGATCATTGCCTCGGCGGCCTCGGCCGAAGGTACGAGCAACGCGGGAACACGTTCACGGACAAGCGCGTCGTACTCGTCCCGGACGGAGGTGACCGCTATCTCACCATCTGGACGGTCGGTCGACCACTCATCGCCGACCCGGCAACGTGTCGGCACGTCCTCGGGCCACGTCGCCTCCGCCTCAAAGAGTAATGCGTAGACCTTGCCCGCGAACTCCTCCACCTCACTCGTCGCCGCGCAGGAGACTAGTTTGCTCCAGATGACCTGAGGAACGCCGCTCAGGTCGGACGGCAACCTGAGAGCGGCCCCGACCGTGGTTGAGACCCGTGCAACGGGTAGAAGATCGCGATATGTCGCCAGTTGAGGACCGACGCATGATGCGACGGGCACGACTCCCTGGGAGGTGGACAGGTATCCATGCTTCCGCGCCATCCAAACTAAGGGTGAGGACACCTTGGTCTGGGTCGCCAACTGACTCCCGTGTCGAACCGTCCACGCCGTGACGAGACCGTGTTCGGGAAGAACGCCGAGAAATGCCGCCCGCCCCTCGTTGCTGAGTTCCGGTAGGAGATGCAGTGGGCCAGGGGGGTTGGCGCCATCCACCTGGATGCTCTTCAATTGAGGAGTGGATGCCGTGGGGGGGAGCTTCTTGCAGTAGGTCTTCCAGGCGCCCTCTACGTAGTTGTTGAACCACCATTCCCCCCGTGGATCCTGATCAGATATCGGCCGGTCTACCAGACCGAGGCCCTTTAGGAGTGGAAGGTCATCGGCGTGGAAGTCGAGGTCGAGTGCGATGGCCGCATCACGTGATCCGTCCCGAGGAACGACCGGGCCAGGCAGAAGGCAGTGACGCACCGCTTTCCACTCGCCGGACATGACGCGTACCTTGACGACCCGCGAGGGATCGAACTCGCCCTCTTCCAGGACGGTGAGCGCGCGAGTGGGTCCCGCCTGCCGGGCGAGTTGCCAGAAGTCGGCCCATTGCCTGCTGTTGTAAGCTTCGAATCCCTGGTCGATGATGGCGGCGAAACGCCCCGAGGCGTCCGCCTCCTGGATTCCCAAGGACTCCAGGGCCTGTACGGTTCGCTGATCCGCCAGTACGTCGGGATGAACGTAGACCATTCTGTCCCGAAGATTGTCCGTCCCGCTTCGGCGGAACACCTTGCCCCGCACCGGAGGGACCAATCCGTCGTCTTCCGTCAGCAGGATTCGGGTTCTGACCGCTTCGCTGGCCATGGGATTACCGGCTCTGTGCATCTCCGCGACGATGCGGACCGCTCGCGCGGATGCCTCCGCCGTGCCGTCCGAGACGAGAGCCGACAGCCACTCCTGAATGGTGGACACTCGGCATTTGGCCTGCTCGATGATCCTCTCGGCACGGGCCCGACGTTCGCGCTTCTCGATGGAGTGATGGCACCAGTCGATCGGACGCCCCTCGTAACCGCTCCACAGTGTCAGCCAGCTCTCGTCCAGGCCGGCTGGATGCAACTTCACGGTTTCCGGCGTGCGGAGACGACCGATCTGGTCCGGGAGGGATGGCTTACGGGCGGCAACCGCCCAGATGGAGCTGGTCAGACTCTTGTCCGCCCATTGCGGAGCCTCGCGTCCTCGCCCCGGGAGCAGATCGATGTATGTGGCCGGATCATCCGGGTCCGTCAGTTCGGGCAGGGAGTCGACGACCAACTCCGCCGACACCTTGATCAGCTCGTCGTTGAACGCGTTACGGTCGAACAGGTTCTGCCGGTCCTCGGAGGTCTTCCACGGGGCGTTGAGGATTCCACGCAATGTGGTGGCATAGTTCGTGGGGAAGTAGGCCCAGAGGATGCCGCGGTCGCGCGCTCGGCTGGGGACCGCCCAAGAGATATCTATCTCCGGGCGATCGTGAAGCTCACCAGCGGCTCGTAGTGCCGCGTCGGTCGGGCGGTGTGTACGGGTGAACACCCGCCACTGATGGTCGATGCTGACCTCGTCAGGACGTATCTCCTGAAGTATGCGATGCGTTCCGTCGATACGTTGGAAGATCTGTCGTAGTGTGGGGCGCCCGGCACGTCGATCCTCCAAGGTCAGCGTACCGACGTGCGGCGAGAACAAGGGGAACTCAAGGGGGAACCTCGCCAGGTCGATGCCGAGTCTTCCCACACTCTCGGGTTGAAGTGGTAGCCGCACCACGGTCGTTGCCCACCTCATGAGCTCGTTGAGCACCGGGTCGGATACGCGTGCCTGCGCCGGATCGATTACTTGCGCCATGCGGAGTACAGGAGTCTCACCGGCGACCGAATGAACCGCCTTGATCTGTTCGGTCGACCATGCCCGATCGAAGCCGAAGGCGAACTCGCTTTCGCCGTCTCGACTGAAGAACTGAGGTGTGTCGGAGATGCTAAGGACGGACTTGACACCGACGCCGAACCTGCCTATTTGACCGCCGCGCTTGCGCGAGACGCTCATCCGAAGGATGGTGTCGGCGCCGGCTGCCGTCACCGGCGTGCCCTCATTCGCGCAGTAGAGATGGGTCGGGGTCAACACGACACGGATCTCGCCGCCGGCCTGGTCGCGCAGCTCATCCGCACCGTTTTGGACTAGCTCGTACACCTGACGGTCGCCGTAGCCGCCTTGCGTGATCCTGCGCTCACTGTTCGCGTGCTCTTGAATGAGACCGGGATCCACCGTGTAGGTTCTCAACACTCGTTGGGATTGTTCGATCACGACCTGGATCACGGAGAGTTTGTCGACGGAATCAGCCACGGTGGATCAACTTCCCTAGGAGACGACTTCTGGGGTAGCCATTGTGCTGCCGGCTCGGCCGAGGCTTGCCGGCAGCACGAAAGCGCACTTCACTCGTATACGAAGGAATGGGAGCGCGGGGACGACCGCTGCCACAAGCCCTGTACGACGGCAGGCCGTTCATCGCTGTCGTCGTTCCTGTGTTGAGCGGGGGAACAGGCTCAACCGTCGTGTCTCACGACGGCTTGATCCACGTGGAGAACTTCCAGATCCGCAGAGTGATCTCGTTGGTCGTCATGTCGGCGCTGAGATTATACTCCCGCATAAAGTTCCGATGGCCGACATTGAAGCCTACGAAGAAGCACCTGCTACCGACATGCTGCCCGTGTCGACCATTGGTCGTCGGTTCCGCCATGGCGTGTTGAGCCTTTCTCTGACTTTTGGTGTCAAAACCCCGATCGGTGTCCCTCGCCGACCCCAAAGCTGCTGGCGATCACTTCCCAGGCTTCAGGAGAGTTCGGGCCCATGTCCCTTGAAGAAAACAAGGGTGCGGCATAACGACGGACTAACCCTCGCCGTCTACGGAACCAGGTCGCTGGACCTACATCGTTCTCAGCCTTTTCTAATTCTGGTGGGAGCTGACTCGTGCGATCATTCGCTCAATGAGATTACCTTGAACCAGAGGGATGGAACAGCGTATTTCGCAGAAATCTGCGGACACTATCTGAACCTGGATCTGCCGTCCCAAAAAGGGCATGCTTCTGCCGGAAAGGCTGTGATTTTCAACCCTTATGGATCGTACAAGGATGATGGACAGCCTATCCCATGTCAAGTGATGATTTGAGCGTCTTTGGCGTTGGCTCGACAGGCCGAAGAATCGGATGTATGGGCGCCTGGACGGCCATACATGTATCTAGATGGACAAATGGGTCTAGTGCCTGCTCGTGATGCTGACCGCTGCCCGACCGTGCCAGTCGGGCTTGTCAGGGTCTACCGCTCCCATGCTCAGGCCGCGTCCTCACCGAGTGTGCTGTCGCGATCATGCAGGCTAGGCGAGTGGTTCATGATCTTGATGTCACCGTCAGAAGTTGAGACACCCCGTCTATGGCTGTCAATCCTGTTTTGACGTAGCCTGTCGCGTCAAAGGCACTCTGATCGCAGCTGACGAGCGGTGGCCCGAGGAAGGAGACGGCATGGAGGATCCTGGCACCTTCGGGGTGTGGCTAGGGAGGCAGCTTCGTCGGCAGGGGATGAGCCAGGCGGAGCTGGCGCAGAGGTTGGATGTAACTCGGGCCGCGGTCTCGGCGTGGGTCACCGGGCGTGCGGAGCCTCGTTTGGAGAAGATCCGGCTCATCGAGGAAATTCTCGGACTGACAACCGGTTCCGTGATGACTTTGGACGACGTGCCGGATTCCGCAGGGAACGTTGTCTGGTATCACCGTCCGGCGCATCGAGACGGGGGCCGTGAGCTTGGCAATCCGGCGGCGTTCGCCTTCGAGTCCGATCTAAGGGTCCTCGCGCGAGAAGCGACGCAGAACAGTTTAGACGAGAGACGCGATATCGATGGGCCAGTTCGGATCCGCTACACCCTGCACGAGGTGTCCGGAGAGCGCCTGTATCGCTTTCTCAAGGCGTTGCGCTGGGACGATCTGGAGCCGCACTACGAGGCTGCGGCCGACCGGAACACCAAGGTCGGACGCGTGCTGACCAATGGGCTGCGTGAGATGCGTGAGACCAGCAGCCTGTTGCTTCTGCGGGTCGACGACTACAACGCCAACGGACTCACCGGACCCGAGTACGACGACGGGCGCTTCGCCGCCGTGGTGCGACGCCAGTTGGACAGCCACAAGTCGCGCTCGGCCGGCGGGTCATTCGGCCTGGGAAAGGCGGTCCTTTGGGGGACGAGCCAACTGGGCCTGGTGCTCATCAACAGCACCCTCTCCGAGCCGTACGAGGGACGTACGGCGCGTCGCGTCATCGGACGCCTTGATCTGCCCTGGCGTCAGGTGAACGGCGAGGACTACGCGGGTCCGTCCTGGCTCGGTGAGCCTGACGCGGAGATGGGGGGAACTGCCTGCTCCTGGTGGGCCGATCCGGACACCGTCGACGCGCTGCAACTCAAGCGTGACAGTGACGCTCCTGGTACGTCGTTTCTCATCGTAGCCGCCCACGACGGCACTGGTGAAGCGACGACGCTGGAAGAGATGCACGACGCGCTCGTAAGGAGCTTGGGGGAGAACTTCTGGGCTTCGATGGTGGCAAAAAGTGGGTCTCGTCCCATGTTGGAGGCTTCGGTGGTCGCCTTGCGTGACGGTCACACCGTCAAGGCTGCGGAACGGGTCGATCCTGACGAGTACGAGCCCGCACGCGTTCGTGCGTTGCGTGCCTTCCTGGAAGGCACGACGGTCGAGGAACTGACCTCCGACGAGGACGTTGTGCGGACGACCGTCCGGTTAGGGTTACCTCCGCTCAAGGACACCGTCGTGATCGACGCGGAATCGCCGAACGAACATGAAGCGGTCCTCCTTCTCACCCCCACGAACGACGATGACCCGGCCCCCAACAAGATTGTTTGTATGCGTGGCAGTCGTATGGTGGTCATGAAACGCTCGGTGAGCGATGTCCCGATGGGGGCGCGTCGTTTCCAAGCCGTCCTGCTCGCCGGATTGGCGACCGGTTCGGATACGCCCGATGCCTTCGCTGCTGAGGAGTTCCTCCGCGCGGCGGAACCACCCGAGCATAACGAGTGGAAGAAGACGGACGACCTCACGGCGATGTACGCAAGAGGTGCGGCGGCCCGTATCCAGGAATTCCGGGTGGCGATGCTCGCTGAGGCGCGCCGGCTGCTCCGGGTACAGGAAAGAAAATCGGAGGACGGACCCCCCGCCCTTCGGGACCTCCTCAGCCTGGATCCACCTCCTGCCCCTCGTCGTCCTGGCTTTCCGACGGTCGGAGACGTGGAAGGCAGCATCAGAACGGACGGTGCTTGGCAGGTTCGGGTCGAGATCCGACTGCCGGAACGAGAGGACCCATGGGTCATGGCGCCGGTGCTACGGTTTGTTACTCGTTCCGGCCCGAAACCCGTGGCCGAATGGTCTGAGCTCGTGCCAGAGTCGCATTGCGAGGTGATCGACGGGACGCTCCTCCGCTTCGCCCCCCGAGTCAGGGCAGCGGTTTTCACCGGCGTGAGCGATGTGACGAGTCATCCGGTTGCGGCGCATATGGCAATGGCAGAAGTCGACCTGGTGCGCCCGAAGGAGGCTGGCGCGTGAAGACATTGATCCCTTATCCGACCTTGGACGGTGAGATCGTCCTCGAAGTAAAGGAGGCGCGTCTCGACGGTAAGCCGCTGTCCCTCACACTGATCTCCTCCATGGAGCAGGTTGTGGCGTTGCATCAGGTGGAACGGAACGACTGGGAGCGGGCCCGGATCGTCCTTCGGATGCGTACGCCTCAGGAGTTGATGTCTGACGAGTGGGTGGATGTCGCGTGCGCTGCCGTCCTGACGGAGAAGAAGACGAACGTACGCCTTGTCACACCGCTTAAGCGGCAGTCCGACAATTCCTGGATTGGGGTGGCGGAACTGCATCGGGACTGGCATGTAGGACAGGCGGAAGTCGAAGGCATCGTCACCGCGACCGTCGCGGACGTCCAAGGCCGAGTGATCGCGCGCACCCGTCGCCGATGGACCGTCGACCTGCACCTGCGCACTCCAACCAGAAAACGGACCATCAGAACCGTCTGGAAGGACTTCTCCTCCGAGGAGAACGTTTACCTACACCCCTACAAGGGTGATCCATGGGCCATAGAGGCGGCCGACGATGAGCCGGTCGTCTACCTCAACAGTGGGTTCGAAGGACTTCAGTTTCTTCTGGACTCCGCTTCCCGCTCGGATCGTGCCGTTCAGAACGCCGTCGCGGGGCAGATCGCCGGTGACTGCTGGGCGGCCCTGTTCAACACAGCGGTCTACTCGATCGACGTTGAGGACGGAGAGCCGCAGTGGCCGGTTGGATGGAAGGAATCGGTACTGCGTCGCATGCTTCCCGATGTCTATCCTGACCGTTCGCCTGATGACGCCTTAGTCGAGTTGTGCGAACGGCGCCGGCAGGGCGAGAGCGGCGGAGAGCTGCAAACCCGAGTGCTTCACGCGGCGACGAAGCAGGCCAGGATGTCCAGGTCACTTAGTGTTTTCATCCGAACACTACGTACGGTGGAGGAGGAGAAGTGACCGACGTCGAGCGGCCCGAACGGTTGGCGCTCCTACCAGATGCGGCCGTGGCCGGACATCTGACGGTCGGCGTGCGTACCGGGGCGGAGAAGTTGCCCCAGGCGGCCCTCGCCAAGGCATGTCTTCCGCTAGACGCCTCGTCGCGTTGGGAGGCGCCGCGGGTGCGGGATCTGGTGGACGAGGCCATGCGGCGATTCGCTGACCTGCCCACGAAAGCCGACGCCTGGTTAGCGCCCCGCCTGCACGCGGGGCTACGTATGACACGGAGAGAGGCCTCGGACGGCCGCTTGTGGAATTTCCTAGCGCTGAGGCTCGCCCCGGACTATGTTTTCTGGCGACATCCCGGACGACCGAGCGTTGAGAAGCCAGTACCCGAAGTGAGTTCCGGCCGTTTCCGGGGAGCGTTTCACACCCAGGCTTTCGCGCGTCTTTGGTGGGCCGCGGAACTTTTTCGGAATGGCGATGACTACGAGCCGGTGGAGGTGGCGTGTGGGAACCAGGACATGCTCAACACCACGCTCCGGCTGGAGATCGTTCATCACAGGCCGACCGCTCAGGCGATCATCCAGATGCTGAGCCGACAGACCATCCGTGTGGGACGGGAGGTCAACGCTCTGGCCAAGGCCGTGAACACTGCGGGCAGCACCCTGATGTACGAGATCATCGCCTGCGATGAGGTTCAGGACGCCGACGCGTATCGCTGCTGGATAGAAGAGATCGACACCGTGTACATGCCTTACGACTCTCTTCCAGAAGGGCCGGACGACATCCGTGTTCCCGAAGCGGTCGTGGAAGCCCTGATCCCCACGTTCGAGAAGTTGTACACGGAGGCTCCCGTGCGCGGCCGCGACAAGCGCACTACCGTTTAGCGATTCGGAGCGGGCAACCGCCCGGTGGTTCGGGATTCCGGAGACGATCACGCCGCCCTCCACATGCAGGGCACGTGTGACCGATCAGCTCCTGGCGGATGATGGCGGGCGGGCTTCTCGACGAGGGGGAGGGGCGGCAACCTGCCCCGTCACCCTGAGGTAGTCGTACACCTGTCTCGCGATGACCCGGGCCAGGCCCACTGGCACGGCGTTGCCGATCTGCCGGGCTATCTGTGTCTTGCTCCCGCACCAAAGGAAGCCCTCTGGGAAGCCTTGCAAAAGTGCGGCCTCATAGTGAGTGATCGGTCGATCCGCCCAGGGATGGAGGTAACGTCCCTTTTCCGGCTTGTAGAACTCGGTCCGGATGGTCACCGAAGGTCGGTCGATGTACATCCTGCCCATCACATCATGGGAGCCTGACCGGTGGTTCATCCAGCTCTCAGTGGAGCGCTCGGGGTAGATGTTGTGTCGGTTGCCACCTGGCGGGATGTCCGCATATCTGAGAAGTGACAGTTCGGTCGGATTGCGGCCGATATGGAGATCGGACGTCTTGAAGATCCCCGGCATGCCCTTGCCGAGCAGGTCGCAGCGAGAGTCGGGAAGGTCCGTGGTGCTCGGATACTCCGGAGTCAGCGGCCGGCCCTTCACACCGAAGACCGAGCTGACCGGCACCCATGTGGCCAGGTGGTCCGTGCCTTCGAAGAGAGATGCGTCGATCTTCTTCGGATCGAGATGGGTGGGCGCGGGATGTTTCAGAGGAGACCTGTCCGGATGGAGTCCTACCAGGTCCCGGTGCGTGGCCAACACGATGGTGCGTCTTCTGGCCTGTGGCACTCCGTAGTCGGAGGCAAAGAGGCGTTTCGATTCGAGCACGTAGTCCTTCAGATCACCTCTTTCGGCGGCAGCGGTGAGCGCTTTGTACTCGGAGGAGATGAAGAAGCGGTCAACGTTCTCGATCACGAAGATCTTCGGCTGGAGCCTCCCCACCACCTTCATGTACTCACGCCACAGTTGGTTGCGAGGGTCGCCTGGGTCTTCCTTGCCAAGGCCGGAGAAGCCTTGACACGGAGGCCCGCCCAGGATGACATCCACGTCGCCGTGGACATCGCCTGGATCCCAGTCCTTGATGTCACCGGCGAAGATGTGGCGAACGCCGCCTGCCTCCGCCGCGAAGTTCGCGGCATAGGTCGTCGCGGCGGCGAGGTCCATCTCGACCGCGCCTGCGACTCGAAACGGTGGCCGATCGACGTCGTGGGGCGTGAACTCGTGGAAGCCCTGTGTGAAACCGCCACAACCTGCGAACAAGTCTACGACGTTGAGGTGATCGGCAGGTACGGCGTTCATGGCGGTACCTTACCTAGGAGCGGGATGAAGAATATCGCTTGGGTGGCAATGCCCCCCATGTTGTGACCGCTCCACCTTTGACCTCGGGTGATGTCTTCATCCGCTCAGTGCTCGTGCGAGCCCAGTGCCGAGGGCGGTTGCGAGCGGTGGGGGGCAGGCATGCCCGACCTGGCGGTAGCGCGCCGTCTTCGCGCCTGTGATCACCCACTCCTGTGGGAAACCCTGAAGGATGGCGACCTGCGGAACGGTCAGTTTCGGCAGTCCTTTCCGGTCGGTGGGAGCGGTGCCCACCCGCAACACGAAGTCCGGTCCGGGGACGTCGTCGGCGATGCTGCCGCCGTTGACCCCGAGTCTGGCCCAGATGTTCTTCGTCCGTGTCGGACCGAGATCGGCCCCGCCCCTGTCCTTGGACCCGCCGATGATCGGCGGCGCGACCTCGTTCGCCATGACCCGCCATTCCTCGGCCCCGGCCCAGCCGCGACTCGCCATCGATCGCCAAAGCGTGTCGCCGACGGTGGCTGCGTCGCCCAGAGGATCAGGCCACTGGAATCTAACTAAATCGTCCGGGCGCATGGCAACGAGCACGCCGTGTTCACGTCGCTGAGGCACGCCATAGTGCTGGGCATCGAGCACACCCCAGAGCCATTGGTAACCGTTGCTCTTGAGCTCGCTCTCGACGAAGTCACGTGTCTTTATGAGCCGCCGGTCCTTGACCAACGCGGGGACGTTCTCAAGCATGATCACGCGAGGGCGAACCTCGATCGCCAACCAGATCGCCGCTCTCAGCAGATCGTATCGATCTTCTACATGCTTCTGCTTGGCGGCGACGGAGTAGGGGAGTCGGGGAAGCCCGCCAGCCAGTAGATCGACGTTCAAGACCTTCGGATGCTCATGTCCGACGAAATCGATAAGATCAAGCTGTTTGACGTCCCATGCCGGGCGGTTCGCGCGGAGGGTGGCGCAGGCATGCGGATCGTTGTCGATTAGCATCACCGGATCGAAGCCGGCCTTCTCCAAGCCCAGTGCCTGACCGCCTGCTCCGGCACAGATTTCCAGGCTGGTGAACCTTGTCATCGTCGACTCCTCCGCGTCAGGTTGGAGAGTACCGGGAGAGGAAGAACCTTGATGACCGCCTTCGCACGCTGATCTGGTCTCGCGAGCCCTCTCGCTTCCGTACGGTTGGGTTATGGTGGCTTCGAGACCGGTAGGGGCGTCCAGCGAGGGCGTGCGTAAGAGCATGCAGGCGAACAAAGGGCGAGACACCAAGCCCGAACTCTCCTTGAGACGTACGGTCCATGCACTCGGTCTTCGCTATCGTGTGGGCGCTCGACCCTTGCCGAAAGTCCGTCGGACCGCTGACCTGCTCTTCCCCCGTGCCAAGGTCGCGGTCTTCCTGGACGGGTGCTTCTGGCATGGCTGCCCGGTCCATCACAGTGTCGCCGTGACCAACGCCGCCTACTGGGCCGAGAAGGTCCGCCGTAACCGTGAGAGGGACGCTGAGACGGATCGCCTGCTCACTGAGGAGGGATGGTTGGTCATCCGCGTCTGGGAACACGAGAGTCCAGTAGAAGCGGCTTTACGGGTCAAGAGAGAGGTGACGTCTAGACGAAAGTGAACTGGTCCGGGATCGGTAAAGTTTGGTCAGTTCGGTCGTGAACAGGTCGATCTGAGACTCCGTCAAGCCGATGTTCAAGAGTCGCCGACACTGCTGGCCCAGGCATCAATGCTGGCTTGGAGCAGGTCGGCTGTGAAAGTGAAACAGATGTATTGAACGGACCCCGGGGATCGCCAGCGCTCGCCGAGCATTCAGCCAGCCACCTCATCTTGGATACCCTGCCACTCCACCACGGTAGGGCTTCTGCTTCCGGATGGTCGCATGTGACGGGCGGCGCTCGCTCGTTTCACCCAGGTGTGGTCAATCCCCGAACATCGATCATGATCCGGCGAAAAGTGTGGTGAGAACCTGCGAACATCCGTAGTCAGTTCACAAGAAAATCACCTACTGCCAATGCTGGTACGACCAGGTCAAGGGCGGCGGCGAGTTCGAGTCGGCCGGCACGAATCCCGGCCATCGGCATCTCGGCTTGGCTCACGCCATCTGTACGGCCGTGCCGCACGCCTTCGGCGACGCCGGCGGACACCGCGCCATCGTGTACTCCCGCTGCGGCCGGTCAGGGCCGGTCGGCGGGCGCTTGCACGCTGTTGTGCGGGGGCTGGGATCGTTGCCAGGGGTCGCCGGTGGTGTTGGTGGCGAGGTGGTGTTCGTAGGCGGTGACCTTGGTGGAGATGAGGTCGAGGCAGGCATGTAGCTGGGTGAGTTGTTCGGTGATGTGGTGCTGGTGGGTGCGCAGGAGTTCTAGGCGTTCGGCTTCGTTGCCGGTGCCTTGGCGGACGAGGTGGGCGAGGCGGCTGATGGTGGCAAGGGGCATGCCGGAGGCTCGGAATTTGGCGCAGTTGGCCAGCCATTCGATGTCCCATGCGCTGTAGACCCGTCGGCCGCTCTGGTCGCGGCGCACCTCGCCGGCCAGCAGGCCCTCGCGCTCGTACAGCCGGAGGGTGTGGACGCTGAAGCCGGTGCGCTGGGCGACCTCGCCGATGGTCAGACCGAGATCTTCAACGGTGGGCAGATCTTCGTTTTCAGCGATGCTGGAACCCGAGTCCTGGAGGGCGGTCAGATTCGCGTCCTCGCTGATGCTCGAACTCGTGGTCCGGCTCGAGCCTGCGTTCTTCATCGTGCCGATGTTAGCCAGTTGACCTAGACCTTGGTCTAGGACCTAGCGTTCGCGGCATGATCACTGACAGGACTGATGACATGAGCCGCGGCGCGTTCGGAGCGGCCAGTACCGCTGATGACGTGCTCGCCGGGATCGACCTCAGCGGTAGGACCGCGGTGGTCACGGGTGGCTACTCCGGCGTGGGGCTCGCGACGACCCGTGCCCTCGCCGGTGCGGGGGCACGGGTCGTCGTCCCGGCTCGGCGGCCCGAGGCAGCGCGGGAGGCACTCGCCGGTGTTGAAGGGGTCGAGGTCGACAAGCTCGATCTCGGCGACCTTGCTTCCGTCCAGGCGTTCGCCGAAAGATTCCGGGACCGCCATGCCACTCTCGACATTCTTATAGCCAATGCCGGGATCATGGCCTGTCCCGAGACGAGGGTTGGGCCAGGCTGGGAGGCGCAGTTCGCGACCAATCATCTTGGCCACTACGCGCTGACGAATCTGCTGTGGCCCGCCCTCGCAGCGGCGGGTAATGCCCGGGTCGTCTCGGTCGCCTCTGGGTACGACCCGGAGTCGCGCATCCGATGGGACGACGTGCAGTTTGCCAGCGGCTACGACAAGTGGGCCGCGTATATGCAGTCCAAGCTCGCGAATGTCCTGTTCGCCCATCACCTCGATCTGCTCGGCGGGCCGCATGGGGTACACGCTTTCTCGGTGAGCCCCGGCTGGATTCTCACGCCGCTGCAACGACACCTTGAGGTCGGTGAGATGGTCGCCGCTGGCTGGATCGATGGGGATGGGATCCCGGCGCCGGGGCTGTTCAGGACGCCGGAGCAGGGTGCGGCGACGCAGGTGTGGGCCGCCACATCGGTCGAGTTGGAGGCACACGGCGGCGAATACTGTGCCGACTGCCACATCGTCGGGGACAGCCCGGTGGACAGTGGTGAGGCGTCCCGGCTCTGGACGCTCTCGGCCGATATGACCGGCCTCGACCTCGTCCGCTGAGACGGATCCGCCAGTATGTGGCTGCGGCACGGTACTGGACGTTAGATGAGGCGCTGAGTACCGGCAGGTCCTAGGAAATACTGCCCGAGCCGAAGGCGAGGACCAAGACCCGAGGAGACGGTGCAGGATCTTGCCCAGGTTCGCCCGGGCCGGAGGTGCGGAGCAAGACGCTTTCGCCGATCAGCGCCGAGGAGGATCTGGAGGCCGTTAGTGGACACGGCACTGGTCGTTAGGTGGGGCGCTGGGTGCCGGCAGGTCCTGGAAATACTGCCCGAGCCGAAGGCGAGGACCAAGGTTCGGAGGGACACGGTCATCTCGTCCAGGCGCCTGTGCTGGGGGCGGGGACCGTTCGTTTGGGGGCCGTTTGGTGGCTGTCGTGGATACATGTCGGTGTCACCTCGTTTGGGGACCTTGATCAGGTGTCCGTCACGTGGTGGTGTGAAAGTGCGAGGCGTGCTCATGTCGGGGATCGCTCCACCACGCCGGCGCGACGCAGGTCATGAACGCAGTCCTTCGAGAAAGCGGAAGAATGCGAAAACTGGCGTCATTCACGTCGACCGCGAGGGCATCGAAGTCAGCGACCGTGTCAGAGAGGAGTACCTCGAAAAAGCGGTTCCGGTTCGGGATCGTGCTCGGCGTCGCCGCGCTGGGGGTCGTGATCCCCGCGGCGCCGGCCTTCGCCGATCCGCCGCACAACCTTCCCCAGTCGGCCGGAGGGTGGGAGTCGTCGTTCTCGCCGGCCTTCGACTATGACGGCGACGGCTGCTACGCCACCCCCGCCATCGGACCGGACGGGACGCTCGCCCCGGGCCTGAACCCGACCGGTGCGGTCAACGGCAACTGCCGTGACCAGTCGGACCTGGACAATTCGCAGACCTACGCCCGGTCGAAGTGCAACAACGGCTGGTGCGCCGTCGTGTACGCCAGCTATTTCGAGAAGGACCAGGCGCTGCCCGGTATCAGTCTCGGCGGTCACCGGCACGACTGGGAGCACGTCATCTCCTGGATCAACCAGGGCTCCAACCAGGTGGACTACGTGTCGACCACCCAGCACAGCAGCGTCGTGACCTACGCGCGCTCGCAGGTGCGCTTCGACGGGACACACCCCAAGGTCGTCTATCACAAGGACGGGGCGTCCACGCACTTCTTCCGGCTCGCCAACGGCAACGACGAGCCGCCGGAGAACCATTACCACAACTGGCGATACCCCCCGCTGGTGGACTGGAACGGCTATCCCAGCACTTCGCTGCGCGACAGGCTGATGAGCGCGGACTTCGGCTCCGCGACCATCAAGATCAATGACGGTAGGTTCGCGGACCTGCTCGCGAACGCCAAGCCGAGTGGTATTCCCTTCGATCCCCGGGCCTGATGACCCCATAACGACCCCGCCGTGAGAGCGCCTGTCGAATAGGCGCGCTCAGCGGGTCGGCAGCGCGGCTCCCCGGGACGGTGACGGGCGCTGTGGTGGGCCGGAGTCGGGTGACTCCGGCCCACCGAGGCTGTTCTATGGCGCCGGGTAGTCCGTGATGTACACCGGTACGCCGATCTTGGTCGTGTCGGCCGGGTCGCCCACGCCGTTGACGACGTGGTCGATGATTCCGGCACTCAGGTTGACGGTCATGATGTGGTGGAGTTTGACGCCCGGGGTCGCGGGGACCTCGAAGCCGTTCTCGGTGTGGATCGCCGGGTTGTTCTGGTTGAAGACGTAGACGCCGGCGCCGTAAAGCTTGTGGGTCTTCACCCGGTTGCCGACCTTGTACCCGGCGTAGCCCTCGACGGAGCCGTTCATCCAGTCGGCCTGCGTCGGCGGGTCGTACGGCAGTTCGTTCTGGTACAGGATGGTCGTCCCGTCGTCGCCGTTCCAGACCGTGTTGTACCGCTGGAAGTGCTCGACGAACAGGCCCGTCGCCGTCACGTGGTCGCCGTTGATGACGGCGCCGTAGCGGCCGATGTTGGTGTTCCAGCGCTGGGTGTCGGTGAAGCCCTCGACGCCGTGGTCGGCACGCCACACCCACGTGTGGTCGATCAGCACGTTGTCGCTGTTGACCTCAAGTGCGGTGTCGGCCTTGCCGACGTGCGGCCCGCCGACGCGGAAGTACACGTCGGACAGGGTCGTCGGGTTGTTCGAGCCCGGCCGCCTGCCGTGGTCGTCGCCCCTGCCGTGGTCGTCCCTGCCGTGACTCCTGCCCACGCGGAGCAGGACCGGCGACTTCTGGAGGCCCGCGTCGATCGTGACGCCGGCGATGACGGCGCCGGGGACGTCGGCGACGTCGAGCGGGGTCGAACCGTTGACGGCGGTGAGGGTGGCGTGCCCGATGCCGAGGACGACCGTGTCGGGACGGTCGACCTCGATGCTCCGCGCGATGTCGTACACGCCGGGGGTGAGCAGCAGGTGCTTGCCGCGCGCGAGCTGGCTGTTGATGACCCGCACCGAGTCCGACGGCTTCGCGACGAAGAAGTCGCTGATCGGCAGCGTGCGGCCCGGCGTCATGCCGTTGGCCCAGGTGACGCCGCGGGTGTTCTTCTGGGCGGCGGGCACGCGGACGTTGTACCGGCCCTGCGCGTCGACGAACAGGTACGGCTTCTCGCGGCTCACCGGGGTGGTGTCGAGGGTCGTGTACGGCGGGTTCGGGAAGGCGGCCTCGTCCGGGGCGCCGACGACGCCCGAGAAGACCTGGTTCCACACGCCGTTGGACCACCCGGCGACCTCGGTGTTGCGGGTCAGCCACTGCTGCTGCGAGCCGTTGGTGACGGACGGCAGCTTGGAGTCGGCGATGAAGCCGCCGCTGGCGTACTGCGGGCCGGCGGTGCAGTAGTCCATCAGCGACAGGGTGCCGCCGCTGATGTTGAGGCGCCGCATGGACACGGCCTGGGAGACGGCCCAGAAGTTCGCCGACGACCTGCAGCCGTCCTGGCCCGCCGCGTTGATGTTGATCGACAGGTTGGACAGGGTGCGCCAGAAGTTGACGAGCGCGAGGCAGTTGCTCGTGCCGCCGTTCTCCAGGCAGCGGTTGTAGACCTCGACCTTGCCGTTGATGACGACGTCGGTGGGCGAGGCGCCCAGGCCGGCGATCTCGGTGTAGTAGCCGACCTTGATCTGGAGCGGGTTCTCCGCGGTGCCGTACGTGCCCGGCTTGAACAGGTAGGCGTGGCGCGTGGTGCCCATCTCGTTGTCGACCTGCGCGGTGTGCGCCGCGTCGAGGGTCGCCGCGATCTCACTGACCGGCATGCTGGGGTCGAAGATGGTGACGTTCGGCCCGAAGTCGGGGGCGTGGGGCCCGGGGGAGGCGGCGGTGGCGGCCGTTCCCGTCGTCATGACGGCGGTCGCCAGCACGAGGCCGAGCGTGAACGCGCGTCCGAGCCGTCTGCGGCCGGGGAGCCGCCTCGCGGAACCTTCGTTGCCAGGAGTCCGGGTCGTCATACGGTTCGTCCTTTCCGCTCGGCGTGCGGCGCCGTGTGGACGGGAAACGGCGTCGGGATCGGGCGAACGGCGTGCTTCGCCGGATAGGGAAGCGCTCTCGGATGATGGGCATTCACAGAGGTCACGGCCTGTCTACTGGGGGGTGGGCAGCCGGATATGACGGAACAGAGCGAAGAGAGCGCTCTCTCCGTAAGAGGTGGTTATCCAGCGGCGGAAGATGGATGGTGTTGGGATGTTTCTATCGTGTGAATCGGTCCAGCGCTACGCCCGAGCGACGGTTGATTTTCGCGGACGGGCGATCGGTGGCCCGCGACCAGCGGGTTCAAAGGGAAACGAGGCCCCCCGATGACGAGGGACCTCGTGGTCTCGATGTGGACGGGGCGCGGCTCCGGGTCTCCGCGCCGGTGATGCCGTTTCAGGCCCGGAAAGCGACGGCCTCAAGCCCGGAAAGCGACGGCCTCAAGCCCGGAAGGCGACGGCCTCGGGTCCGGAAGGCGACGGCCTCGGGTCCGGAAAGCGACGGCCTCAGGCCCGGTAGGCCCTGGTCTCCGGCCCCGGTCGGCACCGGTTTCAGGCTCGGAACCCGTCGGCGTGTTCGCGGGCCCACTGGGCGAAGGTGCGGGCCTGGCGGCCGGTGACCTTCTGCACGGTGCCGTTGGGGGTGGACCCGACCTCATGCTCGGTGCCGTAGATCCGGAGGAGGAAATCGACCATCTCGCGGCGGCCGATTCGCGGGGGGTCGCCGAAGACCTTGAAGAGCAGCATGTCCGGCGGCGTGCCCTCCTCGACCCACTCCTTGCGCGTCTGGTCGGGTGTGAGCTCCTCGAACCGCAGATCCCTCCCGGTGACCTCGGAGAGGACGCGGATCTTGTCTCGGGGCGTCAGCACTTCAGGGCCGGTGAGGGCGTAGGTCTGACCGGCGTGGCCGTCCTCGGTCAGGGCCACCGCGGCCACGGCGCCGATGTCGGACTCGTGCACGGGCGCGCTCTTCCGGTTCCCGTACGGCTCGCGGATGACGCCTCCGGTGCGCAGGCGCTCACCCCAGTCGGTCAGCGTGTTGCTCATGAACTCGATGGGCTTCAGGTCGGTCCACTCCAGCGTGCTGGATCGGATGGCGGGCTCCAGGGTGCCCTCCTCCCAGCCGCCGAGGACGGTGACCCTGCGCACCCCCGCTCGTACCAGCAGGTCCGCGATCTCCTGCCCGTTGGCCAGCGGCCGGTAGTCCTGGCCGAAGTTGATCAGGTGGACGGCGGTGACGCCGTCGAAGACCCCTGTCAGGGTGGCCGCGTCGGTGAGGTCGCCGGCGACGACGTCCACGCCTTCCGGCAGGCGGGCCCTGGCCGGGTCCCGGGTCAGCGCCCGGACCTTCCTGCCCGCGCGCAGCAGGTGCTGGACGGTGTGGCCGCCGACGGTTCCCGTGGCTCCGGTGACCAGAACGGTCATGACGACACTCCTTGTGAAGATCGATCGGTGCGGTGATTGATCCGCTCGCCACCCAAGAGGCGCCGACCGCCGGGAATGTGACATCCGAGCCAGGGAAGCGATTCAGCCCGCACGCGGGAAACGGCACCGCGCCCCGCCGGGTCGTGGACCGGCGGGACGCGGTGCCCGTGCGCTGTTCGCGGGAATCAGTTGGGCGCGGGGATCAGCAGGGGACGACCCGGTCGATGATGTCGTTGAGCTGGCCGCCGTTGTCGTAGCGCTTGTCGATGGCGAGGTTCGCCCGCCAATCGGGGGCGTAGGTCCAGAAGACGAGCTTCCAGGAGCCTTCCCAGTTGTAGAAGTTGGCCCGCGTGCCGGTGGTCTGGTTGTTGTTCAGCGAGGAGAAGCGGTCGTTCCACTTGGCACCGGCGGCGCCGGTGCCGACCCAGGCGCCGTCGGGGTAGTGGTACCCGCTGAGGTCGTAGGAGCCGCAGGTGTAGAAGCGGATGCCGTTGCCCCCGCCGCCGGAGTGCTCCCACGCGCAGAGGTACTGGTAACTGCACGAGGCGGCCAGGGCGGCGGAGTCGGAGGCATTGCGCGGCAGCATGAGGATCATGCCGTCGGCGATCTTCACTTCGGTGTCGCTGATCTTCTCCGCCTTCGGGTTGAGGCGCAGGACCTCGTCCACCGTCACCTGCCTCTCGACGGACGGCGGCGCGGTGGAGGCGGTGGGCGAGGGCTCGGGCGCGGCCTGGGCCGGCGCGGCGGTGACGGCGATCGCGCATGCCGCGGTCAGCGTGCCGGCGAGCGTGGCGAGCGTGCGGGTCAGTCGCATCGGACTGCCTTTCTGGAGAGTGATGATGTGAGGTGCGGCCTTGCCTTGAGTGCGTCCGTGCGAGGTACGCCACGCCTGCCGCGCGTATGCGTGTGATCAGCCCCGTTGGATGGCGGCGCGTCGATCGGCTCGCGCCGCTTCCCGTCTCCCCCGAGTCGGTGCCCCCCGGCCCCGTGTCCCCAGCGCCTGATGAGTGGCGCTTTGTGCCGGTTGAGATCCCTCTGATGGCACTCTGTGGTGGTACGAGATGATTCTCTGGTGGCCCGGCCTGCGGCGTCATTGACGCGCGGTGCCGAGTCGTTGACCGTTCGTGCCGGACGGAGGCCGGCCGCGGGCCCGCCGCCGGACGGCGGGCCTAGGCGTGGGCCTCCTGGAGTGCGAGGCGGCGGTAGGCGGAGGGGGATATGCCGTAGGCCGACTGGAAGGCGCGGGTGAAGTGCGGGGGCGCGGCGAAGCCCCAGCGGGCGGCGACGGCATGGGCCGCCCGGTCGCGCAGTGCCGGGTCGGCCAGGTCGCGCCGGCAGCGTTCCAGTCTCTGGGCGCGGATCCAGCCGGAGACGGTGACGTCCTCGTCCTCGAAAAGCCGGTGGAGCTGGCGCAGCGAGATCCCGTGAGCGGTGGCGATCATGCTGGGGCACAGCCTCTCGTCGGCCAGGTGCCGTTGGATGAAGGCGTGCACGCTCAGCAGGAGCGTACGTTGCCGCGCCTCCGGGGGGACGGCGGATCGCGAGTCCAGGTGGGCGGCCAGCAGCGAGGTGATCAAATCGGTGAACGTGGTGCCCAGCCTCGACAGCGTGCAGGGTCCGTACTGGCCGGCGTCGGTGGTCAGGCGGGTCAGGAAGCCGGGGAGCAGGGCGCCGACCCCTTCGTGGCCCGGCAGCGGGGTGGCGGTCAGCCGTTCGATCCGCTCCGGCGGCAGGGGTACCAGCGCGCGGGGGAACTCCACCATGAAGCCTCTGGTCTCCTGATCGGACACCGTCGCCAGGTGGTACGGACGCGAGGTGCCGTACAGGGTCAGCTCGTAGGGCCGCAGCCGGGCGCACCTGCGTTCCTGCGTCACCGCGGCGTCGCCGTGGACGGGGAGCACGAGCTGGAACATCTCCGGGTCGGATCGGCTGATCATCTCGGGGGTACGGCGCAGGCCGCACGAGCCGGTCAGGGCCAGGGCGGAGACGCGGACCGCGCCCATCGCGAGGACGCGTGACCGAATGTGGAAGCGCGGCGGGTCGGCACTGGTGATCTCCACCGGGCCGACCACGCGGGACATGTGCTCGCGCAGCAGTTCGAGCCGCTCAGGCACCGGAAGGTGCTCGGTCTCGTAGATCTCCATGGCGTGACTCACTCCCCTTATTCGCTCGCGGGTCGTCGTACGCCGCTCGCCGGGAGAGTCGGGAAGGACAGGCTCGAAGGCCTTGCTGAAGTTCTGAGGTGCTTCCTCCACATGGGTTTTGGATCGTTCCCCCGGTGGTGGCGTGTACCGTGCGGTCCCGTCGCACGGTGAGCCCGGCTGCGATTCGCGGTCGGGCCTGCCTGGTGGCGCCCTCGATCCGGCGAGGCGGCCAGGACGAGTATGTGTCGCGGCGGCGGGAGCTCACAAGGAGATGGGCGTGACGTGGGACCGTGGGACGCTGGGATGCCCTGACCTGCGGTCACGGCCGACGAATGGGACGGCTGGGACGCCCTTCACGCGTGCATCCGTGCGAACTACGCCGACAGGCGTCACCACCACACCGGCGACAAGATGGGACGGGGTTACGGCGGGAAGCCCCACGGTTCCGGTTCTATGCGGATGGGGCTTGTGAGGGCTAGGCCGTGGCGGATGGGGACCAGGACCTCCGCCGTGTCCGATCTCGCGGTGATCGCGCTGAGCAGGAGTGGCAGGGCCGCGTTCAGGCGGTGGCGGTGGAAGGTGCCGTCGGGTCGTTGGACGAGGGCCGTGGCGACCAGTGTGCTGTCACCCGTCGTGTGCCCGTGGCTCGCGCCGCTGATGCCGATCACGTGATGACGTGGACGTGAGGCCGTTTCCACGGGCAAACCGGCCCAGCGTGGCAGCCGGACCCGGCACTCCAGCGGGTCGTCCGGGCGGGGTCGGAACGCGTGCCCCAGTGGCCGGAGACCGTGGGCGGCGGCCGTTCGCCGGTCCATTACCCGGTCGTACGCCGCGCCGCGGCTGATCAGGGTGGCGTGACGGCAGAGGGTCCCTTCGTCGTCGAACGCGCGCGTCGCGGGGGCGAGGTACTGAGTGCCGGCGGCGTCTCGTCCAGAAGGGTCGAGGGCGTTCGGTTTGAGGGGGTCGATGAGGTCCGGTCCGCCGAGGAGGCCGGTCAGGACCTCGGGGCGGCCGGTCAGCTGGCGTGTGATGATCTCCAGGAGTTGGGCCGACGCCCAGGCCGACAGGCCGGCTCCCTCGGTGATCTCCGCTGCGTTCAGCGACGTGCCGGGGGACAGGTCGCCGAGGGTGCCGGGGAGGGGGTCACCCCGGTCGATCGAACCGATGAGGTCGGTCAGCGACGCGCCGACCCAGGCGCGGGTCAGGCCCGGCGGGTCGCCGCCGGTCACCGTGCACCAGCTTCGGGTGGTGCTCTGTACGAGCAGGCGCCCGTCGGTGGCGACGTAGCAGCGGGTCGTCGTCTGGGCCATGGCTCGTACGAGGCGCGGCAGGACACCGGAGGCGTCGGCCACCGCCTGGGCGACCCGGACGGCCGCCTCGGCCGGTGTCGGTGCGGCGTCCACCGGCGCGCCGGTGGTCCAGGTCCGCTGCTCGGGTGGGTCGTCCCGCTGGCCCGGGTCGGGGATGCCCGTGGCCCCGGAGATCGAGGCCAGCCGCGCGGTCATGGCGACCAGTGGTCGAAGGCCCGCTGATCCTTCCCATGGCGCGCTCGTCTCCGCGGCGACCCTGGAGTGCCATGCCCGGCAGATCGCGTGGGACATCTCGGTGTGCGTCGTGGTGAGGCCGTCCCTCGTGGTGAGGCCGGTAGTTGTGGTGCGCCCGCCCGTCGTGGTGGGGCCGGTCGTTGTGGTGGGGCCGCCGGTGTGCCACGTCGCCTGCTCGCCCCTCTCGGTCACGATCAGGATCTCGGCGGGCGACCCGCATGCGGCCGAGCGCAGTTCGGCGGGGTCGGGCCAGGCGGGTCCGGTCATGTCGTCACTTCGGCCGGGCCGGTTCGGAGGCGCCTTCACTTCTGTGGCCGGGGCTGGGAGGTCATGCGGTTGCTGCGCATCGTCGGTCCCACGGTCCGGACCGGGACGAGCTGGTTCTGCTTCGCGCAGCGCGCGTCCACGTGGCCGCTGTCGCCGCACAGCGCGTCGATCGTGCGCAGGGTGGCCGTGGTCTCTCCGGTGAGAGTGAACGGCTGGAGAGGCGGCCCCGGTCCGTCGCGGCCGATCAGCCGCGCCTGGTCCACGTGGAGGGTGAACCGGCCGGAACGGGGGTCGCACCACGCCGAGGCGATGGAGTGGACGAAGACGCCTCCCGAGGAGTCGCCGATGACGACGGTGGGGTCATGCGGCCCGGGATGAAGCACTGTGGTCGTCATCCTCGGCAGCGGCGGGAACCGGTAGTCGGCGCGCCGGGCGTGCCCGCCTGGACGGAGCTCCGCGCTGAGTGAGCCGGTCACCGTGCCTTCGGTGACGAGGCTGACCGGGCGGGCGGTGTTGCCCACGTCGTCCACGTGCGTGGCCGCCCACGACGAGGGGTCGGCGGGGTCGTCGACCACGGTCAGGTCCGGGCAGGCGACGCGTTCGCCGTGCCGGAGGGGGGTGCCCGGGTGCGCGGCGACGTCCTCCTCGAGGAGGTGACCGCAGATCTCGTGGAGGAGCATGCCGGAGACGCCTGGCGCGAACACGACGGGCACATCGCCGTCCGGGGCGCTGACGGGGGTCTCGCCGAGGCAGAGCGCGGCGCGTGCCGTGTCGGCCGTACGGCGCCCGATGGGGAGTGGGGGCGCGTCAGGGCCGGGAAACCCCGGGCCGCAGAAGCCGCGCCGGCCCGTTCGTGGATCCAGGACGTGGAAGGCCAATCGGGATCTGTCCCGGCAGGCGGTGCGCGGCTCGCCTTCATGATGCCGGGTCGCCACGGTCTCCAGGATCACGACCGCCCTGCCCTCGGGCCGGAGCAGGGGGTCGCCGCTCGCCAGGTCGAGCCGTGCCGCCTCGGCGAGTTCGACGAGCCGGCCGACGGTCGCGACGTGCTGCTCGGTCAGAGAGGACGGCCCGGCGAGGCCGCCGTCCGCCGTCGGCCTGCCCGCTTTGGGAAGGCCGTACGCCGCTGGTCCGCACGCTTCCAAGAAGCCGTGCCTCGTCGGTTTCCCCGATTCCAAGAGGCCGGCCGCCGTCGGCCTGCTCGCTTCCGAGAGGGCGTACGGTGCCAGGCTCTCCGCTTCGGAGAGGTCGTTCGTGAGCCATTGGCTGATTGTCTGGACGGCGGTGGTTCCGAGGGCGGCGACCTGGATCCGCCGGGACGCTCCGCTGATGCGGGTCTGGAGGGCGATCCCGTACACCACGTGGACCGACGGGATGACGGTCTCCGCGTCGAATGCGGCGGTGAGCAGGACTTTGTGCTGGCAGTAGATGGACCACTCCGCGAGCCCCCTGGCGGCCAGGAGCTCGGCCGTTTCCTCCAGCGTCCAGCGCAGGATCGCCGTGTCCCGGCTCTGTGATGGGTTCTGTGTCGCTTTCATGACCATCGGTGACACCGCCTCGGTATGGGGACTTCACTGGCCCCTCACCAGGTCCTCGGGGTGCCTGCCGCCGGGGGACTCGAACGGTACACGCATAGGCACCGCCTTCCGGACAAAGCCCCACACCCCCATTCAGGCATAAATTAGGATAAACAGCTAAATCTCCCCCATACACCGCTTCTATGGACGCTAACCGGCAAGGGCGCCGCAAGATGTCGATTCGGCGTGAGGTCGTGACGATCTTGCGATAGGTTCCGTACCGGGAAGATCAGGTACGTTCTTTGGCGTTTCACGCATCTGGTACGACCCGTTACCGAGAATTACCGAATGATGCTGACAACGAAAGGAGGTGCGCTATGGGTGACGAGATCATTGAGGAGGAAGAACTCGGGATGATCGTCATTTGAGCGACGCGGCCGATCGCTTCGGAAATCGTCGTGGTGTCATTAGCGACGGGGGTCTCGTGCCCCCGTCGTTTCTTCCGGAAATGGCTCTATGAACATGATCTCTCGTCATCCGGTGAGCGTTCGTCAGGACCCGCCCAGCGGAGAAACCGTCAATTTCGCCGGCCCTGATGATCTCGTCGAATGGGCGGCCGACGCGGTCCTCCGCCAGTTCGGCACCTCGCCCGCGGTGTCCGCGGTCTACCTCGCCGGGTCCCTGCTCGCCGGGCTCGGTTCGCCGACCAGCGATGTGGACGTGTTCGTGGTGCGGGACGGCGCCGACGAGACCGAGGTCCCCGAACAGTTGCTCATCGGAGGACGGCGGTTCGACGTCGAGACGTTGCTCCCGGGCACGTTGCGGACCCTCGTCGAGGACGTCACCTGCTTCGAGCGCGTCACCTACGGCGACATGTCGCCGGTGCACCAGAGCGAGTCCCGCTACGACCTGGCCGTACGACTTCTGCTCAGCCGCCCGGTGCTGACCGGTAAGGAATACGAGGACGCCGTCGCGCTTCTCCGGTCACGGGAGCGGGAGTTCCGGCGCATGCTCATCACCAAATGGGCGGCCGAGTGCCTGGCCATTCACGAGGACGTCCGGGGAGCGTTCGAGGACGACCAGCGGGACGACGCGCTGTTCAGCGCCGCCGACCTGATGCGGTACGCCGCGCAGGCCTACCTCGCCGGGTGCGCGGACCTGTACGTGAAGCACAAGTGGATCCCCAGGAAGCTGCGCCGCTCGGGTGGCCCGCGTTTTCCCTACGGAGAGTTCCGCCGGCTGCTCGGTGGCTGGCCGGAGGGGCGTGAGGAGCAGGGCGGGCTGCTCGCCGAGCGGGTCAGGTTCTGCCAGGCGATGGTGGTGGCCGCCCTGGTGGACGGGTGGGAGGACGCGCGCGCCGCGGAATGGCGTTCCTGGTCGGCGTCGACAGGGCCGGGGTCCGGGCTTCTGCGTTCGGTCGAATGGATGCCATTACGACTGACCGACCGGATCGTTCTCGCCCAGTCCATGGACAAGGCGTTCCGGATATCCCCCCAAGGGCTGAGACTGTGGGGCCTGTGCGACGGGCGCGACAAGGCGGACGTCATCGGCGAAATGATGGATCACCTGAAAGACGAGGGCCTGCGCGGGGAAGTGGAATCGTACCTCAGGCGGTTCGAGGACAACGGCCTCGTCGTCCACGGTTGATCGGCCAGGCCGAGGGACCTGTTCACATATTGGTTCGACGCGTAATCGATTCGGGGAATGATTGGTGAGCGAGTTCTCTCCAGATCACGACGGCATTTCCGTCCGGCGGCTGGTGCGCGAGTTCAGGTCGCGGACCGGCCCGCCCTCGACAGCCGTCGACGACCTGTCCTTCGACGTCCGCCCAGGTGAGCTGGTCACCCTGCTGGGCCACAACGGCGCCGGCAAGACCACCACGGCGCGCGTCCTCGTCACCCTCCTCGAACCGACCTCCGGGTCGGCGTGGGTCGCGGGCGCCGACGTCCGCACGCGGGCCCGTGAGGTCCGGCGGCGGTGCGGGTTCTCGTTCGGCGGCGACACCGGTCTGTACCCCCGGCTGTCGGCGGAGGAGAACCTGAGGTTCTTCGCCACTCTGCACCGTCTCGGCGGCGCCGCCATGCGCCGGCGATGCGCGACCCTGCTGGACCAGGTCGGCCTGGCCGACCGGGCGGGGGACCGTGTCGAGTCCCTGTCACACGGCCTGCGTCAGCGGTTGCACATCGCCCGCTCGCTGCTGCACGACCCGCCGGTGCTGGTCCTGGACGAGCCGTCATCGGGGATCGACCCCGTGGCGGCCCGCGACATCCGTGCCATGCTGCGCTCGTTGGCCGCGGATGGGCGGGCCGTGCTGCTGACCACGCATGACCTGGTCGAGGCCGAGCAGCTCAGCCACCGCGTCCTCGTGCTCCGTAAGGGAAGGCTGGTCGCCGAGGCGACACCGAGCAGGCTGCGGCAGCTCGCCGCGAACTCGCTCGGCACCCGGATCGAGGTGGAGTTCGACGCCCGCGTCGAGGCGGAGATCCTGCGCGACTGCCCGGGGCTCAAAGTGCACGAACCGATCGGTTCCGGGTGGAGCATCCTGGTGTCGGACGGGGCCCCGGCGACGTCCTGGCTGCTCACGACGTTCGGCTCCTCCATCGTCCACCTGAACGTGTCGCCGCCGTCCCTCGAGGACGCCTACGTCGAACTGGTCGGGTCGGTGTGACGATGGCCATCGTATGGGCGTCCATCCGGACACACCTGCGCCAGCAGGGACTCTCGCCGGTGGCGTGGCTGCTCTCGGGACTGTTCCCGATCGCCCTGGCCTACGTCGCGCGCCAGCTCGGCCGCGAGGCGGATCTGCGCCTCGTGGCGGGGGTGTCCGCCGCCGCGATGATCGACACCGCCGCGGCCCTCGTCGTCCTGACCGTGCTGTCCGAACGTCAGTGGGGCACTCTCAGGACGGTGGCCGGCACGACGCGGCGGCCGGAGCTGGTGCTGGTCGGCAGGCTGTGCGGGGTCCTGATCCAGACGCTTACCGTCGTACCCGTGACGTACGCGTTCGTGTCGGTGGCCTGGGGCCTGGTGCCCGTACCGGCCCCGGCCGTCGCCGTGGCCGGGGCGCTGGTGCTCGCGGCGGGTGTGGTGATCGTCATGATGCCGCTCGTCGCGGTGCTGGTCCGGTTCCGCTACCACCCGGGAATGACGAACGGGATCCCGGCCGTCATCCTCGCGTTCACCGGAGCGCTGGTCCCGCTGGCCCAGCTGCCTTCCCTGATGCGCGCGTGCGCGACGGTCCTGCCGTCCGCGTGGGCGATCGAGGCCGTCGGCTCCGGGCAGTGGCGGACGCTCGGCTACGGGGTCGCGGTCATGGCGGGCTGGGCGTTGCTCGGCGGCGTGCTTCTCGTGCTGGTGTTCAGACGGCTCCGGCTGCGGCCGGACGCGTTCGAGGTGTGATCCGCCGTGGCTGACCGATGGCTCACCTACGCGTGGCTCTCCTACAAGGGTCTCTACACCTGGCTCAACCCCTGGGGTTATCTGTCATCACGTGTCGTGCGGCCGATCGCCGTCTGCCTGCTGTTCCTGCCGCTCGGCGGAAACGATGAGGCGGCCATGCTGCGGTTGCTCATCGGCAGCACCCTGCTCGTCATGGCGACCGACGTCGTGTTCGGCGTGGCGCTGGCCGTGGGCAACGAACGTTCCTTCGGCACCCTGGGCACGGTCATCGCGAGCCCGGTCGGGTTGCCCGCGACCCTGGCCGCGCGGGCGTTCCCCCATGTCGTCGACTCCTTTCTCGGCTCGGTGACGACCGCCGTGATCGCCGCCGCCGTGTACGACATCCCTCTCACCCCAGGCCAGATCGCGCGCGGCGTGCTGGCCCTGGTCGTGGTCGGCGTGAGTTCGACCGGGGTGGGGATCGCCGTCTCCTCCGTGGCGTTGCGGTTCCGCGACGTGTTCCTCGCGCCGAACATCGCGCGGGTCGTGCTGATCGCGCTGTCCGGGGCGCTGGTGAGCGCCGGCGATCTGCCGGAGTGGCTCGGCGTCGTCTCCGGCGCGCTGCCGATCCACCACGCGATCACCTACGTCCTCGGCGTGCCGGACGGACGAGCATTCGCCCTGGTCCTGGAACTGGCCGTGGGCGCGGCCTGGGCGACCGCCGGTTACGTCCTCGTCGGCTTGATGATCCGCTCGGGAAGGCGGGCCGCGACCGTGGACCTGACCTGAACCCCGGCGGCGGGACGACACGTACACGACCTAGGCGGAAGGAAGCCGGCATGGACGAGACCACCCTCCCTCCAGCACTGCGAGAGGCCGTCACGGTCAAGACGGCGGGCGCCACCGGAGTGGCGCGGCTCGCGATCGCGGGCCTGCTGGAGATCGTCGAGGACCGTACCGCCCTGCGTGCGGCGGCGGCGTTCCTGAGGGAGAGGCTGCCCGGCTATGCCCCGATCTGGCATATCGCCAATGCGGTCCACGGCGGCGAGCCGGGTCTCGCTCTTCGCCGGATCCGCGCAGAGCTTGACGAGGCGGTCGAAGCGAGCGTGGTGGCGGCCACGCGGTGGGTGGTCGAGCAGGGGGGAAGGGTGACGGCCGCCCCGAGCAGCTCGGTCGTCACCCAGGTCCTCGCCGATCCAGGTGTACGGGAACAGGGCTCCGGGGGTGACGCTCTGGTGGGTCTGGCCGGGGCGGACGCCATCGGCGCGACCGGGGTGCTGAACATCCTGGGCACCGCCGAACTGGCGCGGCGGCTGCCCACCCTGGTGGTCACCACCTCGCTGAAGCTCGTACCCGAAGCGGTCTTCGGCCGGCTCGGCGCGCCGGTCTTCGAGCGGATCCCTCTGGCGGCGTTCGCCGGTGTCGTCCTGGACGGCGAGATCGTCACCCCCGACGAGGCCGGCCGCCGCGCCGAGGCCCTCGGCGAATGACCCATGAACACCCGCACCACCCCTCCCACACCCACCCACCCTTCGCCACCTCACCCTTCGCACCCTTCGCCACCTGACCCCTCGCCACCCGCCCAGGCTCCGCCATCGGCTCACCCTTCGGCGCCCGCTCATCCTTTGGCACTGGCCAACGCTTCGACATCGGCTGACCCATGGGTACCGGCTCACCTGTCGAGGCTTGTCGAGAAGCGGGCCCTGTACGCGGTCGACACCTACTTCCGGGAAAGCCTTGAGGACCTGACCGCCACGGCCGCCCTGGTCTCCGCAGACTCGGTAGCCTCGGCGGACTCGGTCGAGCGGTTCTGCCGCGACCACGCGCTCCTGCTGCTGAAACCTGACGCGGTGGCCACCCGCCGGCTCGGCCAGGCACTGCGGTGGGTCACCACGCGGGGGTTCTCGATCGTGGGTGCCGCCACGGTGACGATGAACCGGCACGCCATTCGCGCTCTATGGCAGTACGGGTTGAATGCCGCGACCCGCGACCGCAGGGACGCCGCCGACCTCTACGTCACCGCGAGCGACTGCATGCTCGTCCTCCTGGCGCTTCCCGGACGGCCGGAGCCCGCGACGCTGGTCCTCAGCCGGCTGAAGGGCCCGGCGGATCCCGCCGACTGCGGCCCCGGCCAGTTGCGTCACGAGCTGGGTGCCGTCAACTATCAGCTCAACCTGGTGCACACCGCCGACGAACCGGCCGACCTCGTACGAGAACTGGGAGTCCTCTGCGACCACGAGACACGGACGACCCTTTACCGGCGCGCGTTCACCCTCCGGGACGCCACATCGGACGCGCAGGGCACAGCGGACACCGCATCGGCCGCGCACATCATGGCGGACGCCGCATCGGACGCGCACATCATGGCGGACGCCGCATCGGCCGCGCACGTCATGGCGGACGCCGCATCGGACGCGTACGCCATGGCGGAGCGGTTGGAGGCGGCGACCCCCGCCGCGGACCTGAGCCTCGACCGCACGCTTGAGCACCTCGCCGGCCTCGCCGCGACCGTACGCCGCACCGACCCTGACCGGCGCTCCCGTTCCCGCGAGCTGAGCGCCCTGATCACCCGGGTGCGGGAGGGGCGTTCCCGGGACTGGCGCCGGCTGCTGGCGCTGGCCGGCGAGGCCGGTGTCCCCGTGACCCGCTGGCAACGCGTGATCCTCGCCACCTACCTACTGGATCCGCACGTACCTGGAGCGGCCGGCCTCCTCCCGGACGCGTCCACAGGAACCTGACCAGCCCATGCCCGACGGCCGCCCCCACGCCACACCATTCGGCCAGGTCTCCGTGTCACGCGGAAACTTCCCGCGCTCCCCTGTCACACCGTTCCTCCCGTGACGCTCGCGGGTCGCAAAGCCCGTGTGTCGGTGAGCCCGGCCCGGCACACCCATTCGGTCGCCAGGACCATGCGATCGCGCGTCCCGAGCGGAAAACCGGTCGTCCTCGCGGCGGCGACCACGTGGCCGAAATCGAACGGTGCGCCGAACAGCGCCGCCTCGATCGCGCCGAACAGGGCGAGCAGGCCGTCCAGCCGTACGGCGTCCGACGTCCGACGGTGGCGGGTTGCGCGCTCGACGGCGCCGAGCACGGGCCGGAACCGCCGCTGAAAGTCGGCGAGCGCCACGAGCGGCTCAACCGGATCATGATCCTCCGCCCACCTCTCCTCAACCGAAACCCGCCCCACAACCTCAGCCAGCGCGGAGCGATCCGGGTCGGCCGACGCGGAGCTGGAAGAGTCGGTCGGTACGAAGCGGTCGAGGCCGATCGGCGCGGAGCCGTCCGGGCCCATCAGTGCGGAGTGGCCCGGGTCGAGCATGGCCTGAATGTCGGTGATGATCCTGGCGCGCATGCCAACACAGACGTGCGCGAGCGAGATCCCGTCACGCTGGTCGGTGGCGGGCGGCAGGAGGTCGAGGACGTCGACCTTCGGCGGCGCGGCGGCGAGCGCCTGGCCGGCCGCTTCCCACAGCGCCGTGGCGTCGTGGTCACCGAGGATGGCGGCGGACTCCCTGACGACCTCGGCCGGCCCGTCCGAGGTGTGCGCCAGGTTGTTGAGCAGATTGGCGGCGCCGAGCCGGGTCCGCAGGTGGTGCGGCGCGGCCCGGCGCGGGTCCGCCGGACCCTTGAGCCCCTTGAGCCTGGCCGCGGCGGAGACGCCGTCCGCCGCCTGCCCGAACAGACCGAGGACCACGGACGGGCCGCAGGTCATCAGGTCGGCGAAGACCTGGACGCGGACCGGATCGCGCGCGCCTATCTGGTACTTCCAGACCCGCTCGATGTGCGTTGCGTCGAGGTGCCTCAGACCGGCGTAGATCACCTGAAATCCATTACGGCCCAGCCATTCCAGCGCGGCCGGCACCCGCCCGGTCGTCACGCACAACGGAGGCAACAGCAGCAGCGCGGTCGACCGGAGCACCTCCCCGCCACCCCGTGCCATCCCCAGCCCCCGCCGAAAGTCCGGATCCCGCTCGTAGCGCGCGAGAGCGGCCGGGTCCACTCCGGTACCCGCCGGTTCGGAGAGGTTCGCGGCTGCGGAGAGATCGGTATCGGTCAGGTCTCTCGCTGCCATCGGCCCTTCCTAGGTTCTCACCACCGACCGACCGGCTCGATACGGTCTGCACGTATCGTGCCATAACGGTCCCAATGACAGTCAGGGATGGGATTTGGTGATTGTGCGTCGGATGATGAAGGTGGTTACGTGGGCTGTTTTGGTCGGGTGATAGATGGGGGTGGCGTGGGTGGCGCATTACAGCAGGGTTCACAAGGTCGTGGTCGATGTGGTGGAGGCGGACCATGACCAGGAGGTGAGGTTCTGGGAGGCGGCGACCGGGATCACGCTCAGGCACAATGAGCGGTTCCCGGAGTACCACGGTGCCTTCCTGGCCAAGGAGGGGTTCGGCTTTCTCGTTCAACGGCTCGGGGACGGGCGGAGCGGGGTGCATCTCGACATCCACACCACCGACCTGGAGGCGGAGGTAGCGCGGCTGGAGGGCCTGGGCGCCACGCGGGTACGCCAGGTGAACACATGGTGGGTCATGCGGGACCCGGCGGGCCTGGCGTTCTGCGTCCTGCCCGCCGCCTCCGGCTCACTGGACGACACCAACGCGCAGCGCTGGGATTAGCGCGGCGTCCCCTGTCAGGTGGGGGAGGCGCGGCATCCCCTGTCAGGTGCGGCATCCCCTGTCAGGTGGGGGAGGCGTGGGAGTGGGATGGGGTGGGGGTTGGGGGGAGGGGGTCGTTGAAGGGGCCGCCTACGGCGTAGGTGACGAGGGTGGCGAGGACGTCTTTGACGGATTCACGGTTGCGGACGTCGCACAGGACGATGGGGGCGACGCCGTCGAGGCCGAGGGCGCGGCGGACCTTGACCGGGTCGTGGCGGCGGGCACCGTCGAAGCAGTTGACCGCGACCACGAACGGCAGCCCCCGCTGCTCGAAGTAGTCGACGGCGGGGAAGCATTCCTGCAGCCGCCGGGTGTCGGCCAGGACGACGGCGCCCAGCGCGCCGACCGCCAGTTCGTCCCACATGAACCAGAAGCGGTCCTGACCTGGGGTGCCGAACAGGTAGAGCCACAGGCCCTCGCGGATGGTGATGCGGCCGAAGTCGAGGGCGACCGTCGTGGTGGTCTTCAGTTCCACGCCCGAGGTGTCGTCCACGCCGACGCCGCGTTCGCTCAGCAGTTCCTCGGTGTGCAGCGGCCGGATCTCGCTGATCGTGCCGACCATGGTCGTCTTGCCGACCCCGAAGCCGCCGGCGATCAGGATCTTGAGGGCCATCGCCGGGGTGACCTCGGCCACTCCCGGCTCAGAGGCGGCGTAGTCCATGCAGCACTTCCCTGTAGATGCGTTCGTCGATCGCCTGCGCGGCGGGCTGGGGCCGGTCGATGGTCACGAGGCCCTCGCGTCGCAGGTCGCCGAGGATCACGCGGGTGATGTTGAGCGGCAGCTTCAGGTGCGCGGCGACGTCCGCCACCGGGGTGGGCCTGCGGCACACCGACAGCACGGCGAGGTGCTCCGGGATCAGGTCCGACGGCGGGAAGGACGTGCTGACGGTCGTGACGATGGCCACCAGGTCGAAGCTCTCGCCCAGTGGGCGCGCACGGCCGCCGGTCAGGCCGAAGAGCCTGACCAGCGGCCCGGGATCCTCTCCCGTCACGACCTCACGCCGTTCCAGGCGGGCGCTGGAGCCGCCCCCCTCGGTTGTGCCGACAGGTGTTCGCCGACGCGTTTGACCATGAGCGCCATCTCGTAGGTGACCAGGCCGAGCTCGGCGTCCCCTGCGGCCAGTACGGCGAGGCGCGCGCCCTGGCCGGCGGCGGTGACGAACAGGAACCCGTCCTCCATCTCGATGATGGTCTGCCGTACGCCGCCGAGGCCGAAGTGCCGTCCCGCGCCCAGCGCGAGGCTGTGGCTGCCCGCGGAGATGGCGGACAGGTGTTCGGCGTCCTCCCGGGTCAGATCCCGGGAGCCGCCCATGGCCAGTCCGTCGGCGGACAGCACGATGGCGTGCCGGACGCCGGGGATGCGCTGGGTCAGGTCGTCGAGCAGCCAGCTCAGTTCAGGTCTGGGGTCGGGCATCGGGACGGCCCTCCTTTCGGTTCCATGTGTCGTGGTCCTGCTCGGCGCGGGTGCGGCCCTGTTGCCAGCCCCGTTGCATGGACGCCATGAGTTCCTGCAGTTCCTCGGGCGACCGCACGGAGACGTCGCGCCGCTCCTGGGAGCGTGCCTGCCTGAGCTGGGGCGCCAGGTTGGCCTGCCGTACGCGCATCGGGAGCCCGTCCAGGTCGTCGTCCTCGGCTCCCGCTACGGACACGGCCCGCCGCGCGGGTTGCTGGTCGGCGACGAACCATTCCGACGGGCGCTCCGGTGCCTGGGCCACGAGCCGGTCCTGGGGTCCGGAGAACGCCCGGGGCCGTGCCTCGGGTGCGGTGGCCAGTGCACGTACCGGGCGGTCCGGGCGGGCGGGGCCGGCCCGGCGGGGCGTGGGTTCGGGGGCGGCCGGGACGTCCGGTGCGGCGAGCAGGGTGGAGGGCAGCAGCACGATCGCGGTGGTGCCGTCGTAGGGGGACGGCCGCAGCACGATCTTGATGCCGTGCCGGGCGGCGAGCCTGGCGACGACGAACAGGCCGAGCCTGTCGGTGTCGACCAGGTCGAACTCGGGCGGGTCGGCGAGCTTGGCGTTGAGGTCGTCGAGGGTGGCCTGGGCGAGCCCGAGGCCCCGGTCCTCGACCTCCAGGGCGAAGCCGTTGGCGGCCGTCGTGCTCCTGATGTGCACCGCGGTGTGCGGCGGGGAGAAGACGGTGGCGTTCTCCACCAGCTCGGCGATGAGGTGGATCACGTCGGCGACGGCGGCGCCGACGAGCATCGGGGCCTCCGGCATCGGGGGCACCGTGACGCGGGTGTAGTCCTCGACCTCCAGTACGGCGCTGCGCACCACGTCGAAGAGCGGCACCGGGTCCCGCCACCTGCGGGCGGGGGCCGAGTCGGACAGGATGATGAGGTTCTCCGCGTGCCGCCGCATGCGGGTGGTCAGGTGGTCGAGCTTGAACAGGTCCTCCAGGATCTCCGGTTCGTCGACGCGGCGCTCCATCGTGTCCAGGAGCGTGAGCTGGCGCTGGAGCAGCGCCTGGTTGCGCCAGGCGAGGTTGAGGAAGACCTGGCCGACGCCCTTGCGGAGCGTCGCCTGGCCGATGGCGGCCTCCACGGCGGTGCGCTGCACGGCGGAGAACGCGTTGACGACCCGGTCGACCTCGGCGGTGTCGGCACGGTCCAGGTTCGGCGCCTCGGCCGCGGGGTCGACGTCCTCGCCGCCGCGCAGCCGCGCGACCAGGCGGGGCAGCCGTAGCTCGGCCAGTTCGACGGCGGACGACTGGATCCGCCGCAGCTCCTCGATCATGGAGCGGCCGAACCGGTAGGACAGGGCGATCGAGACGAGGACCGCGAGCAGGCCGAGCCCGAGGACCAGCCCGATCCGCCAGTACGCGGCGACCTTGGCCTGATGCGCCTCGGCGGCGGAGCGGACCAGTTCGTACTGGGTGTCGCGGTTGATCTTGCCGATGAGGGCCCCTGCGTCGCTCCGCCACACGGAGGGCTGCACGGGGGGCGCGCCGTTGGTGTCCCAGACGAACAGCGCGTCCTCCACGGCGAGCAGCCGCTGGTAGGGGGCGCTCTTCACGAGTTCGAGGTAGTGCGTCCGCAGGTCGGGGCCCACGTCCCGGTCGGCGTTGGCCAGGACGAGCCTGCGGTTGGTCATCCCGGCGACGAACGCGGCCCGGTCGGTGGGGGTCATCTTCCTGTGCACGATGGTCGAGGTGAGGACGGCGTGTTCCCTGCCCAGGTACTCGGCGGTGGCGCTGAAGGCGGACATGCCGCGCACCGCGCGGTACGACGACACGTCGCTGAGCGCGTCCCCGTCGCTGAACTGCCTGTTCGCGGCGCTGATCAGGTCGTCGTACGCGTTAATGATCTTCAGGGGCGGGGTGAGCCTGCCGCTGTCCGCCGAGGCGCGGAGCTTCCCGAGCCCGTCGAGCGCCGCCACCAGGGCCTGTACCTCGGCGGGGGTGCTGCCGCCGCCGGCCTGGAGGTCGACCGATCCGATCACCTGGCGCAGGCGCTGTACCTGGGCGTCGGTCCGCCGTCGCTGCTCGGCCAGCGGCTGGTCGGTGCCGGTGCCGTCGACCGCCTCGGCGGAGAGCTGGCGCTCCTGCTGGAACTCGATGATCAGCTGCAGGACCGGCGATCCGATGACCTGCCAACGGCTCTCGGTCTGGGAGATGGTCGCGATCTCCTCGACGCTGGAGTACGCGATGACGGCCCAGAGAGCGATCATCGAGATCAGCGGAATCAGCAGGATTCTGAGGAGCTTCGAGCGGATCGGTGGGGGGGAGCTCATCCATCATGTCCAGTTCCGCGCGTGTTGGCGCGCCGTAGGCAGCCGGGCTAAGGCCGACCCCGAAGGACACTTGCCACGACCGATACGCGGGTGATTTGGACAACTATGCCCATCGGTACAGAAGTCCTTCAAGACAGAAAAGCGAAGATTGAATATCGATGTTGCGATTGGTGCGGCCCGCGTGACGGAAAGTGACCGTGACCTGGCGTTCGTCACGGATTGTGGCCATCCCGATGCGCGAAGGGCCGCCGGAGGGAGCGGGTGCCGTCCGGTCGTGTCTCCCGGCCGTACGCGCGCCGGCGCGGGGCGGAGGCCGGGACGCCGGGCCGGGACGCGCTGCGGCCGATCCGGGGTGCGGTGATGTGTTGATGCCGGTTGACCAGGTCGGATGTCGTTACAGTGAGGTGATCGACCGGGGGGAGGCGCGCCATGTCCGACGCCAGGAGGGTCTCCGAGGTGCTGATCCGTGCGTTCAACTCGCATGATCTCGACGCCATGGCCCGCTGCTACAGCGACTCGGCCGTCTACGTCTCTCCGAGCGGCACGGCCGAGGGCCCGATGGAGATCGCCTCCTATTACGGTCTCTTCCTGGAGGGGTTTCCGGATCTTCGGTTGACGCCGATGAAGACGCTCGTCTTCGGCGACGAGGCCTTCACCCAGTGGATGCTCTCCGGCACCCAGACCGGGCACTTCCTGATGCCCGGCGGGCGGACGATCGAGGCGTCGGGCCGCTGCGTCACGATCCGCGGCTGCAGCCTGCGCACGGTCGAGAACGGTCTCATCCAGACGAACTGCATTTACTACGACCAGGCGGAGCTGTTCTCCCAGCTCGGAGCCCACCTCGCGATGGACTGACCGGGAAGCGGTCTCGGGCCGGCCCGGACGGGGTTGAACCCCGGTGAGCGCTCGGACGTCAGACGGGTATGCCGTACGAGAAGGGTATGATCCCGGCCCGGCTGCCGCGCCGGGAGTTCCTGGTGGCCGCGCTGCTCGCGGTCGCCGTGACCGCCTGTGGTGGGAGGGGTGACTCGCGCGTGCTGGTCGCTGAGGGGGTGAGCCGGGAGGTCCCGAAGGACGCCCCGGTCGCCGAGGTCGTGAAGGGCATCACCGAGTTCGGGCACGCGTTGTACGCGGCCGGCGCGCGGGACACCGTCAACACGGTGCTCTCGCCGTTGAGCATCGCCTACGCGTTCGGCATGGCCAGGGCCGGTGCGGCGGGGGTCACCTCGGCGGAGATGGACAAGGCGTTCGGCTTCCCCGCGGCCGGTCCGCACACCGCGTTCAACACCCTGTCCCGGCAGATCGTCACGGTCGACGGCCCGCCGCCGGCGCCGGACCCGGAGGGCGAGCGGGACGCGAGCAGCGAGCCGCGCGATCCCGTCGTCGGCATCGCCAACGGGCTGTTCACGCAGGAAGGACTGCCCGTCAGGCAGGAGTTCCTTCGTACGCTCGCGTCGCAGTACGGCGCCGGCGTGCACACCGTGGACTTCGCCAAGGACGCGACGGGGGACATCAACGCCTGGGCCGACGAGCAGACCGCCGGCCGCGTCAAGAAGGTGTTCGACCAGCTGGCTCCGGCCACCAAGCTGGTCATCGCGAACGCCGTCTACCTCAAGGCGGACTGGCTGCACACGTTCGCCGAAGGCCCGGCCGAGGAGAACGCGGCCTTCACCCGGGCGGACGGGTCGGAGGTGCGGACGAAGCTGATGCACCTGACGTCCGACCTGCGGTACGCCTCCGGCACCGGCTGGCAGGCCGTCGAGCTGCCGTACGCCAAGAGCGACCTGGTCATGTGGGTGCTCGTCCCCGAGCGCGGCGGGTCGCCCGCGGACCTGCTCAGGCCGGCCGCGCTGGCGCGGGTGGCGACCGGTCTGCGGACGGCGAGCGTCGACCTGTTCCTCCCCGGCTGGGACTTCGCGACCGGCCTCGACCTGGAGCCGCCGTTGCGCAAGCTCGGCCTCGCGGGGATCTTCGACCACGGCGACTTCTCCGGCATCGCCGACGGCATCTTCCTCGGCCAGGCGATCCACCGCGCGAACATCTCGGTGGACGAGTGGGGCACCGAGGCCGCGGCGGTCACCGGGCTGGCGTTCCCGACCTCCGCCCGGCTCGACAGGGGCGCCAAGGTGCGCGCGGACCACCCGTTCGCCTTCGCGATCATGCACAGGACGACGCTGACCCCCCTGTTCATCGGCCACGTCGCCGACCCGACGGCCAAGGCCTGAACGGCCCGAACCGCCGCGTGTGGCGGTGGTTCAACACTTTCGCCGGTGAGTTCGTCTGGGTGGTGACGGGCCGACGAAAGGCGAAGGTAATTGGACGACGACTTCCGCTTCGCGGACTTCGTCGCTGAGCGGGCCGACGCGTTACTGCGGTACGGCTACGTGCTCAGCGGCAATCCGCACGACGCGGCCGACCTCACCCAAGAGGCACTGATCCGGCTGCACCGCGCCTGGCCCAAGGTGCGGCGCAAGCAGCAGCCGGAGAGCTACACCAGGACGATCATGGCTCGGCTGCACGTCAGCACGTGGCGCCTGCGACGCAGGGAACTGCTCGCCTGGAACCTCCCCGACGGGCGGCACCTGGACATGCTGCCCTCCGACGCCGAGCAGGGGCTCTGGGAGGCGCTCAAGGACCTGCCGCGCAAGCAGCGGACCGTGATCGTCCTGCGCTACTACGAGCAGCTCACCGACGCCGAGATCGCCGGCGTGCTCGGCATCGCCCAGGGGACCGTCCGCAGCCACGCGTCGCTCGGCCTGGGCAAGCTCAGGTCCGCGGTCGTCCACCCCTCGACCATGGACGGGAGTGCCTGATGAACGACGAACTGGCCGAGACCCTGCGCAGGACCCTCCAGCACGCCTCGGAGCAGGCGCCCCGGGCGCCGGGCGGCCTCTCCGCGCGCGTCGTCACCCGCTCCCGGCGCCGGGCGGCGCGCACGCAGATGGCGGTCGCCGCGCTCGCCGTCGCGGTGGTGGCGGGCGGAGTCGTGGTGGCGGCGCGGGGAGGCGTGCCCGACCCCGCGCCACCGGCGGTGGAGACGTCGAAGACGCCTTCCGCCGGCAAGGTGAACCCCCCGGCGACCGCGTTGTGGAGCCGTACCGCCCCGCCGGCCGAGAAGGTCTGGCCGGACGCGGTGTGGAAGATCCCGGCGAAGCTCCTCGGCGGGCGCGCGTTCCAGGCGCGGGCCATCATCGACGACCGCACGGTGCTGCTGGAGACGCGGAACGGCTCTGGAAGGGCCGACGCGCTCTACGCCTACGACGTGCGGGACCGCACCTCACGCAAGCTCACCGATGTCCGCACGCCCGAAGGCGTGGTCGCGCGGGGCTACACGGCGGGCGCCGGGCGGGTCTTCTGGGAGATGTCCAACCGGGCCGACGGCAGCTACGAGACGACATTCTGGTCGGTCCCGGTCACGGGCGGGCGGGCCACGGCCATCGGCACCGACCGCGAGGTCACCGGGGACGGGACGCTCGCCGTGGTGGGCGGCAGGCTCGCCTTCTCCGCCTCGGAGGGAGGCGTCTTCACGATCCCCCTCGGGGGCGGGACCGTGGAGGCGGTGCCGGGCGCCGGCGCGCACCACATCCTGCGCTGGCCCTGGGTCGCCAGGTCCGACCCGAACTCCGCCTCGGCGGCCCGGTACACGGAGCTGCTGAACGCCGAGACGGGCGAGCCGACCGAAGCGGTCGTCCACCCGGGCGAGTACAGGGTGGAGTGCGGGGTGACGACGTGCGTCGGCGTCAAGGACGGGGTCACCTTCCACCGGCTTCGCGACGGTTCGCGGGAACGGCTCATCCCGGCGCTCGTTCTGAACAACCGCATGTTCGCCGACCGGTTCTATCCCCTGCTCACCAACGGCCGGCCGGAGGTGATCCTGCGTGACGCGGTCACCGGCAAGGGCGGCGACCTCGGCCTGGCGTCCGGCAACGGGCCGCTGGGGGTGATCGCCGACACCCCCGTCATGAGCCGCGTACTCGACATGCGGCGTGCGGACAGCCACCTCGTCGTCGACCTCGCCCGGATCCGGTGAGCCGCCTGGCGGGGGTCAGGCCGGGGGGCCGTCGAAGAGGTGGAGGCGGTGGGCGGTGGCGGCGGCCTCGCCTCGGGAGGAGACGCCGAGCTTGGCGAGGATGTTGGAGACGTGCACGCTCACCGTCTTGGCGGAGATGAACAGCTCACCGGCCACCTCGCGGTTGCTGTGCCCGTCGGTCACCAGGCGGAGCACCTCGTACTCGCGGGCGGTGAGCCCCAGCCCCGCCTCCTCGCCGTCGGGCCCCCCAGGGGACCCCGGCGGGGCGGCGCCGGGGTCGGCCGCGAGGGAGACGCGCGCCCGTTTGGCCAGGGAGCCGATCTCGGCCGACAGGGGGGCGGCGCCGAGCCGCCCGGCGATGAGGGCCGCGCGGGACAGCCGCTCGGCCGCCTCCTCACGCTCGCCCGCCGCGACGGCGGCGCGCGCGGCCCCGAGCAACGACCACGCCTCCGCGTACGGCTGGTCCAGCGCCGACCAGGCGCTCACCGCGCGCTCCCACGCGACGCGGTCCGGCGCCCCGGACGCCTGGGCCACCTCGGCGGCGAAGGTCAGGCGGTGCGCCTCCTGCTGCACGCCCTCGACGTCGAGCGTGCCCGCGAGGGCCCGCACCTCGGGAAGCAGCGGGCCCGCCGCCCGGGCGGCGGTGACGAGCAGCGGCCACACGTAACGGGAGCTGTTGGCCGGGTCGTGATCGGACAGGACCCGCCGCACCAGCGCGAGGGTCTCGTCGTCGCGGCCGTGGACCATGCTCAGCTCGATCTCCCTGCGCAGGTGCGGGAGCGTGGTCTGGTCGCGGAAGAGGGTGAGGGCCATCTCGGCGGAGGTGGCACGGAAGAGCGTGTCGGCCCGGTCGAGGTCGCCCCTGGCCAGCGCGATGTCGAGGGCCAGGCCCTGCAGGCTCGCGCGGTAGGGGGCGGGCGGCACGACGTCCATGGCGCGGGCGATGACCTCCAGCGCCTCGTCCCACCGGCCGAGCGACAGCAGCGGTTCGGCCAGGTTGATGGACAGGAAGGCGCCCGACGAGCGCTCCAGCCCGTACGCCTGGGCGTCGGCGATGCCGCGGCGGGCGACCTTGGCCGCCTCCTCGTGCCATCCGGAGCCCTCCAGCGCGTCGGACTCGGAGATCGCGGCACGCATCAGCCCGTTGTAGGTGGAGGCCTCCCTGGCCATCTCCCGGGCCTTCGCGAACGCGGCCATGTGCGCGTCCATGTCGGAGAACCGGCAGCGGGACCAGGTGAGCGTGATCAGCGCGTGGGCCTCGATGTCGAGGGAGCCCACCACACGGGCGATGCTCATGGCCTCCTCGGCCAGCGCCTCCCGCTCGGCCCAGGTGTCGGGGCCGTGCAGCGCACGCGCGAGGTTCTCCAGGATCTGGGCGCGCAACGCGGTCGGCGGTACGGCGGGGACCAGGCGGGCCGCGGCCCGCAGGTCGTCGAGGTGGCCGGCGCGGCCGAGGTCGTAGCGGACGAGCCCGCGCTGGCGCAGCACCCGGGCGGCGCGGATGGGGTCGGCGTCGCTGTCGATCGCCCGCAGGGCCGCCTTGGCCAGGGAGATGCCGTGCTCGAACTCCCCGGCGAGGTGCGCCACGGTGATGGTCTGCCGGAGCAGGTCGACGTAGTCGCAGCCGACCAGCTCCTCGGCGCCGGGCACGGTGTCCCACAGTTCGAGCACCCTGGTCAGCATGCGCAACTGCTCGTCGTACGCCGTCGACTTGCGCGCCGCGGCGGCGGCACGCCACGCGCTGACCAGCGCGGAGGGGGCGTCGTGCGCGGCGTGCCAGTGGTGGGCCAGCTCGATGGCGCCGCGCGGGGCGGGCAGCAGGGACGGCTCGCGCTCCAGGCTCTGGGCGAAGCGGGTGTGCAGGCGGATGCGCTCGCCGGGCAGCAGGTCGTCGTGGACGGCCTCGCGGATCAGGGCGTGCCGGAAGGCGTACCCCTCGCCGTCGACCATCAGCACGTTCCCGGCCACCGCCGGGCGCAGCGCGCGGGACAGGGTGCCGTCGTCGAGGCCGGCGACGGCGGTGAGCAGGGTGTGCTCGATGCGCGCGCCGCCGGCGCTGGCCACCCGGACCAGCTCCTGGGTCTCGTCGGGCAGCCGCTCGACGCCCGCCAGGAGCAGGTCGCGCAGCGAGTCGGGCAGGGCCTCGCCCAGGCCGCCGCTGAGCAGGGCCTCGACGAACAGCGGGTTGCCCTCGCTGCGCGAGTAGATCACCTCGATGTCCAGGGCGGTGGGCTCGCGGTCGAGGATGCTCGCCGCCTGCTCGACGACCTCGCGGCGGCTCAGCCTGCGCAGGTCCATGCGGGCGACCCAGTCGATGCGGCCCAGCTCGGCGAGCAGCGGGCGCAGGGGATGGGTGCGGTTGAGCTCGTCGGCGCGGAAGGTGACCAAGGTAAGCAGGCGCGTGTCGGGGCGCTGGTAGCGGATGAGGAACGACAGCAGGTCGCGGGTCGAGCGGTCGGCCCAGTGGGCGTCCTCGATGATCAAGATGGTGGGCTTCAGCTCGGCGAGGTGCTCCATCAGGCCGAGGACCTGCTCGAACATCCGGGCGCGCGCCTCGGCGCCGTCATCGTCGGGCTCGCCGAACTCCGGCAGCAGTCTCGCGAGCCCGCGCGTGCCGCCGCCGGGCAGCAGCGCGGCGATGCCGTCGCGGCCGAGGTCGCGCGCGAGCTTGCGCAGCACGGCGGTGAAGGGGGCGAACGGGAGGCCTTCGGTGCTCAGCTCCAGGCAGCCGCCGATCAGGACGCGGGCGTCGCCCGCGCGGTCGGTGAACTCGCGCAGCATCCGGGTCTTGCCGACCCCGGCCTCGCCGCCGATGAACACGGTCGTCGCGGCGCCGTCGCGCACGCGGGACAGCGCCTCGCCGAGCACGCCGAGCTCGTCCGCTCGCCCGACGAACAGGGGGCTGATCGTATGCGCGGTCACGCCTCCCAGCATCCCACCCGCCCCCGACGTTTCCACACGCGGTGGCCGGGCCGCCCGCTGATCCATCCACGGGGGGCGCTCGCTGATCCACGCGCGGACGTCTCCGTACGCTGGGGGCCGGTCGCCCGCTGATCCACGCGCCGGAGTCCGGGCCGCCCGCCGGGCCGTGGGCGGTGGTCGTAAGGTGAGGTCATGAGCCCGAAGATCGCGACCGCGGACCCGGTCACCCGTGAACAACTGATCGACTTCATCCGCGACCGCCACCGGGCGCTGCTGCTGACGACCCGGCGGGACGGCGGGCCCCAGGCGTCGCCGGTGAGCTGCGGGGTCGACGAGCAGGGGCGGATCGTCGTGTCCACCTACCCCGAGCGCGCCAAGACCAAGAACGCCCGCCGCGACCCGAAGGTCAGCATCGTCATCCTGTCCGATGACTTCGACGGGCCGTGGGTGCAGGTCGACGGGGCCTGCGAGGTCCTCGACCTGCCGGAGGCGATGGAGCCGCTGGTCGACTACTACCGGGCGATCTCCGGCGAGCATCCCGACTGGGACGACTACCGCGCGGCCATGGAACGCCAGGGCAAGTCGCTGCTGCGCATCATCCCGGTGAAGTGGGGCCCGGTCGCCACCGGCGGCTTCCCCGCCCGCCTGGCCTGACACCCTGCCTGGCCTGACACCCTGCCCGGCCTGACACCTTGCCCGGCCTGACACCTTGCCCGGCCGGGCAGCCCGCCCGGCTCAGCGTCCGGCGGGCAGGCACGTGGCGCGGAGGCCGGCGATGATGGTGGTGACGCCGAGGACGAACTGCGCGTCGCCGCCGTCGGTGAAGATCTCGCCGACGGCCTTGGCGGTGAGCGGGTGCCGGTCGGCGTCGATGATCTCGGCGATCAGCTCGGGGCGGTACGGGTTCCCGCCCGTGGTGTAGGCGTCGCCGAGCCGGGCCTGCTCCTCGATCGTGAAGCCGATGGTGTAGTGCAGAAGTGTCGGCATGGCCCGCGCCGCGTCGTCCAGGGAGAACCCGGTGTCCATCAGGGTCCGCAGGGTGAGCTCGATGGACCGGCTGATCACCGGGTGGCTGACGTGCGTGCCGGCGACGACCCTGGCCCCGTCGCGGTAGCGCAGCATTGTGCGGCGCAGCCGCAGGCACAACTCGCGCAGCCAGTCCTCCCAGGAGACGTCGCGCCGGGGCGACTCCAGGCCCTCGCCCGCCTCGATCATCACCAGGGTGGCCATCGCGTCGAGCAGTTCCTGCTTGTTCTTGACGTGCCAGTACAGGGCGGGCGCTTTCACGTCCAGCTCCTTGGCCACCACGCGCATGGTGAGCCCGTCGAGACCCACCTCGTTGAGCAACCGCAGCGAGGTGTGCGCGATGACCTCTGCGTTGATCTTCATCGGTCCCTCTCTGTCGTGCTGACCTTGACAGCTTAACATCGTTCGAGCCATCCTTAACAGCGTTAGATTAACGCCATTAAGGAGACTGCCATGGACGCGGAAGTGATCGTCGTAGGCGCCGGGCCGACCGGTCTCATGCTGGCCTGCGAGCTCAGGCTGGCCGGGGTCGACGTGCTGGTGCTGGAGCGGTTCGCGGGACACAAGCCGGACTCGCGGGCGGGCGGCATCCACGCCCGCACCATCGAGGTCCTGGACCAGCGCGGGATGGCGGCGCCGTTCCTGGAAAGGGGCGAGCCGCTGGCGGGCGGCCACTTCTCGGCCATCCCGCTGGACTTCAGCGGGATGGAGACCCGCTACCCGTACCTGCTGAAGATCCTGCAGTCCCGCATCGAGGAGCTCCTGAGCGAGCACGCGGCCCGGCTCGGCGTGCGCGTGCGGCGCGGGGACGAGGTGACCGGCCTGCGCCAGGACGCGACCGCCGCCGAACTCGACGTCCGCACCCCGGGGGACGGCACGCGGCGGACGCGGGCCGGGTACGTCGTGGGGTGCGACGGCGGGCGCAGCACGGTGCGCAAGCTCGCCGGCATCGGCTTCCCCGGCACCCCGGCGACGCTCACCGCCCTGCTCGGAGACGTGGAGCTCGCCGAGCCGCCCGGCGGCCTGGTCTTCCAGGAGCCGCACGAGCGCGGCACGATCAGCGTGATCGGGTTCGAGCCCGGCTGGTACCGCGTGATGACGACCCAGCACGACCGCGTCGCCGACCCGGACTCCCCGGTGACCTTCGAGACGCTGCGCGAGGCGTGCCTGGAGATCGCCGGCACCGACTACGGCATGTCGCGCCCCCGGTGGATCTCCCGGTTCGGCGACGCGGCGCGCCAGGCCGACTCCTACCGGTCGGGACGGGTGCTGCTGGCGGGCGACGCCGCCCACATCCACTACCCCTCAGGCGGGCAGGGCCTGAACATGGGCGTGCAGGACGCGGTGAACCTCGGCTGGAAGCTCGCCTCGGTGGTGCGCGGCCACGCCCCGGAGCGGCTGCTGGACACCTACCACGCCGAGCGGTATCCGGTCGCCGAGCGGGTGCTGGCGAACACGCGGGCGCAGACCGCCTTGGCGCGCACCGACGCGCACACGATGGCGCTGCGCGAGCTGATGGCGAAGCTGATCGGGTTCGGCGACGTCAACGCCCACCTCGCCGGCATGATCACCGCCCTGGACCTGCGGTATCCCGCGGCCGGTGCCCACCCGCTCGCCGGCCGCCGCGTCCCCGACGCCGGGATCGCGACCGCCACCGGCGAGACGCGGGTCTACGAGCTGCTGCACGCCGGGCGCGGGGTGCTGCTGGACCTCGGCGCCGGCGCCGGGGCGGTCGCGGCCCCGTGGAAGGACCGCGTCGACCACGTCCAGGCCAGGTCCCTGGCGGCCACGTGGGCGGTCCCCTCCCTGGGTGCGGTCGCCGCGCCGGGCGCCGTCCTCATCCGCCCGGACGGGCACGTCGCCTGGGCCGCCGACGCCGACGCCGACGCCGACGCCGACGCCGACGCCGGGGACGATGCCGGCGCCGGGGATGTCCGCGCCTGGGACGGCGGCGACGGTGCCGCCGAGGCGCCGGACCGGGACGCCCTCCGGGGCGCGCTCGGCGACTGGTTCGGGCCGCCGCGCTGACCTGCGCCGACGCGATGGGCCGCGCCGGGCGCGCGCGGAGGCATTGACGGGCAGCACGGGGGACTCTACGATCCGTGAAAACTTATAGGAAACTTTCCTATGAATAAAGCTTCCCGAGCAGCATGTGGAGATGGCCGTGCGACGTCCTTTCCAGCACCTTCTCGCGGCGGCGGTCGCCGTCGGCCTCGCCGCGGTGGCCGTACCCGCCGGGGCCTCGGCGGCGACCGCCGTTCCCACGCGAACCCAGACGGCGGCCCACCCGGACGGCGGTGACCGGTTCAAGCGGGTCGCGTACTTCATCCAGTGGGGCATCTACGCCAGGAACTACCACGTCAAGGACGTCGACACCAGCGGCGCCGCGGCCAAGCTGACCCACATCAACTACGCCTTCGGGAACGTGGCCGCCGACGGCACCTGCGTCTCCGCCGACCCGTGGGCCGACTGGCAGCGGCCGGTGTCCGCCGAGGAGAGCGTGGACGGCGTCGCCGACGCGCCAGGCCAGGCGCTCAACGGCAACCTCAACCAGCTCAAGAAGCTGAAGGCCAAGCATCCCGGGCTCAAGGTGCTCATGTCGCTGGGCGGCTGGACCGGCTCGAAGTACTTCTCCGACGCCGTCGCCACCCCCGAGGGCCGAGGCGCGCTCGCCGCGTCCTGCGTGGGCCTGTGGCTCAAGGGCGACCTGCCCGACCTGCCCCCGGGCAGCGGCGCGGGCGTCTTCGACGGCATCGACCTGGACTGGGAGTGGCCGGGCTCGGAGGGCAACGCCGGCAACGTCATCCGTCCCGAGGACAAGCACAACTTCACGCTGTTCGCCGCAGAACTGCGCAGGCAACTGAAGGCGCACGACGCGGGCGACCAGCTCACCGCGTTCCTGCCCGCAGCCGCGGCCAAGATCGACGCCGGCTTCGAGGTGCGGGACGTGTTCCGCAGCCTGGACTTCGCGACCGTCCAGGGCTACGACCTGCACGGCTCGTGGGAGAACAGGACCGGCCACAACGGCAACCTGCTCACCGACCGCAAGGACCCGAACCCGGTCAAGTACAGCGTCGACACCACCGTCCGCGACTACCTGTCGCGCGGCGCCCCCGCGAAGAAGATCGTGGTCGGCGTCCCGGCGTACGGGCAGGGCTGGACGGGCGTCACCTCCACCGGCAACGGCCTGTACGCGCCCGCGACCGGCCCGGCGGCCGGGGCCTGGGCGGCCGGCACCGAGGACTACAAGCTGCTGGCGGGCAAGCCGGGCAAGCGGTACCGCGACCTGCTCACCGGCACGGTCTGGCTGTACGACGGCAACGACTTCTGGTCCTACGACGACCCGGCGAGCCTGCTGGGCAAGGCCGCGTACATCAGGCTGAAGGGGCTCGGCGGCTCGATGATGTGGTCCATCGACGGGGACGACGCCAAGGCCTCTCTCACCTCGGCGCTCTACACCGTCCTGCGCTGACGGCGCTTCCTGACCCACGCGACGAGCGGTGGGGGGGGGCGGGGCGGGGCCCCCCCCGGGG
>NZ_JANZYP010000100.1 GCF_025506355.1 Sphaerisporangium corydalis
CGGGGCCCCCCCGACGCGGGCGTTCAGGACAGCAGGGTGTCCCCGATCCAGCCGTCGGAGGAGCATCCCGGTGGGACGGCGAACACCGCCGAACCGATCGGGGTGGTCCAGTCGTTCAGCAGGTCGGCCTCGGCCAGCCTGCGCTGGATCGGGACGAACTGGCGGGCCACGTCCGCCTGGTAGGCCGCCAGGACCAGCCCGGAGTCGGCCTTGCCACGCGAGGTGGGCCCCTCGTCGTAGTTGTAGACCCGGCGCAGGATCCGCATGCCCGGGTCGGCCACGTGGGCCCGCCGGACGTGGGCGAACTCGGAGATGACCGGCAGCCCGGCCGCGTTGAGCCGGTCGAGGTCGGGCACGTCGTGCTCGGCGTTCCCGGTGAGCGGCGCGCCGTCCGACAGCCGGCGTCCCACGCTGAACTCCCGGCCCGCCCGGTCGGCGGCGTCCCAGGTCTCCAGCTCCATGCGGACCCGCCGCACGACCAGGGTCGTCCCGCCGCGCATCCACGACGGGCCGTCCCTGGTCCACACCGCCCGGTCGAAGTCGGGCGAGCCGGGCTCGGGGTTGACGGTGCCGTCGAGCTGGCCCATGAGGTTGCGCTGGGTCGTCCCCGCGGCCTGGACGTGGGCGGCGCGGCGGAACCCGCGCTGGGTCCAGCGGACCGTGGTGAAGGCGCGGGCGTCCCTGATGATCACCCGTAGCGCGTGGGCGACCGTCATGGGGTCGTCGGCGCAGATCTGCGCCACCAGGTCTCCGCCGCTCCACCTCTCCTCCAGCCGGTCGATCGTGAAGGCCGGCAGCGGAGCGACCGACTCGGGCCGCAGGCGGTCCAGCCCGGCCGCCGTGAACAGCCCGGGCCCGAACCCGAAGGTGACGGTCAGCCTGGCGGGGAGCACCGCCATCTCCGTTTCCACGTCCGCGAGCGCCGCCCGCCCCGAGGCGAGCCGGCGCGTGTCGTCGGTGAGCAGGCGCATGAGCCGCCCGATCGCCTCCCTGCCGGTGCCGGGACGCAGGTCGAGCCCGGCGAAGACGGCGTGCGCCTGGGGAAGGGTGGCGACGCCGGCCTGGTGGGGGCCGTCGAAGGCCTCCACGTCCTGGCCGCCCGGCCCGATCAGCCCGCTCGGCCCGCTCGATCCGCTCGGTCCGGCGGGCGCCGCCACGGAAACGGGCTCCGGGGCGCACGCGGCGAGCGCGCCCGCGGCCGCGGCTGCGCCGCCCGCGAGCAGTCCCCTGCGGCTGAGCAGGGGGTCCGGTGAGGTACGCATCCCCGCTCAGCTCCCGTCCTGGCCCATGCCGTCCATGCCCGGCTGGTAGTCCTCTTTCCCGCCGGCGAAGTCCTTGCCGACGGCGGTGAACGCGAGGGTGCTGCCGTCCTTGAGCGTGAGGGTGAAGGGGACGCGCGCGCCCGGCCGCACCGGCTCCGACACGCCCAGCAGCATGATGTGGTCGCCGCCCGGCTGGAGCTGGTGCGTGCCGTGGGCGGGGATGACGAACCCGCCGTCCTTCGGCCGCATGATCATTTTTCCGCCGGAGTCCACGACCTCGTGCAGCTCGATCTTCGGTGAGGCGGGTGAGGCGCCGGAGACGACGGTGATCTCGGCGCCGGTGGTGTTGACCAGGGTGCCGAAGGCGGCGGTCATTCCCTTCTCCGCCGCCTTCACCCAGGGGTCGGTGATGGTGAGCGGGACCGCTGCGGCCGGGGAGGACGCGGGGGTCGCGGCGGCCGGGGAGGGGGCGGGACGCGCGGCGGCCGGGGCCGAGGGGGTGGAGCCGCAGCCCATGAGCGTCACCGTGGCGGCGAGCAGGACGGCGGCGGGCGCGATACGACGAGTGGACACAGGGGGGCCTTTCGTGGTCCGGTCCGGCGCGACGCGTGCCGAGTACGGCCCGCGACCGGCGGGCCGGCGGCGAAAAGGGGTGCGCCGGACGGCGAGATGACACGTTGGTCCGGGCGGCCGTGTGGCGGGCCCGGCGGGCGGCCCCGCGCGGGTGCGCGGGCCGGAGAAGGTGGGCGCGCCGCCTCCGCCGGCCTGGTGGTCAGCGTGCGGCGGCGGTGCGGTACCTCGGAGGGCCGCGCCTGCTGACGACGTGCCGCAGGACGGCCGGGCGCGGCGCCCTCGGTCCCGCGGCGCGCGAGACGGCCGGCCGTACCCGTTCCGGGACGGTCAGGAGCAGCAGGGCGCGGACCAGCCGGGCGCCGAGCCGGCGCAGCAGACCCCAGAGCGCGGCCTCGCCGCGCGCCAGCCACAGTGCCGTCAGCACCACGGCCCAGCCGTGCGCGACGAGCATGCCGAGGCCGGGGACCAGGCCGGAGTGGACGTGCGGGGCGAACCCGGAGGCCCCGCCGGTCGTGCCCACGGTGTGGGCCATCGAGAAGACCAGGTGCAGGACGACCTGGAGGCCCGCGAGGACGGGAAGGATGACGCCCGCCGCGCGCTCGCGGCCCGACAGCGGCAGCACCGCGGCGGTCACCAGCGCCAGGACGCCCAGCGCCAGGGACGGCGAGACGGTGCCGCCGGCCACGACGTGCGCGGTCACGCTCAGCCCGAGGCACACCACGGCGAACGCCGCGGTGCGGGCGAGACGGAAGGGCAGGGCCGCGGGCATGATCCCGTAATTATGGCACGAAGGTCACGCTTTCGCCGGGGTGCGTGGGGATGCGGTGGATCAGGTGAGGGGAGGCGGCGGGGATCAGGTGAGCGGGCCGGGGACGGCGGAGTGGTCCTCGTCGAAGATGTCCGCGGCGGAGATGACGACGCACGGGTCCGGGGTGCCGACCACCTTCTCGTCCTTGCCGGGGTAGTCGAACAGGCTGAGGACGTGCCGCATCGCCTCCACCCGGGCGCGCTTCTTGTCGTTGCTCTTGATGACCGTCCAGGGGGCCGTCCCGGTGTCGGTGTGCTGGAACATCTCCTCCTTGGCCACGGTGTACCGGTCCCACTTGTCCAGCGAGGCCAGGTCCATCGGCGACAGCTTCCACCGGCGAACCGGGTCGACCTGGCGGATGATGAAACGGGTGCGCTGCTCGGCGCGTGACACCGAGAACCACAGCTTCACCAGGTGCAGGCCCGAGTCCACGAGCAGCCGCTCGAACTGCGGCGCCTGCTCGATGAACTCCTCGTACTGCTCGGCGGTGCAGAAGTCCATCACCCGCTCCACGCCCGCGCGGGTGTACCACGAGCGGTCGAACAGCACGATCTCCCCTGCGGCCGGCAGGTGGGCGACGTACCGCTGGAAGTACCACTGCGTGCGCTCGCGCTCGCTCGGCTTCTCCAGCGCCACGACCCTGGCGCCGCGCGGGTTGAGGTGCTCCATGAAGCGTTTGATCGTCCCGCCCTTGCCCGCGGCGTCCCGCCCCTCGAACAGCACGGCGAGCCGCCGCCCCGAGCGTTTGAACCAGTACTGCAGCTTGAGCAGCTCGATCTGCAGCAGCCGCTTGTCACGCTCGTAGTCCGCGCGCGGCATGCGCTCGGTGTAGGGGTAGTGCTCGCGCCAGGTGTCGACCGCGCGCCCGTCGGCGCGCAGCAGCACGGGGTCGTCGTCCTCGGAGTCGTCGACCCTCAGCCCGGGGGTCGCGTCGATGAGGTCCCCCGCGGTGGGGGTCCCTCCGTCCTGCCGTCCGTCGTTCGTTCCGCTCACTTGGCGAGCATGACGTAGAGGCCGAGGACGATGCCGGCGGCGACGACCAGGAAACAGGCCGCGGCCCCCACCTTGCCGGCCGGGCGGCCGCTCGACAGGCCGACCAGGGCCAGCGAGAAGACGGCGGCCAGCCCGGCGCCCGCCACCAGCGAGGCGACCATGACCCGCCACAGTGCGTCCAGATCGATGTAGTCGTTCACGCCACGCTCTCCTTCACCTTGGCCGGGCGGCCGGTCCACTCGTCGTTGACGTTGCCCGCGTGCACGGGCTTGCGCCGCGAGGCCATGTAGAGCGCCCCCGCCAGCAGCAGCCCGATGACGAACACGATGGACACCCCGGTCGCCCCGCCGATGCCGTTCGCGCCCGCCCAGGCCACGGCGCCGACGGCGGCCGCGGCCGGCAGGGTGATCAGCCAGGCGGCGACCATCCTGGCCGCGACGCTCCAGCGCACCTCGGCGAGACGCTTACCGAGGCCGGACCCGATCACCGAACCGGTGCAGACGTGGGTGGTCGACAGCGGGAACCCGAAGTGGGAGGAGGCGAAGATGACCGCCGCCGAGGAGCTCTCCGCGGCGAAGCCCTGCGGGGTCTCGATCTCGGTCAGCCCCTTGCCCAGCGTGCGGATCACCCGCCAGCCGCCGAGGTAGGTGCCCAGGGAGATCGCGATCGCGCAGGCCGCGATGACCCAGAAGGGGGTGCCCTGGTCCTTGCCGATCGTCCCGTTGGCGATCATCGCCAGGGTGATGATGCCCATCGTCTTCTGGGCGTCGTTGGTACCGTGGGCGAGCGAGACCAGCGAGGCCGAGCCGATCTGGCCGAACCGGAACCCGCGCCCGCGCGTGCCTTCGGGCACGTTCTTGGTCAGGGCGTAGACCAGGTAGGTGCCGGCGGTGGCCACCAGGATCGCGGCCAGCGGGGCCAGGACCGCCGGGACCAGCACCTTGGAGACGACCGCCGCGCCCTTGACCGCCGAGGCGCCGGCCGCGATCAGCGTGGCGCCGACAACGCCGCCGATCAGGGCGTGCGAGGAGCTGGAGGGGATGCCGAAGTACCAGGTCAGGAGGTTCCAGGCCAGCCCGCCGACCAGGCCGGCGAACACGACGGTGAGGGTGATGGCACCGGTGTCGACGATGCCGGTCGCGATGGTGGCGGCGACCTTCAGCGACAGGAACGCGCCCGCGAAGTTGAGCACCGCGGACAGGGCGACGGCGACCTTGGGACGCAGCGCTCCGGTCGCGATCGAGGTGGCCATGGCGTTGGCGGTGTCGTGGAAGCCGTTGGTGAAGTCGAAGGACAGGGCTGTGACGATGACGACGGCGAGCAACACCGTGTTTGCATCCATACGGCCACATATGTCTCGCCTGACGGCGTCTAATCGCCCTTTCGGGGGTCTCTTCCAGAATTCATCTCCCCGTCAACGACCCTTCACCACCGAGCCGCCGCCGGCCCCCGGCCCGGCCAAGATCGCGTCCCGTCGGCGGCACTTCACCGCCAGCCCGATCGTGCCCCGCCTCAGCGGCGCTTCATCGGCGAGCCGCCACGGGCCGCAGGACCGGCGGAGATCGTGGGACGCGGTCGTGTTCCCGGCATGGACGTGCCCGTCCGGCGGCGGCGCACCTTGGGAGGTGCGGCCCGGCGGGGGCGGGTGTGATCCTCGTAGGGCGTGGCAGGCCACGCGGCGCTCGACCGAAGAGGACGAGATGAGCGGGTACCGCATCTCCACCACCGCCGGCCCGTACCGCGCACGCCGGTGACCGCGCCGTCGATCCGGCTCGACCCGATCCCCCGCCCCACCTCGGCCGGGGGCGGCACGGACCCGCACCTCGACGAGGTGCTCCCGAGGGCCTTCGACGACCTCCCGCCGATGGTCAACGAGCACGTGGCGGCGGCGCGGCGGCACCTTGACGCGTGGGTGGCGCGGCACGGGCTCGTCGGCAAGGTGAGCGCGCGGGAGCGGTTCGCGCGCGCGGACTTCGGCTGGTTCGCCGCGGTCACCTACCCGACGGCGGACGAGTCCGGCCTGTGCCTGATCGCCGACTGGTTCGCCTGGCTGTTCCTGCTCGACGACCGGTTCCGCGACATCGCCGTCGGGCGGGAGCCGGCCCGCTGCCGGGAGCTCGCGGGCGAGATCGCGGCGGTCCTCGCCCAGGACGGCGCCCGCCTCACCGCGCGGCGGCCCGGCGGCCCGGCCCTCGTGGAGTCGCTCGCCGACCTGTGGAGCAGGACCGCCCCGCACTCCACCCCGGAATGGCGCACCCGCTTCTCCGGCCACCTCGCCGACATCGGAACGGCGGCCTTCCGCCCGGCGTACGCCCGGACCGGCGACACGATCCCGGCGTACGCCCGGACCGGCGACACGATCCCGGCGAACGACCGAACCGGCGACACGATCCCGGCGTACGACCGGACCGGCGACACGGTCCCGGCCGAGACGGGTGCCGTGACGCCGTACGAGACGGCCTCCACCGCCGGGCGACAGGACGCCGGGGCGATGCACGTCCGTATGGACCTCATCGAGATCGTCGAACGCGCCGTCGTCCCCGAGCGCCTCTACGACGACGGCACCTACCAGGACGCCCTGCGATCGGCATGCGACGTCGTCCGCTGGACCAGCGACGCGTACTCCCTGACCAGCGAACCCTTCTTGGGCGGGTACTCCCTGGGCGGGTATCCCGGAGCGAGGGGACCGTCCCTGGGCGGGTACCCCGGACAGAGGGAACCGTCCCTGGGCGGGCGCTCTGGGGAGAGGGCAGCGTCCCTGAGCGGGTACGACGAGCCGGCCGCCGTGGTGGAGAACACTCCCGGGCTGGACGGTGGCGGGCCGGTCTCCCAGGTCGTGACCGCGATCTCCGGGGGGATCCGCGCCTACCAGGAGCGGGAGATCCGGGCCTTCGCCGCGTTCCCCGCGCACGCCGACGTCCTGGCGGCGAACTTCGCGGGCATGCGCTCGTGGATGCGCGGCAACCTCGACTGGTCGGCCCGCACCCGGCGCCCCCACCGGCTGGGCACCCCCTCGACCCACCGCCCCGTGGAGCACCCGGCCCCCTAACCGACCGGTCCCCCTCACCGACCAGACCGGCCCTCGCCTCGGCACCGGACCCACGGCCTGTCCGCTCTGCCCGATCGGCACCGACCGACGACCCGCCCAGCCGTGACCAGGCCCGCGATCCGCCCCGAGCCGGACGAGCCCGGTCGGCGCTATGCCTGCGACCCGCCCTGGGCCGGGTGGCCGTGGTGGGCGCGGAGGCGGGATTTGATGATCTTGCCGGAGGCGTTGCGCGGCAGCGCGGTGACGAACACGGCGCTCTTGGGCACCTTGTACCGGCCGAGCAGCCCGGCGGCGAACGCCAGCAGCGCGGCCTCGTCCGGCACCGCGCCCGGCCTGAGCACCACGATCGCCTTGCCCACTTCGCCCCACCTGTCGTGCGGCACCCCGATCACGGCGCACTCGGCCACGTCGGGATGGCCGTACAGGACGTTCTCCACCTCGGCCGGATAGATGTTCTCCCCGCCTGAGATGATCATGTCCTTGGCGCGGTCGACGATGGACACGTACCCGTCCGGATCGACGACGGCGATGTCCCCGGAACGGAACCACCCGTCGCCCATCAGTGCGGCCTCGGTGTCGTCGGGACGGCGCCAGTAGCCGCTCATCACGTTCGGCCCCCGGACGACCACCTCGCCCCGCTCCCCCTGCCCCACCTCGGTCCCGTCCGGCCGGACCACCCGGACGTCGGTGAAGAAGTGCGGGACCCCGGCCGACCCGGCCTTGGGCCCGCTCATCTCCCTGTCCAGGAGCAGCGCCCCCGGAGAGGCCTCCGTCATCCCGTACCCCTGGACGAACGACAGCCCCCGGGCGAGGTAGACGCGGATCAGGCTCTCCGGCACCGGCGAGCCGCCGCACAGCAGGTTGCGCACCGACGACAGGTCGGCGTCCGGCCACCCGGGCGCGGCCGCGAGCGCGGCGAACATGGCCGGGACGCCGAACAGCATGGTGACCGCGTGCCGTTCGACCAGCTCGAACGTCCGCCCGGTCTCGAAGCCGCGCTCGATGAGCACCCGCCCGCCCTTGAGCAGCGTGGGCAGGCACGTCATGTTCAGCGCGGCGGTGTGGAACAGCGGGGCCATCACGAGCGTCACCTCGTCGGCGGCGAGGTCGACGTCGACCAGCACGTTGACGCTGTTCCAGGTGATGTTCCCGTGCGTGAGCACCGCCCCCTTCGGGGTCCCGGTGGTGCCCGAGGTGTACATCATGATGAGCGGATCCTCCAGCGACACCGGCTCCCCCGCACTACCTCCGACCGCCCTCGCCAGCATCGCCTCGTAGCCGTCGTGGACGTCGACCGTCCGCAGCGGCAGGGCGGCGGCGGCCTCCGCCGGGTCCGCCTGGGACCCGGCGCCGTGGACGAGCACGGACGACCCGGAGTCCGCCAGCATGTAGCCGATCTCCGCGCCGGACAGGCGGGTGTTGAGCGGGACGAACACCGCGCCGAGCGTCCCGGCCGCGAACAGGGTCTCCAGCAGCGCCGGGTGGTTCTCCCCGAGGTAGGCCACCCGGTCGCCCCGGCCCACCCCGAGCCCGCGCAGCGCCCGCGCGAGCCGGCTCACCCGCTCGTCGAGCTCCCCGTACGTCATCGCGCGCCCGTCGTGGACGATCGCGACCCGGTTCGGCGTCTTACGCGCCCGCCGCCGAGGCCAGGAGCCGACCCCTTCGTCCCGCATACCCGGACCACTCCCTAGAGACCCCGCCGCACCACCAGATCTCCCCCTATACACAACCTCCCCACGGCAATCGTCAAGAGCGGCCTCGGCCAGGACCAAGGCGGCCACCGCCAGGCGCCTTTCCGAACCAGCCGAATGGTGGGCCCACAGCCGCGTCGACGGGGACCGGGACGCATAGCGTCGATAAACATTTTAAGCCGCTGCCGCTAAAGGCCACAGCCATCGGGCGACGGGGCAGGCGACCACGTCGTACTGGAGGATGCTGCAGTTCAACCGTTGCGACCCCTCCACCCCTCGCTGGGACCAAGGTGGCATGGCCGATCGCACAACAACCTCTGGTGAAGGCGAGGGAGCCGAATGTCACGCCACCTTATCGAAGGGCCTGAGTCGGCTCAGCGAGCGCCTACGCTGAGTAGGAGAACTAGCTCATTTGCCGCAAAGCTGTGCAATCATGTGAAGCTTACTTTACATTACCTTATGTAAGAGATAGTTTTCATAGAGTGCGCAACAGGCTGCTGGAGCTTCGCCAGGCCAAAGGCTTGACGCAGTCCGAACTCGGGGAAGACCTGAACGTGTCTCGCCAGACGATCGCCGCCATCGAAAAGGGCCGTTATCAACCCTCGCTCCGTCTAGCTTTCAAGATCGCGAGGTATTTCGGTCACACCATCGAGGAGATCTTCCATGAAGACCACCAATGACCTCAGATCAGGCCACGACGGACCAACGGCAACGAACGGCGATGGCGGCTACAGTCCGTCACCAAGACCGCTCCCGCAACTTCTGGAGCTCATCCTCGTCGCTGCAGTGACCCTGACGATAGGAGGGCTCCTTCTTTATATAGTCGTACGAGACTGGGGAGCCTTGTGGGCCGTCGCCTTCGCCATCGCCTGCGCAGGGATCGCCGTGTCCCTCAGGTTGCTGGGCAGGTGGCGATCCGACGCGGCCGCGATAATATCCGATCCGCATCCGCAAGACGAGCGACGGCATCTCATCTCCTTGAAAGCCGGCTCTACGGCGAACAAGGCAGTACTCACCGTCGGCTCGGGTGCGTATGTCGTTTCGACCCTCAAAGGTGAGGGCTCGGACCAGCTGGCCATTGCATTCGCCGGCATCGTGAGCGTGGCAGTGCTTACTTATGTGTGCGCCACCTGGTGGTTTTCCCGGCGAAGCTAACCGCTAGGGTACAGGAAAGTATGCTCACACCACCTGCACGAAACTTTCAGCCGACCTCTTCATCCCTGACCTGACGTGGACAAGAACCGTGTTCCACCCAAGCCGTTCGAGCATCGAAGACTCCGCGCTTGACCTGGAAAATAAACATCCGCCACTCTGCTTGGGCAACCCAGAGCAACGGGCCGCCGGGGTAGCGAGAATCTCTGATGCAGATGAACCCAGACGAGTGAGCGACTTCGACACACTCACTCTGCGGAGTCTCGCTGGCTCTGCTCTTACGCCAGACGAGCGTGTGACGACAGTTCGGATCGGCAAACATCAAGCGACGCTCCATCCGTTTACGGACAGGCCTCACACCTGCCGCTTGGTCTGCGGGCAGCCCGGCCATGCGAGCCGAACGACCATCAACACGGCCGTGTGATGATTCCTGTCCACGAGTGTAAACGGGTAAAGCTATTTCTCCCAGCTTCGCAACCGGGGGACACGGTACCGCACTGCATCGAGACAAGCTCGCTGCCGATGCGTTGTTGTGACGTTACTTCATCAAGTCATCCGCCGTTTTGGCTATCAGCTCCAACGACTTTTCCGGAGTGAGCGCCTCGTTTACGAGAGACTCGAAGATGTCGCGAAAGCTGCTGACCAGTTCGTCGTCGAAGGTGGTGGCGGGACTTTCTCCACGTTCACGATAGAGGAGGTCACCCAAGCCTTCTTCAAATCCCAAGACGGTGATAGGCCCTCTGGTCATGCCCTCATGGGCTCCGGCACTGAACGGGATCACTGCGATAGTGAGACGTGGATCCTTCTGGGCCAGCTCAACAAGGCTTCGAAGTTGCGTCGGCATGATCCGCGAGTCCACCTTGGCTCCCACATGGCGGCGGATGACCGCTTCATCCAGGATGAAGTACCTATGAGGAAGATCATCCCGAAGGGCGAGTTCCTGCTGGCGCTGCAGCCTCAATCGAACAGCGGCCGCAAGCTGCGAGGACACTGCCCCTCCGACCATGACCTGCGCGTACTCCTGGGTCTGCAGAAGTCCTGGGATCACCGAAGGCTGGAACTGGCGAATGAACGCAGCGCCGGCCTCGTAACCCACATAAGTCAGATAGGCGTCCGAGACCTTTCCCTTGTACCTGTCCCACCATGCGGCCCCCTTGGCACCTCTGGCCAAGGCCTGAAGTCGATCCGACTTTGTCGGCGATGAGACCCCGTACTCGTTGAGCAGCGCCTGCAAATCCGACTTGGTGATACCTGTCTTACCACCCTCGATACGGATCAGCTTGGAGGGAGACCATTCCAAGCTCTTCGCGACCGCATCCTGAGTCAACCTGTTGTCTCTCCGTAGTCGCACAAGTTCAGTACGTAGCAATGCGCTCTGCACGACGGGCCCCGGACCACTACCGGACATACATCCTCCCGCACACTCTGTAGTATCGGCTGATCGCCATCGAGCCATCTAGCGTTACGCTTGCTAGCGGCATGCAAGGTGTCATATTGAGACCTAGCGTTTTTCACAAGACCCGACGAAGATCATCATACCTGGTCGGTATGGCTACACTTCTCCTAGAGACCACGTCGGAATGCCAGAAAGGGTCCAACCGAGATAATGTTGTAACGTAGCAGATTGCCAGGTAGCACATTGACGGGAGGCGAACGCTCAACCGAAGCTTGTACCGGCCTTTACTCAGCGTACAAGGTTTCCAGCCTCCCGTCCGTGCTCGATCGACAGGTCTTGCCCCTGGGCGCGTCGTCGTCATGTACCTGGGGGTGAACCGCATCACCGAGCGAATGCGCCTTCACAGCTCCTAAGCAGGAAGGTCGTCCCCTCCATCTCTTCTCCAGCGGCGCCAACCAGCAAAAGAGAGATGGGGAGGACGACCTCCTCGACACCCGCAGGAGAGTGTTCGACCGTGAGCATGTCGAGTCCGCGAGCACAGATTCGAGGCGACCAGCCAAACCTGAACGCGACCGGATGATCCGTCTCGTTCAGATGACGGAGAACTCCAACCTCACACGCAAGACACGACTGAACAGGCAAAACGTCCTACCGGATCCCCCCAGTCTAGTCGTGATCATGATTCATAGACCAGAGATCTAGGCATCACGACCAAGAGGGGCCGAGAATGTCGTCACGGACGGAAACGTTCAAGGAAAGCCTGCTGAGACGCGTCCGCTCGAACGTCCATACAGTGATCATCGGCGTCCTCGTCGCGATTGTCGCGCACTTCACGATCTTGGCTCTGCAGAACACGCGACCCACTCCTGATATCGGCATCGATCGGCCGGTGAGAGACCAACATGAGGTCGTGGGCCCGTGCGTGCGGGTAAGTGGACATGGTGTCGCGGCTGAGGGCCGTGCTCTTGTGATATACGCCTATCCAGTCCGGGGACAGAGGCCTGTCGGAGTGATCACCTTCGTGGCTGAGGTGAACGTCGAGGGAAATGAGTGGTGGGCGATCATGCCACTGAAGGCATCGGCGAAAGCGAAGGAGAACGTCTGGTACCGGATCCGCATCACCACCATGGATGCCCAGCAAGTGCGCGACACTGTGCGGATCGCCAAGCACTCCTCCGGCCGGGCCATATGGGAGGACACAGTCGTACCGCCAGGCATCAAGTACACCGACAGCGTCGACGTCCAACGAGCGCCCGGTCCTAACCTCAACTGCTGGAACTTTTCCCGGGCAGGATCGTGACTCGCACGTCCCAAAGTGATCAGGGGTGCCGGAGCAGGTTGGCGTGTCACGAGTCAGATGCCGAGGCCCGGTCTCTGGAATGGCGTGCGGGGCGTCAATGATCCCTACACGAGAGCGAAACCACCGGGTCCTACGTGGGGAGGGGTCTGCCAGGATGGGGGTCGTGATCGAGATCGGGCCGTTACGTGCTGGGGACCGCGCCGTCTGGGAAGTGCTGGCGCGCGGCTACAAGACCTTCTACCGCACGACGGTGAGCGCCGAGGAGTACGACAGGACCTGGGCGCGGCTGCTGGCCGGCTCGGAGTTGCACGCCGCCGGCGCACGGCTGGACGGGAGACTGGTCGGCATCGCGCACTATCTGTTCCACCCCATGGTCTGGTCGGAGGACGGCTGCTACCTGCAGGACCTGTTCGTCGACGAGACGGCGCGCGGCCAGGGCGCCGCGCGGGCGCTGATCGAGCACGTGGCCGAGGCGGCGCGCGGCCGGGGTGCCGCGCGCCTGTACTGGACCACCAAGCAGGACAACGCCCGCGCCCGCGTGCTGTACGACAAGGTGGCCCGCTTCAACGGCTTCATCCGCTACGACCACACCTTGGACTGACGGCCGCCCCGCAGGGGGCCGTCAGCAAGCCCCTCGCGAGGGGCCTATCAGGAAGCCTCGCGGGAGGTCGTCAGGGGGCCTCGATGCCGCCGTCCGGGCGGCGGACCGTCGTGGCCCAGCGTTCGAACAGGTGGGTTTCCGGGGGGAAGGCCGCCGCCGCGGCCTCGTCGACGTCGATGCCCCAGCCGGGCGTGTCGTTCGGGTACAGGTGCCCGCCACGGGGGACGAGCGTGCCGGGGAAGACCTCGCGGGTGGCCTCGTTGTAAAGGTGACCCTCCTGGACGGTGAACGCCGGGCTGCTGACGTCGAGGGCGACGTTCGCCGCCGCCCCGACCGGCGAGACGTCGGCGGGGTTGTGCCAGGCGGTGCCCACACCGGTCAGCTCGCACAGCGCCACCAGCTTGCGCGCCGGAGTGAGCCCGCCCACCGCCGACACGTGCAGCCGCAGGATGTCGACGCCGCCCCCGGTGACCAGCCGGGCGGCGTCCGGGACCGAGGCCACCTGCTCGCCGACGGCCAGCGGCATGGACGCGGCGGCCCGCACCTCCGGGAGCCGGTCGTACAGCTCCAGCGGGATCGGGTCCTCCAGGAAGAACAGCCGGGCGGGTTCCAGGTCCCGCACCATGCCGACGGCCTGCTTGACGGTGAGCCGGTGGTGGACGTCGTGCAGCAGTTCCACCTCCTCGCCCAGCTCGGCCCGGGCGGCGGCCAGCAGGCCGGGGGTGGTGCGCAGGTAGTGCTGGACGTCCCAGCCGTCGGGGTGCGGGTGGCCCGGGTAGCCGCCGCCCCTGCCCGGCGCGCCGTAGCTGCCGAGGCCCGGCTGGCCGACCTGGATCCGGACGTGCCGGTAGCCGGCGGCGATGATCTCGCGCGCCTCGTCGAGGGTCTCCGGCAGTGTGGCGCCGCCGGCGTGCAGGTAGAGCGCCGCCGCCGATCGCACGCGCCCGCCGAGCAGCTCGTACACGGGCATGCCCGCGCGCTTGCCCGCGATGTCCCACAACGCCTGGTCCACGCCCGACAGGGCGCTGTTCAGCACCGGCCCGCCCCGCCAGTACGAGGACAGGTGCACCATGCGGGTGATGTCCTCGATGTCGGCGGGGTGCCGGCCGACCAGCATCGGCGCCACGTGCCGCTCGACGGTCGTGGCGACGGCGTGGAAGCGCTGGGTGAAGGTGGCGCAGCCCAGGCCGTACAGCCCGGGGTCGCTGGTGTCGACCCGCACCACCACGAGCGGGACGCCTTCGGGCGCGGTCACGATCACCCGCACGCCGGTGATACGCAGGGCGTCGCGGGCCGGCCACGGCGCCTGGGTCTGCGGCATGGCGCCGCCGTCGCCCGCGCTCACGAGGCCACCGGTCCTGAGGCGCGCTCGACGGGGTACAGGTGCTCGGCCCGGAAGCCGAGCAGCCGGGTCGCGGCCCCAACGTCGATGGGCGCCGCGTGGCCGGGCACGGGCGCCCGGCGCTCGACCCCCGGGTGGTAGCGGTCGAGCAGTTCCTCTGTGGGCTGGACGGCGAGGGTGTCGGGCGCGGCCAGGAACAGCACGTGCGCGCCGGTCAGGGGGCGGGTCACCGCGAGCCAGCCGGCCCGCGCGGCGTCCCGGGTGTCCAGGTAGGTCCACAGCTCGCGGGCTCCCGAGCCAGGGTCGGCGGCGTACATGGCCGCCCGCTTGGGGAACTGGTCGGCGGGGCCGCCCAGCAGGGGGTAGCGCATCGCCACCGAGTCCATGCCGTAGCGGCGGGCCATCATGGCCGCGGTCGCCTCGTCGACCTGCTTGGACAGGGCGTAGGGGTCCTCCACCTGGAGCGGCGTGGCCTCGTCCACCGGCAGGTAGGCAGGGTGCAGCTCCCGGGCCGACCAGGGCAGGCCGGTGACCGAGAAGCTGCTGGCGAGGACGGCCCGCCGCACGCCGGCCTGGGCCGCCTCCTCAAGGACGACGAACGTGGCCCGGGTGTTCCCCACGAACACCTCCTCGGCGGTGCCGAGGCTCGGCGCCGCCCGGGCCGCGCAGTGGATCACCGTGTCGACACCTGCCAGCGCCTCACGGACCGCACGCGCGTCCCCGGCGCTGCCGGTCACCACCCGGTCGGCCGGCAGGTCGCCGGGGTCGTACAGGTCGAGCGCGGTCGCGGGGACCTCGTGGCGGGCGAGCAGGTCGAGCGTCGCACGCCCGAGCCTGCCCGACGCACCGGTCACCAGCACTCGGCGCGGATCGCGGGTCAATCAAGTCACCACCTGTACACATCATGGGATCACCGGGTTCTCCTCCCGGCCTACGTTTCCATACACCATCCGGCCCCACCACGAGATCACCGGCCCCCGCCGGCGGCCTCGCCTCGCGCCGGGGATGCCGGAGATCCCCTTCCCTCGGCGGGCCAAGGTCGGTAAGGTCGCGATATGTCGCGTCTTATGCGTCTTATCGCCCCTCAGCCAGGATCACGATCATGAGCGGCGTCGCCGTGGGCCGCCGTCCCTCGTACGGCGTCGACGCCCCCCTCGCGCTACTCGGGCTGGTCGCGGGCGCCGTGATCGCGCTGGCCGCCACGATCGCCGCCCTCGCCGCCCGCTGGCCGTTCGCCTGGCTCCCGGCGCTGTCCGCCGCGTACTGCGCGGCGAGCGCGTCCGCTTACGCCCACACGACCCTGCGGGGCAAGTTCAAGGTGTGGGAGGAGGAGCTCGGCGCCCTCCGGCTGGGCGGCGCCGAACGGGTGCTCGATCTCGGCTGCGGGCGCGGCGCCGTGCTCAACCAGGTCGCCGCGCTGGTGCCGCGGGGACGGGCCACGGGCATCGACCTGTGGCGATCGGTGGACCAGTCCGGCAACGCCGAGGAGGTGACCCGGCGTAACGCCGAGGCCGAAGGGGTGTCCGGCCAGGTCGAGCTGGTCACCGGGGACATGCGGTCGCTGCCGTTCGAGGACGGGTCCTTCGACCTCGTCGTGTCGTCCCTGGCCGTCCACAACATCCCCGACGCCGGGGGACGCGAGCGGGCGATCACCGGCGCGTACCGCGTGCTGGCCCCCGGCGGCCGCCTGCGGATCGCCGACTTCCGGCACGGCGAGGACTACGCCATCGTCCTGCGGGCCCTCGGCGCCGAGGAGGTGACCGTGCGTGACCTGGGATGGCGCTTCTGGTACGGCGCGCCGTGGTTCGGGACCCGCATGGTGAGCGCCCGCCGGCCCGCCTGACCTGGGCGGGTGGGTGGCGCCGTGCCCTTTTTCCAGGTCACGTAGCTTGATGGTATGGGTCAACCAACTCTCACGTTGTGCCCACGGTCGATCCGCGGACGAATCACTCTGCTCACGGTCCTGACGACCGCTCTTGTCCTGATCCCCCTGGCACTGATCATGAGCACGGTCATCCAGCAGATGTTCACCGACTCGGTGTGGCACGACACCCGAGAGCAGGTCACCGCCGTCGCGGCGACCATCCGGGCCGGGCAGGTGCCCGCTGTGATCATCCCGGTGGTCCCCGGCGTCGACCTGGTCCAGGTCGTCACGCCCGGCGGGCAGGTGATCGCCGCCTCCCCCGCCGCCAGGGGCAAGCCCGCGATCAGCACCATCCGGCCGAGCACCCGGGATCCGATCACCGACGCCCAGACCTGCGCCGACCCCGAACCGGGGTGCCTGCGCCTCACCGTCCTGCGCGCGGGCACCACCTCCGACTCGCCGCTGATCTATGCGGCGCGGCGCGCGCCCAGCATCCAGTCCACCGGGTTCATCGCCGCCGCCGTCAGCGTCCAGACCGCCGCGCTGATCGCCCTGGCCGGCTGGACGAGCTGGAAGATCACCGGCCAGACGCTGCGCCCGGTCGACACCATCCGCAGCCAGCTCGCCCAGATCACCTTCCACGACCTCAGCGGCAGAGTGCCCCAGCCGCCCGGCCAGGACGAGGTCGCCAAGCTCGCGGCCACCGCCAACCACACCCTGGACCGGCTGGAGCGCGCCGTCCAGACACGGCGGCAGTTCGTCACCGACGCCTCCCACGAGCTGCGCACCCCGCTGGCCGGGCTCCGCCTGCAACTGGAGGAGGCCCAGCTCCACCCCGGCGAGACCGACCTGCCGCACCTGCTGGACCGCATGCTCGCCGACACCGAGCGCTTGCAGCAGATCGTCACCGACCTGCTGTACATGGCGGGCGTCGAGGCCGCCGTGACCACCGCGCGGGAGCGGGTGGACCTGGGCGACCTGGTCCGAGGCGAGCTCAAGCACCGCCGCGACCCCCACCCGACCCGGCTCGCCCTTGCGCGCGGGGTCACCGTGGTCGGGGCGTCCCACCAGCTCAGCCGTGCCCTGACCAACCTGCTGGACAACGCCCAGCGCCACGCCGAGCACGTCGTGGAGGTGGCGGTGAGCCGCCAGGGGGACCACGCGGTGCTTTCGATCGGTGACGACGGCGCCGGGATCGCCGAGGCCGACCGCGAGAAGATCTTCGAGCGGTTCACCCGGCTGGACGCCGCCCGCAGCCGCGACCGCGGCGGCACCGGCCTCGGGCTGGCCATCGCCTCCGACATCGCCATCGCCCACCGCGGCACCATCAGCGTCGGCAGATCCGCCACCGGCGGCGCCCGCTTCGAACTCCACCTCCCCCTCGCCACCTAACGCCCCTCGCCTTCACCGCCTGACCCACCGCCACTCTCAACCGCTCCTCGCTTTCACCGCCTGACCCACCGCCACTCTCAACCGCTCCTCGCTTTCACCGCCTGACCAGCCGCCCACTGCGAACCGCCCTTCGCCCTCACCGCCCGGCCCGCCGCCCCGCTCCCGTATCACGCTCGCCCGCTCCCGTACCCTGCTCACGCACGCGCCCGCCGCCCCTCCGACCGTACGGAGCCGCCATGTCGATCACGTCGTTCGAGCGCTATCCGCTGCTGTTCGGCCCCTCCCCGCTGCACCCCCTGGAGCGGCTGACCCGCCACCTCGGGGGCGCCTCCATCTGGGCCAAACGGGAGGACTCCAACTCCGGCATCGCCTACGGCGGCAACAAGACGCGCAAGCTGGAGTACCTGCTGCCCGACGCGCTGGCGAAGGGCTGCGACACGCTGGTGTCGATCGGCGGCGTCCAGTCCAACCACACCCGCCAGGTCGCGGCGGTGGCGGCGCGGGCCGGCCTGAAGTGCGTGCTGATCCAGGAGAGCTGGGTCGACTGGCCCGACGCGGTCTACGACAAGGTCGGCAACATCCTGATCAGCAGGCTCGCGGGCGCGGACGTCCGGCTGGTGCGCGCCGGGTTCGGCATCGGCGTGAAGGAGAGCTGGCAGCGGGCACTGAGCGACGTCGAGGAGTCCGGCGGCAGTCCGTACGCCATCCCGGCGGGCGCCTCGGACCACCCGCTGGGCGGGCTCGGCTTCGCCAACTGGGCCTACGAGGTCGTCGCGCAGGAACGCGAGGCGGAGGTCTTCTTCGACACGATCGTGGTGTGCTCGGTGACCGGGAGCACGCAGGCCGGCATGATCGCGGGGTTCGCGGCCATCGCCGACGCGGGCGGCCGGCCGCGCCGGGTGCTCGGCATCGACGCCTCCGCCAAGCCGAGGGAGACCCACGACCAGGTCAGGCGCATCGCCACCGGCACCGCCGCGCTGATCGGCCTCGAGCGCGAGCTGCGCGAGGACGAGATCGAACTCGATGACCGCTACCACGCCGGGACGTACGGAATCCCCGACGAGCCGACGCTCGCGGCCATGCGACTCGCCGCACGCACCGAGGGCATGGTCACCGACCCGGTGTACGAGGGCAAGTCGATGGCCGGCCTGATCGACCTGGTAAGCCGCGGCGAAATCGCCCGCGACGCGACAGTCCTCTACGTCCACCTCGGCGGCCAACCAGCCCTGAACGCCTACAGCGCCTTGTTCTCCTGAAGACGGCAGAAAAGCCGCGCGAGGAGGCACGAGGTCAGCATGCGGCTCCCCCGCGCGCGAGGGGGCACGAGCCTGCGGCCTCTTCGTCCCGAAGCAATTCGAATACCAGTTTGACCCTTCACCAGGCCTCGGCGACTAGCACGAACAAGTGCGCCTACGTTCGCCAGCGTCCGCGTGTGGGCGCACCGGTTGTCACGCAGTTGGTCACTCAGCCCTTCCGCCATGCCCCGGCACATCGCTGCTCAACTCCGGATGAGGGGCTGAGGACGCACATGAGGTAGAGGCGCTGGCGTGGAGGTCGCAAGCTCTCGAAACTCTGGGGCCGACCGTGGACAGACAAACGAGCTCGAATCGCCGCTGACCTGGGTAAACAGCGTTGAGATCATCGTAGGCACATTAGTGGACCAGCGACAATCGGCCGCTCAAGCTGGCCTACGGCTGAGATCATGATCCCTGCCCATGGGGCCGTCCGTTGAAGTCTGCTTGAAACGGGACAGCGCAGCCGAGCGATTGATATGTCATGGGACGCCTGCGGAGATTCCTCAAATAATACCCAGTAGTTTTCCTGCTTCCCGCCTTTGCGGTTGCAGTGCTTCTTATAGTTAGTGACATCCCTACTGATGGTCTGGTTGATTCTGCAACTTGGACCGTTATCGCTTTCCTCGACTTCAATATTCCGCGCGAACGCTCGGGAGAAGCTCTCGCTCCAGATCGAAGTCAGCGGCGCGGGAGAGATATCTGGCCTCATCTCCGACCGTTAAAGACGGTCGATTGAGCCTCTCTAGTTGCCACTCTGATGGCTGTTCTTAGTGCGTCATTTCTGGACGAAATAGCTAGATCATTACAGGAAGCAACCAAGATAGTTGTTCTATCTCTACTCGCCTTGGCGTTCTCGCGCGCCAGAGCAAACAGGGAGATTGAACAGTTAGCATCCATATCGCATTCATCAGATGATCTCGAAAATAGATTCACCGACACGGCGCGACAGTTGTCCGAATCGGCGCGAACGTTCGGGCTTCTCCAGGCCGAAATGCACGCGCGCGCAGGCCCCAAAGGAGCTTGCTCGTGAGGCCGAAGAAGCCCAGATGCACGCAGATACAGACCGAAAATACGCTGCAGAACAGCAGGCCGCCGCCGAAGCCGTAGAACGCCTTGTGGCAGCACGTGCAGAACCTATCATTGAGGCGATTGATCGACGTTCGCGGCGCTCGGGAGTGTTCTTTCTCATCAATGGCGCGGTGCTCGGCACAGCCCTACAATTCATCGCAGAGCGATTTATGTATAAGGATTCGATGAAGCGTTGACTGCGCTCGAATCAACCCAGAGCGAATCCCCGATGTGCCGGAGCACCGGCCTTTCCGCGACGAGCACGAAGGTGCTTCGCACGAAAGGGGCTGAAACACTCTCTGGTTGATCTTGGCGGCTGGTTACTGTGACCCCGAATGGACTCTCAAGGTCCAGTACTTGCCCTCGCTCAGGCCGCTTCGCTCGGACCATACCCATTCCCCGTTGAACAGAATGGTGAGCCCATGTCTCCATCGGAGGACGAGTTCGCCGACTCCGAGTTGACCCATGAGCTGCTTAGCCACGAGCAAGTCACCCTTGTTGTCACAAGTGCCGACGAAGCCCCTCAAGGCTGACACCACGCCAGCCAGCGGGCGAAGCTGCAGTCCCGAGCCTTGGCCGTCATCCCTACGGCCCACTCACCCATGAAACAAAGTGTCACCGACCTTGTCGCCAACGTCTACGCCCCCACCGAGAGCAAGCCGAGGGCACCCCGAAGTATGAGCGGCGTGAGCAAGGGCAAGTACTGGACCCTGAGATTTCGGTCGGGATCACGATGACCGCCCCCACCATGATCAACTAACGAGTGTTACAGCCATCGGCCGTGCAAAGCACCCCTCTTCGTGTGGGGACAACGGGGTCAGCCTCCCCGTAGCGTGTCCCCGGAAATCTAGAGCGTTTCCTCTGGTCAGAGCACCTTCGGGGGACAGCGGGGACAGCTCTCTCCTTCGCGAGGTAGAAACCGCCTGCCCTAGAGAAAGATGCACGCTACACTATGATTTCTTGTTTGCCATAGCTTGCGCGGAGGGCTTGAAAAGCATGACTGATTCGGATCCGGCAGCTTTTGATGATGAGCTGCCGAATGAAGTGCTCGATGAAGGAGTGGCGGAAGATGCGACATCAAACGGAGGCGAAATACTAGCCCCGAACGAGGATGAGGAACGGGCGATCAGGCTCTTGGATGGACATGGCTACTCTGTTGTGGATCTATCCAACCTCTTCATTAAGTTTCGAGCGAAACCAGCAGACGGCGTGCGTTCAACTGCCCGACACGTAATACCAAGAAGTGAAATTGGCAGCCTTCTGCGGCAATTGTCGGAGGAGTTTATAGAACATCCAGATTATCGAGGTATCCTTATCCCAGGTCAAGGTTACTTTGAGGTATTTCTAGCTGCTCCGCAAGACGCACCATCACTGGCTTGGTCCCTAAGTTATCTTAGAAGTGATACCGCTTCTGAATGTCCGCATCGTCATGGACAAAGGATCCCCAGAATAGCCTTGGAGGCTGAGTCTGAGGTTTACCGCCGCCGCGATGTATCGCTTCATCTAGGCGACGCTTCCGGCAAGTGCCTGGAGATTTCGAATTTATCACCTCTGGCTGCCATCGTTCTTGGCCCAACTACGTTGGACGCTGGAAATGCTCGCCGTTTCCCGTGGCGCACACCGAGGAGACTGACACTCAAGGTTGATCTTGGCAGGGAGATGAACGCAGAGGATTTAGTAGCCTCGTGCGAAAAGCTAATGCAGTCACTGTTCTACGAACTTGACATTCGAAACGGGGTGGCCATCGCCCCCGTCAGGCGAAGCAGAACACGAGAGAAGATCATAGATAACAACCCACCGACCCTTCTACTAGAGGTACGCCACCCTAGAATACAGCTAAAGCATGAAGTAGCATCGCTATTCGGATTTGCCACTTGGGCTCAGGATAGTCCCCCACTCGCCTTCTTGTCGTACTATCAAGTACTGGAGTACTTCCTTCCAGTCGCTGTCAGGCTTAACACCCTGGGTCGTCTTCGGAGAGAACTTAACGATCCGCATTTCGACAGACGAAAAGATGAATCTCTCATGGATATCATGAAAATCGCTGAGGGTGCGGCTTCGATGCCAGAGAGCCAACAGTTAAAAACCCTTATAAAAGCACTCGTTCGACCAGAGCGGCTTGAAGAATTCTTGTCGCGCGACTGGGGCGATCACTTCGGAAAGAAGGGCAAGATATCTGGAGTGGGCTTCATAAGCCTCTCTAACCCATCGGTCACACTTGCTGACCAGGTAGCGGAACGTGTATACCGACTACGAAACAGGATCGTGCACGCTAAGGATGATCCAAAATATTCGGACGCTCCAGTTCTACTACCGCAAAGCCCTGAAGCAGAAGCGCTAGGCTGTGACGTGCTCCTTGTAAGGTTTCTGGCAAGCGAAGCGATATTAGCAACACAGCCGAGTTAGTTGAATGAGGAGGCAAGGGGCAGCGGCCTATACCCTCGTACGTCCGCGAAAGCCTATCCCGACGTTACTGCGTTCACCGTCAAAGCGAGCAGCGATATTATAAAGGGCGGAGTAAGGGACCCGGAGATGTCCTCCAAGTCCTCTTCTTACCCGAATAACTCAGCTTTCTAGGTAGTGGAAGGCAGGCTTTGGGTGCATAAGGAAGTCGTGGTGAGAAATATTTCAAGCGTAGGCGCCCGCCATTAGGAATTCCACCACATCCTCCGGTTCCAAGCTTACGGGGGATGTGCCGTGCCATGGTGTCCTTGGGCGTACAGAGTTGGCCGACAATCGTGGTTGGTTCGCCAGGCTGCTCGATGACCATGGGTTGGCTATGACCCTTGGTTGCAGGAGTGCGGATGTGGTGAGTACCGCCAGCGACCACGGCGAATAGCTCGCCGTGCACGCGCTTGACGTCAATGACTCGGGTGACGTACCGCCCGCAGTAGACCGAGAGCGAGCGCCCCGGCTCGATGCGCAAAGTTTCTCCGGGTCGCCGTAGCGAGGCCAGACCCTCTCCGTAGGTCTTCCAGTCGAACCGTGAGTCTGGGTCGACGTAATTCACGGCCATGCCGCCGCCGATGTTGATTTCGGTGACGCCTAGGCCGCGGGCGTACTTGAGAATCGCGGCTGCCAGCTGCAGCATGCGAGGCACGTCGAGACCGCTGGCTAGGTGTACTGCCCTGTGAGGTTGGGTACGCGGCTGGCGGGTGGTTGGCCGTTGAGTGCGGTGTGGCCGCGGTGGTGATTGTAGGTGTGGAGCCAGCTGGGGAGTGCTTGGCGGCGTTCGGTCTCGGACTG
>NZ_JANZYP010000101.1 GCF_025506355.1 Sphaerisporangium corydalis
CGAACCACCCGACCGGCCCACCGCCGCCGCGATCCCCGAACCGCCCGGCCCACGTCAGGAACCCCGACCGCCGATTCACCACCACCGCCACCCCCGAACGGCCCGGCCCACCGCCACTCCACACCCCCGGACCGCCCCCTGATCCAGACCCGCGCATTCTCCAACCTCACGAACCCGAACCACCCTGCTCACCCAACCTCGCCCCCAACCGCCAGCCCACGCCACGAACCCCCGACCGCCCGGCCCACCCGCAACTGCCGCCCCCGAACCGCCCGGCGCGTCACGAACCTCACGAACCCGAACCACCCTGCTCACCCAACCTCGCCCCCAACCGCCAGCCCACGCCACGAACCCCCGACCGCCCGGCCCACCGGCAACTGCCGCCCCCGAACCGCCGGGCGCGTCACGAACCCCGAACGCCCAGTTCAGCGCCACCGCCACCCCCGAACCGTCCGGCTCACCACCCCACGCCCCGCCCCTCTGATCCGTACCCCGGGGGCATTCTCCAGTGAAGGGGGGCACATGGGCTGGGTCGTTCCTGGTAGGCAGGGGTCAATGGTGGGCAAAGGCTTCCGGGCCGGGTACGCCGACCATCCTCCCTGGGGGCGCGAAAAAGGGCGGGGGGTGAAGGGCCGGTGCCCTTCACCCCCCGCCCGTGGCGAGATCTGTGCGCGTCGCCTCAGGCGAGGCTGATGGAGCCGCCCTTCACGGTGATCTTCGTCTCCTTGAGCGGCTCGGTGGCCGGGCCATTGGCGACCGAGCCGTCCGCGATGCTGAACTTGCTGCCGTGGCAGGGGCAGTTGATCGTGCCGCCGGCCACGGAGCCCACCGGGCATCCCTGGTGGGTGCAGATGGCGCTGAACGCCTTGAACTCCCCGTCGGTCGGCTGGGTGACGACGATCTTCTCCTTCTTGAAGATCTTGCCGCCGCCCTTGGGGATGTCGCTGGTCTTCGCCAGACCGCCTCCGGCGGAGTCGGTGCCCGCGTCGCCCCCGGCGCTCTTGCCGGAGGACTCCGGTGCGGGATCCGAGGGCTCGTCGTCGGTGTCGACCGTGGTCGATGAGCCGTATCCACTGCACGCGGTCAGCACCACGGCCAGACCGGCGCCGCTCGCACCCAGCATCACCGTGCGCCGCGTCGTATCCGTCTCCGTCATGTTCGCCTTCCTAGAGGTCTGTTAACTCTCCTACGGCTCACGCCCCCGCTTGGTTCAGCATGGGCTAGACCCGACCTGAGCAGTATGAACAATTACTCATAACGTGCTGGTCAAAGAGAGTTGCCCCGTTCCACCGATTCGCAGCGGCCGCCTGCCCTCAAGAAAGCAGGCTTCCGCAGTGGGACGGGCCATGGCGAGGAGCCGACCGGCCGCCTCACGGGAAGGCACGGCCTCCCGTCTCGGGGCAGGGCCGACCGCCTCGCGGGAGAGCTGCGGCCGGCCGGCCCACCGGAGGGTGCGGCCGGCCGCCTCGTGGAGAGCTGCGGCCGGCCGGCCCACTGGAGGGAGGGTGCGGCCGGCCGCCTTGTGGGAGGGCCGGCCGTTTTCGGACGGGCGGGGTGGTCAGCCGCCGATGATCTTGCTGAGGAAGCGGCCGGTGTGGCTGTCCTCGATGCGGGCGACCTGCTCCGGTGTGCCCGTGGCGAGCACGGCCCCGCCTCGGGACCCGCCCTCGGGGCCCATGTCGATGACCCAGTCGGCGGTCTTGATGACGTCGAGGTTGTGCTCGATGACGATGACCGTGTTGCCGCCGTCCACCAGCCGCCCGAGGACGCCCAGGAGCTTGCGGATGTCCTCGAAGTGCAGGCCGGTGGTCGGCTCGTCCAGGACGTAGACGGTTCGGCCGGTGGACCGGCGCTGCAGCTCGGAGGCCAGCTTGACCCGCTGCGCCTCGCCGCCGGACAGCGTGGTCGCGGGCTGGCCCAGCCGGACGTACCCGAGCCCGACGTCGTTGAGCGTCTCCAGGTGACGCTTGATCGGCGGGATCGCGTCGAAGAACCCCAGCGCCTCCTCGATCGGCATGTCGAGGACCTCGGAGATCGTCTTGCCCTTGTAGTGGACCTCCAGGGTCTCCCGGTTGTACCGGGCGCCGTGGCAGACCTCGCAGGGGACGTAGACGTCCGGGAGGAAGTTCATCTCGATCTTGATGGTGCCGTCTCCGGAGCACGCCTCGCAGCGCCCGCCCTTGACGTTGAAGCTGAACCGGCCCGGAAGGTAGCCCCGGACCTTGGCCTCGGTGGTCTGCGCGAACAGCTTGCGTACGTGGTCGAACACCCCGGTGTAGGTCGCGGGGTTGGACCTCGGGGTGCGCCCGATGGGGCTCTGGTCGACGTGGACGACCTTGTCGACCAGGTCGACGCCGGTGACCCGGGAGTGCCGGCCCGGCACGGTCTTCGCTCCGTTGAGCTCCCTGGCCAGCACGTTGTAGAGGATGTCGTTGACCAGCGTCGACTTGCCGGAACCCGAGACGCCGGTGACCGCGGTGAACACGCTCAGCGGGAACTCGACGTCGACGCCCTGCAGGTTGTGCTCCCTGGCGCCCTTGACCACGAGCTTGCGCTTGGGATCGCGCTTGCGCCGGCCGGCCGGAAGGTCGATGCGCCTGCGCCCGGACAGGTAGGCGCCGGTCAGCGAGTCGTCGCTGGCCAGCAGGTCCTCGACGGTGCCGGACACGACGACCTGGCCGCCGTGCTCGCCCGCGCCGGGCCCGATGTCGACCACCCAGTCGGCGGCGGCGATCGTGTCCTCGTCGTGCTCGACGACGATCAGAGTGTTGCCCATGTCGCGCAGCCGGATCAGCGTGTCGAGCAGGCGCTGGTTGTCCCGCTGGTGCAGGCCGATCGAGGGCTCGTCCAGGACGTACAGGACGCCGACCAGGCCCGACCCGATCTGGGTGGCGAGCCGGATGCGCTGGGCCTCGCCGCCGGCGAGCGTGCCGGCCGCCCGGTCGAGGGTGAGGTAGTCGAGCCCGACGTCGAGCAGGAACCCCAGCCGGGCGTTGATCTCCTTGACCACCCGCTCGGCGATGTGCATGTCACGCTCGGAGAGCGTGAGCGCGCCGAGGAACCGGGCGCACTCGCCGATCGACATGGCCGACAGGTCGGCGATGGAGGAGTCGCTGACCGTGACGGCGAGCGAGACGGGCTTGAGCCGGGCGCCCTTGCACGTCGGGCACGGGATCTCCCGCATGAAGCCCTCGTACCGCTCGCGCGTGGCGTCGCTCTCGGCCTCGGAGTGCCGCCGCTGCACCCACGGGATCACGCCCTCGAAGGTCGTGTAGTAGGAGCGCTGCCTGCCGTAGCGGTTGCTGTAGCGGACATGGACCTGCTCGTCGTGGCCGCGCAGCAGGGCCTTCTGGGCGGGCTTGGGCAGCCGCTCCCACGCGGTGTCCAGGTCGAACCCGATCGCGAGGCCGAGGGCCTCGATCAGCCGGATGAAGTAGTCGCTGGTGTGACCGCCGGCCCACGGGGACAGCGCGCCGTCGCCGAGGGTCTTCTCGGGGTCGGGCACCACCAGGTCGGGGTCGACCTCCATGCGGGTGCCGAGCCCGGTGCAGTCGGGGCAGGCGCCGAACGGCGAGTTGAACGAGAACGAGCGCGGCTCCAGCTCCTCGAACGACAGGTCGTCGTAGGGGCAGTAGAGGTGCTCGGAGTAGAACCGCTCGCGGCCCGGGTCGTCCTCGGGGAGGTCGACGAAGTCGAGCGTGATCGTGCCGCCGGAGAGCTGCAGCGCGGTCTCCACCGAGTCGGTGAGCCGCCTGCGCGCGCCGTCCTTGACCGAGAGCCGGTCGACGATCACCTCGATGTCGTGCTTCTCGTACTTCTTCAGCGTCGGCGGCTCCTCCAGCCGGACCACCGTGCCGTCGACCCTGGCGCGCGCGAAGCCCTTGGTCTGCAGCTCGCGGAACAGCTCGCCGTACTCCCCCTTGCGGCCGCGGATGACCGGGGCGATCACCTGGAAGCGGGTGCCCTCCGGCAGCTCCAGGACCCGGTCGACGATCTGCTGGGGGGTCTGCCTGGCGATGGGACGGCCGCAGGCGGGGCAGTGGGGCTTGCCGATGCGTGCCCACAGCAGCCGCAGGTAGTCGTACACCTCGGTGATGGTGCCGACGGTGGACCGGGGGTTGCGCGAGGTGGATTTCTGGTCGATCGAGACCGCGGGTGACAGGCCCTCGATGAAGTCGACGTCGGGCTTGTCCATCTGCCCGAGGAACTGCCTGGCGTAGGCCGAGAGCGACTCGACGTAGCGCCGCTGGCCCTCGGCGAAGATCGTGTCGAAGGCCAGGCTGGACTTGCCCGAGCCCGAAAGCCCGGTGAAGACGATGAGGGCGTCTCGCGGCAGGTCAAGCGAGACGTCCTTGAGGTTATGTTCGCGGGCGCCACGAACGATCAAGCGGTCGGCCACAGCAGATCTCTCATTTTTGGGTCGCGATCCACGGCGGCCGGAGGGCCACCTCTGACTAGTCGCCGCCACTCTAACGAGGGGGTCCGACAGTTTTCCCGCGCTCCGGCACGGGGGCGGCGAACGCCCACGCGGGCGCCGGAAGAGATGATGGCGTACATGACGGTTCTCGACGGCCTTCAGGCCGAACTCGCCGCGGCCACCGACCGGTTGCTGGCCACCACGGCGGCGCTCTCCGACCCGGACGTCACGGCTCCCTCCCTGCTTCCGGGCTGGTCCCGGGGCCACGTGCTCACCCACGTCGCGCGCAACGCGGACAGCCTCGTCAACCTGATGACCTGGGCCAAGACGGGTGTTTTCATTCCACAGTACCCAACGCAGGAGATCCGAGATGCCGAGATAGCCGAAGGGGCGGGACAGACCGCCAAGGAGCAGTACGCCGGTCTCGCCGCCGGCGCGGACCGGTTCGCCGAGGCGGCCGAGGCGATGCCGCCGATGGCGTGGAGGTCCCTGGTCCAGGGGATGCGCCCGCCCGAACACCCAGCGTGGTACCTGCTGGTCCGCCGGATCCGGGAGGTCGAGATCCACCACGTGGACCTGGGCGCCGGCTACACCTGGGCCGACTGGCCCGAGGACTTCGTCCGGCGCGAGCTCCACGACGCGATGGCGGGCTGGCCGTACGACCAGAGCACCGTCAGCGCGATCCGGGCCGGCGGAATGAGCTGGACCGGGCTGGGCGAGGGCCCGGTGGTGGAGGGCCCAGCGCCCCTCGTGCTGGCCTGGCTCACCGGACGGCTCACGGGCGACGGGGCCGGGGAGCCGGGCGGCGGGCCGGAGCAGGGGCTTAGGCTGGCCGGGAAGCCGCCGGCGGCACCGCCGTGGCTGACGATGCCGGCTCCGCCCGGCCTTCCGGCGGCACCACCCGAGGAGTACCCATGAGCTACACCGGTGATGTGACCGCCGACGGCCCCGCCGACGTGCGTGAGCTGCCCGGCCTGACGATCAGCAAGATCGAGGTCGGCGGCTTCGGCAACAACGCCTACCTGCTGCGGTGCCGGGAGACCGGCGACGGGCTGCTGGTCGACGCCGCCGCCGACGCCGGGCGGCTGCTCGGCCTGATCGGCGACGGGCCGATCAGCGCGATCGTCACCACTCACCGGCATCAGGACCACTGGATGGCCCTGGCGGAGGTGACCAAGGCGACCGGGGCCGAGACCGTCGCCCATCCGCTGGACGCCCCCGAGCTGCCGGTGCCGGTCACCCGGCCGGTCGAGCACGGCGGCGAGGTCACCGTCGGCGCGGTCACGCTCGACGTGATCCACCTGCGCGGGCACACCCCGGGGTCGATCGCCCTGCTCTACCAGGACGCCCACCTGTTCACCGGCGACTCGCTGTTCCCCGGCGGCGTCGGGAACACCCAGGGGGATGCCGCCCGGTTCGACCGGCTCTACACCGACGTGGTGGAACGGATCTTCGACCGGCTGGGCGACGAGACCTGGGTGTATCCCGGCCACGGCAAGGACACCACACTCGGAGCGGAACGGCCGTCCCTCTCCGAGTGGCGTGCGCGCGGCTGGTAGCCAGGACCGCCGAGGGGACCGGGGCCTACCCGACGGGGGCCTCGGTCTCCTTGCGCTCCTTGCGCTGCTCGCGCTTGAACATCAGCACGCGCAGCGGGATCGCCGAGACCAGCGCGATCTGCATCGCGGCGCCGATCTGGATGAGCAGGTCGCCCCCGGACAGGTCGGCCGCCCAGATGATCAGGCAGGTGACGTTGACCATGATCCAGGCCAGCACCACCGCGGCCAGGTTGCCCTTGGGCTTGGGGTACTCGATGCGGCTCACCATGAGCCACGCCACGGCGAAGATCCCGACGACCGTGAAGTACGACGGCTCGAACAGCAGGACGATCGACACCACGGTCATCGCGCCCATGGGGATGGGCAGGCCCATGAAGTCGCCGCTCTTGGTCTTCACGCAGGCGAACCGCGCCAGGCGCACGACGCCCGCGACCAGCACCGACACGGCCGCGCAGAGCACGAGCCACAGCGGCAGGCGGTGGGAGAAACCGGCCCAGGCCACCACCATGAAGGCGGGGGCGAAGCCGAAGCTGATCACGTCGGCGAGGTTGTCCAGCTCGGCGCCCATGGCCGAGGCCCGGAACTTCCTGGCCACCAAGCCGTCGAACAGGTCGCAGGTGGCGCCGATCAGCAGCAGCACGACCGCGGTGGCGAAATAGCGGGGGTCGGGGCGGAACTCACCCTCCGACTGGAGCTGGCTGATCGCCGACCACGCCAGGACGCACACGGCCAGGAAGCCGCACATGGCGTTGCCCAGCGACAGCGAGTCGGCCGCCGAGAGCCGGAACGCCTTCCCGACGGGTCCCCGGGGTTCCTCGTCCTCGTCCATGTCCTCCATGGACCAGCCAGCGTCAGCCGTGGTCAATGCGAGTCACTCCTGCCGTCGTCCGCTGACCCACGGTCACCGCGGGTGCGATCCCCTCTGGAAGGTAGATGTCCACGCGCGAGCCGAACCGGATCAGGCCGATGCGCTCTCCTCGGGAGACCTTCGCGCCGATGCCGGTGTAGGGCACGATCCGGCGCGCGACCGCTCCGGCGATCTGCACCAGTTCGAGGTCGCCGATCGCCGTGTCGAAGTGCCAGACGACCCGCTCGTTCTGGTCGCTGTCCTTGTTGAACGCCGGGCGGTAGCCGCCGTCCACGTGCCGCATGGAGGAGACCGTGCCGTCGAGCGGCGCGCGGTTCACGTGGACGTTCAGCGGGCTCATGAAGATGGCCACCCGCGTGCGGCCGTCCGGCTGCGGGTCGATACTCTGGACCACGCCGTCGGCCGGGCTCAGCACGAGCCCCGCGCCGAGCTCGCGGTCGGGGTCGCGGAAGAACCACAGCATGGCGCCGGTGAGTGCGGTCAGCGGAGCCGCCGCGAGCACCCAGGGGCGCGACCGCCGGGCCAGCGCCGCCGAGATGGCGGCCGCGGCGACCATCGGTGCCAGCCAGGGGGAGACGCCACGTGCCAGCCGCACGCGGCGGCGACTGTGGCTTGGCGAATCGTTGGACACGGGGAACCTTTTGTGGTGTTTGCGGCCAGAGACCGGATTGTGACTTGTCGCCGAATGTTACCCATCTCGTCGCCGTTACATAGCAATTCGAGACAAGCAATTCGCCTCATGCACCAATTCGCTACCCCTGAGACACCTTCGCCGGGGCGGTGGCGTCACCGGCCCGCTTGTCGCGCCTGGCCTTGATCAGGCTGGCCACGGTGGTGACCACCATGGTGACGCCGATGACCGAGAGGGAGACCCAGATCGGCACCTCGGGCGCCCAGGAGACACCACTGGTGTGCAAGGCCTCCAGGACGAGCTTAACCCCGATGAAGCCCAAAATGAACGACAGACCATAGCTGATGTAGACCAACCGCTGCAGCAGACCACCGAGCAGGAAGTAGAGCTGGCGCAGCCCCATCAGGGCGAACGCGTTCGCCGTGAACACGATGAAGGCGTCCTTGGTGAGGCCGAAGATCGCCGGGATCGAGTCGAGCGCGAAGAGCAGGTCGGTGGTGCCGATGGCCACCATCACGATCAGCATGGGGGTCACCATGCGACGCCCGTCCACCCGGGCGGTGACCTTGGAGCCGACGAAGCCGTCCGTGGTCGGGAAGATCTTCCGGACCCACCGCAGGAGCAGGTTCTCCTTGAACTCCTCCTCGTCGTGCCCGCGCAGCATGTTGACGGCGGTGTACAACAGGAAGGCGCCGAACACGTAGAACAGCCAGCCGAAGCGCTCCAGGGCGGCGGCCCCGACGACGATGAACACCCCGCGCATCACCAGGGCGAGGAGCACGCCGACCAGCAGCACCTTGTGCTGATAGATCTTGGGAACGGCGAACCGGCCCATGATGATGTAGAAGACGAAAAGATTGTCGACGCTCAGGCTGTATTCGGTCAGATAGCCGGCCGCGAACTCGCCGGCCTTGTCGGGGCCCACGAAGACCAGCAGCACGACACCGAACAGCACCGCCAGCCCGACGTAGAACCCGACCCAGAAACCGGCCTGCCTCAGCGAGAACTCGCGCGGCTCACCTCTGTCGACGATCCACAGGTCGACCGCCAGAACCACCAGCAACCCACCGATGACCGCCGCCCATGCCCACACGGAAACATCCAAGACAACCCTCCGGCCCGCGTCAAAGTGCCGGAGGTCTCTCCCGCCCGTGCCAAAGGCCTCGGACCGGCAGCCCCGGGCACGCCGTAAGGGACGTACCGTGATGACGAGGCTGTCGCGAAGGGATACTCCCCCCCTCAGTCGAGGAGTATAGGCGAGCGCATAAGCCTCACCTAATCAGCCGTTGAGCTGGGCCGGGGTTTTCCGGGACCCGCGCGGCGGCCGTCGCAGGTCACACACCTCGCCCCGTCCGAGGGTGATCCACGTCTCACCGAGGCGCCCCGCCGCCCCGCAGCGCCGCGTAGGCCTCGCCGGCCGACCGCAGGGCTGCCTCCTCGTCCGGCAGTGGCAGCGCCAGGGCGGCGGCGGAGAGCCGGGCGGCCAACGCCGGGTCCAGGAGCACCCGGGTGATCTCCGCGCGCAGGGCCGCCGCGTCCCCGGGCGGGACCAGCAGCGCCGCGTCGCCCACCATCGCCGGGATCCCCCCGACGGCGGTGGCGACGACCGGCCTGCCCGCGCGGAGCGCCTCGTGCACGCTCAGCGGCTGTCCCTCCCACCGGCTCGGCACCACCAGGGCGTGGACGACCTGGAGCAGGTCGGCCATGTCGTCGCGGTTCCCGAGCAGCCGGACCGGCAGCCCCTCGCCGTCGATGCGCCGTTGCAGCTCGCCCCGCAGCGGGCCCTCCCCCGCCACCACGAACAGCGGGACGGTCTCCCAGTCGTCGTACGGCCCGCGCACGGCGTCCAGCAGCGTCTCAAGGCCCTTCTGCTGGGCCAGTCGCGCGATCGTCAGGAAGATCGCCCGGCCGGTGCGGCCGGGCGCCAGCTCGGCGCGGACCTCCGCCGGCGTCCGGGCGGGCGGGCGCAGGGGCGGCGCGGGGACGACGGCGGGCGCGACGCTCCGCGCGCCGCGCGCGAGCATCCGCTCCCCCAGGTCCGGCGCGACCACCAACACCTGATCAGCTTTTTTACCGACGATCCACTCCAAAAGCCCATATATCGCGCCGATCACCCCGCCTGCGGTCAGCGCGTTGTGCAACGTGACCACCAGCGCCGCGCGCCCGGCCCGGCGCCCCGTGAGGGCCAGGGCGGCCAGGGCCCCGGCGCGCAGCCCGTGAGCGTGCACGATGTCGGCTCCGGCCGTCAGCGCCCTGAGGCGCCGCACGGCGCGCAGGTCGCTCACCGGGCGCGGCCGGTCGGAGACGGCCACCTCCGCGAACCGCGCGGCACCGGAGAACCCGAACGCCTCGTCGGTGCTCGCCGGCCCCGCCACGACGACCTGGTGTCCCTGGCGGACGAGCCCCCCGGCCAGCATCAGGACGTGCCGCCCCACACCGCCCGCGCTCGTGCCGAGCACCAGGACCACGCGCCGCGCGGTCGTGTCACCCATCACCCTCGGTCTCCTCTCCGGCGCGTCCGGCCGCGCCCCGCCCCCGTACGCGGGCGAGCGCCGCCACCAGATCACGCCGGTCCACCGCGAACGCCACGCCCACCGCGACCGTCACCGCCACGACTCCCGCCAGCGCCACCACCCCCGCCGAGGCGACCGGGCCCCGGACGTCCGGCAGGGACGCGACCCAGGACCCCGCCAGGAACCCGGCCCCGCCGCCCAGCACGGCGGTGAGCAGCGCGCGCGGCACCCCGGCGAGCGCCGCGGCCCCCCGGGCGCGGGCCACCGCCGCCAGCAGCAGCACCCCGCCGGCCGTCATACCGGCGGCGCTGCCCAGTGCAAGGCCGCCGAGTTTCCACGGGCCGGGGAACGCCAGGACGAAGACCGTCTGCGCGACCATGACCACCAGCCAGCCCGCCACCGTGCCGGCCGCCGCCGCCCTCCCCCTGCCGGCCGCGTACAGGACCCGGCTGAGATGGGCCACCAGCCCGTACCCGACCAGGCCGGGGGCGAACAGGGCGATGGACCTGGCCAGCTCGCCCGCGGGAATGTTGCCCGCCATGCCGTCGACGAACACCCGCGCCATCGGCGCCGCCACCGCCGCCAGCACCCCGGCGGCCAGCCCCGAGACGAGCACCACCGCGCGGGTGGTCAGCGCCGACAGCGCGGTGAACCCGCCGGCGTCGGCGCGCTCGGCGCGGGCGGAGAGCGCGGGGAACACGCTCGTCGCGATGGGCACCGCCAGCACGGCGTACGGCACCTGGTAGATCGCCCAGGCGAAGTTGTACCCCGCCAGCCCGCCCGCGCCGACCTCCCGGTTGGCCAGCCACACCACCAGGGCCATGGCCGCCTGCTGGGCGACCAGGGCGCTGAGCCCGGCGACGGCGAGGCGGCGGACCCGGGCGGCGACGCCGTCGGGGAAACGCAGAGTGGGCCGCAACCGCAGGCCGAGCCGGGAGGACGGCCCGATCACCGTGACCACCAGGGCGAGGACGCCCAGCGTGGTGCCGACCGACAGGGCCAGTTCCGCGGGCCGGGGCACGGCCGACAGCGGCGTACGGACGTCCTGGCTGAGCGGGACGAACGCCAGATAGGCCACGATCACCACCAGGCTGGACACCAGCGGCGCCACGGCGGGCCCGGTGAACCGCCGGTGGGCCTGGAGCACGCCGTAGAGCACCACCGCCAGGCCGTACAGGGGGATCTGCGGGGCGAAGACGACCAGCATGCGGGTGGCGACGGCCGTCAGGTCACCCGCCTCGCACCCCGCCACCTCCCCGGCGAGCAGGCCCATCACCGGGCGGGCGGCCAGCGCCGTGAGGACGCCGAGCGGGACCAGCGCGACCAGCACCCAGGTGAGCAGCGCAGAGGTGATCCGCCCGATCTGGGCGCGGGCGTGCTCCCGCTCCTCCCCGGCACCCGCCGGCCCCGCCGCTCCGGACATCACCGGCGCGGACCGGGACGCCGCCCCGGCGAGCACGGGGACGACCATGCCGGCGAGCGCGCCGCCCACCACCACCTCGAAGACGATGTTCGGCACCTGGTTGGCGGTGAAATAGGCGGTGGCCAGGCAGTTCGTGCCGACCGTGCGGGCGAGGACCAGCTGCTTGGCGAAGCCGACCACCCGCGCCAGGACCGTCACGGCCCCGATCAGGACGGCCGCGGCGGCGAGGCCCTGGCCCACCCTCCTGGTCATCTGGGACGGCGGCCCAGCATGTCGAGACGGTTGAGCGCGGGGTTCCCGGCGATGACCTTGGTGAAGCTCACCTTCTCGGAGACGGCGGTGAGCGCCACCACCGTGCCGAGCACGGCGAGACGGGACGAGCGCCGCAGACCGGTCACGGCGGCGACCCCGAGCAGCGCGCCGAGCGCGTTGGCCCCGGCGTCGCCGAGCATGGCCCGCTCGCCGAGGTCCTCGGGCAGCAGGGCCAGGCCCGCGCCGACCGGCACGGCGGTGAGCGCGGCCGCCGCCGGGGCGCCCTTGGCCAGCGAGGCGGCGAGCAGGGGACCGCCGGCCAGCAGGCCGACCTTGATGGCCCGGCCCGGACGCAGGTCGAACAGGTTCGCCAGATTGGCGCTCCCGGCGATCAGTGCCCCGTCGAGCAGGGTGCCTGCCGCCCGGGCCAGGCCCCGCCCGGCGTCCCCGGGGCGGGGCGGCAGCAGGGCCGAGGCCGCCAGGCCCGCCACCCCGATGCCGAGGATCTTCACCGCGCCGCTGGTGACCTCCCCGCGCGCCAGCGCGGCCAGATGGCCCTTGAAGCCCTTGGACGAGTTCACCTCGCGCAGGTCGTCGTAGGCGCCGAGGACGCCGCTGCCCACCCCGGCCAGCACCGCGGCCGCGCGCACCCGGGCGGGCAGGCCGGGCGCCAGGACGGCCGCCGCCCCCGCGCCGGCCACGAAAGCGGGGCCCTCCAGCAGGGTGATCGGCTCGCCGCGATGGTTGGTGCGCGTCCAGGTCTTCTCGTCGCCGACGGGCGGGCGGCGCGTGAAGGCGGCGTAGGCGGCACGGGCGGCGACGGCGCCGAGGGCGGCACCCGCCACGGCGCCGAGCCAGGAGCGATGGGCCACAGCGGATCCCTCTTCGTCAGGAGCGCCCGGCGTCGGACCCGGGAGCGTGGTCGTCAGGGGCAGGTCAGCCGCCCGCGCCCTCCGTGGGGGTGGGCGTGGCGGTGGCCGTGGGAGACGGCTCGGGAGCGGAGGCGTCCGCGCCGAGGCCGTACTGCCCGGCCTCCCCGGCCGTCTGCTCCCGCAGAGCGTAGACCACCACGGCCTGGCCGAAGGCCATATCGACGTTGTCGACCGTGGAGACGTTGGCGGCCACGTCGCTGGAGGAGCGCACCGCCGAGATGAGGCCGGAGACCGTCGAGACCGGGACCACACCGGCCAGGACCGTGCCCGCGCTGGCCTCGTCCAGCCCCGAGGCCAGCGACACCACGGCGGCGGTCTGCGCGTCGGCGGTCTCTCCCTCGTACGGCAGGGACGGGGCCACCATGAGGGCGAGGGTGGCGCGCTTGCCCGGGTCGCCGTCCAGGGTCACCAGGCCGTCGCTCTCGAAGGCGGCGAGCACCCCGGCGGCCGAGGGGTTCTCCTTGTCGGCCTGGGATCGGTCGGACGTCACGATGGCGCCGGCCAGCACCGCCGCGACCTTGTCGTACGGCGTGGCGTCCGGGGAGAAGACCGGCACGCCGGGCTTGGCCGAGGTCGTGAGCTGATCGAGCGTCCCGCTCTGGTCGGCGGTGAGGTACTTCTCGGTGACCGACACCCGGCCGCTGACCGTGGCCCCGGCGGCCGTGATCACCTGGCTGAGCGGGTCGCGCAGCTTGGTGTCGGCACCGGGGGCCTCCACGATCACGACGCGCTCGCCGGCCAGCGCCCCCTGCACGAGCTGCGGGAGCCGGTCGGCGACGAAGGTGTCGTCGGCGCCGGCCCGCGTCTGCAGGTCGGAGATGCTGGCGTGCAGCTCGTTGTTGTTGGCCCGGAGCTGCGCGGTGACCCTCTCGGTGGAGGCGACCAGCGGGGCGTTCAGCACCGTGCTGCCGAGCACGATGCCGACGGCCAGCGCGAGGAAGATCGCGACGATGGAGACGATGTGGTAGCGGAAATCGATCACGAGAAGAGCCCGACCAACCAGAAGATGAAACCGTTCCAGGCGTCGCGAAGTCCGTTCAGCCAGACCTTGCCCATGGGCGAGAACCACAGGACCACGCCCACGGTGATCAGCGCGGTCGCCACCAGCAGCAGCAGCGAGCCGACGGAGATGCGGCTGCGGTAGAGCCTGCTCACGCCCTTGGCCTCGACCAGCTTGCCGCCGACCCGCAGCCGGGTCAGGAAGGTGCTCGCCATGCCCGACCGGCCCTTGTCCAGGAACTCCACCAGGGTGCCGTGGGTGCCGACCGCCACGATCAGGCTCGCGTCCTTGTCGTCGGCGAGCAGGATCGCGATGTCCTCGCTGGTGCCGGTCGCGGGGAAGATGACCGCCTGCTGGCCGAGCCGCTCGACGCGTTCCAAGCCCGGGGCGCGGCCGTCGCGGTAGGCGTGCACGACCAGCTCGGCGCCGCAGCACAGCGCGCGCTCGGACACCGAGTCGAAGTCGCCCACGATGAGATCGGGAAGGTAGCCGGCCTCCATCAGCGCGTCGGCGCCGCCGTCCACCCCGATCAGGACCGGGCGGTACTCCCGGATGTAGGGGCGGAGGGTCGCGATGTCCTCTTTGTAGTGGTAGCCGCGGACGACCACCAGGACGTGCCTTCCCTCCATGGAGGTGCGGATGTCGGGCACCCCGACGCCGTCGATCAGCAGGTCGCGCTCGCGGCGGATGTACTCCATGGTGTTCATGGCGAAGTCCTCGATCAGGACCGACAGGCCCGCACGCGCCTCGGCCATCGCCGCGTCGATGCTCTCGGGCGTGACCGTCTCGCCCTTCCCGACGAGCTCCTCGTCGAGGTACACCTGCCCCTCGTGGACGCGCACCACGTCGCCGTCGCGGACCCGGTCGAAGATCTCGGGCGTGGCGCTGTCGACGAGCGTCACCCCGGCGTTGACCAGGATCTGCGGGCCGAGGTTCGGATACCGGCCGCTGATGTTCGCCGCGATGTTCACCACGACCGAGACGCCGCACGCGACAAGAGCCTCCGCGCTCACCCGGTCGACGTCGACGTGGTCGATGATCGCGATCTCCCCGGACCGGAGATGCTTCGTCAGGCTCTTGGTCCGCCGATCGATCCTCGCCACTGCTGTCACCCCGGGAAGGTCTGACGCCTTCCTGCGGCGGAGGCCCTGAACCCTCAAGGTCGGCACCTTCATCACGAACCATCCTGCCAGAGCGTGCGACCAACATGGCCCCGCATCACGGCGTGTCAGATTTGTCACTGTCGCTGGACCGTGGGCGATCCGCCCGCGGCCAGGGCCCCCGTGGCCCCTGGTACATCCCCCCGACGCCCCCGACGGGGCCTGGACCCTTCTTGGTCAGCCCGCCGCCTTGTCCGCGGCCGCGATCGACAACAGTTCCTCCGCGTGGGCGCGGCCGAGCTCGGAGTCTTCCAGACCCGCCAGCATCCGCGAGAGCTCTTTGGCGCGGCCCTCGCGGTCGAGCGTCGTCACCCCGCTGCGCACGACCCGCCCGTCACTGGCCTTCTCCACCACAAGGTGCTGGTCGGCGAACGCCGCGACCTGCGGAAGGTGGGTCACCACGATCACCTGGGACGTGCGGGCCAGCTGGGCCAGGCGCCGCCCGATCTCCACGGCCGCCTTGCCGCCCACACCGGCGTCCACCTCGTCGAACACGAAGGTGGGCACCGGGTCGGCGCCGGCGAACACGACCTCGATGGCGAGCATGACCCGGCTGAGCTCACCGCCGGAGGCGCCCTTGTTGAGCGGCAGCGCCGGGGCGCTCGGATGGGACATCATGAGCAGTTCGATCTCGTCGGCGCCCTCGGGGCCGAACTGGCCGCTCGGGGTCAGCGCGACCACGACCTTGGCGTGCGGCATGGCCAGCGCGGTCAGCTCGGCGGTCACCACCTCGCCGAAGCGCTCGGCGGCGGCCGTGCGGATGCCGGTCAGCTCCGAGGCCAGCTCGGTCAGCCGCGCCAGCAGCTCGTCCTGCTCGCGGGTCAGCTCGGCGATGCGGTCGTCGTCGCCCTCCAGCTCGGTGGCCCTGGCCGCGGCCCTGGCCGCCCACGCAAGGACCTCGGCGGTGTCCCCGCCGTACTTCCTCATCAGGCCGTTCACCAGCGCGCGGCGTTCCTGAACGACGCCGAGCCTGCCCGGGTCGGCGTCGACCGACTCGGCGTACGCGGCGAGCTCGGTGGCCACGTCGGAGACGAGGTACCCGGCCTCGGCGAGCCGGTCGCCGATCCCGGAGAGGGTCACGTCGTAGGACCGGACCGACTCCAGCGCCGACCGGGCCTGGGCCAGCAGCGACACCGCGTCCTGCGCGCCCTGGGAGGCCGCCATGGGGTCGCCGAGCAGGGAGGTGTGGGCGGTGACGGCGGCGTTCTTCAGCGAGTCGGCGTGCGCGAGGCGCTCCTCCTCCTGCCTGAGCTCGACCTCCTCGCCCGGCTTGGGATCGCCCTTCTCGATCTCCTCCAGGCCGAAGCGCAGGTGGTCGGCCTCCTGGGCGCGCTCCCTGGCCTTGGTCGTGAGGTCGGCGAGGGTGTCTCCGACGTCCTTGTGGCGCTTGTAGGCCTGGACGTACGCGCGCAGCGGCTTGACCAGCTCCTCGCCGGCGTAGCGGTCGAGCGCGGCGCGCTGGCGGCCCGGCTGGAGGAGCCGCTGCTGGTCCATCTGGCCGTGGACGGCCACGAGGTCCTCGGCGAGGTAGGTGAGCGTGCCGACCGGGACCGACCTGCCGCCCAGCCACGCGCGCGACCGGCCTTCGCCGGAGACGGTCCGCGCGATGATGAGCTCGCCGTCCTCGATCTGGCCGCCGACGTCCTCGACCTGCTGGGCGACCCGGCCGCCGGCCTCGACGACCAGCGTGCCCTCCACCGAGGCGCGTTCGGCCCCCGGCCGGACCCGCGCGGGGTCGGCCCGGCCGCCGAACAGCAGCCCGAGCCCGGTCACGACCATCGTCTTGCCCGCGCCGGTCTCACCTGTGACGACCGTGAAGCCCGGTGAGAGCTCGAGAACGGCTTCGTCGATCACTCCGAGCCCTTTGATCCGGACCTCATCGACCCGTGGCCGCACTGGGTCCCTCCCGCCGTTTCGCCGCGCTTCCTCCGATCGGGCACACCTCGCCCGACCGTGTGGGGCTTGGCTCGGTCACCTCACCATGCGGGACGATCCTACGCGGAAATCGCCAAGGTTTTCGATGACCGGGGTCATCGGCACCCCGTACCGGCCCTCTCTCACCGATGTACGAGCCGCCCGTCCACGGCCCCGAACCCCGCCCACCACGCCCACCCCACCTGCCGACCAGCACCATTCACACCATCCCCACACGAACCACCCGCCCCGACGACCCGGCCCCGGCCCACGCAAGAACATCCAAGCGACGACGCCCGCTCCCACGCCGCCTCTGAGACCGAGCCGACGGCGTACGCGCCCGGGGCCCGTCCCGGAACGCCGCGCCACCGGCCTCCGCGCCCGAGCCCATCCGGGGAGCACGGGCTAGCGCCGTACGCGCCCGCGCCAGCCTTGGACGGGAAGGTCGAACTTGGCCACCAACCGGTCGGTGAAAGGGGCTCCGGTCGTGTCGACGTCGTGAAGACGCGCCAGCCGCACCGGAAGGTCCGCGCGGCGCACCTCCACCCGGACACCCGGGGGAAGATCGAAGCGGCGGCGGCCGTCACACCAGAGCACCCCGCCGGGCGTGCCTGGCAGGATCTCCACCGCGATCGTCGACCTCGGGGACACGACCAGCGGGCGGGCGAACAGCGCGTGGGCGCTGTTGGGCACCAGCAGCATCGCCTCCACCTCCGGCCACACGACCGGGCCGCCCGCCGAGAACGCGTAGGCCGTCGACCCGGTCGGTGTGGCGCAGATCACCCCGTCGCACCCCCACCGGGACAGCGGCCGCCCGTCGATCTCGGCGACGACCTCCAGCATGCGGTCGCGCTTCTCGACGCTCGCCTCGTTCAGCGCCCAGGTGGACGCCAGCACCTCGCCGTTGGCCCGCACCCGCACATCGATCGTCATGCGCTCCTCGACGGTGTACCGGCCGGTCACGACCCGGTCGACGGCCTCGGCGAGGTCGGCCATCTCCGCCTCGGCCAGGAAGCCCACGTGGCCGAGATTGACCCCGAGCAGGGGCGTCCCGGCGGGCCTGGCCAGCTCGGCGGCCCGCAGCAGCGTGCCGTCGCCGCCCAGCACCATCAGCACCTCGGCGTCCTCGGCCGCGGCGATGTTGGACGGCACCACGTCGACCCCCGGGACCGCGATCTCCTCGGCCTCGGGTTGCATGACGCGGACGGTGAAACCCGCCTCGAGGAACCGCTGGATCACCAGCCGGGCGCTGTCGACGGCGGGCTCCCGCCCGGTGTGTGCGGTGATCAGTACCGTGCGCTTCGCGCTGTCCATGGTCCACTCCGCTTGTCCGGCGGGCACTCCGCGCACTACTGGGGACCTTCCGTGATGGCTCGCCCGATCTCGGCGTCGAGATCGGTGACCGGGTCCGGCCCGGGGCCCTTCCCGAGCCAGATGAGGTACTCGACATTGCCCGAAGGGCCGGGCAACGGGCTCGCCGTCACACCACGCACCGCCAGGCCGAGCGTGCCGGCCGAGGCCGCGACCTCGCGTACCGCTCCGGCGCGCAGGGCCGGGTCGCGCACGACCCCGCCCGCCCCCACCCGGTCCTTGCCCACCTCGAACTGCGGTTTCACCAGCATCACCAGATCGGCCTGCCGGTCCGCGCAGGCCGTCAGTGCGGGCAGCACCAGGCGGAGTGAGATGAACGACAGGTCTCCGACGATCAGCGTGGGCGGGTCGCCGACCATCTCGGGCGTCAGGTCGCGGACGTTGACCCGTTCCATCACCGTGACCCGCTCGTCGGTCCGCAGCGACCAGGCGAGCTGGCCGTACCCGACGTCGACCGCGAGGACGCGGGCCGCGCCCCGGCGGAGCAGGACGTCGGTGAAACCGCCGGTCGAGGCGCCCGCGTCCAGGCAGAGGCGCCCCTCGACGCCCAGGCCTCGCGGGCCGAACGCCTCCAGGGCGCCGAGCAGCTTGTGCGCGCCTCGCGAGACGTAGTCAGGGCCCTCCGCCGACTCGGCGACCACGATGGCCGAGGCCGTGTCGACCTGGGTCGCGGACTTGGCCGCCGTCTGGCCGCCCACGCTGACCCGGCCGCCCGCGATGAGATCGGCGGCCTGCTCACGTGATCGCGCGAGCCCCCGCCTGACCAGCTCACTGTCAAGCCGCACACGACGACTCAACCCCCCACCCCCGCACAACCGCCCACGAGCGAAACCGCCCACCCGCCACCGCCGTGTACCGCAGATCCCTCACGGGCGCCGTTCCCCCGCCGGGGCGGAGGCGTCCCCTACGGAGGCGAGGGTCGCCTCCAGCCCGCTCAGCACGTCCTCGAACACCGAGACGTGCTCCCGTACGGGAAGATCGCCAAGGCTGCCGAGCCGGGCCAGGGCGGCAGCCACCTGGACCTCGCCGCTTTCCGTCATCGTCCTTCTCCACCCGACTGGTCGTTGGAACGGCGGCACGCCGGCGATCGCGGCCATGTGATCGCGCGCCAGAGGGCCACCGCCGACGCGGCGGCCGTGGATCACGACCGTAGCGGAAGCGATCACCCGCGCGATGCTCTTCCCTTCCAGGCCGCGCCCGCGCGCCGAATTTCGCGTATTACTCAAGTGAAACGCTACCTTCCGTAGGTCAGAGGAGCTTCGGCGGATGAGAAGGGGTATGACGCATGGCGAGCGTCGATGAGTGCCGCGCGGCGCTGGACAAGCTGGGAGAGCAGTTCGGCGACCTCGATCAGGAGACCCGCACCAAGCACGTGGTGAACAGGCGCCTGAGCTGCCACATCACCGACCTGGACGTGACCTTCCACGGCCGCGTCCACCAGGACGGCCTCGACCCGTTCACCGAGACCGCCCCCGCGGACGGCCGTTCCGCCGAGGTGCGCATCCGGATCTCCAGCGACGACCTGCTCTCCATGGTGAACGGCGAACTGGACATGGCGCGTGCGCTGCTCAGCGGACGAGTGAAGATCGACGCCAGCCTCGGCGACCTCCTCCGCCTCCGCAAACTCCTCTGACCCCCCAGCCTCACGCCCCAGAACGATCCCGCCCTCCAGAACCGTCTTCCGCGATCCTCCAGAACCGTCCTCCACGAACCTCCAGACCAACCGGCACCCCCCAGAACCACCGGCCCTGAGCCACCGCCACCCTCAACAACCCTCCAAATCGCCCCGACAACCGGCACGGTCGCCGGCCACAGCCCCCTGGACACCCAACTACCCGACCGCCGAGATCAGAGGTTCAGGGTCTCCAGAGCGTCCTTCATGGCGTCCTCGTCCGCGCGGCCGTCGCCCGCCCGGGCCCAGGCCGCGGCGCACGCGACGCGGAGTCCGTCGAGGGGGTCGCCACCGCCCGTGAGGCGCAGGCGCCCGCCGTCCCAACGTGCGGTCCACCCCTCCCTGGTCCATTCGTCCCCGTCCTGCCGTACGGGCGCCGGCGGGTGGTGCAGGCCCGAGACGTCCGCGGCGATGTGCGTGGGACGGTGCTCCGGCGGGGCGGTGACCAGGTCGAGCGGCCCGGTCACCCCGCTCAGGACGAGCAGGCTGTCGACGCCCGCCCGGGTGGCCGCCTCCACGTCGGTGTCCAGGCGGTCGCCCACGATGAGCGGGTGCTCGGCCCCCGTCCGCAACATCGACTCCTTGTGCAGGGGCGGCTCGGGCTTCCCCGCCGAGACCGGCTCCACGCCCGTGGCCGTGGCGATCACCCGGATCATGGACCCGTTGCCGGGAAGCGCGCCACGGTTGGTCGGCATGGTGGTGTCGGAGTTCGCCGCGACGAACCACGCACCCTGCCGGACGGCGAGCGTCCCCTCGCTCAGCAGCCCGTAGGACAGGTCGGGCGAGATGCCCTGGACGACCGCCACCGGAGACTCCGCCGCCGTCGTCACGGGGCGCAGGCCGTGCGCCCGCAGGGCGAAACGCAGACCCGTCCCGCCGACCACCAGCACCGCCGACCCGCGTGGCACCCGCTCGGCGATCAGCCGGGCGGCGGCCTGCGCGGACGTCACCACGTCGTCGGGCGTGGCGGGCACGCCGAGGGAGAGCAGATGCTCGGCGATGGCGGCCGGAGTACGCGAGGCGTTGTTGGTCACGTAAGCGAGACGCACACCCGTGTCGTGCGCGCGCGTAAGGGCCTCAGGGGCGCCTGGAACCGCCTCACGGCCCAGGTAGACGACCCCGTCGAGATCAAGCAACAAGGTGTCGTAACGGTCGATCAGTGCGGTCTCCATGAACCCACTATTTCCGATAACACCCCCAACCGCCGACTCAAACCCCCAACCCCCACTCCCCCGGCGGCCGGGGCCGGTTGGGGGCATGGCGGATCGCCCTCGCCGGGTGGTCGTCGCGTTTCGGTTGGACGAGCGGCGTCTGGCCGGAGACGGCCATCGGGGACGGGGTGCTTTCGGAGGGGGCGAGAGGGGGCGACACGCCCGGGGTTATGGCTGCCGTGCTTTTAGTGTGGCCTTGACCTGTTTCAGAGCGGAGACGTAATCACGGAGATCGGGGCGCATGGCCACCGCGATGGTCAGGGGTTCCTGGGCCGCTTCCATGTCGCCCGTACGCCACAGGGCCATGCCCAGCCCGAAGTACGCGTAGTCCTCGGTGGGATTGGCCGCGACGATCCAGCGGAAGCTGTCGGCCGCCTCGTGGTAACGGCGCGAGTTGAACTGCGCCCTGGCGAGCGCCTCCCTGATGCTGCGGGACTCCGGCTCGGCCTCGGCGGCCCGCGCGAGAATCGCCGCCGCCGCGGCGGGACTGCCGTCCTTGAGGAGCTTCACACCTCGCTGGAACCATTCGTAAACATCGCCCGCTGGGGCAGTGGGCTCGTAGTCGGGGGAATCGGACCGGTCGCTTCGTTCCTGCATCATTTTCCGAGGCCTCCTTTCTCACGACATGTCATTCCGGCTTCCTGACGAGCCGGGCCACGCTAAGAACATCGGGGCTGTCTCTAAGCGACTCAGGCCTTTATGGCACCATGCCCGGTATGGCCATTCCTGAACTGCCGTCGTCTGACGGACTGGTGCTGCGCCCGTTCCGCGGCGTGCGCTTCGCAGTCGACGATCTGGCGGCAGTCACCTCCCCACCGTACGACCTCATTTCACAAGAAGACGTCCAGACTCTCTTGGACGCTCACCCCAACAACGTGGTACGCCTGATCCTTCCTGGCGCCGACCAGCACCGCTATGCCGAGGCTCATGACACGCTGCTGGCGTGGCTCGGCTCCGGCACGCTGGTCGCCGACGTTCTTCCCGCACTGTACGTGTACGAGCAAAGCGGGCCGGGCGTCCTGCTCCGCGGCCTCATCGGCGATCTCGGTCTCTCCGATCCGGTCAAGGGCATCGTGCTCCCCCACGAAGACGTCCTGCCGGGCCCGGTCGCCGACCGTCTCGCGCTCATGCGGGCGACCGAGGGCAACCTGGAACCCATTTTCCTGCTCTACGAAGGCGAGGGCGGCGCGGCCTCGCTCCTGGTCGACGACGTGGCGTCCACGCGGGCGCCTCTGGTCGAGGTGCGCACGGACGACGGCATCACGCATCGGCTGTGGGCCCTGACCGAGAGCGCGGAACTGGACGCCGTGGCGGCGGAGCTTCGCGGTCACCAGGCGCTCATCGCCGACGGCCACCACAGATACGCCACCTACCTCGCCCTCCAGCACGACTACCACACCGAGGGCCGCGGCCCGGGCCCGTGGGACTTCGGCCTGGCCCTCCTGGTCGATTCGACGACCTACCCGCCCGACCTGAAGGCCATCCACCGGGTGATCCCGGGGCTGCCCCTCCAGGAGGCCGTGGCGCGCGCCAGGGGTGCCTGGCAGGTGCACGACTTCACCGACGTGGACGAGGCCCTCGAGGCGCTCTCCTCGGCTGAGGGGCCCGCGTTCGTGCTGGCCGGGGAGGACGGGGTGAGCCACCTGCTCACCGATCCCGACCCCGTGCAGGTCGAGCACGCCATGCCCGCGTCACGATCACTCCGGTGGAAGTCGCTCGCCACCTCGATCCTCTCGGAATTCCTCCTGCCGAAGGTCTGGGGTCTGCAGGACGACGAGGAGTCGGTGCGCATCGTCCACCACGACGCCCACCTCGCCGTCAAAATGGCCCACCGGACGTTGGGAACGGCCGTGATCGTGCCGCCGCTGAAGGTGGAGGACGTGCTGGCCATCGCCGCCGGGGGCGAGCGGGTGCCGCGCAAGTCCACCTCGTTCGGCCCCAAGCCGCGCACCGGCCTGATCCTCCGCACCTTCGCCACCGACTAACCCCTCCCAGCCCAAACCCTCCCCACCCCACCCGCGTTCCCCCTGCCCGGCCCACCCACAAACCCCCCGAACCCCCAGC
>NZ_JANZYP010000102.1:0-13391 GCF_025506355.1 Sphaerisporangium corydalis
GGACCCCCACCCTCTGCACCTCCGGGCCTCCCCACGCCTCCCCACGCCTCCGCCCTCTCGGGGCGGATCACCAAGGCGCCCCCTCCGCGTCGATGGTCGCCTCTTCCGCCGCCCTCTCCTCACCGTCCGTGGCGAGGGCCGGTGGTGACATTTTGACAAAACGGTCGCTTGCTTTGTTGATTTGACCCCCTTGCTCGCCGCGAAAAGGACGATATGTATCGTTCTTACGTCACGGTGATCGAGTATCGGAGGCCCGTCAGTGACCGAATCGCCCTCGCCCGGTACCGGCACGAGGGGACCCGGCCTGGTGGTCGCGGTGCTCGCGCTGTGCGGGATCGTCGTGTCGCTGATGCAGACGATCGTGGTGCCGCTCATCCCCGACCTGCCCCGCCTGCTGCACACCTCGGCCTCCGACGCCTCCTGGGTGATCACCGCCACGCTGCTGGCCGCCGCCGTCTGCAACCCCGTCAGCGGCCGGCTCGGCGACCTGTACGGCAAGCGGCGCGTGCTGCTGGTCAGCCTCGGGATCATGGTGCTCGGGTCGGCGGTCTGCGCCCTGTCGAGCGGCCTGGTCCCCGTGGTCGCCGGGCGCGTGCTGCAGGGATGCGCGATCGGGGTGATCCCCCTCGGGATCAGCATCATGCGCGACGAGCTGCCCCCCGAGCGGCTCGGCTCGGCGATGGCCCTGATGAGCGCCACCCTCGGCGTCGGCGGGGCGATCGGGCTCCCGCTCGCCGCGTTCATCGCCCAGCACGCCGACTGGCACGCCCTGTTCTGGATGTCGGCCGGGGTCGGCGCCCTGGACCTGCTGCTCGTCGCGTTCGTCGTCCCGGAGTCGCCGCTGGGCGCCGCCGGCCGGTTCGACGTCCCGGGGGCCATCGGGCTCACCGCCGGCCTGATCTGCCTGCTCCTGGCGATCACCAAGGGCGGCGACTGGGGCTGGGGCAGCGGCCTCACCCTCGGCCTGTTCGCCGCCGCCGTGGTGATCCTGCTGCTCTGGGGCCTCATGGAGCTGCGGGTCCGCGACCCGCTCGTCGACCTGCGCACCACGGCCCGCCGCCAGGTCCTGCTGACCAACCTGGCCTCGGTCGTCGTCGGCTTCGCGATGTTCGGGATGTCGCTGGTGCTGCCCACGCTCCTGCAGAGCCCCACCGCGACCGGGTACGGCCTCGGGCTGTCGCTGGTCGAGGCGGGCCTGTGCCTGGCGCCGGGCGGCCTGGTCATGATGCTGCTGTCCCCGCTGTCGGCCCGCGTCTCGCGGCGCTGGGGCCCGAAGGTCGCGCTGATGCTCGGCACCGTCGTGATCGCCATCGGGTACGGCGCCACCCTCGGCCTGATGCGGTCGGCCTGGCAGGTGGTCATCGGTTCCTCGATCATCGCCGCCGGCGTGGGCCTGGCCTACGCCGCGATGCCCGCGCTGATCATGACCTCGGTGCCGCCGTCGGAGACCGCCGCCGCCAACGGGCTGAACGCGCTCATGCGCTCCATCGGCACCTCCGCCTCCAGCGCCGTGATCAGCGTCGTGCTGGCCCACATGACCATCACGCTCGGGCCGCTCAAGGTGCCCTCGCTGCACGGGCTGCAGGTGGCGATCATGATCGCGGGCGGGGTGGCCGTGCTCGGCGCGCTGATCACCAACTTCATCCCGGGGCGCGAGCGGCCCGCCCGCACGGCCGGGGGCCCGCTCTCCGACGACCTCGCCCACTCCACCGGCTGACCCGCCCCGCCGGCTGACCCGCCCCGCCGGGCGGCTCCGGCACCGGGCGGCTCCGGCACCGCCCGGCCGCCCGGGGGGTCCGGGCCGTCAGCCGGTGACGCCGGGGATCCAGGACGTGCCCGCGAGGGGCACCCGGGCCATCGCCGCCGCCTCCACCGTCAGCGCGACCAAGTCGCCCGCGTCCAGCTCGTGGACCGAGGACTTGCCGCAGGCCCGGGTGAGCATGGCCGTCTCCATGGCCAGGGCGCGCAGGTAGTTGGCGACCCGCTCGGCGCCGAAGTCCGGGTCGAGCCGGTCGGCGAGCATGTCGTCCTGCGTGGCGATGCCGACCGGGCAGCCGCCCGTGTGGCAGGCCGTGCACGAGCCGGGGACGGTGCCGAGCGCGCGGTATCCGAGGCTCACGTCCGCGCCGGTGTCGTCGGAGGGGGAGTTGCAGCCGAGCGCGACGAGCGCCGCGACCCCGACCGACACCGCGTCCGCGCCCAGGGCGAGCGCCTTGGCCACGTCGGCGCCGCTGCGGATCCCCCCGGAGATCACGAGCTGGACCTCGTCCTCGGCCGAGAGCCGGCGCAGGGTGTCGGCCGCCAGCCGGGTCGCCGCCAGCGTCGGGATGCCGGTGTGCTCGATGTAGACGTCCTGCGCGGCGCCGGTGCCGCCCTGCATGCCGTCGACCACGATCACGTCCGCGCCGGCCTCGACGGCGTGCCGGACGTCGGAGGCCACCCGCGTCGCGCCGATCTTCACGTACACCGGGATCCGCCAGGAGGTGACCTCACGCAGCTCCTCGATCTTGACGCGCAGCCCTTCGGGGCCGGTCCAGTCGGGGTGCCTGCTCGCGGAGCGCTGGTCCAGGCCCTCGGGCAGGTCGCGCATGAAGGCGACCGGCGTCGTGATCTTCTGGCCGAGCAGCACGCTGCCGCCGGCCGGGGTGGCGCCCTGGCCGAGCACGATCTCCACGGCGTCGGCCGAGCGCAGGTGGTCGGGATCGAAGCCGTACCGCGACGGCAGGCACTGGTAGACCAGCGTCTTGGAGGAGTCGCGCTCGTCGGGCGCCATCCCGCCGTCGCCGGTCGTCGTCGAGGTGCCGGCCATGGTCGCGGCCCGGCCGAGCGCCTCCTTGGCCCCGGCCGACAGCGCGCCGAACGACATCCCGGCGATCGTGATCGGGATGTCCAGCACGACCGGCTCCTCGGCGTGCCGGGTGCCGAGCACCGTGCGGGTCTCGCACCGCGAGCGGTACCCCTCCAGGGGCGCCGCCGACAGGCCCGCCGGCAGGATGAGCAGGTCGTCGAAGTCCGGGACGGCCCGCCTGGCGCCGCCGCCCCGCACCTCGCAGCCCCCGAGCCGGGCACGTTCCTGGATCTCCGCGATGGCACGCGGAGAGAAGGTGTGGCTCATCGATACGTCCCGTGGTCGTGGCTGTGGAGGTGGAAGAGCCGCCGGGTGGAGACGACCTTCGTCACGTCCGCGGGGGACACGTGGCCGAACCCGCACCCGTCCGCGAGGATCTTCACGAACCGCGCGTCGTGCTCGGTCATCTCTTCTATCACGGCGTCGGTGCCGAGGCCGGAGATCCGCCCGGCCACGTAGATGACCGCCTCGTACAGCGAGTCGCCGAGGCACGGCCCGGCGTCGCCGCCGACCAGGATGACGCCGGACTGGGCCAGCGTCCCGCAGTACGGCCCGACGTCCCCGCCGACCGCCAGCGTCGCGCCCTTGAGCGAGATCCCCGCGTGGGAGGAGCAGTCGCCGTCCACGGTCACCGTGCCGCCCCGGGCGGAGGCCGCGGCGCTCTGCCCCGCGGGGCCGCGCACGTGGACGGTGCCGGACATGAGGTTCTCGGCCACGCCGCACCCGGCGGGGCCGATCACCACCACCCGGGCCTGCTTGCCGAGCCCGCCCGCGTAGGAGCCCGCGGGACCGTCGATCTCCACCCGGACGGGGGCGTCCAGTCCCACCGCGAGGTTGTGCCGCCCGGCGGGGTTGGTCACGACGACCCTGCCGAACGGCAGGGCCTGAAGCGACCGGTTGATCTCCCGGGTGCTCATCGCGGTGGCGTCCAGTCTGACCCCGGTGCCGGGGTGCTCCCCTTGCCTTCCGGCCCGCTGGTCGGGCGGAAGCGGCAGGGACGTCATCGCGCCTCCTGTTGACAGCCTGCATCGGTGCCTGTCAGGAGTGAACCGGAACAATGTTGCCGATGTGGTGCTCGCGGATGACCACAGTGTTACTCGCTGGCCATATCCCGCCGGCGCCGGCCAGGGGCGGGGGGCTCAGCCGAGGTTCGCCCGGATCTGCCGGATGTGCTCGGGGGTGGTGCGGCAGCAGCCGCCGATGATCGAGGCCCCCGCGTCCCGCCACTCGCGGGCGGCGGCGCCGAACTCCACCGGGTCGGCGAGCCCCAGCCAGCGCCGGCCCTCGCCGTCCCAGGTCTCCCCGGAGTTGGGGTAGACCGCGATGGGGGAGCCGGTGATCCGGGCGATCAGGCTCTTGACGTGGCTCGGCGCCGTGCAGTTGACCCCCACGGCCACCACCTGCGGGTTCCCGGCGAACAGGGCGGCGCACTCCTCCATCGGTGTGCCGTCGCTGATGTGCCCGCCGTCCCGGCACGAGAAGCTCACCCAGGCGTTGACGTGCGGTGACTCCGCCAGCAGCCGCGCGAGCGCGCGCGCCTCGGCGTAGGAGGGGATCGTCTCGCAGGCCAGCATGTCCGCGCCGCTGTCGGCCAGCGCCTCCCAGCGGGGCCGGTGCCAGGCGAGCAGGCCGTCCTCGTCCAGGTCGTAGTCCCCGGTGTACTCGGCGCCGTTGGCCAGGTAGGCGCCGTAGGGCCCGACGCTGGCCGCGACCATGCCCCCGCCGGCCTCGTCCCGCGCCTGGGTGGCCAGCTCCACCGACAGCTGCACCAGCGCCTGGGCCTCGTGCACGTCGCGGCCCCGGCCCATGAACGCGGCGAAGCTCGCCTGGTAGCTCGCCGTGATCGCCACGTCGGCGCCCGCCGCGAAGTAGTCGCGGTGCGCCTGGAGGATGGCCTCGGGGTTCTCCATGAGCAGCCTGGCCGACCACAGCTCGTCGCCCAGGTCGCACCCCAGGGTCTCCAGGTGCGTGGCGAGGCCGCCGTCCAGGATCATGACATCGGTCTCATCGAGCGGGGAAGTCACCTTTGTACCTTATGTGGGGCGGCCGCCTCCGGGGGAGCGATGGCGTCCGGAGCCCGCGGGAGCCGGTACGGTGCAGGGGCGGGACCGGCGGCACGTGACCCAGCACACCCGCGCCGCCCGGTCCTCGTTGGTCGTACGGCGTCGGCAGCCGGGGGTGATTGTGTGCTTGTGGTGCACGGTGCCTGGACGGGCGGCGCGCTGGCCCTGTGGGCCGAGGACACCTCCCCACCCGAATCGACCTCCCCGCGTGGGGGCCCCTCACCCCGGGGTGGCGGCAGAGCCCACCCGTTCGCCGCGCCGGCGTCCGTGCTGGCCGCCGCGCTCGGAGAGGCCGCCGCCCGGGCCGTCCCCGCCGAGCTGACCCTGCGGCTGCCCGGCTCGGCCAAGGGCCCGCTGCCCTCGCCCGAGTCGGGGCTGCCGAGCGCGGCGCGCGCCCCCAGGCTCGCCGCCTGGCGCGTCCCCGCCCTGCTCGCCGGCCCCGCCGAGGCGCTCGCCTTGCTCGGGGCGCTGACGGAGCCCCCGCCCCCCGCGCCCGGCGCGCCCGAATGGGGGCCGGGCACCTCGCTCCGCTACCTCGCCGTGGTCGCCGAGCACGCCCGCGCCCTGGTCCGGCGCGGCCGGGTCCTGCCCCAGCTCGTGATCGAGGACGGCGCGCACGCCGCCCGCTGGAGGCCCGTGCTCACCGGCGCGGACGCGACCGCGTTCCGCGAGCTCGCCACCGCCATGCCCCCGGCCTGCCGCGCCGCCGGGCAGGGCTCCCCCTCGGCCCGCGTGCTGCGCGAGTCGCTCGCCGCCCTCGCCGACGGCGCGGTGCGCCTCGCGCTGCCCGACAGGCTGCTGCGCGGCGTCAGGCCCGGCCCCAAGAGCCCCCTGCCCGAGCGGTGGCTGTCCGCCCTCACCTCCGGCGACGCCGCCCTCCCCGGCGCCGGCGAACCCGAGGCGGCGGAGCTCGGCGGGGCGCTTCGCGAATGGCTCGCGGCGGCCCACCGGATGGACGGGCCCATCCGGGTCTGCTTCCGCCTGATCGAGCCCGAGGGCGACGCCGACGCCTGGGAGCTGGAGTTCGCGCTCCAGTCGGTCGAGGACCCCAGCCTGTACGTGCCCGCGTCCCGCCTGTGGGACGGCGAGCGCGTCCCCGGGCTGCCCAGGCGCTCGGACGAGATCCTGCTCGCCGGGCTCGGCCGGGCGGTGCGCCTCTGCCCCGAGCTGCACACCGCCCTGTACGACGCGCGGCCGTCCGGCATGACGGTGGACACCGCGTGGGCGTTCGGCTTCCTGCGCCGCGCCGCCCCGCTGCTCCAGGCCGCCGGGTACGGGGTCAGCCTCCCCGCCTGGGCGGGACGCAAGGGGATCGGCCTGCGGCTGACCACCCGCTCCCGCGCGGCCACCCCGTCCCGCGCGGTCGCCGGGCAGGGGTTCGGCCTGGGCGAGCTGGTGGACTTCCGCGTCGACCTGGCCGTCGGCGACCACACCATCAGCGAGGAGGAGCTGGAGGAGCTGGCCCGGCTCAAGGTGCCCCTCGTGCGGGTGCGTGGCCAGTGGGTGGAGCTGGACGACCGGCAGCTCAAGGCGGCGCTGACGGCGATCGAGCGGCGCAGGGCGGGCGAGATGACCGTGGCCGAGGTGATCGCGGAGGTGGTGGGCGGCGGCGACGAGGAGCTGCCCCTGGTCGCCGTGGACGCCGACGGCCCGCTCGGGGACCTGCTGTCCGGCGAGGCCGACCGGCGCCTCGCGGCCGTCGCCACCCCCGCCGCGTTCAACGGCGTCCTGCGGCCCTACCAGGAACGCGGCCTGTCGTGGCTGAGCTTCCTGTCCCGCGTCGGCCTCGGCGGGATCCTGGCCGACGACATGGGCCTGGGCAAGACCGCGCAGACCCTGTCGCTCCTGCTGGACGAGCGCACGGATGGGCCGGTGCCGCCGACCCTGCTGGTGTGCCCGATGTCGCTGGTCGGCAACTGGCAGAAGGAGGCGGCGCGGTTCGCCCCCTCGCTGCGGGTCTACGTCCACCACGGCGGCACGCGCAAGCGGGACGAGGAGCTGGCCGCCGCCGTGCGGGACGCCGACCTGGTCGTCACCACCTACGGCACCGCCCTGCGTGACGTCGGCACGCTCATGGGGTTCGCGTGGGGCCGGGTGGTGTGCGACGAGGCGCAGGCGATCAAGAACAGCGCCGCCCGGCAGGCCCAGGCCGTGCGCTCCATCCCCGCGCGCACGCGGCTGGCGCTGACCGGCACGCCGGTGGAGAACCACCTGGCCGAGCTCTGGTCGATCATGGAGTTCTGCAACCCCGGCCTGCTCGGGCCCGCCAAGCGGTTCCGTACCCGCTACCAGGAGCCCATCGAGGCGCGCGGGGACGAGGACGCGGCCAGGGCGCTGCGGCGCGCCACCGGGCCGTTCGTCCTGCGGCGCCTGAAGACCGACAAGACGATCATCTCCGACCTGCCCGAGAAGCAGGAGATGAAGGTCTGGTGCACGCTCACGCCCGAGCAGGCCAGCCTGTACCAGGCCGTCGTCACCGACATGATGGCCAGGATCGACGGCAGCGAGGGCATCGAGCGGCGCGGCAACGTGCTGGCGGCCATGACCCGGCTCAAGCAGGTCTGCAACCACCCCGCCCACCTGCTGAAGGACGGCTCGCGGCTGTCGGGGCGCTCGGGGAAGCTGGCGCGCCTGGAGGAGCTGGCGCAGGAGATCGTCGAGGAGGGCGACCGGGCCCTGGTGTTCACCCAGTACGCCGAGTTCGGGTCGCTGCTGCAGCCCTACCTGGCGGCCCACCTCGACCGCCCGGTGCTGTGGCTGCACGGCGGGCTGCCCAAGAAGAAGCGGGACGAGCTGGTCGAGCGGTTCCAGGAGGGGGACGAGCCGATGATCTTCCTGTTGTCGCTCAAGGCCGCGGGGACCGGGCTGAACCTCACGGCCGCCAACCACGTCATCCACGTGGACCGGTGGTGGAACCCGGCCGTGGAGGACCAGGCCACCGACCGGGCCTTCCGCATCGGGCAGACCAAGAACGTGCAGGTCAGGAAGTTCATCTGCGCCGGGACCCTGGAGGAGCGGATCGACGAGATGATCGAGCGCAAGAAGGCGCTGGCCGAGAGCGTGGTCGGCGCCGGCGAGGACTGGATCACCGGGCTGTCCACCGAAAGGCTGCGCGAGCTGTTCCGGCTCGGCCCCGAGGCGGTGAGCTGAGGTGCCGGTCGGCAAGGACGGCTGGTTCGAGGCCTCGGCGCCCATCCGGGTGGAGGGCGGCATCAGGGCGCGCGGCAGGCGCGGCACGATCGGCGAGCAGTGGTGGTCGCGCCGGTTCATCGACATCCTGGAGCGCGTGTGCGACTCCGGCCGGCTGAGCCGGGGCCGCGCGTACGCCAGGAAGGGCCAGGTCCTGCGGATCGACCTGTCGCCCGGCCTGGTCGGCGCCGCCGTCCAGGGGTCGCGTCCTTCTCCGTACGAGGTGTCGGTGCGGATCCCCGCGTACGGGGCGGACGACTGGGCGGGGATCGAGGAGGCCCTCGCCGGCCGGGCGCTGTACCGGGCGAAGCTGCTGGCGGGGGAGATGCCCCCGGAGATCGTGGAGGTCTTCGACGCGGTCGGGCTGCCGCTGTTCCCCGCCGAGCTGGACATGGAGTGCTCGTGCCCCGACTGGGGCTTCCCCTGCAAGCACCTGTCGGCCGTGCTCTACCTGCTGGCCGAGTCCTTCGACCAGGACCCGTTCCTGGTGCTCGCCTGGCGCGGGCGGGCCAAGGAGGACCTGCTGGACGCCCTGCGCGGGCTGCCGGGCGACGACGACGCCCCCGATCCGCTGCACGTCGACGACGTGCCGCTCGGTGAGCGGGTGAACGACTTCTACTCGGCCTCGGTGCCGCTGAGCCGGCTGCGTCCCCGGCCCGGCACGCCGGGCGCGCCCCCGGAACTCCTGCTGCGCGCGTTGGAGCCCCCGCCCGTCAAGGTGCGGCACATCCCCCTGCTGGACATCCTCCGCCCCGCCTACCGCGAGCTCGGCCCGCCCGCCTGAAGGCCGGCCTACTCCTGGTGGCGTACGGATCATTAGGCCATGCGATGGATCCGCGGAGCCGCCCTGTCGGGAATCGTTGGGGCGTGGACACGGAGAGGACAAGGCCATGAGCTATTCGGATCTTCAGGGCAAGGTCGCGCTGGTCACCGGCGGCTCGGGCGGCATCGGTGGTGAGGCCGCCCGGGTCCTCGCCGCTCAGGGCATGCGGGTGGTGGTGAACGGCCGCGACCCCGCCGCCATCGACGCCACGGTGAAGAGCGTCGAGGGTACGGCGATCGGCCTGGCCGCCGACACCACCGACTTCGCGGCCATCGAAGCGATGCGCGAAGAGACGGAACGGCGACTCGGCCCGGTGGACGTACTGGCGATCTTCGCCGGAGGCGGGACGGGCAGGCCGCGGCCGATCGACGAGACGAGCGAGGAAGACTGGCACGCCACACTGGACGCCAACCTGACCTCGACGTTCCTGGTCGTCAAGAGTTTCCTTCCCGGTATGCGGGAACGTCGCGGCGGCGCCATCATCACGATGTCGTCGCTGGCCGCCCGCACGCCGACCCCCGCCTCGGTGGCGTACACGGCGGCCAAGGCGGGGATAGTCGCGCTGACCCGGCAGCTGGCACAGGAGGTGGGCCCACTGGGCATCCGGGTCAACTGCGTCGCCCCGTCAACGATCATGACGGAGCGGCTGGAGGAGCGGATGCCGGCGGAGTTCAAGGATCGCATGCTCGCCGAGCACCCACTCGGCCGCCTCGGCACCCCGCTCGACGTGGCCAATCTGACCGCTTTCCTGGCTTCTGAGGCATCCTCGTGGCTGACCGGGCTCACCATCGACGTGGCAGGCGGCAAATGGATGCCATAGCCGACGCGGCAGAGGGAGAAGGCCGATGAGGAGGATCGCCGTCCACGGAGCCGGCGGCATGGTGGGCGGCCGGATCCCGCCGATGCTCCTGCGGTCTCCGCCCGCACTCCAGCCGGTCGGTCCCGTGGCGATGTACTTTTCATCGGGCCAGTGCCGGTCCTCGCCGGCGGGTGCTCGTATCGTCCATGGTCAGGGTGGACGAGAGCGGCCATGGCGGCCTGTCGTCGCCTCCCGGGACGGGAGTCGCGGCCGCGAGCCTGGTCGTGACGGCGGCCGACCGATACCGTCCGGACGGGCGCGTCAGAGCATGGAACCCGCGCGGTCGGCGTCGTACTCCGGTCATCTAAGGCGGAATGCGACCGGGTCGGGCGTGTTACGTGGATGCGCCCCGGATGCCGACGTAGCCCGTCCCTGGAGGCCGACTTGTCAGGAAATCGCTGGGCAGCTCGCGCGTTGCTCGCCATGTCCCTGCTCCTGCTCGCCCCCGTGACCGCGTTCACCCCACCGGCCGCCGCGACGACATCCCCATCCGTCCCGGCTCCGTCCGTCGCGGACAGGGGCGCGCCGGCACCGCGGGCCGCCGCCGTGCCGCTGGAAGAGATCAACGCGACCACCACCCAGGTCGCCTTCGGGCTGCGACGTCCCATAGCCATCGCCACACCCGACGATGGCACCGACAGGCTGTTCATCGCCGAGAAGCGCGGCACCGTGCGCGTCTATCACCCGGACACCGGTCTCGCGCAGGATCCGATCATCGACATCACCGCGTCGGTGGACGAATCCGGCAACGAGCGGGGGCTGCTCGGCATCGCCCTCGCGCCCGACTTCGCCCAGAGCCAGGACCTGTACCTCGCGTACACCGCGCTGCCGGACGGAGCGGTGACCCTGGCCCGATACCGGCTGGACGACGCGCGCCTCGAACCGTTGCTCTCCCAGGAGCACGCCGAGAACGACAACCACAACGGCGGCAATCTCGTCTTCGGCACCGACGGCTACCTGTACTGGAGCATCGGCGACGGCGGCGGCGCCGGAGATCCCTTCGATTCCGGGCAGCGCCTGGACACCCTGCTCGGCAAGATCCTGCGCGTCGACGTGAGCCGCAGATGCGGCTCCCTGGCCTACTGCGTTCCCGCGGACAACCCGTTCGCCGGCCGCGCGGGCGCGCGCGGAGAGATCTGGATGTACGGCGTGCGCAACCCCTGGCGCTTCTCCATCGATCGCGCGGACGGCTCGATGTGGATCGGCGACGTCGGCCAGGGCAGGTGGGAGGAGATCGACCACATCAAGGCCGGGCGGCAGGCCGGCGCGAATCTCGGCTGGTCGTGCTACGAAGGGCTGGAGGTGTTCGACCAGGCCCAGTGCCGGTCCGACGTCCAGTACACCAAGCCGGTCTTCACCTACTCGCCGTACACCGGCGGCTGCGCGGTCATCGGCGGACGTGTGTACCGCGGCGAGCGGTTCGCCGACCTGGTCGGAGGCACCTACATCGCCACCGACTACTGCTCCTCCACCGTGTGGGCGCTGCGCGAGGACGGCCGGGGCGGCTACCAGCAGGCCGAGATCGGCCAGATGCCCACGCAGGTCACCGCGTTCGGCACCACCACGAAGGGCGAGTTCTACGTCGTCAACGACCTCCCCGGCGGGCTGCACCGGGTGTCGTTCGAACGGGCCGCGCCGACCTGCCGGATCAACCTGACCAAGCAGGCCTGGGGCACCGGAATGACCGTCGACATCACCATCACCAACACCGGGACCACGCCGATCGACGGCTGGAGACTGGTGTTCCCCCTGGCACCCGGCCAGACCGTCATCTCGGACTGGAACACCGACCTCACCCAGGGCAGCAACGTCGTCGCCGCGGTGAACGCCTCGTACAACGGCTCCATCCCCCCTGGCCGCAGCGTCACCTTGGGCTACCTGGCCAGCCACACGGGTGACGCGTCCCTGCCGACCCGATTCACCCTCAACAAAGACACCTGCGCCATCGGCACCTGACCGGCACCGCCCCGGCAAGATGGAGCGCCCCAGGGCACGAGCAGCGGCCACAGCCACGGAAGCCGACCGTGTCGTACCGCCGCCGTACGCTACATGGCGATGGTTACACGAGGTGTACAAGGCGCTTACCAGGGCGCGCTCCGGGCGTTCCAGAATCCGATGCTGGCAGAAAGGGAGCGCCGAGTGATTCCCGTGCACGGGACTGGTGCCCGGGCCCTGCGGTGCTTCTGAGTGGCAACGCAGGTGGTGCGAGCACATCATGTCGGCGGATTCGCGCGAATCGTGAAGTGCTGAGTGGTCAATGGATGCCGCAACTGTGCCGACGAATGCTTTGACGTTTTCGTCAGGGCAGTGCTCTACTCCCTGCCGTGACGACTCTGACGAAGCTTCAGCCCGCCCCTGTCATCGACGAGACAGCCCGGCTGCTGACCGAGCACTACGTTTTCCCTGAGATAGCCGAGCAGCTCGCCGGCCTGCTCCAGCGACGCCTCGCCGAGGGCGCCTATGACGTCGACGGTGCCGAGGAACTCGCCCGTCTGGTCACCGTGGACCTGCAGTCCGTCAACGACGACAAACACCTGAGACTGAAGCACCACGCCGACCCGGTCTCCCCCGAGCAGGGCGCGGCGACCCTGGACTCCATCCGCCGGGACTTCGACACCTCGCTGGGCGGTGCGCCCCGGGTGGAGTTGCTCGACGGAGGGGTCGCCGTGGTGGAGCTGGCGCCGATGCTGTTTCCGCTGGAGTGGGCCGCCGAACCGCTGAGCGCCGCGCTCACCCTGGCCTCCCGAGCCCAGGCGCTGATCGTGGACCTTCGCGCCAACCGGGGCGGCGACCCGGACACCGTCGCCTTCGTCTGCAGCTACCTCCTGGACGAGCGCACCCACCTCAACACCATGTACTGGCGCCGCGGCGAGCGCAGCGAGCAGTCCTGGAGCCTTCCGCATGTTCCCGGCGCGCGTTTCGGCGGCAGCAAACCGTTGTACGTGTTGTCCAGTGACAGCACCTTCTCCGCCGCTGAGGAGCTGGCCTACGACCTGCAACAGCTCGGCCGCGCCGTTGTCGTCGGCGAGCCCACCCGCGGCGGCGCACACCCGTGCAAAGGCTGGACCGTGCACCCCCACCTGGAAGCCACCATCCCCACCGGCCGCGCCATCAACCCCGTCTCCGGCGCGAACTGGGAGGGCACCGGTGTGCAACCGGACGTCCCTTGCGCCGCGGCCGAGTCCCTCGACCAGGCGCACGCACTGGCCCTCGCCCGGCTGGCGGACTGACACGGTGTGACCCGGGGCGCCCGTCGGGGGATGAGCGGAGGGAAAAGTCCCGCGCGTCCCGCGGTGGCGTGGTCGGCGGTGGCCGGGCGGGGGGCGGGCCGTGATCTCGCGGGGGAGGGCCCATGGCTGCTCACGGCCTTATTCGCATTGAAGTGATACCGCGCGGAATATCGGTCGCGAATGACCGGATAAGCGGGTACATTAATGAGAGAGCGCTCTCTCTGAACCTCGGTGACCGGCCGTCCGCGCATGCGGGTGGCCGGCGGGGACGCCAGGGTCGGGCGGGCGTTCTCGCGGTGGTGGCGGGGCCGGGGGGGCCCCCCCCCCCCCCCCCCCCCCCCCCGGGGGGGGGCCCCCCCAAGGTGCCCGAGCACCCGGA
>NZ_JANZYP010000102.1:13401-21201 GCF_025506355.1 Sphaerisporangium corydalis
GGGGGGGGGGGGGGGGGGGGGGGGGGGGGGGGGGGGGGGGGGGGGGGGCGGGGGGCCCCCCCCCCCCCCCCCCCCCGCGGCTCACCAGGGAGAGGTGCCCGCTCCTAGGTGCCGTAGACCTGGAACTCAAACAGCGAGTAGCCGTAGGGCGTGGCCCGTTGCGTGCCGTTCATCCGCACGTAGCGGCCCGAGCCGGAGACGGTGATGTCCTGCGTACCGCCCGTCCCCGTCGTGGACGAGTAGATCGTCGTCCAGGTCGCGCCGTCGTTGGACGTCTGGAGCTGGAACGCCCTGCCGTAGGCGGCCTCCCAGTTCAGAACCACCCTGCTGACGCTGTGCGTGGCCCCGAGGTCGACCCGGACCCATTGCGGGTCCGCGAACGCGCTCGACCAGCGGGTGCCGGTGTTCCCGTCGACGGCGTTGCCCGCGCCGAAGCTCGCGTTCTCCGTCGAGGAGGCCGTCGCCGGGTGGCCCTGCGAGAGCAGGGTGCCGCCGCCTCCGCCGCCGCCCGGGCCCTTGTTGTAGACGGCCACGTAGTCGATGTTCATCTGGCCGCCGGACACCGTGGCGGCGTTCGGCCCGCCGCCGAAGGCCGCGGGGAACCCGCCGCCCATCGCCAGGTCGTAGATGATGAAGAACGGGTGGTCCACCGCGTTCGCCCAGGTGGTGGCGTCGACCCGGTTGGCCGACAGGGTGAAGTAGTTGGTGCCGTCGAGGTACCACCGGATCTGCTCGGGCGACACCGAGCGGTCGATCTGCACGGCGTAGGTGTGGTAGCCGGTCTGGCAGCCGCCGCACGCGCGCTCGCCGCTGCCGATGCCGGTCGACTCGTTGCACACGCCGCCGGGGTTGGTGCCGCAGTGCAGCGTGCCGAACACCGAGCTGCGCCCGTTGACGTCCTCGAGGATGTCGATCTCACCGCTGGTCGGCCACGGCGTGCCGGTGCGCAGGGGCGCGCCGAGCATCCAGAAGGCCGGCCAGTATCCGGCGCCGTTGGCGGTGGTGACGTTGGGCTGCTGGATGGACGACTGCATCATCACCACGCCGCCGGGGGGCGCCCCGAAGGTCGCCGCCTGCGTCTCGATGCGGCCCGAGGTCCAGCCCGTGCCCGGGTTGGTGCCCGAGTGCAGGGCCCGCAGGACCAGGTGCCCGGCGCCGTCCTGGAAGACGTTCGCCGTGCTGTTGGTCATCGTCTCGATCTCGCCGGTCCCGAACGTGCTCCCGGGACCGGTGTCGTACTTCCAGGTGCCGGTGTTCACGCCCGTGCCCGAGGCGCCGTTGAAGTCGTCGCTCCAGGTGAGGCTGAAGCCCGCCGGCGGGGCCGGGACCGCCGCGCTGGCCGTTCCGGGGACGGCCACGGCCGCCAGGGTGGCGGCCGTGAGGGTGCCGGCCACCAGGACCAGGGCGGAGGCACCGGCCTTGAGACGCTGCGCCAGCCGATGGCCGGCGCCGCCTCCCACGTCTACGCGCTTGCTTGACATGGGCTCTCCCTTGCTTGGGGACCGATCGGCGGGCACGGCGGTCGCGGGCCCTCGGGGCTTCGCGTGCCCGCTGGGCGCCGCGACAGGGGTGAACGTGCCGGCGCCGTTTCGCCGGTACGCGCGTCGCGCGGCAGATCGGTCGAACTCAGGTGAGAGAGCGCTCTCCGGTGGGCAGGATATCACCCACCGACGACGGGAGGTCAATAGCTCAGTTAACTTGCCGGAAATATCGCGGCGCCTTTTTCATGCGCGCAGGAAATCGCCGGACGTTCGTCCTCCCACCGGAAAAGGCCGGCCCGCCTTCGGGGGGTCGCCCGCCTGTTCCGCGGGGATCACGCGGAGGGTGGGGCCTGCGTCGGCTCGAAGGACTGCACGTGATCGATGGCGGCGGTCAGGGCGTCGCGCAGCGGGGTGACGTCGTGGGCGATCTGGGCGAGCAGCATGCCGCCCTGCATGGCGGCCAGCAGCAGGTTCGCCAGCCGCGCGGGGTCGGCGTCGCCGCGAAGCCGGCCGTGTTCGCGCATGCGATCGAGTCCGGCGCGGAGCACGTCCTTCCATCGATCGAAGTCGGCGGCGAGCCGGTCGCGGACGTCGAGATCGCCCTTGACGATCTCGGCCGCGAGTGAGCCCAGCGTGCAGCCCTCCTGGCACACACGCTCATGGGTGAGGAAGAACGCGGCCCACTCCCGCAGGGCGCCGATGGTGTCGAACCCCGCGAAGCTCGACCCGGCGTGCGCGGTGAGGATGTTCTGCGTCTGCCACTCGATCACCGCGAGCACGAGACTTTCCTTGTCAGGGAAGTAGTGGGTGAGCTGTGATCCGCTGACGCCCGACGCCTTGCGCAGCGCCTCGTTGCTCGTGCCGTGCACGCCCTGCGTGTAGATCAACTCCGCCGCGTGCTCGATGATGCGCGCCCTGGCCGCGAGCCCCTTGGCCGTGAACTTCGCATCGGCCCTGTTACCGCCCATGACACAGAGCGTACGCCGAAATGGGTTTGACAGCCCAATCCGCGTCCGATTCACTGGGCTGTGCGGCCCAGAAATATCGGAGGCCCTAATCACCGGCCTGGGGGAATTCGAATTCCTGACCTGGGTGAACACTGAACGAGACCGGCGGACGGATACGGCGACGGTCGGCACGACACCATTATCTCGAGAGGACAAACCATGTCCGATACCACCTCGCGCGAGCGCTACGAAGCCTTCGCCGCCCTGCACGAGCAGAACAGCGTCTTCGTCATGCCCAACGCCTTCGACGGGTTGTCGGCCGCGGTGTTCGCCGAGGCGGGCTTCAAGGCCGTCGCCACCTCCTCGGCCGCCTTCGCCGCCACCCTCGGCCGCCTCGACGGCCGCCACGCGGTCGGCCGTGACGAGCACCTCGCCCACGCGCGGCTGATCGGCCGGGCGAGCAGGCTCCCCGTCAACGGTGACTTCGAGGACGGCTACGGTGACACCCCCGGCGACGTCGCGGCCACCGTCGAGGCCGCCATCGCCGCAGGCCTGTCCGGCATCGGCGTCGAGGACACCTCCGCCGACCCCGCCCACCCCATCCGCGACTTCGACGAGGCCGTGGAGCGCGTCCGCGGCGCCGCCACCGCGGCCCGGGGGCGGATCGTGCTGACCGGCCGCACCGACAACTTCATCCAGGGCCGGCCGGACCTCGACGACACCGTCCGCCGCCTGACCGCCTTCGCCGAGGCCGGGGCGGATGTGCTCTTCGCCCCCTATCTGCCTGATCTGGACGCCATCGCCACCGTCGTGAAGGCGGTCGCGCCCAAGCCCGTCAACGTACTCATGGGATGGTCGTCGGGCGCTTTCACCCTTGATGACGTACAGAAGGCCGGCGCCCGCCGCATCAGCCTGGGTGTCGAGCCCTACCTGCACAGCCTGAGCGCCCTGCGCGCGGCCGCCGGCAGGCTCGCCGGGGGCGACCTGGCCGCCTTCCCCACCACGATGGGCTTCGACCTCCTCCACGCGCTGTAGTCCGCCTCGGCGGGCGAGCCGGTGCTGCCGGCTCACCCGCCGAGAAGCACGCCGTGGCCGGGCCGGCGGAATGCGAAGCATTACGGGCCACCGCGACAGGCGACACTGTTGTGATCACGCTCAACCCTCGGACACCGGCAGGGCGGCCAATGAGTGATCAAGAGCCGGCGGACGTCCCCGCCGGGGGACTGGCGGACGTCCTCGCCGAAGGGCTGAGCGTCGTCTTCATCGGTATCAATCCCGCACCGCTCTCCGTCGCGGCCGGGCACGGTTTCGCGAGCCCGGGAAACCGGTTCTGGCCGGCCCTGCACGCCTCCGGATTCACCCCGGCCGTCCTGCGTCCCCAGCAGGAACGCGACCTGCTGGACCTGGGACTGGGCATCACCAGCATCGTGCGCCGGCCCACCTCCCGAGCCGACCAGCTGACGCCACGCGAACTGGCCGACGGCGGCCGCGACCTGACACGGCGCCTGCACGCCGTCTCGCCCCGCTGGGCGGCGTTTCTCGGCGTCACCGGTTACCGCGCCGCGTTCGGCGCGCCCCAGGCCCGCGTCGGAGCCCAGGCCGGCACGATCGGCGGGACCCGGATCTGGATACTGCCCAACCCCAGCGGCCGCAACGCCCACTTTCCGCCCGCCGCCCTGGCGGCGGAGTTCACCCGGCTGCGCCACGCGACGGGACTGCCCGACCGATCCGCGCGTTCGGGACGGCACCAGGGCCCCACCGGGCAGGAGAGACCATGAACGCGTCGACGCCTGGACAGGCGGTCACTCCTCGCCGGAGAAGCGCTCCCAGGCGGACTGGCGGGTGATCCCGAGGGCTTCGCCGATCCTCGTCCACGTGACGCCGCGCCGGCGCAGTTCCTGCACCCAGGCGCGCAGGTCGGCCTCGGCCTGGTCGATGTGCGCGGCGACGCGGGGGATGTGGCTCAGCATCTCCCCGTCCGCCATCGCCTCCCAGATGGGGGACGGGGGTCCGGCGAGGCTGGGGACGATCCCGTCGATGATCGACGCGGACAGGGCCACGCACTCGTCGCAGATGTACACGCCGGCGCCGGCGACCAGCCTGCCGACCTGGGTGCTCGGCTTGCCGCAGAAGGAACACCGGGCGAGGTCGGCGAAGGTGTCGGATGTCATGCGCACTCCTCTGCTGTCAGGATGTCCCTGACAGCATAGGAGTGTCAGGCGATCCCTGACAAGATGAATCAGGAGCGCTTCCAGAACGAGGGGCGGGGGGCGATGGGCCGGTGCGTCCCCGCTTCCGGATCGTCGGGGCCGTCCGGGATGTCCGGGCCGCCCGGGGCGGTGGTCAGCTCGGTCAGGACGGCGACGGCGCGGCCCCACAGGGCGTCCACGTCCGCGCCGGGCGTCTCGCTCGCCGACAGCTCGCGCGCCAGGGCCGAGAGCGCCGGCTCGCCGCCGGTGTAGGCCGCCAGCGCCGTCAGGCGGCTGCCCAGGTCGGCCAGGTAGAGCCGCCGCTCGGCCACCGTCAGCGACCCCCGTTCCCTGAGCCGCGCGAGCTCCGCCGCGAGCTGCGGCCGGACGGAGTCCACCGAGTGCGGGACCGGTCGCGCCGCCGGGGCCGCCTTCCGGCTGACGGACCGGCCGAACCCCCTCCGGGCGCCCGCCGGGGGAGCGGGGAAGGGCGTCGGCGCGACCGGCGCCCATCCCGGCACCGCCCCGCCGCTCTCCGCGCCCGCCGCCGTACCCGGCACGGCGCCGGTCCCCGTTCCGGGCCCGCCGCCCAAGGTTCCCGGAGCGCCGCCGCCCGGCCCCGCGGTGTACTCGGGTGCTCCGGGGGCGGGTGAGGCCGCGTCGCGGGACGCCACGCTGAAGATCGCGGGGGCGGCCGAGGTGAAGGCCATCGGGGCGGCGGCCATCGGGGCGGGCGGCACGGGCGGCGCCGGCGCCGCCCAGCCGCTCGGCGACTCCACCGGCTGCAGGACCCGGTGACCTGGCCCGCCCTCGGCGACGACGCGCGAGTCCACCGCCACGAAGGCGGTGAACCGGCACAGCACGCCATGCCGGAGCGAGGTCTCGACGATCTCCCGCTCCAGGCCGTGCTCGCCGATCGCGTACCGGTCCTCTAGGCGGCGCAGGTGGGACCGCGCCCAGATCGCCCTCGGGGCCCGCCCCTCGGCGGGCGTCCCGTCCAGCCGCCGCTCCCACGGCGGCCCGTCCGCGCCCACGCCGTGCACGGTCACCGCTCCCGTCGCCGGGCCGTGGAACCTGCCGGACACCGTCAGCGGCACCCCCGAGTAGAGCGAGCCGAGATGGGTCACCGTGGCGGGCAGCACGCCGAGGCCGTCGGCCTTCAGCGTCAGGCCGGTGACCAGCGGGGAGCCGATCCGCCGGTGGATGTGCTCCATGGCCTCGTCCAGGCGGTCCTCCGACTCCACCAGCTCGCAGCGGCCCGACCCGAGGCCCGCCAGCCTGCCGAGGAACTCGGCGTTCACCGCGCGGTCGATGCCGACGGTGTGGACGCGCACGGCCGCGAGCCGCGCGCCGAGGCGCTCCAGGATCTGGTCCTCGTTGCCCACCTGCCCGTCGGTGACCAGGACCAGCACCCGCTCCCTGCCGGGGTCGTCCAGCAGGCCGAGCGCCTGCTCCATGGGATCGAGGATCTCGGTGCCGCCGCGGGCCTCCAGCCGGGCCAGGTGCTCGACCGCGCGGTAGCGGTTGCGGTCGGTCGCCGCGACGAGCCCGGCGGAAAGGCCCTCCGGGCGTTCCACGACGCTGTCGAACGACAGCACCGCGAACCTGTCGTCGAAGGTCAGGGTGTCCACGATGCGCGCCGCCGCGCGCCGGGCGGCGACCATCTTCCACCCGCTCATGCTGCCGGAGCGGTCCAGGAGCAGGGCCACGTCCCTCGGCCGCCGCGCGTCCGGGCCGCCGGGCGCGGGCGGCAGCACGGTCAGCGTGAAGGTGCCGTCCCCGTCCCCGTCGTGCCCGTCGTGCTCGCCGTGGTCCTGGGCGCCTTCGGTGGTGCCGTCCTTCGTGCCGGGGCCGCCGTCGTGGCCGTGGACGTGGTCCGGGACGAGCGTCAGTGAGGCGGAGGCGGTGAACGCCAGGCGCAGGACGAAGTCGCGGTCGAGCCGCTCGCCCGGCTGGAGCCGCACGACGCCCTCCTCCTCGGTGACCACGTGCAGGCTGGAGCGGATCTCCCGCAGGTCCAGCCCTGCCGGGTCGACACGGGCCGTCAGCGACAGCCGCACCGGGTCGGGGAAGCCCGGCAGCAGCACCGGGGGACTGATCCGCGACGCGTCCGGCACCGCGCCGGTGTCGGGCGCCACGCCGTCGCCGGCGGACCGGTCGTCCAGCGGGGTCCCCGGGATGTAGCGGGGCGCCACGACCAGGGGGAAGCGGAAGGTCGCCGCCCCGTCCTCGTACGGCAGCGGCTGGCTGAGCGTGAGCCGCACCGTCACGCGCTCGCCCGGGACGATGTTGCCGACCCGCATGGTGAAGACGTCCGGGCGCTCCTCCTCGGCGATGGCGGCCCGCCGGCCCTCGGCCAGGGCCTGGTCGTAGTCCCGCCGCGCCTGGCCGCGCTCCTTCAGCACGCCCTCCACGACCCGGTCGTCCGCCTCCATGCGGAACGCCGTCACCGCCGCCCGGCCGGGCAGCGGGAAGATGTACGTGGCCTCCAGCGGGACGTCGTAGGGGTTGCGGAACCCCTGGGCGACCTCGACGCCCGCGGTGAGCGCGGTGATCCGCGCGTCCACCTCGACGCTCTCCAGAGGCAGGTTCCCCTTGCCGGTGCGCAGCGCGCCCAGGCCCGCGTCGGGCAGGGGGGCGTACTCACCGGGCTTCAGCGAAGCGATCTGAACGGTCATGCTTGCATCCCTTCGGACGGGGATCGGTCGAGGTCGTCGAGGTTCCGGTCGCGGAGCGCGGCGAGCAGGGGCGCGGCGGCCTCGCGCAGCGCGGCCACGTCCCCTGCCGACGGCGCCCGCCCTTCCAGCAGCAGCGTCACCCCCGCCGCCAGCCGCACACCGTGCACCAGCCCGGACGACGCCTCCGGCACGACGGCGTCCGGCGGGGTCGCGGGGAAGGCGGGCGGCGGCACGTACGGGCCGGTCGATGTGTGCGCGGGTGCGGACGACGTGGCCGTGGGGGCCGCTTCGGCGGTCCAGAAGCGCGGGCGCACCGGGGGGAGCGGCGCACCGCCGGGGCCGGAGCCGTCCACGTGCCCGGGGGTCTCCGCCGGCGGGACTCCGGGCGTCCTCGGGAAGCCGGGTGGCGGCGGAAGAGCGGGGGCAGACGGGGGATGGGGTGACGGAGGAAGCGCGGGTGCGGGCGGAAGCGTGGATGGGGGCGGAAGCGCGGGGGACGGCGGGG
>NZ_JANZYP010000103.1 GCF_025506355.1 Sphaerisporangium corydalis
GAGGGGAGTGGGGGCATGGGGGCAGCCTGGCGGGAGGGTGGGGGGTCTTCTAGACTTTCGGGCCGAGCCGAATCTTCGGGGGATCCCATGCCGCTGCGGTTCCGGTTCGGCGCCGATGACGCGGCGCGTTGCCGGTTCGCCGTGTCGCCGTTGTGTGAGACCCACGAGGCCGTACGGACCCTGAAAAGGTCCAGGCGGCACGGGTACCACCTGCCGTGGTTGCGCCGGACGCGGCGAGCCGTCGCCGAACTGGACCTGTCCGAGTTGTGGTTCTTCATGCCGGCGGACGGCTACACCCCCGACTTCCTGGGCCCACCGCCGGGCACACCGTTCACCTCGCCCGCCTCCTTCGAGGACGAACTGGTCCTGATGCGGGCCACCGACCCCGCCGTCGCCCACGAGGAGATGTCCCGCTCGCTGGCCTGCACTCCGGGGGCCGCCGGCTCTCCGCTCGGCCGGATGATGCTCGGCGACCCCGCGCGTGCCGTACGGCGGCTCGCCGACCTGACCGAGCGCGCCTGGCACGCCCTGGTCGCCCCGGACTGGCCACGCCTGCGCGCCGTGCTGGAGGCGGACGTCGCCTACCGGTCGCGCCGGCTCGCGGACGGGGGTCTGGAGGGACTGTTCGCCGATCTGCACCCCACGGTCGGCTGGGCCGGCGGCACGCTTTCCCTCACCACCCCGCCCGCGCCGCTGGGCGGCCTGGAACTCGGCGGCCGGGGCGTGCTGCTGATGCCGAGCGTCTTCGTGTGGCCGGATGTCGTCAGCGGCTTCGCCCCGCGCTGGCAGCCCACGGTGATCTACCCGGCGCGCGGCATGGGCGCCCTGGAGCAGCGGCCCGTCCCCGAAGCGGCGGTGACGCTCGTACGGCTCCTGGGCGCGAGCCGGGCGGCGATCCTGACCGGTCTCGACGAACCGGCCTCGACGACCGAACTCGCCCGCCGCCACGCCCTCGCGCCTTCCTCGGTGTCGGCCCACCTGTCCGTGCTCCGCCAAGCCGCCCTCCTGACCTCCCGCCGCCAGGGCCACCAGGTCCTCTACGAACGCACTCCCCTCGGCACCTCCCTGGCAACCCCCTCCACCACCACCCCTACGCCGTCCGCTCCCTGAGCAGGTGATCGGTCACTCCTCCGGCCCGTCTCGATCTCGCGCGCCGAGCATGTGAACCCACCACCTCTCCGGGTGCTCTAAACCTCGCGCGCTGAGCTCAGTTGCCGGGGGTGCAGAAGGCCTTGGTGGCGATGTTCATGACTTCTTCGGTGGTCGGGTTGCGGGTCGACGGGTTGATCGACATGGTCAGGGATCTGCCAGAGTCGGAGCGGAAGGCGAACGTCAGGTACCCGATCAGTTCACCGCTGTGCCCCCACACCTTGCCGCACGGGAGCGTGTACGACTGCAGCCCGAGCCCGTAGCCGAACCCGGCCCCGGTCTCGACGGTCGTGCGCATGGCCCGCAGCGACGCGGCGCTGGTCAGCCTGCCGGTCAGCAAGGCGGTCATGAACCGCTCAAGGTCCGCCGTGGTCGAGATCATCTCTCCGGCAGCCCAGTCGAGCGAGGGATTCATCCGTGTCGCGTCCACGAGCCGGGGCATCGGCTCGTACCCCTTGGCGTGCGGCGACGGCAACCCCGCCCGGTCACCCGGCACCATCGTGTGGCGCAGTTCCAGCGGACGCAGGATCCGGCGCGCGACCTCCGCACCGTAGGCCCTCCCGGTCAGCTTCTCCACCAGCAGCCCGAGCACCACGTAGTCGGTGTTGGAGTAGTGCCACTTGCCGTCGTCGGGGAGCTTCTTGGCGAAGGCCACGTCGAGCAACTCGCGCGGCTGGTAGGAGCGGAACCGCGCGTCGCCGCGCCACCGGTTGGTCGAGTATCCCGGCTCGCTCATGTAGTCGTACAGGTGGGCGGTGTGGTTGAGCAGCGCGCGGACCGTGATGTGGTCCCCGTCCGGCACCAGCCCCGGCAGGTGCCGGTCGATGGGATCGTCGAGCCGCACCTTGCCCTCGTCGACGAGCTGGAGCACCACGGTCGCGACGAACGTCTTGGTGACGCTGCCGATCCGGAAGTACCCGCCAGGGGCGGGCCGCCCGCCGCGCTCGATGTCGCGCACCCCGACGGCGCCGGACCTGGCCCGGTCGCCGTCGCCGACCCGGACCAGAGCGGCCGTGGCCCCCTCACCCGCCACGATCTGCTCCAGCTCGGGACGTACGTCGACGGGCTGGCCGCCTGCCGCGACGCCTACCGCTACCAGCATGTTCATCATCATCCGCATCATGAGCTCGACGCTAGGAAGGCCGGCTCCGCGCCGGAATGCGGTGCTCCACCCGCCTCGCCTGCGGAAAACCACAGATGCCTGCGGAAACCAGAGACGGCGGCACCAGAGGCGATCATCCGTTGTGGCTGCTCCGGTGCCAGGTGGGGTTCGTCGCATCGTGATCCACGGGTGTCTCCTCGAACAGGCCCGCCAATGCCGCCATGCGCCGCACCGACTCCTCTGGTGACAGCGCCGACGCCAGCACCTGGTTGAAAATAACGGTATAACGCTGATATTCCTCAGACTTTTCCAGCCAAATACTGTCAGTGGTGGTCACCGTGTAGACGAGACCGGGATCGTCGGGAAAGTCGAGAATGGCGAAGGTGCCCTCCAGGGCGGGATGAGCCCCGGCGGTCTCGGGGACGATCTGGATGGTGACATTCGGCCTGCCGGTCATCTCGATAAGGCGGTGGATCTGGGCGCGCATCACCTTTGTCCCGCCGACCTGTTTCCGCAACGCCGCCTCGTCGATGAGCGCCAGGAAAGAGGGCGGATCGTCCTGGACGAGGATTCCCTGGCGGGCGATGCGTGCCGCCACATGGCGCTCGACGAGCCCGTGGTCGAGGACCCGCCCGGCACGCCGGACGGCCGTGGCGTACTCCTCCGTCTGGAGCAGGCCGGGGACGAGGACGATCTCCCAGGTGCGGATGGCGCTGGCGCCCGCCTCGAAGTCGGGCAGGCCACTCCGGAAGACGTCGGGGTACTTCTCCCACCACCCGCGCTCGCGCGCCTCCCTGGCCAGGGTGACCATCACCTCGCGCCGGCCGTCGTCGGTGACGCCGTAGAGATCGAGGAGGAGGCGGATGTCGTGCACGCTCGGCAGCTTCCACTGGCCCCGCTCCATCCTGGTCACCTTGGAGGCGTCCCACTCAAGGCGCCTGGCCGCCTCCGTGACGTTCAGCCCGGCGAGCAGGCGCAGTCGCCGTAGCTCCTGCGACAGCCGGCGCCGCTTGACGGTCGGACTCCCTGCCATTCTTCGCTCCCCAGCGTCGAACCACCCGATTGGCTTCTTCCCTGCATAATGGACATTCCGCATATTAGGATCTGCCTATTGCGAGTTTCGAATGCCGCTGCCAGCATGATAGTCGACAGCCGGGCCGGAAGTTGAAGCATCGACAAGGAAGGCGAGAGGGTGCATGGATTTAGCTGAATCATCCGATTCCGGGAAATTGGACATTCATTATCAATGGCGCGAATTCCACTTCGCATGCTCGCTCGCAACGAGGGCCGCCGCGGTTCGCTGACCGGACGGCTCCAGGAAATGGACGCTGGAGGTTCGATCCGTGGTGGTGGTCAGTACATGGAAGGTCCCTGTCTCAGGGGAGGGGGGTCGATGACCGGCCCGGGCGGCGGACTGCGGGTCGGGTGCTGGGACGTCCCCTGCCGGCCGGCGTCCGTGAGCAGGGTCCGCCGCATGGTCAGGGACACGTGCCGCATCTGGGACGTGCCCGGCCGCATGGCCGACGATCTCGTGCTGGTGGTGGGCGAGTTACTGGGGAACGCGGTCGTGTACGGGCGGCCGCCGGTCATGCTGTCGCTCTGGTCGACCGGCGAGGAGCTCTGCGTGCGCGTCACCGACGACGGCCCGGAGGACCCCCGGCGCCTCGACCTCGGCCCGGCGGCCCCCCACGGCCGTGGCCTCACGATCGTCGAGGCGCTCGCCGACCGGTGGGGCGTCGCGCGCGCCCCCGGCGGCACGGGTAAGACGGTGTGGGCCGCCTGGCACCGGCCCGCCGCCGTGGTCCCCGCCCCCACAGCCTCGGCACGCGCGCCGAATCATCCGAATTAGGGGCCCGTGATCGCCCTGCGGGAGGTGAGGCGGGTGGTGGCGGTAGGCGAGAATCTCTTCATGACGGCATCGCTCACCGGCGCGATCGAGTTCCCCGACGGCGCCTGGGTGCGCGGTCGTGGACTGCGCGCCCCCCTCCCCACCGGCCCGGTGCCCGGCTTCGCGCTCTACCTAGGGTCCGCGCGTCTCCGGCAGCGCCACGAGGCCGCCCTGCCCTGGCCGCACGAATGGATCCGCTGGCCCGACTTCATGCTTCCCCTGGACTGGAACGCCGCCGGCCGGGCCATCATCCGCCTGCACGCGCACGCGCTGGCGGGTCACAACGTGGAGGTCGCCTGCGGCGGAGGCGTCGGCCGCACCGGCACCGTCCTGGCCTGCCTGGCCACCCTCACCGGGCTGACCCCCTCGCAGGCCATCGTCTGGACGCGCGATCACCACCACCACCGAGCCGTCGAAACGCCGTGGCAACGGCACTGGGTGTCGTGGTTCGCCAACCACGCCGACCACGCCGACCAACCCGGGACGTGAGCCACGCGGGTCGTCAGTCGAAGACGAGTTCTTCGGTGCGCCGGGGCATCAGCAGGATGGAGGCCACCCCGAGGACGGCCACGACCACGAGCGCGAGGAAGACGTGATGCGACGCGTCGTACAGGGCCCGCCGCACGAACGCCGACACTGCGGTGCCGGCGCCGGCGGCGTGCTCGCCGAGCACCTGGCTCGTGGCGTCGACGCTGTTGGGCAGCCGTCCCGCGAGGGACGCCGGAGGGTGGGCGAAGCGGTCGGCGAGCGTGGCGTTGGAGATGGCCCCGAGCACCGCCGCCCCGGCCGCGCTGCCGATGGACCGGCTGAACATCTGGGTCGCGGTGACGACGCCCCGCCGCTCCCAGCCCACGACGGACTGGATGGCGACCATTGTCGGGCTGGACGACAGGCCGAGGCCGGCCCCGACGACGAAGCACGCCCCCGCGACCATCCACACCTGCGTGTGCAGGCTCAGCAGGGCGGCCATCACGGTGCCGGCCACGATCAGGGCGCCGCCGAACAGCGCCGTGTCGCGGAAGCCGATGCGCATGTAGAGCCGTCCGGAGAACGTCGCGGCGAGCGGCCAGCCGATGGTCAGCGCGGCGAGGGCGAAGCCCGCCACCAGCGCGCCGGTCCCGAGCACCCCCTCGGCGAACGTCGGCACGTACGAGCTGAGGCCGATCATGAGCGCGCCGACGCTCAGCCCGACCAGGTTGCCGCCGGTGAGCGTGCGGTGGCGGAAGACCCAGAGCGGCAGGATGGGTTCGGCCGCGCCGCGTTCGACGAGGACGAACGCCACGACCATGATCACGCCCGCCGCGAAGATCACCAGGCTCTGGGTGGAGCCCCAGCCCCAGGCCACGCCGCCTTCGAGCAGGCCGAGGATGAGCAGGGACGAGCCGCCGGTCAGCAGCACCGCGCCGAGGTAGTCGATCTGGTGGGAGCTCCGGGTCACCCGCTCCTTGAAGCGCCGGGCCAGCGTCCAGGCGGCGATGGCGCCGAGCGGCAGGTTGATGAAGAAGATCCACCGCCAGGAGACGTACTCGGAGAACAGGCCGCCGAGGGTGGGCCCGATCACGGCGGAGATGCCCCACACGCTGGCCACGTATCCCTGCACGCGGGCGCGTTCCTCGACCGAGTACATGTCGCCGACCATCGTGATGCTCATCGGCTGGACGGCTCCGGCGCCGATGCCCTGCAACGCGCGGAAGACGATCAGGGCGGGCATGCTCCAGGCGATGCCGCAGAGCACCGACCCGAGCAGGAACACGGCGATGCCGAAGAACATGACCGGTTTGCGGCCGAAGATGTCGGCGAACTTGCCGTACAGCGGCACGGTCACGGCCTGGGTGAGCAGGTAGATCGAGAACAACCACGGGAACTGCGAGAAGCCGCCGAGATCGCTGACGACGGACGGCACGGCCGTGGCGATGATCGTGCTGTCGAGTGCCACCAGGCCGGTGCAGAGCATGATGGCGCCGAGAACGGGACCGCGTTCCGACCTGAGACCGATGCCTTTCGGGGTGGTTACCGTCGTCACTCCGAGATTCTCCTCACGCACTGGGCGTCGACATCTGAGGGCCCGCCGCGGCCACACGGGACCCTGGAAGTACGCAACCCACGTCCCGCCCCATACATTCCCTTCTGTCCGTACTTGCACCACAGGTAACGGGGCATTCGCCGACAAATACGCCCAAGTGCGCAATCCAGGAGGCGAACGGCCGGACCCGCGCCGGGCGAGGGGTCAGACGAAGGCGCTGTGGCCGGTGATGGCCTTGCCGACGATGAGGGTGTTCATCTCGCGGCTGCCCTCGAACGAGTAGATGGCCTCGGCGTCGGCGAAGAACTTGGCGATCTCGTAGTCGAGCACGATGCCGTTGCCGCCGAACAGCTCGCGGGCCCAGGCGACCACCTCGCGCATTCGCGTCGTGGTGAACGCCTTGGCCAGCGCGGCCCGCTCCGGGGACGCCTCGCCCGCGTCGGAGAGCTGGGCGAGGCGTACCACCATGCCGAACGACGCGGTGACGTTGCCGAGCATCCTGACCAATAGGTCCTGGATGAGCTGGAAGTCGGCGATGGGCTTGCCGAACTGCTCGCGCTCGACGGCGTACCGCCGGGCCAGCTCGTACGCCCGCACCGACACCCCGAGCGCCTGCCAGGCGACGCCGCCCCGGGTCTCGCGCAGTACCTCGGCGGTGTCGCGGAAGCTGGTGATGCGCTGGAGGCGGTCGGCCTCCGGCACCCGGACGTTCTCCAGCTCGATGTCGGCGTTCTGCACTGAGCGCAGGGCGATCTTGCCTTCGATCTTCGTGGTGGTGAACCCCGGTGTGCCCTTCTTCACGACGAACCCCTTGACCTGGTCGTCCGCCACGTCCCGGGCCCACACCACCACCAGGTCGGCGAACGTGCCGTTGCCGATCCAGCGCTTGGCGCCGTCGAGCACCCAGTCGTCCCCCTCGCGGCGCGCGGTGGTGCGCATGCCCTGCGCGACGTCGGAGCCGCCCTCCGGCTCGGTGAGCGCGAACGCGCCGATCTTGTGCCACTTGACCATGTCCGGCAGCCAGCGGGCCCGCTGCTCGTCGCTGCCGCCGCCGTCGATGCTGCCCATGGCCAGGCCGGTGTGCACGCCGTGCGCCACGGCCAAAGACGGGTCCACGCGGTTCATCTCCATGGACACGAAGCCGCTGAACAGCGCTCTTGGCGGTTCGGTGCCGCTGAACTCCGGGCACGACATGGCGGCGACGCCCAGCTCGGCGAACTTCGGGATCGCCGCGAACGGGAACTCGGCCGCCGCCCACGCGTCGTCGGCCAGCGGCTTGATCTCCCGTTCCAGGAAGTCACGTATCTCGGCCAGACGCTTCCGCTCGGCGTCGGTGAGCAGGTCCGCGTACCCGAAGAAGTCGGCGTCGGCGTTGGCCGGTCTCGTCATGTGGATCACCTTGATCAGGGAGTTTCGTCACGTCGGACACGGGGTGCGGCCGTCCGCGAGTACCGCCCTCCGGGAATGCCCACTTCCCCCCAAGAACGCGATCAGTCCCACCAAGATCGCCACAAAGCCTTCTGCAGACCAGCCGCCCAGAAGCCTCAGGTAGGACAGACCTGATCCGCCAGGGACCTCTGCCACCCTCTGGACTTCCCATTCATCCCGTCGGCGGCGGGAGCGTCGTCCATGAACTCAGTATCGATCTCAGGGCGGAGGTCGACGGACATCTCCCCCCACCACTGCCGGACCCTGATCGGCACCGGCCACGGGCCGGCGGTCACCGCCGAACAGTCGGTGACCGTGTAGAAGAGACGCAGTTCGGCGGTGACGTCACGCCCAAGCGTCGCGGGGAATCCCGTGGTGCGCAAACGGTCCAGTCGCAACTCCGGGAGCGCGTCGGGCGAATTCACCTGCACCGCCGACAGCTTCAGCCCCCGGCCATCCTGCCCCGCCCCGAGAAGTACCACGTCGTGGTCGGCGCGGTTCGTCAGCCACAGCGTGACGACGAAACCGGTGTTCTTCTTGTACGGGTGGCCGACCCCATGGGTATCTGGCAGGACCGGCACGATCAGGCCGCGGTCCCATACCCACCCCGCCCCGAGCAGCAGGCCGACCGTGGCCAGCACCGTGGACACCAGTATCGCCCGTTTGTACGCCGGAAGGCGGCTTGAGAGCCCGGCCACGGGTTCGATCGTCGCCCCTACCTGATCGCTGACGTACAAAGCTCACCCCTCGCCCGGCCACCCCGCTAAGTTGATCAGCAATCCCAGGTGGAGGGAAGACGTCATGATCGAGTCGGTATCGTTCGCCCTTGTGGAGATCGCCGTGGTCTCGGCGATAGCGGCCGGGCAGTGCCGGCTGGTCGACCGATCGCGGATCGAGCGATTCGGGCGTCTGCACCAACTCACCATCACGCCTGGCAACGGTCCGATGGTGGTCGACTACCTCCGGACCACCCGACGCTGGCGAGCCGCCGGACTCGTCGCGGGGCTCGTCGGGTACCTCCTGGTCAACGCCGCGACAGGCGGAATGGGGGTGGGGATCGAGTTCGGCGGTCCGTTCCTCGGCTGGTACACAGGCGCGATGATCGCGGAGATCACCCTCCGCCGCCCACCCGCGGGCCTGCGGCCTCCGCCACCCGCGGGCCTGCGCCCTCCATCGTCCGCGCGCCCGCTCACGGGCACGCGGCTTCCCCTGTCCGCCCTGATCTCCGTGCCCGCTCTCATCCTGTCCGTCCTCACGATGGCCTGCGGTGCGGTCGTCCTGGTGCTCGGCGTCACCGATGGTTCCCAACGCCTGCTCCTGCTGCCCGCCGCCGTCACGCTCCTGAGCGGTGTCCTGCAACTGCGACTGTTACGCCTTCCGGTGCCCGTGGCGCACGGCGACACCGTCCGGGCATGTCTGGCCATGCGGTCGCGGTCCCTGCACGTGCTGGCGGCGGGATCCCCCGTCCTCCTCGCCACCGCCCTCACCGAGTTCACGCCCCTGGCCGCCTCCGGCCCGCCCCTGGCCGGCTCCGACTACTTGGGCATCACGGTGGATCTCTCCGGCATCCTCTTCGTCGGCCTCCTCCTGCTCGCCTGGATCACGGCCCGCCGCCCACATCCCATCCGGCTCGACGCGCGCAACGAGCCATCCGCCCTCTCCGGGACACCCCGAACCGACATCCCACGCTGATCGCCGTAAGCCGCATCTCCTGGAGCTCGGCGGGGTTCAGGGCCTTGATCACCATCTCGGTGCCCCGCTGGTGGAACGGCCGGTCGTAGCTGTTCAGCGCCTCCATCATCGACAGGTCCGACCCGATGAGGATCAGCAGGACGGGCTTGCGGCTCAGGAAGCGGTCCCAGGCCCGCTGGAGCATCCCTTCGAACGCGTCGACGCGCTCCATGAGGTACGGGACCTCGTCGATCACCAGTACGGACGGCGAGTCGTCGGGGATCGCGTCCGCGAGCAGCTGGAGCGCGCTGTTCCAGTTGGCCGGGGGTGTCTGGGTGAAGAGCGCGCGGTGCGGCAGGTCGGAGGACGCGACGTCGTCGAGGAGTTGCCGTAGTTCCTGCTCGGCGCTCGCGCGGGCCGCGGTGAAGTACAGGGAGGGCAGGCCGCTGCGGCTCACGAACTCCTCCGCCAGGGCGGACTTGCCGATCCGTCCGCGCCCGCGCATGAGCACGCACCGCCCCGGCCGGAGATCGCCCGAGGTCACCCGGTCGAGCAACCTCCCAGGGCGGCGAGCTCCGCCTCTCGCCCGACGAATCTGCTCATATACTTCTCCTGAGAATAGTATCGCTGGCGATAGTATCTCTGGAGCGCCTGATCAGGCCCGGCGAAAGGCCGGTCAGATCATCACATGGGCTTCGGGGTGGCCGGCGAAGGAGAACTGGGCGTTGCGGGTGAGTTTGTAGTCCTGGGCCTTCCAGGTGTGGGCGGAGGCGTCGGCGCCGCGCATGTAGACGAAGTTGAAGCGGTCCGCGGAGTAGATGCGGACGCCCTCCTCCTTGCACCGGCGGACCAGCCGGGTGTCCTCGCCCGCGTTGACCGCCTCGAACGGGAACGCGCGCAGCAGGCCGGCCTTGGCCAGGATGGTGGCGCCCTGGACCAGGTGAGCGTAGCGGTGCTCCAGGCCGGGCAGGCGCATGACGGTCGAGTTGGTCGCGGGGAAGTACGTGTAGTGGGCGCCCTTGCCCACCATCTCGGCGTCGGCGTAGTCGAAGGCCCGCAGCAGGTCGGACAGGTAGTGCGCGCCGTACAGGTTGTCGTCGTCCATCTTGGCGATGTACTCGCCGTCGGCCTGGGCGATGCCGACGTTCAGCACCTCGCCGAGCGTGAGCGCGGGGGCGGCGGTGAGCACCTTGACGGCGGGGATCCCGGCGCCGAGCGCCTTGTCCTTGACCACCTCGGGGTCGATGTCCAGGCCGTGCAGGACCAGGATCAGCTCCAGGTCGCGGTGGCGCTGGCGGGCGACCTGGGAGATGGCGTGTTCGAGCTGGCCGGCCCGGTTGGTGGGCAGCACGACCGACACGGTCTTGGTCCGGGGGACGACGGGACGGCCGAGCGCGGCGAGTATCTGGTCGACGCGGTGGGTGAACAGGTGCTTGTCGAAGACCTCGCGCATGGCCAGGTGGGCCTGGCGGGCGCGCAGCTCGGGGCTGTTGATCAGGTAGAGGGCCTGGTTGTAGGCCTCCTCCTGCGTGTGGGCGATCGGGATCAGCGGCCCGAAGGTCCCCTCGATGGCCCGTGACCAGCCGGAGAGCACGGTGGTGGAGCACGCGGACAGCTCGAAGACGCGCCGGGCGCACATGGTCGGCGAGTCGATGACCGAGTTCACGTTCAGGAAGACCTTGTACATCTTGTACGCGGCCAGCATCTGCTCGTACGGCAGCTCGCCCACGATGTGCGGGCGGTACTCGACCGGCCAGGCGTACTTGTCGCCGGCCTTCTCGTTGCGGGCGAAGATGTGCAGGCCGAGCTCCCGCGTCGGGGCGATCACGGTCTCCATCTGCTCGCGCCGCTCGGGGTGCTTGTCGCGGAAGTACATGCCCGCGAAGACCACGTCGTACAGCCGGCCCTGCTTGGTCTGGATCGGGTTGTGCACGCGGGGTTGTGCCGCGAACTGCAGCACCTCCACCCGGTCATGTCCCAATATCTCGCGGTACTTGGGGACCATGTCGCCGTCGCAGGTGTACACGACGTCGAACAGCTTGGCCGTGTCGATGAAGAACTCGAAGTTCGGCGGGTCCTCCTTGTTCCAGAAGACCGTGGGGACGCCCTGCTCGCGGCACCAGGCGACCAGGTCGCGCAGCTCCTGCTTGGGGGCGTTGGTGCCGGTCATCTGGTAGCGCCAGCGGCCCTGGTTGCCGTGCCAGGCCGACTCGCAGAACAGCACGTCGGGGCGGTTCTCGGCGAAGATCTCCCGCCAGTCCGTCAGCCCGAACTCGATCTGGTCCCACTCGTACTTGAACGCCATCCGGGAGAAGTCGTCCAGGATGACGGCGACCTTCAGGTCCGGCCGGTTGACCGGGCCCTCCGGCCAGGCCAGGTTCGGGATCTTGACCTCGGGGGCGTGGGCGAGGGCCGCGTCGATCGCGACGCCGCTCGCGGTGACCGTGGCGGGCGCCTTGGGGGCCTTCTTGGGCTTCAGCGCCTTGGACAGGTCGCGCGGCAGCCGTACGAGCTTGGCGGGGCGCTTGACCCCGGCGAGCGCGGTGCTGACGCGGTACGGCCGCTGGGCCTTGGTCGCCGAGAGCTGCCACTGGGCGTACTCCGCCCGGGCCTCGGCGGTGGCGAGGCGCCGCTCCAGGTCGCGGATGCGGTCCTCGTAGCGCTCGAAGGCCTTGCGCTCCTCGGGCAGCCAGTTCACGGCCCCGAGTCGCCGGAAGCGCGGCTCTTCCGGATCTTGCTGGTCGCTGTCGCCCATGGTCCCGATTCGCTCCCTCGTATCGCGAGCTCCGCGAGCTCTACGAGCTCCGGCTCAATGCCCGGGAATGTCCGATCGTAAGGCTTTTGCCGAAAAAGTTGGACGTTTCCGGCTGAACGTCCAGCTCAGGAGGCCGTCCCCGGCGCCGCCTGGGCGGCGGGGGAGAGGTTGCCGCCACGCAGCCACGCCTCGATCACGCGGGCGATCCTCGGCCCGGCCGCGCCGTCCCACAACGGGGGAAGCTCCCCGCTCGGGGTCGCCGCGCCGTCGGCCAGGGCCTTGGACGCCGCCGCGGGCAGCGTCGCCGGGGTCACCAGGCGGTTGGTGCCGTGGGTGATCGTGATGGGCCGCTCGGTGTTCGGGCGCACGGTCAGGCACGGGACGCCCAGCATGGTCGTCTCCTCCTGCACGCCGCCGGAGTCGGTCACGACCAGCGCCGCGCCCCGCACCAGCGACAGGAACTCCACGTACCCCAGCGGGTCGATGATCGTGAGGTTGGCCCCGTTCACCAGGCCGGCCTCGGCCAGCCGCTCGCGTCCGCGCGGGTGCAGCGGCACCACGATCGGCACCTGCTCGCCCACCGCCAGGACCGCCTCGACCAGCTCGCGGGCCGACTCGGGGTCGTCGACGTTCCCGGGCCGGTGCAGGGTTGCGACGGCGTACCGCTCGGGCAGGCCGAGACGCTGCTTGATCGGTGCGGGGTCGAGCTTCGGCAGCGCCGAGAACAGGCTGTCGATCATCGGGTTGCCGACCAGGTGGACCTTGGAGGGCGCGATCCCCTCGGCGGCGAGGTGTGACAGCCCGTCGGGGCTGGTCACCAGCAGGATGTCGGCGAGCGCGTCGGTGACGACGCGGTTGACCTCCTCGGGCATCTCCCGGTCGAAGGACCGCAGGCCCGCCTCGACGTGCGCGGTCGGCACGTGCAGCTTGGCGCAGACCAGGATCGCGGCGAGCGTGGAGTTGACGTCGCCGTAGACCACGACCAGGTCGGGCCGGTGCGTGAGGACGATCTCCTCCAGGCCGGTCAGCAGCGCCGCCGTCTGGCGGGCGTGGCTGCCGGACCCGACGCCGAGGTTGGCGATCGGGTCGGGCAGCCCGAGGTCGGCGAAGAAGACGTCGGACATGAGCGCGTCATAGTGCTGACCGGTGTGGACGATGCCCTGCCGGACCCCGAGCCCGGCCAGGCCGCGCACCACGGGCGCCGCTTTGACGAAGTTGGGCCGGGCGCCCAGGACGTGCAGCACGAGGGGGTTCTCCCTCATTGACCTCGCCTTTCAACCGGGAGTGGGTCAACTGATGCCCAGGTGGGCCAAGCGTTGCCTATGGTACGGTCACCGCGTGGTTTCCGAGGCCAGCCGGCCTGAGAAGGTCTCCCCCAAGTCGGCTCGCGCCGGCGTGCGTGGGTTCCTCAAGGGCTTCGTCCAGCATCCGGTCATCGTCTCCAGAGTCTTCGTCACCAGGGTCAAGTCCGACCCGATGCGTGTGGCGCAGGCCGCGGCGGAGGCGATGCCCCCACGCCTGCGTCCCGCCGTCGGCAAGGTCGCGTGGCCGGTCGCCCGCGTCGTGCGCGTCACGGCGCGCAAGATCGCGCGGCGCATGGCCGACGGCCCCCTGGAGTCGGCCAAGGCCGAGTTCGAGCACGGCCGGATGACCAAGGCCATCGAGGTGCTCCAGCCGCACGCGCGCTGGCCGTTCATCCGCAGGCGGATCGCCTACTACGAGGGCGAAAAGGCCGCGATCGGCACGACCCCGATCCCCCCCAAGTCCAAGGTGATCGTCGGTGACCGCGTCGCGGGACGTGTCCTGCACTGCGTCACCAACGCCCTGCCGTACACCCAGGCCGGGTACACCGTGCGCACGCACCGCATCGTGACCGCGCAGCGCGCCGCCGGGCTCGACCCGCACGTGGTGACGAGCTGGGGCTGGCCCATGCTCCAGGGGCACGCCGACGCCGAGCCGTACGAGGAGATCGACCAGATCCCCTACCACCGGCTGCTGCCGAGCGGCGAGGTGCCGTTCGAGAGCCGAGGGCGGATGATCCGCGGCGCCGGCGAGGTGACCGAGCTGGTCAGGACGCTGCGCCCGCAGGTGCTGCACGCCGCCACCGACCACCGCAACGGCTCGGTGGCGCTCGCCGCGCGCGAGCGCACCGGCACGCCCATGGTCTACGAGGTGCGGGGCTTCCTTGAGGAGACCTGGGCCTCGCGCGACGCGGCCAGGATCGGCAGCGAGCGCCACCTGCTCCAGCGTGATCGCGAGGCGCACATCATGCGCTCCGCCGACGCGGTGGTGACGCTCGCCGAGACGATGGCGGTGGAGATCGCCGAGCGGGGCGTGCCCCGGGAGAAGATCTTCCTCGCGCCCAACGCCGTGGACGACTCGCTGCTGTCCGCCGGGTACGACGGCGCGGCGTTCCGGTCCTCCTACGGCATCGAACCCGGCGAGATCGTGGTCGGCTCGGTGTCCAGCATCGTGGGGTACGAGGGGTTCGCGACGCTGCTCTCGGCCGCCGCGCTGATGCGCGACACCGGGAGCCCGGTGCGGGTGCTGATCGTCGGGGACGGTTCCGAGCGGCCCGCGCTGCTGGCGCAGGTCGAGCGGCTCGGCCTTGGCGACCTGGCGATCCTGCCCGGCCGGGTCGGGCCCGACGAGGCGCTACAGGCCCAGTCGGCCATCGACATCTTCGTCTGCCCGCGTGAGGACCTGCGGGTCTGCCGCCTGGTGACGCCGCTGAAGCCCGTGGAGGCGATGGCGCTCGGCAAGCCCGTGGTGCTGAGCGACCTGCCCGCCCTTTCTGAGCTGGTCGGATCCGACGGCGCCGGGCTGCTGGTGCCGCCGGGCGATCCGGTGGAGCTGGCGAAGGCGCTGACCGGGCTGCGGGAGGATCCCGCGCGGCGGGCCGAGATGGGCGAGGCGGGCCGCGCCGAGGTCGCCGCCAAGCGGACGTGGAGCCGGATCGCCGAGACGTACCGGTCCATCTACGGATCCGTCGCCAGATGATTGCCTGACGATGACCAACCCGATAGTTGCACTTGGCTGTGCGTTCAATCGCATTAGACGTGATCTGTGCGGAGTTGAGATAGCCTTTCCCACCATGCAGTGTTGTTTCGGGCTTACTCGGGTCGCAGCGTGAGCGGATACGATCTCGCGGTCATCGGCCTCGGCTACGTGGGCATGCCCCTCGCCAAAGAGGCTACCGGGGCAGGCCTCCTGGTCGTCGGCCTGGACGTCGACGCGCGGAAGGTCGACGCCCTGACCTCCGGCCGCTCCTACATCGACGACCTGGGCGACGCCGATCTGGACTCGATGCTGGCCAACGGTTTCACGGCCACCCTCGACCAGGCGGTGCTCGCCGCCAGCGAGACCATCGTCATCTGCGTCCCCACGCCGCTGGACGAGGACCACCGTCCCGACCTGTCGGCGGTGCGGGGTGCCGTCGAGGCGGTGGGCCGTTACCTCCAGCGGGGCGCGCTCGTCGTGCTGGAGTCGACGACCTACCCCGGCACCACCGACGACGTCGTCCGCCCCATCCTCGAAGAGGCCTCGGGGCTGACGGCCGGCACCGACTTCCACCTCGCCTTCTCGCCCGAGCGCATCGACCCCGGCAACTCCAAGTACGGCCTGCGCAACACGCCCAAGGTCGTCGGCGGGTACACCGAGGCGTGCCGCGACCGCGCGTCCGCGTTCTACGCGCGGTTCATCGAGCAGGTCGTGACGGTCAGCGGGACCCGCGAGGCCGAGATGGCCAAGCTGCTGGAGAACACCTACCGGCACGTCAACATCGCCCTCGTCAACGAGATGGCGATCTTCTGCGACGAGCTGGGCGTGAACCTCTGGGAGTCCATCGAGGCCGCCGCGACCAAGCCCTTCGGCTTCCAGAAGTTCCTGCCCGGACCGGGCGTCGGCGGCCACTGCATCCCGGTGGACCCCTCCTACCTCTCCCACGCCGTGCGCAAGCTCGGCTACCCGTTCCGCTTCGTGGAGCTGGCACAGGAGATCAACGAGCGGATGCCGGCGTACGTCGTGGCCCGGGTGCAGCGCCTGCTGAACCGCGCGAGGAAGCCGGTCAACGGCTCCCGCGTGCTGCTCATGGGCGTGACGTACAAGCCGGACATCGCCGACGAGCGCGAGACTCCGGCGGTCCCGATCGCGCGGGCGTTCCGCGACCTCGGGGCCGAACTGGTCTTCGCCGACCCTCACGTGAAGCGGTGGTCGGTCGATGGCGTCGAAGTGCCACGCGAGGACGACCTGGCGGAGGGGGTGGAGCGCGCGGACGTCACCGTCCTGCTCCAGCAGCACTCCGAGTTCGACCTCGACATGGTGGAGAAACGAGCGCATCTACTTCTCGACACCCGGGGCGTCCTCTCCGAGGGCGAACGCGTCGAGCGGCTCTGACGGGCGGAGGTTCGGCGCGTGCATGTGCTTGTCATGACGGTGGTCCACCACCCCGAGGACGCCCGGATCCTGCACCGGCAGATCCGCGCGCTCGTGGACGCCGGTCATGCCGTCACGTACGCCGCGCCGTACACCGCACGCGGCGTGATGCCGCGGTCGTGGGTCACCGGTGTGGACCTGCCGAGGGCGGCGGAGCGCAAGCGGCTGCACGCGGTGCGCGCGGCGCGCAAGCTGTTCAAGAGCCTGCGCGGCCAGGTCGACCTGGCGCTCATCCACGACCCTGAGCTGCTGCTCGCGGTCGCGGGCGTGCGGCGCAGGCCTCCGGTGGTGTGGGACGTCCACGAGGACACGCCCGCCACGCTGTCGCTCAAGCCGTGGCTGCCGTCCTTCCTGCGCCCGCCGGTCCGCTTCCTGGCCCGGCTGCTCGAGGGCACGGCCGAGCGCCACCTCCACCTGTTACTCGCCGAGACCGCGTACGCCGGGCGGTTCCGCCAGGCCCACCTGGTCGTGCCGAACGAGACCTGGGTGCCCGACCACGTCAGCGAGCCCGCGGACGACCGCGTAGTGTACCTCGGGTGGCTGTCGGAGGCCCGGGGCGTGCGCGAGGCGATCGAGGTGGGCAGGCTGCTCCAGCCGCACCGCGTCGCGGTCGAGCTGATCGGGTACGCCGACCCGCAGAGCAGGCCCATGCTGAACCAGGCCGTCGCCGACGGGGTGCTCGAATGGCGTGACTTCATGCCCAACGACGAGGCGCTCAAGCGGCTCGACGGTGCGCTCGCCGGGCTCTCGCTGCTGCACGACGAGCCGAACTACCGCCACTCCATGCCCACCAAGATCGTGGAGTACATGGCGCACGGCATACCCGTGATCACCACTCCGTCCCCGAGGGCCGTCGAGCTGGTGGAGCGTTACCAGAGCGGTGTGGTCGTGCCCTGGCGCGACCCGCAGGCCGTGATGCGCGCCGTCCTGCGGCTGCGGAACGATCCGGAGGAGCGCCGGGCCGCCGGGGCGCGAGGGTACGCCGCCGCGCGTGCCAACCACCATTGGCCGAACTCCGCCCGGAGGTTCGTGAGCCAGCTCGAGGCGTGGGCAGGTGTGAAGAAGTAGCCCTGACGGCGCGCGGCCCCGGCCGCGCGCGTCGCACACACGGACGACACCGTCGGGCACCCTCGGACCTTTGAGCCCCTCGGATGCGTGACGACGGTGTTCCGGGGCACGTGACGGCGGAGTCGCGAGCACGCGGTGCCCGCGCTCCCATGGAGGTTCTGGGCGCCGGAAGGGCGACCTGGGCGACGATGGGGCCTTGATCCCCCTTTATCAGGGCCACAACTTAAGGACGGTAATCTCCTGAAGGTGCGCGGGCTCACTCTGCTCCTGGGAGCGGCTCTTCTGACCGCTGTCGCGGTTCTGGTCATCATCTTGCCGGACTCTCAAGGCGGTTCCCGGACCGCGATCACCACACCGGTACAGAAGCCGTCGAAGTCACCGAAACCGGCTACTCCGACGCCGTCGACCAGCGTCTTCAGCGATCCCTGTGGAACGTTCGACACCACGACGCCGACCCCGTACGCCGTCACCGGCTACTGGCTCGTCCCCACCTCCGACCACTGCACGTGGCGCAGCCAGCTCCAGGCCATCCACCAGGTCGGCGGCGACACCGTCGTGCGCCTCGGGTTCGGTCTGCAGCCGCGCGCCGTGGACGACGACGGGATGGTGCTGGACGCGGAGGGCAAGGAGCCGGACGCGCGCTTCGGGAAGTGCCAGGAGAACGGCATGACCTGCGTGCAGGCCGCCGAATCCGCCCTCAAGGCCGCCAACCCGGGCAACCGCATCACCTGGACGTACGTCTACCGGACCGACGAGGCGTTCGGGCCCGGCCTGTTCCGCTGCCCGCAGATGGAGCACACGGTCACCGTGGGCACCGACGTGTACTACAGGGTGCTCGCCCCTGACGACGGGTCCGACGACGCGACGTGCGACTTCACCTCCAAGGGGAAGGGCTACCACCTCATCCTCGTCGACGGGGCGGTCAAGGACAGCCTGACCGAGATCCTCGACCTGGCCGACCGCTTCGCGATGAAGGTGTTCCCCGCGCTGCCGCTCGCCCCGCGCGACCGGGTCGAGCCCACCAAGGCCGACCCCCGGCACATCGGGACGCTCACCACCCTCACCCGGCGCATCCTGCAGGACTACGGCGACCGCTTCGACGAGCGCGCCTCGCTCGGCGGGGTGTACCAGCCCTTCGAGCTCCAGCTCAGGGACTGGCCCGACCCGACGGTGGTCACCACCCTGCAGGTGTACGCCGAGCAGCACGACATCGTGCAGCAGGAACTGCCCGGCAAGCCCATCATGGTCAGCCCGTACCTCGACGCGCGCAGGGGCAAGAAGTTCACCTCCACCCCCGAGCAGGTCAAACGCGGATTCAAGGTGCTCGCGGGCACCGGCGTCGGCATCATCGCCCCCCAGGACAGCCGGGGCACCGGCAAGGTCGGCCTGTACTGGCCCAACCTGAAGAGTCAGAAGGTCGACCGCCGGCTCGAACCCGTGGTCGGCGACACCTCCTACGGCGACGCCTACTACGGTTCCACGCGCGACTACTACCGGGCGATGTCGGACGCCATCGGGGAACTGCGCGCCGACGGGGACGACGTCCAGCTCTGGGCCAACGTGGAGGCGTTCGAGCCCAAGGGCGACGGCGCCTGCGAGGCCGGTGGCAAACGCGGCGCCACCGACAAGGAACGCCTCGACGCGGCGGTCGGGTTCGCCGGGCCGTACGTCTCGAAGATCATTTCTTACAAGTGGAGCAGCTTCTTCACCTGCGGGTCGCCGACGCTGTCCGAACAGGTCGCCGGCGACTGGAACCGTCCCATCCCGATCCAGGCCCTCCAGGCCGGCCGGGGCATCCAGGACGGTGTCGAGGTGCGCGGCTACAACCTCGCCGACGGTACGGTCACGCTGAGCTGGTACGGCGGCGACGAGCCGCGCGTGGCCGATTCGGCGGCCGTCGGCTGGCACGACCCGTCGCCGGTCCCGGGCATGCCGGCGGCCGTCCAGCGGATCTGGGTCCCGGTCGACTGGGCCTCGGTCCCGGCGGGCGCCTGGGTCCGCGTCGACGTCACCTCCGCCGACGGCCGCCAGAGCTACGCCCCGGTCTACCTCCACCGCCAACCGTGACGATCACCGAAGGTCCACCGCTGACGGTCGGTCCACGGCCGGGCGTGACGGTCTTCGAGGCTCCATCGCGGGGCGTGACGGTCATCGAGGGTCCACCGCCGAGCGTGACGATCTTCGAAGGTCCACCGCTGACGGTCTTCGAGGGTTCACCGCCGAGCGTGACGATCTTCGAAGGTCCACCGCTGACGGTCTTCGAGGGTTCACCGCCGAGCGTGACGGTCTTCGGGCCGTCCCACCCGGTGTAACGTGCGTCCCATGGTCCCGCGCGTTCCCGTCAGCGTGGATCTCGTCGTGCTCACCGTGCGCTGCCAGCAGCTCAGCGCGCTGGTCTGGCGGCGTGACCGCCCGCCGTACGAAGGCCGCTGGGCGCTGTCCGGGGGGTTCATCCAGCTTGAGGAGGACCTGCCGGCCGCCGCGTCCCGCGTTCTGGCCGAGCGCGCCGGGCTCCCCGGGGCGCCGGTCCACCTGGAGCAGCTCCAGACCTACGGGTACCCCGACCGCGACCCCCGGCAGCGCGTCGTGAGCGTGGCCTACCTCGGGCTCGCCCCCGACCTGCCCGCGCCCACCGAGGCCCACATGAGCTGGCAGCCGGTGTCCTCGCTCGACACCATGGCCTTCGACCACCGCAGGATCGTCCTCGACGGCATCGAGCGGGCCGGGGCCAAGCTGGAGTACACCTCGCTCGGCGCCGCGTTCTGCCCCACTGAGTTCACCGTCGCCGACCTGCGCCGGGTGTACGAGATCGTCTGGGGCCGTTCCCTGGACCCGCGCAACTTCCACCGCAAGGTCACCAAGGCCGACGGCTTCCTGGTCCCCGCCGGCCGCACCACGACCCGCGACGGCGGCCGCCCCGCCATGCTCTACCGCCGAGGCCCCGCCGAACTCCTCCACCCCCCCATGCTCCGCCTGGCCGGCTGACCCCCACCCAACCGACCCACCCCCCTCCG
>NZ_JANZYP010000104.1 GCF_025506355.1 Sphaerisporangium corydalis
CCCGCCCTTCCAAACCCGCCCCATCGCAACCCGGATCCCCCGGCCACAGACCCCCGCCCCGCGAGCCGTCCCAGCCCGGAGACCCGCGGCCTGGGTCCGCTGGGCGTGGGCATGCCTCACCAGGACCTTCGGGGTCGGGGGAACGGACGCCGTCCGGGACGGGGCGGGCTTCGCGATCGCATCCGCCGCGTACACCGGATGGGGCGGATGGAGTGAATGGACCGAACAAATCGGATTTGCCGGACTTCAGGAGGCTCTCACCTGGGAAAGCGGCTCGGCTGGTGGACGTGATGGCGGCCGAACGGGCCGCGCGGCTCGTCGGCCCGCTGTCGGCGGTGGCCGTCCGTGAGGTGCTGATCCGGGCCAAGCCCAAGGTGGCGGCGGCGATCCTGCTCGCGCTGCCGGGCATCACCGCGGCCTCGGTCCTCGCCGTCACCCCGTCCAGGATCGCCGGCGGCCTGCTGGACGAGATGGCGGTCAGGCCACGGGAGACCGCCTCGGTGTTGCGGATGCTGTCCGCCGCCCGCGCCGGCAAGGCGCTGGACTACATGCGTCTCGGCGAGTCCTCGGCCGTCCTCGGGACGCTGGCCCCCGCCGAGGCGGCGCGCATCCTCGCCCACGCCGACATCCGCACGGCCGCCGGGATCATCACCACCATGCCCCTGGCCTCGGCCGCCTCCCCCCTGGTCGGCGCGATGCCCATCGAGCGAGCCTGCCGCGTCCTCGTCTACGTACCGCCCGCCACCATCGCCGACCTGGTCAAGGCCTCCCCCACCCCCCGCGCCGACCACCTCCTGAACGGCCTCACCCCCCCAGCCCGCACCCAAGTCCTCCGCCACCTGACCAATCCCTAACCTCCCCCCATCCCGCGCGGCTCCACGACCCCTCCTCCATTACTCGCTCTCGTTGGGCATCCCGTACCGGCCTTCGGTCTGCGGAGGCGACAAATCGCGTTATTTATGGTTGAGGTGGTGAATTGCACTTAAGACGGCTTGGTTAATGCATGTCTGATGCATGTGCCGCGAACCGACTTCGCGTGAACTATAGTGTTTGCCGGAATCGCGATGATCGCTGACGGCAGAGGACCGATCAGGATGACCCGCCGATTCCCGGTTGCGGACGCCCGAAAAGACGCTCCGCTCACGGCGCGACCTGGCTCTCCAAGGCGCGATACCGATCGCGCACACACCTCCGGCGCCATGCGTAATTTGTAATATTTGCCGCATAAGCTCCACGATCATGCGCCGTCTTCTCCCGCTGCTGCTGGTCTGCGCGTTCGTGACCGCCTGTACGGCGGAGCCGCTGGACGACCCCATCCCCATGTCGGTGCCGCAGCAGCCGGTGTCGCCCTCTCCCTCCCCCACGCCCTCTCCCCCCTCCTCGCGCTCCCGCCTGGCCGCCCCGCCCTCGATACCGGCCCCGAAGATCGCGGACGGCGAGTACTTCCTCGGGCCGTACGGCCGGGAGGCGGCCGTCGCGAACCCGCTCTACGGCGCGCCCAAGGCCACGGCGAAATGCCCGCTCCCGGCGATCAAGGCGGGTAGCTGGGCGTCGATGAAGCACTACATGAAGAAGATCTCGTCCTGCCTGGACCGGATCTGGGCGCGCGAGTTCTGGCGGACACGGATCCGGTTCTCGCCGCCCAGGGCCAGGTTCGTCCAGCGCCGCACCGAAGACCGGGAGTGCGGGCTCATGCCCTCCAAGGGAGCCGACGGCACCTACTGCGACGAGACCAGGACGTACTACGTCATCGTCCGCCGCTCCGAGCTCCACTCCTGGGCGGTGCCCTGGATCGCGGAGGTGATCGCCCACGAGTACAGCCACCATCTCCAGGCCTTGGCGAACATCAGCGACTACGAGTGGGACGTGTACGACAACTCCGCCACGCGCAAGGCGGAGGACCTCGCGTCCAGGCGACTCGAGCTCCAGGCCGAGTGCCTGGCGGGCGTGGCGTTGCACGCGATGCGCGGCGAGCTACCCCCGTGGTGGCAGTTCCGGGAGACCTACCAGGGCACTCTCAACGGGCAATGGGTCCGTGACCACGGGCGGCTCTCCACCCAGCTCCGATGGCTGGAAAAGGGCTACCACTCCGGCAGACCCGGCTCCTGCGACACCTGGTCACCCCGCAAGAGCGCCGTCACCTGACACCGTCAGGGCCCCGGAGTGGTGCCTGCCGGGGTGGGGATGTCCACCGAAGGGGAGTTGGCCCCCGGGACGAGGAGCCTCGCCTGGCCGGTGCCGTCGGCGGGGACGGCCCACACGTCGTTGACACCGTCGCTGCGCTGCAACCCGTAGGCGACGTCGTGATCGTCCAGCCAGAGCGCCTGGTCGTCGACGCTGCGGCTCTCGGCCAGTGCGACCCTTCTCCCGCTCGCGAGGTCCAGCACCGACAACCGCCACCCCTTGGCGGGATCACCGCCGACGGCGGCCTTGAACGCGATGCGCGTACCGTCCGGGGACAGCGAGGGGCACTCGACCCCGTCGGCCACCGACCGGAGCGTCCGCGCGGTGAAATCGCCTTCGACCAGGTAGCGGTGCCCCGCGGAGGCCATCGTGGCGTAGAACCGGTTGTCGTCCCGGGTGAAGGTGACACCCCACACGTTGACGTCCGCCGCCCGGTACGGCCGGCCGTCGACGGTGACCGCGAACTCCTCCAGCGAGGCGGCCATCTTCCCGGTCCGGGTGTCGAGGATCCCCGCGCTCGTCGAGAACCCGTTCCCGGCGTACGAGTGGCCGTCGATGAACAGCGTCCAGGAGACCATCCGGCCGCTGTCCGACACGCGAAGCCGGTTGGGGAACCCGGTCAGCTTGATCGACCGCCGCTCCCGCAGGTCCCGGTCGAGGACGGCCAGCCGGGTGAGCCCCATCGGGTTCACCGGACGCAGGCAGCCGATGGTGCCGCCCGCGACGTAAGCACGGTCGCACCGCTGGGACGTGAGAACCCTCGGCCCGCCCGGATCCTGAAGCGACACGCCGGACAACACCCCATTACTGAGCACCCGAAGCCGACCCCCACCACTGCCCCCCGCCCCGCCGCTCCCTGCCGAGCTCGGCCCGGTTACCCCTGTGGACCCCGATCCGGTGACGACGCCCGGACTCGATCCAGAGCCCCTTGACGGAATCGGATCAGCAACCCCCGCCGGGCCCGATCCGGTGGCGCCCGCAGCGCCGGAACGGGCGTGGAGGACGTACCCGACGGCCACGGTGGCCAGCAGGGCCACCGACACCACCGCGATTACCACCCGCACCCGCAGGCTCAGCCCGCTCACCATCGCGAACCCGGCCCGGTCTCCCCGGAACCACGCGAAACCGGCCCGCGCACCCTCCACCCGGACGGGTCGGGCCCGCGCAGGTTGTGTCCCGCGTGGGCCGGGTCGTTCGGCCGGGTGTGGGGCACGGTCAGTGGCAGGTGGTGGTGCCGGTGTCGGTGAAGGTCTTGCCTGCCTGCGGTACGAACTGCCATGTGTAGCTGTTGGGGTGCAGGGTGAACTTCACCACGCCGAAGGTGCTGTTGTTACGGACCTCGCTGTTGGCCAGGATCGTGCCGAAGCTGTAGAGGTCGGCGCCGCCCGTCCCGATGACGAAGTGCCTGATGCCGCGCGTGTTGTCGAGTTGCCCGCCCGGGTTCAACGGAGCGAACCGCTCGTACTGGTGGTTGTGGCCCGTGACGATCACGTCGGCGTTGTTGTCGTACAGCGCCTGCACCAGGGGCGCCACCGTCGTGTCGGGCGCGTGGTTGGCGCCGGAGGTGAAGCGCGGATGGTGCCAGTAGGCGAACGTGCACGGCTTGGTGCTGGCCACCAGGTCGGAGCGCAACCACCGCTCCTGCGTGGACCCGGCGCTGCACGCCACCTCCGAGCAGTTGGAGTTCAGCGCCACCACGTGCCAGTTTCCGAGATCGTAGGAGTAGTAGCCCTTGGCCGGGTCACCGGCGGCCGAGCCGAAATAGGCGTAGTACGCGGAGGCGCCCGACGTGACGTACTCGTGGTTGCCCGGCACCGGGCGCGTGCGCGCCTTGTGGCGGCCCCAGGTGGGCGCGTAGTAGCTGGAGAAGTTCGAGGCCGACCCGTTCGGATAGGCGTCATCGCCCGCCGTGAACACCGTGCCCGGGATGCCGTCCAGCAGGTTGGCGGTCGCGGTGTCGCCGGAGGCGGAGCTGGCGATGTCGCCCGCGCCGACCAGCACCGGGTCACCCGGCGAGGTGGTGGGTGTGGGCGTCGGCGACGGGGAGGAACCGACCGTGATCACCAGTTGGGGGGCGGTGGTGCCGCTCTCGCGCGAGTCGAAGTCCGCGCCGTTGCCGCTGGAGGAGGTGACACCGATGCCGAAGGTGCCGTTGCCGGTGACGTAACCGCTCACGTCGACCTCGTACCAGCCGTTCCGCGCGACCGCGCCGAGCGAGCCGAGGGTCGCGCCGTCGATGGCGGGCTGGTTGCTCCAGGTCACGCCGGTCTCGGCCCAGCCGAGGGCGCTCATCGACCTGAACGTGCCACCGTTGTCGCTCTCCGAGCCGGAGACGTCGTCGGTGTGCACGCGCAGCCGCGCGCCCGTGACGGTCTCGGTCAGGCCGGAGACGTCGAACCTCAGGAACATGCGCTTGACCGGCGAGTTGTCCACGCCGAGCTGGCCGGACGTCCCGTAGTTGGTGTTGACGGCGGTGCTGTCGACGTAGGTGTCCGCGGCCGGCGTCACGGTGGTGGTCGCGGCCATCGCGACCGGGGTGTCACCCACCCCGACGGCGACCGTGACGGTGACCACGACGACGGCGGCGAGTGCGGCCGCGATGGCGGCCATGCGCCTGAACATCTGCCGAAGCCCTCCCATGCTCTGCGGTGGATCCGGGTTACTCGGACGCTAGCCGACCCTCCAGGAGAGGAGATGGCGAAAGGCGAATCACGCAAAGGCGACTCGATGAACTATCGAACACCACCCCCCACCCTGTCGAGCCTCCCCTCCCGCCAGCACCCCGACCTCCGACCCTGCGGCGAGGGGCGTTCCGGTCAGGGTGGCTGTGAGTGGTCAGTCGGGCCTCTTCTCGCGCCGGCACCCGACGTCCGACCCCGCGGCGAGGGTGTTCCCGGTCAGGGTGGCTGTGGGTCAGGGGTGTCCTGGGCGGTGGCGTGGACGCGTTGGGCGATGTCCGCCAGCTTCGTCGTGAACATCGCCTCCGGGTCAGGGGTGAAGGAGTGCAGGGCCACGAGCGCGGTCACCGCGACGTCGACCAGCTCCTCCGCGACGTCCTCCGCCGTGTGGGTGACACCCTTACGGGGATTCTGCCCGGCCATGCCGATGAGGGCCGCGGCCACCTCGCCCGCTTCCTCGGTCACCTTCAGCACCCGCATCGCGGCCTCCTGGTCGCCGGTCCCGTTGGCGGCGTCCAGCCAGCGGACGAGGGCGGCGAGCGTCGCCCACTGGTCACTCACCACGGCACCTCCGAATTACCCCACGCCATCTCAGGAGTGGTCCAGGACTCGACCGCACACATCCTGCCAGGCCAGGCCGACAATTTCCGGCCCCGGACCTTCTCCCGGCCGGCCCGAGGGGGTTCCTCCCGGTCGGTACGAGATCGTCCCCCACGGTCGGCACGAGGCGCTCCTCGCGGTCGGCACGAGGTGTTCCTCGCGGCCCGTACGAGGTGTTCCTCGCCGTCAGTCCGAGGGCGCCCCCTCCGATCGGAGGCGGAGGGCCGTGTAGAGGCGCAGGGGGGTGCCGCCGAAGCGGGGGGTCTGGAGTTCGCGGGTGAGGCGGAAGTGCCGTCGCAGGGCGGGCTGGAGCTTCTGGCGCCGGTCGGAGTACTGCTCGGGGCCCTCTCGGGTGGCCACGCGCAGGGCGAGGTTCCACAGCGGGGTGGCGCCCGGCGTGACGACCGCCAACGTGCCGCCGGGGGCCAGCACCCGGCGGATCTCCTGGCAGGCCGCGTCGATGGCCGGCACGTACTCCAGGGCGCTGACGGTGACCACGCAGTCGAAGAACCCGTCCTCGTAGGGCAGGGACTCCACGCCCGCCCGTGTCAGGGTGACCTTGACGTCGTGCCGGGCCAGGTCGGCGGCCACCTCGTCCGCCATGGGGTGGGGGTCGACGCCGTGCAGCACGTCGCAGTGCAGGGCGAGCTCGGGCAGGAAGACGCCGCTGCCGTAGCCGATCTCGAGCAGCCGGCCGAAACGCTCGCCGTCGAGCAGGCCGAGGATCATGCGGAACCTGAGCCGCTGGACGCGGCCGAGCAGCGGGCGGTAGTTCCAGCCCGGGTGGTCGACCGGGCTCGTGGGGCGCAACGCCGACTGCGGGAGCAACTTGAGCGGGCGTGTACGGGACATGGTCAGCTCCTCGGGGACTCGATGGACATGAGCAGTTCCTGGACGCGGTGGTCGGACATCCCCTGGGGGTCGAGGAAGGCGTATCCGTGCACGTTGGGACCGGCGGTGAAGGCCCAGTCGAGCCGCCACAACGCCGGTCCCCCGGCGGGCCACGAGGCCGGGTAGAGGGACGCGGCGGCGCGGCCCGCGTCGGTGAGCCGCGAGGGGAGCCCGCGCAGGTCCCCCATGGCGGCCGTGGTGTTGAAGTCGCCGGCCACCAGCAGCGGGTTGCCGTTGGCGCCGACGTCGGCGCCGAGTCCCCGGTACTGCGCCCGCCGGAGCGCGTCCCGGCCGCGCAGATCGGCGTAGAAGCGGGAGGTGAACGGGTTGTCGCCCACCTTGTACTGCGCGGGGATGTGCACGTTGTACACCGACAGGACGGACGCGCCGACGCGCAGGTCCGTCCGCAGGACCTTCGCCAGGTCGTACACCGACCGCCAGGGCGACGCCGGGCGCAGGGTCGCGGCCGGGCCGACCTTCGGGGCCGCCACGATGGGGAAGCGGGAGAGGGTGACGAGCTCGCCCTGGACCGCGATGTGGAACCCAGGGAACTCGCGGCGCATCGAAAACAGTTCGTCGATCGAGCGGGGCCCGCCGTCCTCCCAGTGGATGTACTCCTGCAGGACGTACACGTCGGCCCGCAGGGATCTCAGGTAGGCGTAGAAGCGCTCTGGTTGCTCCCCTTGCGTCCAGTACTCGGTGTTCCACGACACGACGCGCAGCGCCCCGGGCGGGACCGGCCCGCCGTCCCCGGACGGCCCCCCGAGGTTCAGACCGCCCTGACCCGCGCCCAGGACCAGCGCGGCGGCCACGGTGGCGCCGTACCCCCACCGGAACCTGCCGCCGCCCGGCCGCGCGGCGGCAGGACGGACGACGGTCACGACGATCGGAACGAGCAGGACGAGCGGGATCACCAGGTAGACCACCGGGGGCACCAGGTCGGGCAGCAACCAGAGCCAGAACCGCCCGGAGAGCAGGTGGTGCAGGACGACGAACACCGTCCAGGCCAGCGCGGCTCCGAGCGTGAGGTACGCCCGGACGGCCCGCCCACGAGCGCCCGGTACCCGAGCGTCCCGGCCACGGTCATCGGCTTCCCGAGCGTCCCGGCCACGGCCGTCGGCCTCCTGAACGACCCGGCCACGGCCACCGCCCTCCCGAGCGGCCCGGCCCCCGGCAGGCCGATCGGGCGGGACGCGATCACCAACGGCGCCGTTTGGGGGGCGGCGGGTGTCGTCGAGGGTCATGTGACGGTCACGGCGGGCGGGGTGTCGTAGATGCCGCGGAACCTGGCCGAGCCCAGCCACTGCAGCACACCCGCGATCACCGAGGCGGATATCACCAGGTTGACCAGAAAGTGCACGCCGACGAAGAAGACGCCGAACACCGGGCACCGCCGGGCGAACACGAACCGGTACATTCCCGCGTCGCAGGCCAGCGAGGTGACCAGGAGCAGCGCCGGAACAAGGGTCCACCACGGGCCGAACGCCGGCGGCAGCGGCAGCGTCGCCACCGCCAGCAGCGTCGCCAGCGAGCTCCAGGCCCGCGACGCCGTCTCGTACCCCTGCGCGAACCGGCGCTTCTTCGCGTACAGCGGGACGCGGAACCGGCCACGGTGGAAGAGCTTGCGCAGCAGCGGCCCGAGCTCGGCGTCGTGGTCCAGGCGGCCGTGGATCTCCGGCGTGCTCACGATCCGGTAGCGCTGGTTGACGCGGTGGCCGTAGTCGACCTCCTCGGTGTACCGCAGCATCAGGTTGAACGGCCCGATCTCGGCGAACACGTCCGCGCGCATGGCGAACATGGCCGACCACAGGAACGACACCTCCCCGGCGGAGTCGGTCGTCCAGTAGTGGTGCTGGAGCGCGCGGTAGTCCTCGACCCTGCTGTCCCGGAAGAGCGGGTCGGGGTCCTCGATGCCGCACACCGCGCCGATGCCCCGGTCGGCGGAGAGCATCTCCACCGCGCGTTCGACCGCGTCGGGCGCGAGGGCGATGTCGGAGTCGACGAAGAAGAGGATCTCGCCGTTCGCCCGCTCGGCGCCGGTGTTCCGCGCCACCGCGGACCCGCCGTTGACCGGGGTGCTCGTCACCTCGATCCCCATGGACTCGGCGACGCGCACCGAGCCGTCGGTGCTGCGGTCGTCCACCATCACGATCTCCAGCGCGGGGTAGGTCTGCTCCTGGACGGCGGCCAGGCACAACGGCAGGGACCTCTCGTGGTCGTAGTTGGGGATGATGACGCTGACCAGGGGTGCGCTCACGGTTGCCTACCTCGCTGCGGTGATCGGGTTCGCGGTGGTGTCCTGGGCCGGTGGGGACACGGTCACGGCCTGGAGGTGGTGGCTCGACATGCCCTCGGGGGAGCGCAGGTCGTACCGCTGGACGCCGACGCCCGGCGAGACCAGCGTCCAGTCCATCCGCCAGAGCCGCAGGCCGGCGAAGGTCAGCGTCGCCGGGTAGGGCGACGTGCCCGCGGTCCCCGCGTCCTCCAGGTGGCCGAGCCGGTCGAGGTCGCCCATGTGCGGCAGCACGTTGAGGTTGCCGGAGACCAGCTTCGGGTGGGGGTTGCCGCCGAGGTCGGCGGCCAGCTTGTCGAACTGGAGCTTTCTCTCGGCGTCCAGCAGGCGGATGGACCGGTAGAACTCCGAGCTCAGCGGGCTGTAGTACAGGTGGAACATGTCGTAGAAGTGCACGTTGTACATCGAGAGGACGTGCCCGCCGACCAGCAGGTCCGTGCGCAGCGCGCCGTGCTTCCACCCCTTCAGGAACGGGACGCCGGGCGGCGGCTGCGGGTTGGTCTCCAGGGGCGCCTGGGCCACGATGGGGTACCGCGAGATCGTGATCAGGCCTTCGACGGCCGCGAAGTGGTACCCGGGGAACTCCCGGCGCAGCCGGTCCTGGTCGTGGATCGGCCGCCGGGCCTCGGCGCCGCCGTCCACGCACTCCTGGAGCAGGTAGACGTCGGCGCGTTGCCCGGTCAGGTAGCGGTAGAAGTGGTCGGGGTCGTCGCCGTTGTTCCATTCGAGGGTGTCCCACGAGACGACGCGCAGCGCGCCGGGGGCCGCCGGCCCGCCGCCGGCCCAGAGCGCCCGCGGGTTCAGCCCCGCCTCGCCGGCGCCGAGCGCCAGGGCCGCCAGCGCGAGACTGAGCGCCCACCGTCCGCCCGCTGATGCGAGGACGGAGGCCCGGCGCATCCTGAGCAGCGCGACGGCGGCGAGGGCGAGCGGGAGCACCGCGAACATCAGCGGCGGCGTCGCCAGGTCGGGCAGGAGCCACACCCACGTCCGCCCGCTGAGCAGCCTGTGCAGGACGATCAGTGCCAGCTCGGCCGCCGCGAGGCCGACTAGGACCCGGTCCGTACGGGACAGGGACGTGCGGCCGAGCGCCACCATCAGCGGCACGGCGAGGGCCACGGGCGGCGCGGCGAGGAACAGCAGCAGGGGCAGCGAACCGCCCCACCACCAGAACCGGCCGGTGGCCACCCAGTTGACCAGGGCGAACAGCACCCAGGCGACGGGCGCGGCCAGCGCCGCCCACCCGGCCAGGCGTACGGCCCGCGCGGGGCCGGGAATGGCGGTCATGGGTCGCTCCTGGGCGGACGGTGGCCGGTGGGGAGGGCGGCGCGGCCGGTCCAGGCCAGCAGCCCGAGTACCGCGGCGGCGGACGCCATCTCGCCCACCGTGATCAGCACCCGGCTCAGGGCGACCAGGGTGACCAGGCCGGAGCCGGAAAGCTGGGTGGCCAGGGTGAGGCCGAGGACGAGTTCGCGTCCGCCCAGTCCGGACGGCATCACCATGGTGAAGATCCCGGCCACGGCGGCCAGCGCGAACCCGCCGATGCCCACCGTCATCGCCCCGCCTGCGGGCGCGCCGAGCGCGATGGCGAGCACGGCGATGTGCGTGCCGCTGACCAGCCAGCCGAGCGCCATGACCCCGGTGACCGCGAGCAGGGTACAGCGCCCGGGCAGGGCGGGGGGCGGGCCGCCGCGGCGCAGGAGCCGCTGGGCGATGCCGAGCGCCCTGGTCAGCAGTGCCGGCGCGGCCAGCGGGACCAGGGCGGCGGCGAGCAGCGGCGGGAGCGCCCACCAGATCGCGTCGGCCGCGACCAGCCAGGGCAGGGCGAGCAGTCCGACGGCGAGGCCGGAGACCACGCCGAGCCCCTGGGCGGCCACGAACGCCCCGGCGAGCCGGGCCGGCGGCTCGCCCAGCGTCCGGGCGGAGGCCGCGTGCGCCACGGCGGGCCACACGCCGCCGGGAAGGTAGCGGGTGAGCCCGGCCAGGAAGAAGACGCGCAGCGCGGCGGAGTGCGTCAGCCGGGTGCCGAGCGCGGCTAGCAGCATCCGCCAGCCGAAGAAGCCCGGCACCCCGCCGACCGCGGCGAGCGCCCCGGCGAGCAGGGCGCTCCCCCACCCCACCACCCGCAGGCTGGCGCCCAGCCCGGCTCTCACCCGCCACACCTGGTAGCCGAGGAATCCCAGCACCAGCAGGTAGCAGACGGCGCGCAGCCCGGCGAACACGCGCCGCCGGACCGGCGAGGCCGCGGGACCGGCGTGCGTCGCCGTCATGCGGGCGCCTTGCGGTACATGCGGCGGAACGACCGCGACACCAGCCACTGGGCGATGCCGGTGGCGGCCCCGGCGGCGATGGTCAGGTTCACCAGGAAGTGCGTGGCGACGAAGTACAGGCCGAAGACCGGCCCCCGCGCGCCGAACACGAACCGGTACATCCGCCGGTCGATGGCCAGCCAGGCGGCCAGTGTCATGATCGGCAGCACTACCGGCCACACGGCGCCGGCCAGCAGCGGCACGGGCAGGGTGGCCGCCGTCAGCGCGGCGGCCAGGCTCGCCCCGGCCTCCGGCGAGCCGACCACCCCGGCCGCGTACCGGCGTTGCAGGAAGAAGGGCACCTGCACGCGGGTCCGGGTGAAGACCTTCCACAGCGCGATGCCGAGCGTGGCGTCGTCGTCGTGGCGGCCGTGCACGGCCGAGGTCAGCCGCACCTCGTACCGGTCGGCCAGCCGCTCGCCCACGTCGGCGCCCTCGGACTGGGTGAGGTCGGGGTTCCAGGGCCCGACCTCGGCCCACACCGCGGCGGGCACGGCGATCATGGCGCTGGGCAGGAACCCGCTGATCGGCCCCTCCGACAGGCCGAGCCAGTAGTGCCGGAAGAGGTTGCGGTACTCCTTGATCAGTTTGTCGCGGATGAGCGGGACGGGATCGAAGTTGCCGCAGACCGCGCCGATCTTCGGGTCGGACCGCAGGATGGCGACGGCGGCGGCGACCGCGTCCGGGGCCAGGGCGACGTCGGAGTCGAGGAAGAACAGGATCTCGCCCCGGGCGTGCTCGGCGCCGATGTTCCTCGGGACCGAGGCCCCGCCGGTGTTGGCCGGCGTGCTGATCACGCGGACCCCCAGCGACTCCGCCACCTGGACCGAGTCGTCGGTGCTGCGGTCGTCCACGCAGATGATCTCCAGCGGGGTGTACGTCTGCTCCTTGAGCGCGCGCAGGCAGAGCCCGAGCACGTGCCCGTAGTTGTAGTTGGGGACGATGGCGGTGACGAGGGGCCGCGGGTCCATGGCTCAGCCTTCCGAGGGATCGATCGAGCGCCGGGCCGCCGGGCGCCCGGACGGCCCGAAGGAGGAGTCGGCCGCCGCCCGCACCCATCCCGTGGCGGCCCCGGCGAGCAGCGCCACGTGGACCAGGAAGTGCACGGCGGTGAAGAAGACCAGGAACCCCGGCCCCCTCTCCCGCAGCACGAGGCGGGACAGCGGCGGGTCGGCGACCGCGAACAGGACGAACAGGGCGGCCGGCAGCGGCAGCAGCGGCGGCCAGGCCGGCCCGATCGGGAGCGTGGCCAAGGTGAGCGCGGCGGCGAGCACCCCGGTCATCCGGTTGATCTTCAGGGCGCCCCTGCGCATCCGGTTGCGCGCGGCGAAGGGCATCAGCTGGGCGCGGCGGTACTGCTCGGCGAGCAGGGACACCAGCCGGTCGGCGTCGTCGTGCCGGCCGGAGACGGCGTCGGTGAGCCGGATGCGGTACGCCGCGAGCAGGCGCTCGCTGTAGTCGTCGTCCTCGGCGCTGCGCAGATTCTCGTCGAACGGCCCCACATCGTCGAACACCCGCCGTGGCACGGCGGCCAGCGCGAAGATCGCGCTCTTGGTCAGGCCCACGCCCCGGGTGAGGGCGGAGTGCAGGTGCAGGATCCGGTACGCCTCCACGGGGCCGTCGTCCACGAGCGGCACCTTGTCGTACACGCCGTACACGCACCCGCACCCGGGGTCGGCCCGCAGCAGCCGGACGGCGTTGCCCACCGCGTCGGGGGCGAGGCCGACATCGGAGTCGAGGAAGAACAGGATCTCGCCGGCGCTCGCGGCCACCCCCGCGTTGCGCGCCGCCGAGGGCCCGCCGTTGCGCGGACGCTCGACGAGCGCGCAGGGATGCTCGCGGGCGATCGCGCGGGACCGGTCGGTGCTGGCGTCGTCGACGACGATCACCTCGATCGGGCCGTACGTCTGGTTCAGTGCCGAAGCGAGGCACGCCCGCAACGTCTTCTCCGCGTTGTGGACCGGCACGATGACAGACACCAAAGCGGACGATCGGGACACGATTCACCTTTCATGGCAGGATCGCGTGGGCCAGGACGGGATAGTGGGTGAGGACGAGCGTGGCGGCGAGCACGGCCATCCACAGCGCGCAGACGCCCACCATGACGCGGTCGTGCAGCAGGACCCGCACGGGATCGGTGCCGCCCTGCCCCGCGAGCTGGATCTGCAGGTAGCGGAACAGGGCGAACAAGGCGAACGGCGTGGACAGCACCATCGCCGTCCCGCCGTGGTCGGGGCCGAAGGGCGCCTCGGTGTTCAGGTAGATCAGGCCGGCGACCAGCGCGAGCACCGCGGTGATCTGCAGCAGGGCGTTGGCGAGCTCCACCGAGTAGCCGGCCAGCGCCGGCCGGTGCGCGGCGCCCACCTCCAGCAGTTCCTGCCGCCTCTTGCCGATGAGCAGCAGCAGGGACACCGAGAACACCGTGACCAGCAGCCAGCCGGCCACCCGCTCCCCGGTGGCGATGTACCCCTGGACGACCCTGAGCACGAAGCCGAGCGCCACGGTCACCACGTCCACCAGCGGGATGTGCTTGAGCACGCGGCTGTAGGCCACGTTCAGCGCCAGGTACACCGGGACCGGCCAGTACGTCCCCTGGCCCGTGCCGACCACGGCGGCCAGCAGGCCGAGCAGGGCGGCGCAGTACACGTAACCGCCCCAGACCGGCACCCGGCCCGCGGCGATCGGGCGGTGGCACTTGACGGGATGGCGCCGGTCGCGGTGCCGGTCGGCGATGTCGTTGCCGACGTAGACGGCGGCGGAGGCCAGGATGAACGCGAGCGCGGCCCACGCGACCCCGCCGACCGCCGCGAGGGTCCAGGGGGAGGCGCCGATGAGCGCGACCGGCATGAGGAGAAGCGCCTTGGCCGAGTGCAGGGGCCGCACCAGGCGTACCAGGTCCACGACCAGGGCCGGCCGGTCCGCCGCGGCCAGGCCAGGCGGCGGATCCTGACGCAGCGGCCCTCCGTGCGCACCGGCCGATTCGGCGACGTACATCTCTCCACCTCCAGCCCGGCTCAGAAGAAGACCTTGGCCAGCGACAGCGCGCCCTGCCGCCACGCGTCGCCGCTGGTACGGCCGGTGGCCCGGGGCGAGCGGTCCGCCCGCTGCCGCCGCCACCACTCGTAGGTGCGCAGGATGGCGTCCCTGTTGGACAGCTTGGGCCGGAAGCCGAGCCGGTCCCGGATCTTGTCGATGCCGACGTAGGAGTCGGCGCGCAGCTTGTACAGCAGCCGGCCGTACACCGGGGAGAGCCCGCTGCGCTCCAGCAAGCGGAGACCGGTGAGCGCCGGGCGCGCGGGCAGCGAGACGATGCGCCTGCCGTGCCCGGCGGCGTCGAGCACCGCCTGGAAGTCCTCCCGCAGCGTGCCGAACTCGGCGGCGGCCACGTTGTAGGTGTCGTTGGCGACCTCCGCGGGGGCCGCCAGGACGTCCGCGACGGCCGCCACCAGGTCCTCGACGGCCAGCATCTGGATGCGCACGTCCCCGCTGCCGAGGACGGGGAAGTTCCGGCCCTCCTCGGCCCACTGGAAGAGCATCGCGAACAGGCCCATCCGGCCGGGGCCGAGGAAGGTCTTGGGGCGCAGGATCGGCACGCACATGCCGTCCGCCCGGAACTTCTCGGCCACCTCCTCCGCCTCCGCCTTGGCGCGCGAGTACGCGTCCACGGGTTCGCGCGGGTGGTGCTCGGGGGTGGGGACCACGGCGGGCAGGCCGTACACGGCGGTGGAGGAGACGTGGACGACGCGCGGCACACCGGCCCGGCGGCCCGCGGCGAGGAGACTGCGGGTGCCGCCGACGATCACCTCGCGGATCTGGTCGGCCGGGTAGCTCGGCAGCGCGCCGGCGCAGTGCACGACCGCGTCCGCCCCGGCCATCGCCTCGTCCATCAGCGAGGTGTCCCTGATGTCCCCCACGCGGTACGGCCACGCGGGCGCCGGGCCGGCCGGCGGGCGCAGGTCCACGCCCAGGACTTCGTACCCCGCGAGCGCGGCGTGCCGGGCCAGCGTGCTCCCGAGCATCCCGCTGCTGCCCGTCACTACGACCCGGACGGCCATCGCGGCGCCACCTTCTCCCGTACGAAGCGGCTGACCAGCCGGGTGAGTCCTTTGGCCAGGGTCTGGTCGAGGGCGTCCAGGAAGTACTCGACGTCGGCGGGCTCGGCCACCGCGGCGGGGGCCGCGACGAGGGGGTTGCGGCCGTTGAGGGTGTAGTAGGTGTAGATGTCGTGGTCGCGGTAGAGGGCGTCGACGACCGCGCAGGTGATCAGCTTGATCCGGAAGTTGGGGTCGCGGGCCAGGCCGGCCGGGGCGATCCTCGCCACCAGGTCCAGGATCTTCGGCCCGCCGTCCAGGAAGATCCCGTACAGCGCGCCGGCGCCGCGCACCTCGGCGACCGCTTCGGGATGTTCCTTGCGGATGCGGTCCAGACCGGGAGCGAGCACGCGTTCTATCTCGCGCGCACGGGCGGGGTAGTCGTCCTCGACGGCGATGTTCACCGCCTCGATGGCCGTAGCGGTCTCCTCCCCGAACCCGTAGTAGGTCGTGCTGGTGCTGTGCAGAAGGGAGTCGGTGAGGTTGTCGTACGCCTTGCGGAAGACCGGCTCCCTGGCGACGAAGGCGGAGATGGACGACTTGCCGCCGCCGAAGGTCTTGGACGTGGTCACCACGTCGGGGACGAGGCCGGGGTGGCGGGTGAAGTAGAACAGGCTGCCGGTCTTGCCCCAGCCGGTGTAGATCTCGTCGAAGACCAGCACGATGTCCTCGGCGTCGCAGATCTCGCGCAGCCCGCGCAGGAACTCCTCCGAGCAGAAGCGCATGGTGGACGCGCTGAACGGCTCGACGAGGATCGCGTACACGTCGCACCGGCCGTCCGGACGGCGCGCGGCGGCGACCGCCTCGCGCACGGACGCCAGGTCGTCGTAGGTGAAGACGCCGATGCCGGGGATCGTGGGAAAACCGAAACGGTTCTGCCCGGCGGCCGTCAGACCACCGGATCCGAGCAGTTTCCCGTGGAATGCGATGTCGGACCTGAGTATCCGGTGCCGCTTACCCTTGTGATACTTGTACGCCAATTTGACGGCGCCCTCCACCGCCTCCGCGCCGGAATTCGGGAAGAACGACATGTTCAAATCCCCGGGCAGCAATTGAGCGAGATTGTGGCCGAGCGCGGCTACGTACGGTGAGAAGTACGTCTTGTGCACCTCCATCCGCCGCCTCTCCTGGAACCGCCGGCGGGCGGCCAGGATGCGCGGATGGTTGTGGCCGTGGTTGAGTACGCCGACCCCTCCGGTGAAGTCGAGGATCCTGCGGCCGTCGCGGGTCCAGATCCACATGCCCTCAGCGCGTTCGACCAGTTCACGGCCGAATCCGAAGGAGGTCATCAGGGAGACCTGGCTGCGGCTGACGTACTTGCCGTACATGTCGTGGACCTGCTGTGCGGTCAGGCTTTCGCACTCGTCGATGCCAATCAGCTCGGGCACGCATGCCTTCCTTCCATTGCGCGGGCGGCCATGGCTCGCGTGGTGGCAAGGGGTGAGCCCTTAACGGGGAGTGGCGGGTTTTCGCGTCCGTGAAGGGCAGCACAACAGTAGGTATGACTGCGTGAAATCACGTAGCACAAACCACACATTTCATCATTTTTCACGAATTGCCGTAAATTGTCGGTATGGGGGGCCGCCGAAAACTTCGATGGGTTCGTGACCATCCACAACCGGACACCAGAAACCCGAGTTTCGGACTTTTCTGGGCATAAGGCGGCATATGCGGATCAGTTAGTCGGTACTATCCTTGGCGGCCTACGTCCCTGACTGACGGGGAGGCCTGGCATGGGAGACTTCTTCCACCTGCTGCGAACCCGGGTGGACGCCAACGCCCGCCGCGCGGCCGACGTCTACGAACGCGAACTGGCCGACTTCCGAATGATCTCCAGCGGCCCCCGGGGCGGCACCTCGCTCCTGGAGTTCGCGGTGGTCCTGCGCCGCCGCACGTTCGAACTCGCCGAGGACAACCAGCCCTTCAGCGCGGAGGACCTCGCGTACATCGCGGCGGTCGGCAAGGAACGCGGCGAGAAAGGGGTGTCCCTCACCTCGCACCGGCAGGTCCTCGTCCTGCACTCCACCCTCACCCTGCACGAGATCCACGACGCCGCCGGCACCAACGACCTCGACGCCCTGATGCTCATGCTCGGCTGGCTCGCCCCGCAGGGACTCAACGCCCAGAATGCCTACACCCGCGGCTACATGGAGGGCCAGGAACGCTTCCTGCCGCTCGTCACCCGCGTCCAGCTGCTCGCCAAAATGCTGCTCGCCAACGACCCCGCGGCGCCCGAACTCGCCAGGAACCTCGGCATGCCCGTCCCCGAACGGTACGTCGTGACCGTCGTCCGGATCGCGGGACGGCCGTTCCGCTGGATGGACCGGCTGCGGGACGAGGTCATCGAGATCCTGATCGACGGCGACCGGATGCCGCTCGCCTGGCCGGCACCCGAGGAGTTCGTCGGCCTGGTGCCCGACACCGACGGCGTCCCCGCGGCGGCCGAGCACCGCGCGCTCACCCTGGCGCACGACTTCGCCGAGACGATCGGCCGGCCGTGCTCGGTCGGCACGGCAACGGCCCGCGTCCACGCCCTGGCCGGCGCGCTCACCCTGGCCCGGCAGGTCAGCCAGATGGCGCCCATCGAGCCCGTACCGCGCCGCGTGTACGCCCTCGCCGACGTCTTCGTCGAACTCGGCACCGCGCAACTGCCCCAGATCGACGAGTGGCTGCGCGGCGTGGCCGAACGCCTCTCCAACGGCCCCGACCTCGTCACCACCCTGGACGTCTACTACGGCTGCGACATGAACCGCCTGCGCGCCGCCGCCTCACTGCACATCCACCCACGCACCCTGGACTACCGCCTCCAGCGCGTCCGCGAACTCACCGACCTGAACCCCGGCTCCACCCGCGGCATCCGCGTCCTCAACACCGTCGTAGCCCGCGTCCTCGCCGGCGCCTGGTCCCCCTTGAACTGACCACCTGCGATAAAACAGCCTCATGAACAACCGCCCCCCAGCGGACCGCCCCGCCTCGGACCTTCCGGCCTCGGACCTTCCGGCCTCAGCCCCTCCGGCCTCTGACCCTCCTACCCGGATCCGCACTCCTGCGGAGCGTCTCACCGAGGTCATCAAGGGGAACCGGGCTCCCGGCCTTCACGGGGTCGTCGCCGTCCAGCGCGGCCAAGTGATCCTCGAACACTACGGCGAGGGCGAAGACTTCAAGCTGAACGAACCCCTCGGCCACGTGCGCTTCACCCCCGGCACCCTGCACGACATGCGCTCGGTCACCAAGAGCGTCGTCGGCCTCCTGTACGGCATCGCCCTGGCCGACGGGCACGTACCCGAACCGCACGAAACGCTGCTCCCGTACTTCCCTGAGTATCCGGACCTCGCGGCCGACCCCCGGCGCGCCGCGCTGACCGTCGAGCACGCGCTCACCATGACACTCGGCCTGGATTGGAACGAGGACGTCCCCTACACCAGCGCCGCCAACAGCGAGATCGCGATGGAACTCGCCCCCGACCGCTACCGCTACATCCTGGAACAGCGGATCGTGGCGGAGCCCGGCGTCCGCTGGAGTTACTGCGGAGGCGCATCGGCGCTGCTCGCGCGCCTCATCGAGAAGGGCACCGGCCTGCCCCTGGAGGAATACGCCCGCGCCGGCCTGTTCGACCCCCTCGGCATCACATCCTGGGAATGGTCCACCGGCGCCGACGACCGCGCCCTGGCGGCCTCCGGCCTCCGCCTGACCCCCCGCGATCTCCTGGCGATCGGCCTTCTCGTCCTGGACGAAGGGCGTGACCTCGTCCCCACATCCTGGCTGACGGCCGCACTCCACCCCCACGTGCGCATCGACGAGGGCTTCCACTACGGCTACCAGTGGTACACGGGCGACACCTGGACAGGCGCCTTCGGCAACGGCGGCCAGCGGCTCTACATCGCCCCCGCACTAAACCTCGTGGTCGCCATAACCGCCGGCCAGTACAACATCCCCGACCAGCCAACCGCCACAACCGTACTCAACGAAGTGATCCTCCCACCCCTCCACCCCACCCCGTAGGAATCCTCCTACCCACACCTCACCGAGCCGAGCGCCAGCACGAACACCACAGCCGAGGCGTGAACACCACCCGGAGCAAGCCCACACCATGACCGGACCAGAGATGGCCGGGACCACCCACCACCATCGACTGGAGAGAACATGACCACCGTCATCGACAAAGTCGCCTGGATTCACCTTCACGACGGGAAGATCCTCAGCACCCGATCACGCGGCAAGGACGTCTATTACCTTCCCGGCGGCAAACGGGAACCCGGCGAAACCGACCTCGACACCCTCATCCGAGAAATCGACGAAGAACTCGCCGTCACCATCATCCCGGCAGGCGCGACCCACATCGGCACCTTCCACGCCCAAGCCCACGGCCACACCGACGGCATCACGGTCCAAATGACCTGCTACACCGCCGACCACCAAGGAACCCCCACCCCCAGCAGCGAGATCGAAGAAGTAACCTGGCTCACCTACGCCGACCGCCCCCGCGTATCCCCCGTAGACCAAACCATCTTCGACCACCTCCACCACTCCGGCCACCTAACCTGACACCACCAGCCGACGGCCACCCCAAGGGCTATCTCCCCTACCTACGTGCTCCACCTCAATGAACAGAGACGGCGTACCCGGCTGGGGAGGATTGTCCAGTAAGCCAGATCGGGTGACCGAGTAGGCAGCCCAGTAGGCGAGACGGCACCCCAGTGGATCGATACGCACCTACTCCGGCAACCTGGCCAGCTCAGCACGAATCCGGGCCGCCAGGTCAGCCGCCTCCTCCGGAGTCCGTTCGATGATCCCGTTCTCCGCCATGAGCGCGTGGTACTGCTGCCGCTCGTACGGCACCCCAGGAGGCAGCGCCACGATGTGCCAGTGCAAATGGGAGTTGCCCCGCTGACTGCCCAGCGACAACACGTAGGTTCGCTCGCACGGCACCGCCGCTTCGACGGCCAAGGCGATCTTGCGAATCCTGCGCATCAGGTCGAGGAACCTCTCCTCGTCCAGATCACGGACCACATGCTCAACATGAGCCTTGGGCGCGACCAGCACATAGCCAGGCAGGGTGGCATAGTGAACCGCGCCGGGATTGATGGAGACTTCATCGGTTGGAAAGGATGGAGTCCATGTCAGGTCGATCCAGTTCCCCTCACCCTGCCCAGCGTCGCTATCCACCGGAGCTGAAGGAACGGGGGGTGCGG